>OMYY01000015.1 GCA_900315435.1 uncultured Spirochaetaceae bacterium
GGCAACCCATATGCGGTCCCGCATGTGGCCGGATGCGGAACTTGCCGCATGCAATTGCCGCCCGTAGGAAGGCGGGGTCAACGGAATTGTCTGGCAACGAGAAGCTCTCCCGCGTGCATATCGTTCGCTCTCAAGGCAATCAACGTACGTCTCCGGGTTCCAATGTGAGGGCAATCGGAAAACCGCCGTCCGGATGAGAGACAAGGACCGACACTCGGGAAAGGGCGTTCTTTGCCACAAGCGCACCTTGAGTCATGAGCAAGCAACTGCTTCCCATCATGACGGCGAACGGCTCGTTCGGGAATCTCCGGCGGGGGGGTACGTGTACGTGGACAAGACCGCGTACCTGCATTCCCTTGTCCGTCAGGAAGGCAACATGTGCTTCCTCTCCCGTCCCCGCCGTTTCGGGAAGTCCCTGACGGTCTCTACGCTTGAGGCGGTCTTCCAAGGCAGGAGGGAGTTGTGCAAGGGGCTCGCCATCGATGCTCTGGACTACGATTGGAAGAAGTACCCGATTATCCACATCGATTTCACGAACTGCTGGAACAAGACGGCAGAGGGATTGAAATCTTGGCTGAAGAAGGCCATGATCCAGACCGCCGTATGCTATGGCACCGCTCCATTGGACCAAGCACAGGATGCCGACGACGTGTTCTCCGATTTGATTGATGGATTGTCTGCGTTGGGGAAAGTGGTCGTGCTGATTGACGAGTACGACAAGGTGCTGTCGGACAACGTCTTCTCCCCCGAGGTCGAGAAGTCGCGGCAGGTGCTGGCCTGAGGGGTTGTACCCGGCCATGCAGAACAGACCAGTATCCCGTACACACGGAAAATAGGTACCGGATATTCCTCGCACGGTAAACGGTGTGTCGTGTCCGAACCTCTTCCGCTTCATCCCACAAACATCTGTACGGAGCCAATCATTCTTTATCCCTGACCACAGAATACCCTATTTTCTTGAATTCTGCATTCCGGATGACACCAGGCAGGCATAAGGACTCGCCCCACCCTCTTCTTTTCTGCCTGACTATCAGAGGAATACGGAGAGCATGCGTCCGCAGAGGGTGACGCTCACGTTGGTCAGATTCTCCAGGAATTTCTCGGGGGTCGCCGGATTGGGATGCCCGATCCAGCGTCTGACGGCCGAAAGGCAAAAATCCCCGATCACGTCGCTGAGTTCCTCCAGATCCAGGGAGTCGTCGCTGGAGACATGCAGCGTCTTGTCGACAATCGGCTGGATCTGCCGACAGAAGTAGTCATGGAAGGAATGGGGACCGGACACCTCCAACGCGTTCAGGTAAAAGGTACGATTCTCGAAAAGATACCGGCAGATCATCATCGCGATGTCCTTGGTGGACATGGTCTTCAGGCACCCGTTGACCTTCTCATTGATTTCCGTATCGTAGATCCAGTTGACCAGCTCGAACTTGTCGCGGAAATGATAGTAAAAACTCTTCCTGTTCAAGTCGCACTTCGCGCAAATCTCGCCAATCGAGATTTTCTCCAAGGGCTTTTCCGCCATACATTCTTTGAGCGAGCTCGCCAGAGCCCTCTTTGTTATCGTGGAGTTTGACATGTCTCCATAATGGACAGGGAAAGGGTAAGTTGTCAAGAAAGTGTCCAAAAACAGGACACTTTCCAGAAAATTAGAGCGCTTTGCCGTCGATTGCAAGCACCTTGGCGCTGATCAGAGCCTCGCCGAACAGGTAGCAACCCTCACGGAGAGGCTTCTTGACCTGGCCCGCTCCGAAGACCACGTCGAGGTTGCCGAGAACGGTACGCACCGTCGCCACCTGGAAGGAGGAGGCGTGCCACTGGTTGTCCTTCTGTTCCAACGCCACCACTTCCCCGGCGAAGAGATTGAACTGGATCTTGTGGTCGAAGAACTCCTGTTCTTTCGGCTTCAGCCCCTCCTGCCTGCTCATCAGGTAGTTGTAAGGAATCACCTGCCCATCCTGCAGGCGGACCTTCTCATCCGTGACCGCCTCGTAGCTTTTCCTGTCGTCGAACACGTCCAGCCCGACCGGAAATGCGCTGACCGAAAGGTCGAGCTGCTGCTCGTTGGTAAACGAGGGAATGGTGGCCGGCTTCAGGATACTCGCCGCGAAACCGTTCCTGCCCGCCAGGTCCACCAGCACCAAATCAAGGGAAAGGTATCCCCGCGTCGGAATGGTGACGGCCGGTTTCGCCTGCCACAAGCTGTGTCCTTCGTAACACATGTCGCCATCGATGATGGCATCGCCACCCATGCGGAATACCAGCTCGAGCCCGCTGGGAAAGGAGTAGGTCAAATACGCGGAACCGTCAGTCCCCACCTTCTCCTCCTTGCCCAGCGTTTTCAGCTCCCCGACCAGCCGCTCGTCCAGCTGGTCGCCCTTTCGCAGACACTCAAGACCGGTATTGGCTAGAAACAAACCCATGTAAAGCTCCTGTCTCCCATCATAGCACAGGGGTTCTTGAGCATGAAAGTACGAACCGGATACTATCAGTCATATCATGAACCAGACCAATCTCACGGCGCGTGAGGGGATTGTGGACGGGATGCCCATTTTCATCGGCTACTTTCCCACCGCGATCGCATTCGGACTCGTGTGCCGGAACGCCGGGCTTTTCCTTTGGGAATCGACCTTTTCCTCCCTCGCGGTATACGGAGGGTCCAGCCAGTTCCTCGGCGTCAACCTGCTTGTCAGCGGGGCTGCGATCCTTGAGATCGTGCTCTCGATGGCATTGGTGAACCTGCGCTATGCCTTCGAGGGCGCGGCGGTAGCCCGGAAACTGGACAACGTGCATGGACTCAAGCGTTTCATCGTCGGCTTCTTCACCACGGACGAGGTATTCAGCATCTCGGTCCTGAAGGGCAAGCCGCTTGGCTGGGGATACATGGTCGGCCTGGAACTCACCGCCTACACGGGATGGGTCTCGGGGACCGTCGTCGGCTGCCTGGTGGGAGCGATGCTTTCCGATGAGTGGCAGCTGGCCGTCGGGGTGACCTTGTACGCCATGTTCAGCGCCATGTGGGCAGGCGAAGTACGCAAAGGCGGAGCCAGGATCCTCTTCGTCGGCTTGTGCGCAGGCCTGGCCAACAGCGCGCTCTCCCTCGGGCTGCATGTGGGGGCAGGCTGGTCTTTTGTCATCTCCATGCTGGGCGCCACCTTCGTCGGCGCCCTGTGCGACGGAAGGACAGAGCGATGAGTTCCTTCCATCAGATTCCGACCGTCGTCATCTTCCTCTGTGGTGCCCTTGCCACCATGCTCGTAAAGGAAATACCCTACTGGGTCAAAGGGCTGGACCGGCTGCCGCCTTTCCTGGTGAAATGCATGCAGATCCTGCCGATTGCCGCCATGGGGGCGTTGATCTTTCCAGGCGCCTTCCATGACTACGGCCCGCAGTGGTATGCCGGTACCGGCGCCATCGCCATAGCCTTCGCATTCGGCTACGCGAAGCGCCCGACAATCCTCGGCATCGTGGCATCCATCATCCTCTGCTACCTGCTGCTGGTGGTGTGACCATGCTGGACGCCCATTTCCATCTCCCAGTCCAGGAACAAGCGGAGGGTATTCTCTGCACCAGCCGCGCGGCCGAATGGGAAGAAGCGTTCCACACAGCCCTTGACCGTGTCGTTCCGTCCCTCGGGCAGCTCCCCCCCAGCCTGGAAGTCGATTTCCCACGTCTTGAGGCACTCCTAGCACAAAGGGAGGAGATGCAAATCGGCGAGGTAGGCCTGGACAAACGTTTTCCCGGCCGCGACGGACAGGCCAAGGTCCTGCAAGACTTCCTTTGCGTCGCCCGGAACATGCACCGCATGGTCTCCCTGCACGTAGTGGGTGCTGATGGACTGATGGCAGGAATCCTGGACGGCACGGTGGCGACCCTCTGGCACGGCTTTACCGGAAGCGTCGAGACCGCCAAGGCAATAACCGACAAGGGGGCGGTCATTTCCCTTGGGCCCCGCGTCGAGCGGACGAACCTCTGGAACCGGCTAAGGGAAATCCAAGGCCTTCCCTTCACGGTGGAAAGCGACCTTCCCGCCTGCGGGACGTACCACCAGTCGCTCGAAGCCTGGTACCGGAAGCTGGCTATCAGGCTCGGGTGGGAGGTAGAACAGGTCGAGGCCCATGCCTTGGCCTCGCTGAAGACCCTGCTCACATAAAGAGCAAGTCACCAAAGCAGTCGGGACGATGGAAATCGGGTTTCAGGCTGTCGACCTGATTCCAGAGTAGCCAGATTGGCTTTTTGAGCTTGTCCCCGCAGGTATAGAAGTTTCCTTGCAGGCGCAGTCCCTTCAGGTCGGTACCCTCGGGCACGACTCCCAGCGCGGCAAGGTCCAGATCCTCCCTCAAGACCCAGACAGCCCTTTGGCTGCTCCACTCCTTTACCATCACCTCGACAGGAATCCTTTTCAGAACGGACTCATCCAAAAAACGGCGGTGGTGCCTGTCGGGGCCAACGGCCCCGTGCACGGCGCCACTGGCGCTCGTCTCGATATTGACATAGTCGTCGCCACCAGCAACTTTCAGAAAGACCTCGGCACAACTGTCCTCGCAGACCTGCTGGTTGCAACCGGTCACCATGCGCCGCAGTTCCGGCTCGCTGATGGTGAAGGTTGCCAGCAAGTGGCTCTTCCGATAGCAGAGCTCCACTCTCGCCGAAACATCCTCGTATGGCTCCCATCCTCCCACCAGAAACACGTGGGAGGTTCCGACATGACCCTCTGGATAAATCGTTACCTGCATGCCTCCACGATACATGGTTTGCATCACAACGGCAAGAAATCCCGTTCAATAGGTCAGGAGGTCGCACATGAAACGACTGATGATTCTCTCTGGGATGATCGCCCTTCTGGCGTTCATCGGCTGTGACGACAAGGCGTTACAGGAGGAACCCGGGCTGACCGACGCCGAGGTAAAGCTCTGCCTTACCTGTGACGCCTTTCAGGAAAAATCCATCCTGCCTGCAGGCCAGACGCTGGCCATCGCCACCTACGACATTTCCGGCACCGGACCGGGAGGTGCCACGCTCACGCTTTCCGGCGAGGAGGAGAACGAGAGCCACACCTTCAATCTGGGCCACCTTGCCATCGGAGTCTGGCATCTTGAAGCGACTGCCCGCAACGCGGAAGGCACATCCCTCGCGCAGGGCTCGGCCGACGTGGTGTTCACCAGCAAGACCAAGGTCGCGGAGCTTCCGCTCAACCGGATGACAGGTGCCGGAAACCTCTCGGTCCGAGTCACATGGGCGAAGGACCAGGTGAACAAGGCAGACTTCCAGCTGGCCGCGACACTTCGGAACCAGGCCGGAGAAACGATCGCCATCAATCCCACGGTACAAGAGGGAGAAGCGACTATCGTCCGGAACGGACTTCCCAGCGGAAGCTACGTGCTTGCCCTCGAGCTGCTGACCGACGGTGCCCACGCCAGCGGCGCCACCAGCGCGATCAGGATTGTCGACGGGGCGCTCTCCAGCGGAGAAGTCGCCTTGGAAATCGGCGACCGGTCCAACGTCTTCAGCCTGACCATCCACAACGACACCTCGCTGCCGATCCAGGCGACCGTGCGCTGCGTGCCCGAAGTGGTGACGGCCCAGACTTCGCAGGTGACCCTGACCGCCGAACCGACCAATCTGGAGACACTTGGATTGCAGGCGGGAGACCTTTCCTATCAGTGGTTCCACGAGGGAACCCTGATCGCGGGGGCGAACACAGCCTCCCTGCTCCTGAAGGACAAGAAACCAGGCAGCCATCGCTACGATGTAGTGGTCACCTCCACCAAGCCAGGCTCAATCGGAAGCGTCTCCGTCACGGTACACTACCCGGTCGATTAAAGGGCCTTGATCGCCTCGATGACACCCCGCTCGAGAGGAGCGGGGCATTTCGTCCCGACATTGATGCTGGCAACCTTGACGGACAGGAGCGCCAGCACCTCGTCCCCACGCCTGATTGTCTGCTTAAGCACCAAAGAAAACACCTTGGCGGTCTCCACCTCGGTCTCGACCGTCAACAGGTCGTCCAGGTAACCCGGACGTTTGAAGTCGATCGTGATCGAGGAGACGACCAGGATGGTGCCTGCCTTCTGGCTGGCACTCTGCTGGATTCCGACCGTTCGCAACATCTCCGTGCGGGCATGCTCGGCGAAGTCCAGATACCGGGCATGATAGACGATGCCCTCCGCGTCGGTATCGCTGTAATAGACACGTACAGGAAACTGGAACATGCTTATATCCTTACCGGGGCGCCGGGAAAACGGAGCGTCGCGAAATAATCGTCTATCGTCTCCGCCCTGCGGATCATCGTCACCGTGCCGTCGGCGTGCAGCAGATACTCGGCATGGCGGAGCTTTCCGTTGTAGTTGAAGCCCATGCTGTGGCCATGGGCTCCAGCGTCATGGATCACCACGACATCCCCCTCCTGGATTTCCGGAAGCGGACGGTCGACGGCGAACTTGTCATTGTTCTCGCACAAGGAGCCGGTCACGTCATAGACATGGTCGTGCGGGGCCTTTTCCTTGCCCAGCACCGTCACGTGGTGGTAGGCGCCATACATGCCGGGACGCATCAAGTCGGCCATGGTGGCGTCCAAGCCGACATACTCCTTGTACTTGTGGGTCACGTGGCGGACGGTGGAGACCAGATACCCGTAGGGTCCGGTGATATAGCGGCCGCACTCAAAGGAGATGCCAAGCGGGTCAAGATGCTTCTTGACGACCATCTCTTCATACAGTTTGTGGATCTCCGTGGAAATGTAGTGGATGTCGATACGCTCCTGTTCCGGACGGTAGGGGATGCCCACGCCGCCGCCCAAGTCGATCAGCTCGATCCTCACTCCCGCCTCGTCGTGGATCTTCCCCACCAGCGAGAAGAGCATGCGGGCGGTCTCGACGATGTACTGGGCATCAAGCTCGTTGCTGGCCACCATGGTATGCAGGGCGAAATGCCTCACCCCTTTTTCCTTCATGATCCGGTAGCACTCGACGATCTTGTCCTTCGGTACCCCGTACTTCGCCTCGACCGGGTTGCCAATGATGGCATTGCCGGTGCGCTCCGGTCCCGGGTTGTAGCGGAACGAAACCATCTCGGGCAGAGAGGGAAGAAAATCGATGTGGGAGATGTCGTCAAGATTGATGACCGCTCCCAGCTCGAGAGCCTTCGCGAACTCGTCCACCGGCGTGTCGTTGCTGGTCAGCATGATGCCACGCCCCTTCACCCCGCTCGCCTCCGCGATGTAGAGCTCAGGAAGGCTGGAACAATCGCAGCCAAAGCCTTCCTTTTCGGCCAGCAGCTTGACGATGGCCGGGTTTGGCAGCGCCTTGACCGCGAAGTAGTCACGGAAGCTGGGAGCCCAGGAAAACTCCCTGCGGAAGGCCTCGGCGTTCTCCAGAATCGCCTTCTCGTCGTACAGATAGAACGGGGTAGGAAGCCTTCTGGCAAGCTCCAGCAGCTTCCCCTCCTCCATTGGCAGATGCTTTGTACTCATATGCGGATATTCCTCTCTATCGATCCAACAGCCTCGACCACATCCTCACGATGGCCGTAGGCCGAGACCCTGACATAGTGTTCGCCAGCCGGCCCGAACCCGGAACCAGGGGTGACGACGACATGCGCCTTCTCCAGCAACAAGTCGAAAAAGTCCCAGCTCGTCATGTCTAGGGGCGCCCTCACCCAGACGTACGGGCTGTTCACGCCTCCATGACAGGTCAATCCTATGGACGCAAGCCCCTTTCGGATGACTCGGGCGTTTTCCAGATAGTATCCTACCAATTCCCGGCACTGTCTCCAACCCTCTCCGGAAAGAGCCGCCAGGCCCCCTGCCTGGCTGATGTTGCTCGCGCCGTTGAAAAAGGTGCATTGGCGGCGGTTCCACAGCTTGTTCAAGAGTCCAGGCCCGCCGATATCGATTGCCTTCGGGACAATCGTCCAGCCCAGCCGCACCCCGGTGAAACCGGCGAACTTGCTGAAGCTGTTGATCTCGAAGGCGCAACCGGTTGCCCCTTCGACTTCATAGATCGAGTGGGGATAGCCGCTTTCGGTGATGTACTCGCAGTAGGAGGCGTCATAGACAAGGACAGCCTTCTCTCGGATGCAGTAGTCGACAAAGGCTCGCAACTGTCCCTTGGTCGCCATCGCCCCGGTGGGATTGTTGGGAAAGCAGAGGTAGACCACATCCACGTGACCATCCGGCGGAACGGGGATGAATCCGTTCCCGGCGGTGCTCTCCAAGTAGACGAATCGGCGGTAGCTCGCCCCGGCCCACTCCCCGCTCCTTCCGCCGACGACGTTGGAGTCGACGTAGACCGGATAGGCCGGATCCTGGACGGCGACGATGTCGTCGGGCCCGAACAGTTCCTGCAGGTTCGCCGCGTCGCTCTTGGCGCCATCGCTGACGAAAAACTCCGACGGATCAAGGAAGACGCCCCACTGGCGCCGGTAGTACGCCGCCAGTCCCTCACGCAGGGCGTTGTCTCCCTGCTCGTCCCCGTATCCGGTGTAGGTGCGGCGGTCTCGCAGCAGGTCGACCTTCCGCTTCATCGCGTCGGCCACCACCGGGCTGAGCGCCTCGGTCGTGTTGCCGATACCCAGCCGCAACACCTTGGCGTCCGGGTGCCGTTCCTGCCAGAGCCTGGCGCGTCGGGTGATTTCGGGGAACAGGTAGCCCCCTGCCAGCCTCAGGAAATTCGGATTCGCGTGTGCCATGCTCAAGCCCTCCTCTCGATCCAGCCTGCGGCGTCCAGCGCATCCAGCGCCTGGTAGAGCGCCATACGGTGTTCCTCGCCATCCAAGGTGCATAGCGGAAGGCGGAAGCTTTCCCTGCACCATCCATACCTGGCCATGGCGGTCTTGATCGGAATCGGGTTGGTCTCGATGAAACAGGCCTTGAAGAATGGGGCAAGCAGGTCGTTCAGCGCAGTCGCCTCTTTGACCTTGCCACTTTGGAACAGAGACACCATCGCGCTCATCATCCTCGGGACGATGTTGCTGGCGACCGAGACGACCCCGTCTCCGCCCTTGCCCAAGAGGTCCAGGGTCATGTTGTCGTCTCCGGAGAGGACCGAGAAGGAATCCTGGCTGCGGTTGACCACATCCTCCATCTGCACCAGGTTCCCGCTCGCCTCCTTGACACCGACGATGTTCGGGCAGTCGTTGGCAAGTTTGACCAGGGTGTCGGTCTCGAGGTTGACCCCGGTACGTCCCTTGATGTTGTACAGGATGCAAGGGATGTCGACCGAGTCGGCGACCGCCTTGAAGTGCAGGTATAGCCCCTTCTGGGTCGGTTTGTTGTAATAGGGATTGACCAAGAGGCAGGCATCGGCGCCGTTGGCCTGCGCGTGCCTGGAAAGCCGGATGGCCTCGCTGGTGGCGTTGCTGCCGGTGCCGGCGATTACCGGAAGCCTGCCGGCCGCGTAATGGACGGTCAGCCAGATCACCCGGTCGTGCTCGATATGGCTCAGCGTAGGACATTCGCCAGTGGTACCGCAGGGAACCAGGCCTGCGGCGCCTCCACGCACCTGCGCGTCGACCATCACCTTCAGCGCGGCCTCGTCAATATTGCCTTTCTCGGTGAAAGGGGTCACCATCGCGGTGTAGACACCACGGAACAATACACGCTGCATCTCTTGTCTCCTCAACGAATCCGTTCCATTTCAACCGGGCAACAGCCCGCCTACCAGGTCATCGATCGTGTACAGCCCTGGCTTCTGGTCCATAATCCATCCGGCGGCCAGGAGCGCGCCCTTTGCGAAGCCCCCGCGGGTACGGGCACGGTGGGTCAGCTCGATCGAGTCCGCCTCGCTGTCGAAGATCGCGGTATGAGTGCCCGCCAGGCTTCCAACCCGGAGCGAGGCCACTTGGACCTCGTCCTGCCTTCTCCTGGCATGGAGGGTCCCGGTGACAATACCCGTCTGGCTGGTGGCCGAGGCAATCTCCCCTGCCACCATCAGCGCGGTACCGCTGGGAGCGTCGGCCTTGCTCCGGTGGTGCATCTCCAGCACCCCCGCGTCGTATCCGCCGATGGCATCCAACAACCGGGACGCCTGCCTGACCAGCCGCAGGAAAACCGCGACTCCCAGAGAATAGTTTCCGCTGTAGATGAGGGAGGAAGGAGCATGGGCCATCAGTTCCTCCACCTCGGGCAGGTTGCCGTACCAGCCGGTCGTCCCCACCACCACGCGGCAAGGATGGGCGGCGTACCATCGCAGGTGCTCCATGATGGCAGGCGGACTGCTGAACTCGATGAGCACATCGCACTGGGCGAGCACCTGCCCGTCCACCACCCTGTCCGTCACCTCGGCTTCGTGTGCCGAAGGGTCGACCACCCGGGTCACTTCCATACCCTCGCCCAAGGCAATCTCCCTGATCAGGCGCCCCATCCTGCCATAGCCCACAATACCGATCCGCATGTGCGTTCTCCTTCGTGTTGGCCTAGTATAGCAAAATGTTACATTTGTGTATATACAATAACTTTATGTTATTATTTTAACATTTAATATATTTTATTACATTTGTTTCCGTGAGAACCGGGAAACAGAGACAAAAAAGGAGGAAGGCTTTTCACCTTCCTCCCCACATGCATGCCTCGTTTATCTGCGCTTCTTGTTCTTGTCGTTGCGGTAGCGCTCCTGGCTCGCCTTGATCAGGTCGGCGAAGGTTCCTCCCCCGCCGATGGAGCTCCCGGAGGAGACCATGTGCGGATCGGAAAGCGGGGCGCGGTCAGACTGACGTGGACGGTCGTCCCTGCGGAAACTCTTCTTGCTCGGGCGGACCACCTCGACCTCATCCTTGTACTGGTAGGTGAAACCAACCTCCTCGTCACTGCCGGCCGAATAGCTGGCAAGAGCCGGCTTTTTCTTCAGCACCACCCGCCTCAGGCCATTGGGGGAAGCGGATGCCGAGACCGGCACCTTCTTGACCACCACGACCTTCTTCACCGGGACGGCAGGCGTCGCCTCGGGTGCCTTTGGCACCTTGATGCGGTGGCGCACGATCATTTCCTCGTAGCTGCAGGAAAGGCGCTGGCAGACGTAATGGGTGCGGCCGATCTCATCGACCACCTTCATCATCGGCCCGTGGCAGTAGGGACACTCCTTGCTGTCGGAGAAGCGCGGGCTGAAAGCGTCACGCGTCTTGGCAATCTGGTCGACCAGCTCGCGGGCGTTCTGCTTGATATCGCGCACGAACTTGGCAGGATCCTCCTTGCCTTCGGCAATGGCGGAGAGCCGCTCCTCCCACACACCGGTCAGTTCCGGGGAACGGAGCTGCAGCGGAGCCAGGCGGACCACTTCCCTTCCCTTCGGAGTCGGGACGAACTCCTTGCCGATACGGTCCACATAGTGGTATTGGACCAGCTTCTCGATCATGTCGGCGCGAGTGGCCGGGGTTCCCAGCCCGCCACCAAGGTGCTTCTTCAGCTCGGCGTCGTCGACGAAGCGCCCGGCATGCTCCATCGCGGAAAGCAGGGTGGCGTCGGTATAACGCTCCGGGGCAGGGGTCGCATAGCGTCTGCTCCTGACCTTGGTCACCTTGACGGTGTCCCCCTCCTTCAGCGAGGAAATGCCGACTTCAAGGTCATCCAGCCCGGCAAAGGGGTCCTGGCGACCGGCGCTTTTCGCGATTTCCTTCCAGCCCTGCCGGGTCGGAGCCGAGAGACGGGACTGGAAGAACTCGTCTCCCACCTGGATCCTCACCGTCGTTGTGTCGTATTCATAGTCCGGGGAAAGGACCTCGAGGAAACGGATGGCGATCAACTGCCATAGCGCCTTCTCGTCCGGCTTCAGCGCGGACAGGTCGACATGCTGCTCGGTGGGGATGATGGCATGGTGGTCGGTCACCCCCATGTCTTTGACGAACCGCTCCTCGTCGACGCGGAAACCGCCGGCCGCGTAGCTGGCGGCGCGGGGACCGAAGGGAGTGTCGCCCAATGCCCGAAGCCTGTCGGGCAGGGTGGCCACCACGTCGTGGGTGATGTAGCGGCTGTCGGTACGGGGATAGGTCGCGATCTTGTAGACCTCGTAGAGCTTCTGCAGGGTGTCCAGCGTCTGTTTGGCCGAGAAGCCAAGGTAGATGTTGGCATCCTGCTGCAGGGCGGTCAGGTCGTAGGCGAGCGGCGGTTTCTCGCTCATGTGGACCTTCTCCACAGAGACGACCTTTCCTTCCCTGCCCACCAGCGAATCCGTCAGTTGCTTGAGCTTCTCCTCGCTGGTGATGTGGCTGTTGCCATCCGCGTCCTGCCAGGTGGCGCCGAAAGTCAAGAAATCCGCTTTCAGGGTGTAGTAGAAGGTGCCGGTGAAGGCGTCCCTTTCATCCTCCCTCTGGGTCATCAGCGCGAGGGTCGGCGTCTGGACGCGTCCGGCCGAGAGCTTGGCGTCATAGTGGCAGGTCAGCGCGCGGGTGACGTTCATGCCGACATACCAGTCCGCGGCGGCGCGGCTCTCCGCCGCATGGTAGAGGTTCTCGTACAGGCTGGCGGGCTTCAGGGTGGCGAAACCTTCACGGATGGCCTGGTCGGTCTGGCTGCTGATCCACAGCCGTTCCGCCTCTCCCTTGTAGCCTGCCATCTTCATGATCCAGCGGGCGACCAGCTCCCCTTCGCGTCCGGCGTCGGTGGCAATCACCAGGCCGGAGATGTCGTCGCGGGAAAAGAGTCCCTTGACCACCTGGAACTGCTCCTTGCTCTCCTCGATGACCACCTGCTTCAGGGGATCGGGAAGCATGGGCAGGGAGCCCATCGACCAGCGCTTCCACGCCTCGTCGTAATCTGCCGGTGGCGCCAGCTCCACCAGATGGCCCAAGGCCCAAGTGACCACATAGTCGGGACCTTCCAGATACCCCTTGCCGCGCAGGGGACAACCCATCACACGAGCGATTTCACGGGCGACGCTCGGCTTTTCCGCAAGAACCAGTTTTTTCATGTTCTCCAGCATACCCAAAACGGAAGTTCCCACACAAGTCGAGACTCGTGTCAAAAGCGACTCCCATGTCACAACACGCTGTCGACCATTTTCCTAATTACCAAACACACTGTTGAGAAATCCAACAAATTGCCACATTTCTGTCGACAAACCCTTTACCAAACACAGATATACAGATATATTGCGCACTTGTTGCACCAGAAACAGATACCTACGAAGAACGCCACTTATGACACAAAAGGAGCGCACAAGATGATAAAATCGTTGAGAAAAGCCTTTGGATTGGTGTGCATGGCCCTGCTGTGCACCCTTGCCGCCTGTACCTAGGACATAGACACTTCCTCCATCGAGACCCAGCCCGGTGGACAGACCGGGACAAACACGGGAACCTCCGCTACAGTAAAATTGCCTATCTCCGCCTCAACAAAAACCATCGGAATCCCATCAACGAGCGATTTGAGCGCGATGAACGCTTTTACAGTCATACTCGGTGGCAAGTCGCAAACAGTGAAAGTTTCTGAGCTCGATAGTTCCGGCACCATTACGTTTACCGATTTACAAGTCGGCGATACGACGTTGACGGTCTATGCCTATTCAAGCGAATCCGTCATCGATGATTCAACATTGGTGGAATATGGAACCCAGACTGTTACCATCTATGCGGGCAGCGACAACCTTCTTGAGTCCCAACTCTCACTCATCTACAATGATTTGGAAAATCACACGAATCTGAAAGGCAATATCTCCATCGGGCTTGATTGGTCCCTTACCAATTCCAATGAGGTAAAAACTATTGCGCTTATTGAAGATACGACGAATCAGACCGTCGCTTCTCAACAGGTATCTGATGGCATGCAAACCACTTTCCAGGCATCAGTTCCCGTTACGAAAGGTACTTTCATGCATTTTCGTTTTCTTGATGGGTCTGGGAAAGAACTTGGGTTAAGCGAGTCCACACTGGTAAAAATTGCAAGCGGACAAACCTCACAGTTTTACGATATCACCGACAATCGGACAGTCAAAGATCTCCGGCTTCCGGCAAACAGCTTCGCCCCGGCCTATAAAGTAGTCTCGGCTGATCTTGCATACACAGAAAAAGAAGATGAACTGAAACTGAACTGGCAGATGCCGGCAGCATATTCCGGCTTGAAAATTTCTTTTTACAAGGTTGGCGATATTGCCAATGTCACGACATTGAATTGGAACACCACAGACAATGCCGATGCAATCAAGAATGGAACTTATACGTTCTCCGGGCTTGAAGCGGGTAAACAGTATGTCGCTTCTCTTGTCGCAGTCCATAACCAGGATGGTATCGATTTTGACAGTGCTGCCCTTACGGTGACCAAAATCGCCGCAATCAAACTCACAAACCTTGCAATCAAGGAATATACCGGTACGTTTGGAGTTGGCGACGTTATCCAATTGGAGAAAGTCATTACTCCAGAAAACGCTACCGATCTCGGATACACTTGGACAAGCAGCAATGAGGACGTCATTGCAATTACGAATGATTCTACTGGGTTGGTTACCGTAAAAGGATATGGGTCTACGACCATCACCCTTACTTCCATCAACCAAAAGAAGACTGCTACGTATGATGTTGTCGTAACCCTGCCTTCGGTCAACAACATCAAGGCGATGGCTGAGCTTACGAAAATCTCTGTTTCATGGAGCAAGATAGCCGAAGCCTCTTCCTATACGGTCCAACGGTACGAGAATGGTGTCGCCAGCACAGAATATAGCGGCCTTACAACCACTAACTGGGCAGATGAAAATACGTTGTACGCCGGAAAGGCTTACACGTACAAAGTCAGAGCCATCGGTACCGCTAATGACGGCACGGACATCTCCTCCGATTATGAAGAGACGTCCAACAGTGTCACACCGGCGGCACCGACCGTGTCAATCACAGGTACTACGGTAGATACTGTCGTTGCCAATATGACCCAGTCCTCGAGCATCGAGCTCATCAACGGCACTTCGGATGGTTTCACGATTGCACTCACTGAAGAATCCATCGACGGGGTAGGTTCCTATTCCTGGTACATCAACAAGGTCTCAAACGACACGTTGCTTGGCAGCTATTCGAAAGGAACCGCTGTCGTGAACGTAACGACCGCATCTGCCGGCATCTCTCTGGATAAACCAGGACAGCAACAGTCGGTAATCCTCGTGCTACGAGATCCGAACGGAGATCCCATTGAGTCCGCGACATACCATTTCACCTATGTAAATCAACCAGTGACCGGTGTAGAACTTGGTTCGAATCCTAGCAAAATCAAAAAAGGCGAATCGGTCACCCTTTCCGCTCATGTCACTCCGGTGGATGCGGACGTCTCGGGCATTCTTTGGAGCAGTAGCGACCCAAGCATCGCCACAATCGACCAGCATACGGGAGCCGTTACTGTTTTGACAAAAGGCAATGTCACGTTTACTGCGGCAAGCGAATCGAACGGCAAATACCAAGCGTCTACGACCATCGAAGCTGTTGTGCCCGTCACCGGTGTCACGCTTACGAGTCCACGTGCATGGGGTATCGTCAATGCTTCCCAGAGCTATGCGACGAACACGAGCGCAGCTACCGTGTATCCCGCAGACGCAACGGTAGGCACCGTTTCGTACAAGTCCAGCGACGACAAGATTGCCACCGTTGACCAGAATGGCAACGTCACGGCGCTTGCCGCAGGCACCGTCACCATCACGGCGACCAGTGAGGGAATCAATTTCGACGGAAACGTGGAAACCGCCAGTTATACCTTCACCTCATATGAAGCTCGGCTTTATGACGAGAATTCTCAAGATATTACGAGCAAAGAAGGTAGTTGTAATGGTTTAAAAAACCACGGCAAACATGACTTCCATGTTGCCCTTTATGATGGGGAAGCCAAACACCGTCCTATTGAAAGTCCATTCAACTTCAGTGTGGCTTGGGCTTTTGAAGATGGAACTCAGAAAAAAAGATGGGGACTTGAAGACTCTACCTCTGTCTCCTTGATCAAAAATAGCAATGGTGATGACTATATTACCGGATACAGAAGAAACAATGCAAACCATTATAAAGTAATAGCGACGATTTCTAATTCCAGTTCACAAGTTGTGCAAGCCTTCTTCAATATTGTCAACTAAGATGGTCAAGAGTACCGCATTCTTCGTCGCCCTTCCTCTCCTCGCCACCACTCTGGTGGCGGGGTGCAGTGAGGCGACTTGGTCGGACGAGCCATCTCAATCCTATGTCGGGACGGTGACCATCTCCAAGCAATTGGATGCCGGTTTCACCGACTTGGCGTGGGAGACCATCGAACGTTTCGAGGTCAGCTTTGGGAACGGATCGCAAAGTTTCCCCAGGGTCGCGCTGGAACGGAACGGGAACCAAATCTCGGTAGCGACATCGTCGGCTTCCGACAACGAGTTCTCGATCAAAGGCTATGACCGGCTGGGGAATCTGGTCGTCTCCAACGTCCAGGCGCTCGATGTGGAAAGCGCGAATTCCTTCAGCATCGCCCTCTCCCCCGTCTACAGCGGGACCTACAAGGGTTCCGCTTCCCTGTTCGTCTCCTGGAAGGGGCTTGCGGTCTCCAAGATCGAACTGATAAACGATGACGACGATTCGGTGATCGTCACGAAGGACCTTGCCTCCGAGGCGGATGCCACCTACCTTTCCATCGACGGTACCGAGGTCACGGGCGGCTCTCCTGTCCACGTCAAGTTGTACGGCTCCGATGGCTCCCAGGTGGGATACACGGCAAGCCAGACCATCAAGGTCGCGGCCAACCTTACCAGCACATACACCTGTCCTATCGCCAATGCGGGAACGGAACCAGCCTATGTGCCAGCCCCGGCGAGCGGACTTGTCCTTGCCGAGGCGAGCGCCACAAGCCTCACCTATCGGTTCACCATGCCGGAAACCTATGACGCGCTGGAGGTCGTCTTTGACGGCGCCTCATCCAGCTACGCCTTCGGGGACGTGCCTTCCGAACTTGCCTTCGACGGTCTGGAGGCGGACTCGGAGCATACCATCACCCTGACGGTGCTCCACACCCACAAGCGCGCGTCCGTACGCAGCGAGGAAGTCTCCCTGACCAGCAGGACCCTGCTGTTGCCGCTTGAGCTTTCCATCAACGAAGGGTACGCTCCCCTGCAGGACGGACTCGTCCAATTCACGGCAAGCACCAACCGGGAAGCCGCTCTGACCTGGAGTTCCAGCGACAACCAGGTCCTTTCGGTGGTTGACGCCACGCAGGGCATCTTCCGGGTTGTCGATGGCGGTACGGTCACCATCACCGCGCAGGAAGGCGACGTGAAGGACTTTCGGGATTTCGAGTTCGCGAAGCCACCCAAGAGCGACGCGTCGGTGGCAATCAAGGGAGCCGAAGCCGGCAAGCTGTCCATCACCCTCGAGCCAAACGGTCCGTACACCCTGGCCGGCAGCCTCCATTTCACCATCTCCAACCTCGATGACGCCTATGGCGCGTCATGGTACCTGAACAGTACCGGCAATCTGGTGGGAACCGGAAACTCGGTCACCATCACTCCTTCTACTCCCGGCATCGTCCAAAACCGGGAAGGACAGGCGCAACACCTGATCCTCGTGCTGGACGACGGCAGCCACTCTTACTCCGCGGGCATCACGATCAATCTCCCGTAAATCCGCGCTTCTTCAGAATCCCGACACACCGGTCCATCTCTTCGGGAGCGACAAAGCAATCAAGTTCCTGATAGGCTTTCCCCATCGCCTTGAGACGTGGGGCGACCAGATCCTTCCTGCCGGATCCTGCGACCGAAACCAAAAAGGAACTGAACTGCCTCCACCGTTTGTCTTTCCGCCCACACTGGATCTGCAGCAACTGATGCGCCAAGGCATCGGCGACGTCGAAGCGCGAGCTTGGTTCCAGGCTCACGTTGCCAGCAAAGACGACCAGTTCCATCGCGAAGGAAAGCACACAGGCCAGACGGCGTTTCAGCCATTTCCTGCCCTTCTCCTGCTCCTCTTTCCAGAGTTCGGGGTGGCGGAGCACATGGACACATGCCTCGTGTGCGCCGGCAGGCACCCGCGAATCTGCGTAGCTCCTGAACTTGCAGCCTCGGGGCGAATTCCCATCGATATACGCCATGACGACCTCGACCTGGAAGTACAAGGCCCACAGGAGAAGATGCTCGACCATCGTTTCCTCGTCGAACTGGGCGCACACATGGCCGACTTCCCTCTCGTCGACATACCACCATTCGACTTTTTCCAACACGCAAAGGCGATCCAACGCCAAAACCGACTGCTCACCATCTCCGTAGATGTGGATGAGACACTGTTGTTTCCGCATGCAATACCTCCTACAAGAGTAATACCGGCATTTCAGGTATTGCATGCGCGAGATGCTGTCGGAGACTAAGAGAAACGGGCCCGGATCAGGCATGGCAGTTCGGAAACATTGCCGATCTCCCATGGCGCGCGTTCCACTTCCGGGTAGTCCCAGGGCATGGTGCGGATCCAGACCGGCACATAGCCGGCATCACGGGAGCCCTGGATGTCGTTGAGCGGGTGGTCTCCTACGTAGAGCAGCTCCCCGGGCTTGGCACCGAGCGTTTCCGCCATGTCCAGGAATACCCGTTTCTCCGGCTTGCCTCCGATGGCGATGGCGTCACAGACGGTGTCGAACCCGAAATGGGAGATTTTCTGTCGCTGCAGGACCGGATTGCCGTTAGTGATCAGGGCCACCTTCAGCCCCATCCTGTGGAGCTCTTCCAGCGTGTCCATCGTCTCCGGGTAGGGCACGCCGTAGCGGGCGAATCCTTCCTGGAAAAACGTGCATATCGCATGGACGTCAGGCCTTCGGGCACAGACTCCCTCGCCGACCAGCAGGTCGACGATCCGTTCCCAGCCGAAATGGCCGCCGGCACGGTCGCTCTTCTGCATGGCCCGCACGGCATCCTCCTTTGTGCAGGCCGCCGTGAACAGAGAGCGATGCGCGTCATAGTAGGCACCCATGACCACCGCGTCCGAGGCGTCCCGGTCGTACAAGGTCTGGTCCATATCGAACACCACGCCACGAATATGCATGCTTCCCCCATCCTTAGATAAAACGGTTTATATATTCTTGTCAGTCATTCAAATTTCTGATAACTCAAGGTTATTAACCATATTTTACACTTTTTTTATTGACAGTTCAAGGAAACATGCTATCAATAAATAAAACGTTTTATTTAAGAGGAGACGCATGAGGCTTTCCACGACTTTGAATCTGTACACCTTGCGAGGTTCAGTCAACCACACGGATCTCGCCCCCAAAGCGGTCGGCATTTGCAAGGCAGCGGGATTCGACGCGATCGACGTGATGCTGAAAGAGGTGGTCGCCACCGGCACCCCCCGCGAGGCCGAGACGTGGGCCGACTCGCTTCTCGAGGCTATGAACCGTGAGGGAATGCAGGCAAGCCAATGTCACGGGTATTTCGAAAATACCAGACAGATGGACGACACGACCCTGATGGGCCCCTACCGCGACAAGATCCTCCAGAGCATTTCCCTCGCCTCGCAGCTCGGCATATCCGAGATGGTGGTTCATCCGCTTCCCCTGATGGAAAGCCGCGGCATCACCTTCGAGCAAAGCCTGGCGGTCAACGCGGCCTTCTTCCAATCCCTGGACAAAGCGCTCGCCACATGCAAAGTCCACGCCTGTCTGGAGAACATCTTCTCCAGCGAATATGACGGCGCGGAAAGCCTGATCAGGCTGCGTGAGCGCATCGGCGCTCCCGAGCTCTACTATTTCTGCTGGGACACAGGCCACGCCAACCTAGTCGAGAAAGTCAGGGACTCGCAGGACAAGCAAATCCGCCAGCTCGGTCCCCTGCTCCACGCCACCCATATCCAGGACAACCACGGCGTGAAGGACGAGCACCTGCTGCCGATGATGGGGACGATCGACTGGCTGCCGGTGGTCAAGGCTCTGGACGAGAGCGGCTACCAGGGGGATTTCACCTACGAGACGGCACAAAACGTCAACCACCTGCCCGATGACGATATCCTCAGGCTGGAGATGATCCGTTATAGCGTCCATCTCGGCCGATATCTGCTGGAGTCTGCACGATGAAGAAAAGCGCGATGGTGCTGGCAGGCTGCATGATGGCAGCCGCATTGGGAGCGAAGCCGGTCTACGTCAACGACACCGCCACGGCGAAGCCCCGCATGGAGGTCGTATTCCTCAAGCAACCGCAGTCCGACAACAAGTCCGACGCGGCCCTTCTTGTCACCTACGCCCCGGAGGGGGTGGAAGTGTTCCTGGTCGACGGCGGCATGCCCAACTGTACCGCGCTGAAGGCCTTGCTCGACCTGCGCAGGTCGCTCTTGATCCAGATGGGCAAACAGGACGAGGAGAAGAACCCGGACTACAAGCTCCGCTTCACCAGCCTGGTCACCCACTGCCACCCCGACCATATCGGAGAGCTGGTGAGCAACGTCCTGCGCAACCCGTTCTTCGAGTTGGAGGACCTGTACCTGCCAGAAGCGACAGCCCTTCCCACCGGCGGGAACTACCTGGACAGCCATAACTCCGACGTGAACGAGCGCATCGCCCTCCTCCGGCAGATCAGGCAGTTCCAGAAGCGGGCGGACATCCACACGGTGCCCTTTGCCACCAGAGAGGAGATTTCCTGCGAGGGAGGAAGGATCGAGCTGTACGGGCCGGTGACCGACTGGGGCAGAGGCGAGGCGCTCCAGTACCTCATCGGCACCTACTACGCACAAGCGAGCCCGGAAAAGCGGAAGAACGACGTGCCGACAGCCGTCATCAACTCCAACTGCGTCTGGTACCGCTTCGTCTTCCAAGGAAAGAGCATCCTCTTCACCGGCGACGTGATGAAGAAGGCGCGGCGGAATGACGAACCTTTTGACCGGATGCTCGACTTCTACGGCCCCCAAAGCCTGAGGTCGGATATCGTCAAGTATCCGCACCACGGCATCCTCCGCAACCCTGCCGCCCCGAGGCTGGTCGAAGACCTGCTTCACGACCCGGAGCGCTCTTTCGTCATCGTCACCGCCATGACCGCCTGGCGCGAGTCGGTTCCCGCGCTCGAGCCCTACCATGTCCAGGTCAGGGACGCCAGCAAGAAGGATGTCCGGTTCTCCATCTCGGATTCGGAACTCATCGAGCTGCCATAACGTTCCAAACGGAACACGAAGCAAGGTCGCAAACAAAAGTAAAACGTTTTCTCAACAAGGAGCGACAAGTGAGTCAACTGCAACAAGTCAACCATCGAGGGTTCAAGGCGACGCTCAGGCGTTTCTGGCCCCTGTATGCCATGATGATACCAGGAGCGATCTACTTCATCGTCTACAAGTATGTGCCGATGGGTGGCCTGGTCATCGCCTTCGAGAACTATCTTCCCCGCAAGGGCATCTTCCACAGCGATTTCGTGAAACCGCTGTATCATTGGTTCGAGTTCTTCTTCCGCAGCCCTGCCGCCAAGCAGGTTATCGCCAACACGATCATCATCAGCCTGCTGAAGCTGCTTTTCTGCATGATTCCGCCGTTGCTGTTCGCCATCGCGGTCAGCGAGTCGAGGATGAAGCGCTTCTGCAAGTTCGTCCAGTCGATCAGCTACCTTCCCCACTTCCTTTCCTGGGTCATCATCTACGGCATCTGCGTGGCCATGCTCTCCGAGTCGACCGGCATCGTCAACCAAGTGATCAGGAACCTTGGCGGCAAACCGATTCCCTTTTTGACCAGCAACAGCTATTTCCGCGGGGTGATTGTCGGGACCGACCTGTGGCGCAGCCTTGGCTGGAGCTCGATCGTCTACTTCGCCGCCATCATGGGCATCGACACCGAAATCTTCGATTCGGCGACAATCGACGGCTGTGGAAGGCTGAGGAAAATCTGGTATATCACTCTTCCCTCGCTCCGCAAGATTTTCGTCGTCCTGCTGATCCTGCAGGTCGGAAAGGTGCTGGACGCCGGCTTCAACCAGATCTTCGTCTTCCTCAACGACCAGGTAAGGCCGTCATCCGAAATCATCGATACCTGGGTCTACTCCCAAGGTCTCGGGCAGGCCCGCTACAGTCTGGCGACCGCGGTGGGATTCTTGAAATCCATCCTTTCCCTGGTGATGGTGGTCGCGACAAACGCTCTCGCGAAAAGGTGGGACAACGCGCTATGGTAATCAAATCCAAAAACGACACAGTCTTCGAGGTCTTCGTGTTTCTGTTGGTCCTGCTGGTCGGCCTCGTCTGTCTGGTGCCGGTCATGTACGTGGTCAGCGTCTCCCTGACGCCGATCGAGGAGAAACTTCGCTCAGGAGGCTTCCTGCTGATTCCCCGGAAGATCACCTTCAGCGCCTATCGCCAGGTGCTGGGAGGAAAGGAATTCCTGCCAGCCCTCTGGGTGACGGTCAAGGTGACGGTCATCGGCACCTTCCTGCAACTGGTGGCGACGCTTCTGTTCGCCTACCCGCTCTCCCGGACCAACCTGCCCGGGCGCAAGCTGATCACCAAGCTGGTCGTCTTCACGATGCTCTTCTCGGCAGGCATGATCCCGCTCTACCTGGTCGTCAAGGGAACCCATCTTCTGAACACCCTCTGGTCGATGATCATCCCCAGCCTGATCAACGTCTACAACCTGATCATCATGAAGGCCTTCTTCGAAGGGTTGCCTGGCGAGCTCTTCGAGTCGGCAAGGATTGACGGGGCAGGCGAGATGACCGTCCTGTTGAAGGTGGCCCTGCCGCTGTCCATGCCGATCATCATGACCATCGGCCTCTACTACGGCGTCGAACAGTGGAATACCTACATGCGCGCGGTCCTCTACGTTTCCAAGGACAGCCTGCAACCGCTGCAGGTGGTCCTCAGGAGACTGCTCGCCATGGCCGCCTCGACCGACATCCTCGAGGAGGAAATCATCCCGACCGAAACGCTGCAGATGGCGAACGTCGTGCTCTCCACCTTGCCGCTGGTCTGCATCTATCCCTTCATCCAGAAGTACTTCGTTCGGGGCACTCTGGCTGGAGCAGTAAAAGGCTAACCGCCATATCAGACAAAAAAGGAGTTTGATTATGAGAAAGAAAGTATTGGCTCTCTTTGCCACGCTCGCCGCCTGCACGTTCGCCTTCGCGAACGGGACGGCAGAGAAAAATCCCTCCGCCTCGGCGAAGCAGCGGGATCTCTCCTCGATCGTGATCGACAAGGACCATCCGGTCGAACTGACCATCGGCGTCTCTTCGAAGAACAAGGGATTTCCCGAGAAGGAGGAGGACGATTATGTCTACCAGCAGATTCTGAACGACACCGGCGTCAAGGTGAAGTTCCAGGTGATCGACGACTACTACACCGCCCTGAATGTCCGCATCGCCGGCGGTGACTGTCCGGACCTCTTCCAGAGCAACTCGGCGCATATGCGCATCTTCGCCAAGAACGGGGATATCCTTGACCTGACTCCGTACCGGGACAAGGAGCTGAAGAACCTGATGGCGTGGATCGGGAACACCGACACCCACCCTTTCATGGTCGGCAACGAGCTCTATGCCCTGCCGAAGGCCTACGTCAACGCCATGACCTACAGTCTGATCAATGTCCGCAAGGACTGGCTGGACAGGCTCGGCCTCTCGATCCCGAAGACCGTCGACGACCTGTATGATGTCGCATACGCGTTCACCTACAACGACCCGGACGGCAATGGGAAAAACGACACGATCGGTTTCTCCGGCAAGGCTCCGTATGGCTTCGAGACCATCGTCAACGCTTATGACACCGCCCTCGGCAACTACGTGATCATCCGCGACGGCATGGTAACCAACACCCTGCTGCAGCCTCACATGAAGGACGCCCTTTCCATGTGCAAGAAGTTTGTCGACGCCGGCGTGATCGATCCGGATATCTGGACGGTCAACCCGCGCGACAAGGCAATCGGCGGCCAGCTCGGCATGCTCACGCTCGAGTGGTCGGTCATGTACAAGGCCTCCTATGTGAAGCAGATCAAGAGCGTCAACCCGAACGCGGATTGGACCTATTTCGGGCCTCTGGCAAGCGAGGTCGGCGCCCAGCCTGCCTTGGAACCGATTGACGTCACCTCCTCGAACAACTTCCTCTGCGTGAAGAGCGACATCTCCCCGGAGAAGCTGGCGGCCGTCTTCAAGCTCGCCGACTACCTGGTGACCGACAAGGGATCCATGCTGGTCGATTTCGGAAAAGAAGGCGTCCACTGGGAGTACGGCGCCGACGGTAAGCCGCAGATGACCAAGAAAGCGGCAGAGGCCAACTACGTGGCCACCTACCAGCTGTTCGGCCGCGAGGACAAGAGCTACCTGAACGTCAAGTTCAAGGAGGCCAAGGACCAGATCCTCTACGCCCAGCAGATGCCGCACATCATCACCTACAACAGCCTGGTGCAGGAACCGGAGGATTTCTATCTGACCGATTGCAACAACTACGTCTCCAGCCAGCTGATCGCGTTCATCTATGGACAGAGGCCGATCAGCGAGTACGACGACTTTCTGAAGGAGCTGGAGTCCACCTACGGCTTCAGCAAGTACATGCAGGCGTGCGAAAACCAGCTTCGTGCCGCAGGCTATGTCAAATAAAGGTGGTCGGACCGCGTTCCATGCTTGCGCCGGATTTTCTCCGGCGCAAGCATCTTGAAGTGTTGAGCATTCACTGCGCACGGTGTAAGGTGGGGAAAGAGGTTCTGCATGATCACAATCAAGGATGTCGCGAAACTCGCAGGAGTTTCCATCAGTACCGTATCGATCGTCCTGAACGGGACGCGAAAGCTCAGTCCGGCGACCGAAGCGAAGGTGCGCAAGGCCATAGAGACCTTGCAGTACCATCCCAACCAGTACGCCCGTTCCTTGGTGACCAAGCACAAGAAGGTCGTCGGTGTCATCCGCATCGTCGACGAGGAGCGTGACGACCACAGCCAGGACCTCTACGCCTCCACCGTGGACACCTACCTGCAGGACATGCTCTGGAACATCGAGGAGGTGATCCGGCTCCACGGCTCCAGCATGGTCCTAGGCTGGTATGACGCTTTGGCGCCGGAACAGATTCCCTCGATCCTCGATCCCAGCAGGGTCGACGGGATCGTCTGTGTCGGCAGCTTCATCAGCGCCCAGCTGATTGCCGCCGTCAAGCGCAGCGGGCTTGCCGCCGTCCTGGTCGGGGCAAGGGATGCGGCCTTCGACTTCGTCGACGCCGATGTCGAGCGGGCCTTCCAGCTTTCGGCATCCAGCATGCTCCAGCGGGGCCGCAGGCGGCTGCTGTTGCTCAACGGTCCGGGCAACTCCCAGTCCAGCCAGCGGCGCGAGGCGGGATTCCTGCAGGCGGTCGCCATGGCAGGCGCCGAAGGCAGGACCTGCAACTGCCAGTTCTCCGGCAAGTCGGCCGAGGAGGTCTGCCTGGGCATGATCCCCACCTTCAAGCCCGACGCCATCATCGCCGGCGCCGACTGCATGGCTGTCGGAGCCCTGAACGCCATGCGCAGGCTCCATCTGTCCTGTCCGGAGGACATCTCCGTCATGGGATACGAGGATGGGCTTCTGGCGCAGTACAGCGTCCCGCCGCTGTCGACGGTGCGCATCCACAAGGGGCGGATCGGCACCGAGGGGGCGATGCTGCTCTTCGACCGCATCGGCAATCCCTCCGCGCCCCCCGTCCAGAAGATCGTGGAGCCGGAATTGCTCTTCCGCAGCTCGACCGATTGACCGGTCCGCATGTTTTTTTCTTGTCAAGACAACGTGTCTGGCATATAACAAGTAAAAGGTTTTACAAAGAGGGCAAGCAATATGAAACAATTTGTCCATGAAACTCCTCCCCCCTCCGAGAATCCGGCTAAACGGGAGCATTTCGACGTCGTGGTGGTCGGTGGCGGCATGAGCGGACTGTGCGCCGCGATGGCAAGCGCGCGCCATGGCGCGAAGACCGCGCTGGTCCACGACCGGTCCGTCTTCGGAGGAAACGCAAGCAGCGAGACGAGGATGCACATCTCCGGCGCCAGTTGCCACTGGGGAAAGAAGAATGCCGCCGAGACCGGCATCCTGATGGAGCTGCAACTGGAGAACAAACGGATCAACGACTCCTACAACTTCTCCCTCTGGGACGGCGTGCTTTGGTCCAGCGCACGCCAGACCAGGAACCTGACCCTGTTCATGAACACGACGATGGACAAGGTCCACTCCGACGGGAAGGAAATCCAGAGCATCGAGTGCTATCAGATGACGACGGAAACCCGCTACGAGCTGACCGCCGACGTCTTCATCGACAGCACCGGCAACGGCACGCTGGGCTATTTCGCCGGCAACGAGTACGCCATCGGCCGCGAGGACGGAAAGACCTATGGCGAGAAGGACGCGCCGGAGAAGCCTGACGGGGAGACGATGGGAAACACCATCTACTTCGTCGCGCACGACACCGGCCATCCGGTCACGTTCATCAAGCCCTCCTGGGCAAACACCTACCCCGACGAGAGCATGTTCAAGCATCGCTACCACGGCAACATCGTCGTCTACCATGACGCGGACGACGTCGTCGTGCTGAAACCCGGGGACAGCTACGAGAACCACCGCGACCAGCTGGTGGAGAAATACGACGTGAAGAGCGGCTACTGGTGGATCGAGCTCGGCGGCGACTGGAATGACATCATCAAGCAGTCCGAGGATATCCGCTGGGAGCTGTACAAGATCGTCTACGGCGTGTGGGACCATATCAAGAACCACGGAGACCACGGAGCCGAGAACTACGAGCTCGACTGGGTCGGCAACGTCAGCGGCATGCGCGAGAGCAGGAGGATGATGGGCGACTATATCCTGACCGAGAACGACATCCTCTCCAACAACGAACGTGACGACGGCGTGGCCTACGGCGGCTGGCCGATGGACGAGCATGTGGCGGGCGGCTTCTGGGCCAAGGGCGGCATTCCCTCCCGGGTCCGGAGCTTCCCCGGCCTCTACGCCATCCCGTATGGCTGCTACTGCGCCAAGACCATCAAGAACCTGATGGTCACCGGCCGCATCATTTCCGCCTCGAAGCTTGCCATGGGCTCGACCAGGGTGATGGGCACCTGCGCCATCGGAGGCCAGGCCGCCGGGACAGCGGCCGCCATGGCCAGCCGTGCCCATCTGGAACCCAGCGAGTTCGGCAGACGGCACATCCAGGAGCTCAGGCAGGAGCTGCTGAAGGATGACTGCTACCTCCTCGGGGCGAAGAACGAGGATCCACGGGACATCGCCCGTACCGCCACGGTGAGCGCCACCAGCGAGAAGCCCGGCTGCGAGGCGGCAAAGGTAATCAACGGCGTCTCACGCGCCGTCGGTGGCGAGAGCAACATGTGGTCGTCGGACGGCATCCGTCCCGATGGCGAGGAGCTTTCCCTCTCGTTCCTGCCGCACCGGGTCTCCCAGATCCGTCTGACCTTCGACCCGAACCTCAGCGAGGAACGCTGCATTTCCGTCAGCAAGGCGTTCCTGGAGAAGGAGCCCAAGGGTGTCGCCAAGGAACTGGTGAAGGACTACACCCTCACCCTCTACCGCGACGGCAGGCCGGTCTACGCCAAGGCGCTGTCCGGCAACTACCTGCGCCTATGCGTCACCGACCTGGAAGCTCCGGTCGAGGCGGACAGGCTGGTGGTGAAGGTCCTCTCGACCAACGGCATCGCCGACGCGCACATCTTCGAGGTGCGGATCTACTGACAGGGATGCCACAGGTTCTCCGGGACGTCTCCCGGAGAACCTTTCCTATCCGGGCCGAGTGCGGGATGCACCGCCCTTTCCGCTATACTCTTAGGACGTATCGAGTTCCTTCCAAAAGGTTAGGAAATACTAACTATAACTGCTTACAGCGTATATGTTTGTATAGGCGAACTCCCGTCAAATCCCTTGACGCCAGGTTGGCCTGAGGATATCATTAGGACAAATTCGTGAACAAGGAGTTCATCATGGCTTACAGAATTAAAGATACGTGTGTTGCTTGTGGCACCTGCCAGTCCGAGTGCCCCTCCGGCGCTATCAGCGAGGGCGACATCTACAAGATCGACCCGAACGTGTGCGTTGACTGCGGCACTTGCGCCGATGTCTGCCCCACCGGTTCCATCGAGCACATCGACTGATTGCTTCTCCAAAGAAGCGTATAGGAAAGAGCGTACCACTGGGTGCGCTCTTTCTCTTTTTCCGCTATACTGGGTTCCATGCAATCCGATCTGTTCGACATGGAGATGACGGTCACCCAGCTGACCACCCTGATCAAGACCACGCTTGAACAGGGATTCTATGGCCTGAAGGTGACGGGAGAGGTCAGCGACTGGCGGCCTTCGTCCTCCGGCCACTGGTTCTTCAGCCTGAAGGACCGCGACTCCCTCATCGGCTGCGTCATGTTCAAAAGCAAGTCATGGAGGGTCCCTTTCACGCCGAAGAACGGGGACCAGGTGGTGGTGACCGGCCATCTGGATGTCTGGGCCCAGCGGGGCTCCTACCAGATAGTCTGCGACTCGATCACCCTCGCGGGAACCGGCAACCTGCTGGCGCAAATCGAGGAACGCAAGCAGAAATACAACGCGCTGGGCTATTTCGACCCTGCCCACAAGGTCCCGCTTCCCCGCTATCCCAAGAAGGTGGGAGTCGTCACCAGCCCCACCGGCGCCGCCCTGCAGGACGTCCTGCAGATCCTCGGGCGCAGGGCTCCCGGACTGGATGTGGTCGTCCTCCCCTGCGCCGTGCAGGGAGAGGGAGCGGCCGAGGCGATCGCCACAAGGATCCAGGAGGCAAACCTCCTGGGACTGTGCGACGTGCTGATTGTCGGACGTGGCGGTGGTTCGGTCGAGGACCTGTCCCCTTTCAGCGAGGACTGCGTCGTCCAGGCAATCTACGACAGCGGGATTCCCGTCGTCAGCGGAGTCGGACACGAGATCGACTGGGCGATCAGCGACTTTGTCGCCGACATGCGCGCCCCTACCCCGTCGGCGGCAGCCGAACTGGTCAGCCAGGGCTACTACGACCTGGTCGAGCAGGCGCGGGCTGCGGACAGCCTGCTTTCCACCTCGATTGCCAAAAACCTTTCCCGTGCCGAAGCACAGCTCCGGCTTGCCAGCCAGAAGCTGATGAGGCAGAGCGTCGAACGGAAGATCGGCGAGCGGGAATATCAGCTGGCGACCAGCGAGGAATCGCTCCGACAGGCAATCCAGCGGCTGCTGGTGGACAAGGAACATGGACTTGCCCTGCTTGCGGGCCTCCTTTCCCAGTCCAGCCCTCTGGACAAGGTCCGGAAACTGGAAGCATCCCTGGATGGGCAGAAACAGCTGCTTGCCCTGGCAATCGGGCACAAGGTCGAACGGACCTCCTCTACCCTGCATGCCATCGAGGCACAGATCGAAGCCCTTTCCCCTCTTTCCATCCTGAAACGCGGCTACAGCGTCGTCACCGGCGCGGATGGAAAGCTCATCGCGCATACCCGTGACGCATCAGAAGGCGACACGATCGATATCCGACTGCAGGACGGCCACCTGGCCGCTGTCGTCAAGGAGTGACTATGGCATTCGCACAGGACCTGAAGAAGGTACAGGAAATCACCGAGAAACTCGGTGCGGAAGACACGGACCTCGAAACCAGCATCAAGCTGTACGAGGAGGGAATCGCCTTGGTCAGAAAGCTGGAAAAGCAGCTTTCCGAGGCCAAACGGAAGGTGGAGATAGTCAGCGGCAGCGCCGCGGACGGGCTGACCGTGGAGCCTCTCGAGGAGGACAAGACCAATGGATAACAAGAAAATCGTCATCCTGATCCAGAGCGCCGACCAGCGGGGCATCCTGGCCAAGGTCACCTCGTGGTTCTACGGACAGGGCTTCAACGTCCTGCACTGCCAGCAGCATACCGACGACTACGAACATGTCTTCTTCATGCGCCTGGAGCTGGACATGAACGACATGAAAGGCTCCCGCAAGGAGCTTGCCGACGCCTTTGGCTCCTTCGCGAAGGAGCAGGGTCTCAACTGGTCGATCCACTATTCCGACTACCGGAGCCGCGTGGCGCTGATGGTGAGCAAGACCAGCCACTGTTTGTACGACCTGCTCTCCCGCAATGCCGAGGGAGACCTGCGTTGCGAGATTCCGCTGATCGTCAGCAACCATCCCGACCTGGAGTATATCGCCAACCAGTTCCGCATTCCCTTCTACTGCTTTCCCATGGTGAAAGGCCACAAGGAGGAACAGGAGGCGAAAGTACGCGACCTGCTGAAGCGCTTCGATATCGACCTGGTCGTCCTTGCCAGGTACATGCAGATCCTTTCGGAGGATTTCATCAACGAATGGCAGGGCAGGATCATCAACATCCACCACGGGTTCCTTCCCGCATTCCAAGGCGCCAATCCCTACCAGCAGGCCTATGACCGGGGCGTGAAGCTGATTGGCGCGACCGCCCACTACGCCTCAAGCGACCTGGACCAGGGCCCGATCATCGAGCAGGACGTGGTGCGGGTCAACCACGAGTTCACCGCTGCCGGGCTCCGGGAAGTGGGAAAGGATGTGGAAAGGCGGGTGCTGGCCCGCGCGGTGCAGGCACACCTGGAGAGCCGCATCATCATCTGGAAGAACCGCACCATCGTCTTCGGACTTGAGCGGTAGCCGTCAGACACCCGGAAACGGCTTTCCGACAGAGTTCTCCAATGGAGGACGACGCGCGATCCTTCCTTGCGCCTGATTACTGCAACGTATAATGGACCGGCTTCTGGCTGACCGGATGGAGGAAGGAGATCCCCACCGCGGTCAGGCCGAAAGGCTTGTCCTTCAGCCCCCGGTAGCTGGCGTCCCCGTCCAGGGGATAGCCCGCCCAGGCGAGATGGCAACGGATCTGGTGGCGGAAGCCGCTTGCCAGCTGGCAGGCGAAGGAACGCACCCCGTCCCGCTCGTCGATCAGCTTGACGCGGGTCTCATACCAGACCCCGCTCGTCTTGCTTTTCCACTGCTTCGGGGCGTCTTTGTCCACCGGACGGACCACGCTGCCCTTCTCCCCATAGGCACGGAACCAGGAGCCGACCAGGTGCTCTTGGCCGTCGGCGATATCACCGTAGGGAAACGGGGGAAAGCCGACCGGAAGCTGGGCGCGCTTGACGCTGCTGACGGCAAGGTAGTCCTTGACGACCAGGCCGGCCTCCTGCTGTTTGCAGAGCATGGCGTAGGAGTTCTGGTCGCGGGCGACAAGCACTAGCCCGCGGGTGAGGGTATCCAGGCGATGGAGCACGCCCCCCTCCCAAGGATTCTTGCCGAATCCCATGATTTCGGGATACGTCTGGCTCAGCCGGCCCAGCAAGGTGTCCTTGCTCTCCGGATCCTGCTTCAAAGGTACTGTGGGAAGCCCGCTCGGCTTGTCGACGACAAGGTAGTAGGGCGTTTGCGCGATGATATGCATGTCCATGGCCCCATCATAGCCCAGCCTCTGGATTTTTCCTATAGAGCTGTGGCGCAAAAGTACTATACTGGAACCATGACGCCACGGGAAATCGCCAGATACGGGACCGTATGGAATCTTGTAGATGAAGACCAAGAGCTGGCCGGCTGTTATGTCGGAGACCTGCTGAGCGACGTGCTCGCCCACGCGAAGCGGGGCTCCCTGCTCGTGACCACGCAGGACCAGCGGAACACGCTGGCGGTCGCCGTGGCCTGCCACCTTCCGGCCATCGTCCTGACCGGGTGCGAACGCCCCGGAGAGGGGCTTGTGCGGCTTGCCAAGGAACACCACCTGAGTCTGGTCTCCACCCCGCTGGACAGCTATTCCTTCCTCAAGCAGGTGGGCTCCTGGATATAGCAAAGGCTCCCCGAAGGGAGCCCGGAACGCCATACCCGGCCGGCTCAGTTGCGGCGGTCGCCGTTGCTGAAGAACCGCAGCAGGTACAGGAAGATGTTCAGGAAATCCAGATACAGGCTCAGCGCGAAAACCACGCCCAGCTTGGAGAAGGTATCCTCGTCCATATCCCACGCGTACTGGTTGTTCACCTGCACCACCTTCTGGGTGTCCCACGCGGTCAGGCCCATGAAAATGACCACTCCGAGAATGGAGATGATGTAATCCATGCCCGAAGAACGGAAGAACATGTTCATCAGGGTCGCGATCACCAGTCCCCACAGGGAGACCATCAGATAGTAGCCCCAGGAATGCAAATCCCTCTTGGTCGTGGTGGCGTACATGCTCATGCCGAGGAACATCACCGCGGCGACGCTGAAGGCCTTGAAAACAGCGCCCAGGTCATAGACATAGAAGATCGTGCTGAAAATCACCCCGTTCAGGACCGAATAGGCCAGGAACGAACCGATGGCTGCTCCCTTTGTCATCGTCTGGAGCCGGGCGCTCAGGAAGAATACGATCGCGAACTCGGCGACCACCAGCAGAAGCATGACCATCGGATTTCCATAGAAGACCCGCATCAAGCCCGGATTGGAGGCCACGCCATAGGCAACCATGGCGGTCACTGCGAGGGCGAGGGTCATCCATAGGTACACGTTTCTCAAAAGGCTCTGCTCGCGGACTTTCACGTTACGGAGCATTTCCGTTTTTTGTTCAATCATGGCATTGACTCCTTACGCATAAAGATAGGTAGGTTTTCCCCTCTCGTCAATGCAGGACCTGGAAGGTTCACCAATCTCCACACGACGGCAAACCACCAGGAAGGGCAAGCTAGGCAAGCGAAAGAGAGGAATGCTATACTTTTTCCATGCGCTCCATCATCACCCTCCTCCTTGCCTTTCTTTGCGTCTCCTGCGCCACCAGCAGCCAGGCAAGGACTTCGTACAGCCAGCAGCAGGAGGAAGGGGCGCTCCGCTCCGCTCTGGTACAGGCGAGCGCGCAGGTCGACCCGGACCTGTTCTCCCGGATCCCCGTGGAAAGCTACCTGGGAGACCAGGCCAAGGCGATGGCGGAGCACTCCGAGATTCCCTTGATCAAGGACCGGCTGGAAAGCTGGAAAACCGCGATGGCCGGGCTGTTCAGGCAAACGGCGGTCCAAAGCAAGATCCAGGTGGAAGCGTATGCCTCCGGTCTGGTCATCGAAGACCCAGGCAAGCTGATGGAAAGGGACGACGGCATGTCGGCCTTGCTGGAAGAGCAGGTCGGGGACCAGTGGCAAGCGGCGATCAACCAAGAGTTGGAACCAGGTTTGGCCGGGCAGCTCCGCGCTCTTTCCTCCATCGCCACCGACTACGAGATCTGGGCAAGGGGCAAGCAGGCGACCAACAGCGGCTCCTATCCTGCCATCACCCTCCCCTCGATCGAGGATTTCTGCATCTTCTTCCACGACCAGTTCCTCGCCGAACTGAAAAGGGAGGAGATCGACGTGCGTACCACCCCGAGGCCGCTGGGTACGGGAAGCCTTTACGAGTTCTTCAGCGGGAGGAAACCCTGATGGCGGGCAAGCAGGACACAGCGACCTCCAGCCTTTTCGCCATGGCGGCCCAGCGTGACGCGAAAAGCCAGCCCTTGGCCTACCGCATGCGGCCCCGGACGCTGGACGAGTACATCGGGCAGGACCATATCGTCGGGAAGGGACGGCTTTTGCGGCGCGCCATCCAGGCGGACCAGCTGTCCAGCGTCATCTTCTACGGCCCCCCGGGAACCGGGAAAACCACGCTTGCCCGGGTGATCGCCAATACCACCAAGCGTCATTTCTCCACATTGAACGCCGTCCTTACCGGCGTGAAGGAACTACGCGAGGAAATCCAGCTGGCACGGCAGCGCATGGAGAACTACGGGCAAGGGACGATCCTGTTCGTCGACGAGGTGCACCGCTGGAACAAGAGCCAGCAGGACGCGCTGCTCCCCTGGGTGGAGAACGGCACGGTCATCTTCATCGGAGCCACCACCGAGAATCCCTTCTTCGAGGTCAACGCCGCGCTTGTCAGCCGCTCGAGGATCTTCCAGCTCAAGGCTTTGACCGGCGACGACCTCCTCAAAATCGCGCAGCAGGCGCTCCACGACCCGGAACGGGGATACGGAAAGTATCACATCTCGTTCGAGGAAGGGGCCTTGGAGCACTTGGTCGAAGTGGCTGGCGGCGATGCCAGAAGCCTGCTCAACGCGCTCCAGCTGGCCGTCGAGACCTCGGTCGAGCCCTTTCCTCCCGTCGATCCGCAGCGCGAGATCCTGATCACCAAGCAAGCGGCCGAGGAGTCCATCCAGCGCAAGGTCGTCCTCTACGACAAGGAGGGCGACTACCACTTCGACGTGATCAGCGCCTTCATCAAGTCCCTGCGGGGATCGGACCCCGATGCGGCGCTCTACTGGCTGGCGAAGATGGTTGCCGCGGGCGAGGACCCGCGCTTCATCTTCCGCCGCATGCTGATCAGCGCCTGCGAGGACATCGGGCTGGCGGACCCGCAGGCGATTGTCGTCGTGCAAGCCGACGCAGACGCCTTCGACCGTATCGGACTTCCCGAAGGACAGTTCCACCTGACCCATGCGGCGCTCTATCTGGCGACCGCCCCGAAGAGCAACTCGACCCTCGCCTTCTTCGACGCCTTGAAGACGGTCGAGGAAGAAAACGCCCAGACGGGAGTCCCCAACCATCTCCGGGACGCCAGCCGGGATTCCAACGGATTCGGACACGGGGATGGATACCTCTACCCCCACTCCTACAAGGACCACTGGGTCGCCCAGCAATACCTGCCATCCACCCTGCAGGGCAAGGTCTTCTACCAGCCTGGCGACCTCGGCTACGAAAGGCAAATCCGCGACCAGGTGCTGGAACGCCGCGAGGAACAGATCGAGAACGCCGCCATCGACGCCTACCAGGAAAACCTCTCCTACTCTCCTGGGGACAAGCAGCGGGAGATGTGGGTCAACCGGACGATCAGCGAACGGGGGACGATGTTGCGGAAGCTGAAGGAAACGCTGTACGGACAACTCGACCTTCGGCGGAGCGACCGCGTGCTGGTGCTCAACGCCGGTTTCGGCATGCTGCTCTGGCCTGCCTATCGTCTCGTTCCTGAAGGCCTGGTGATGGCGCAAGTGGAAAACCAGGACCAGGCCAGCTACCTCGGCCGGTACGCCCAGACCCTTCCCGAGCTTTCCCGTCCGGACATCCGCTGCCAGAACATCGAGCAGCTCCTCGGATCCCTTGACCGGGACCTGCTCTTCGAGGCCGTGGTGGGCCGGAATATTCTGAACAAGCTCAGGGACGCGAGAGAGCGGGTTTCCCTTCTGGCCGGACATCTGGCCAAAGGCGGCGTCATCTCCCTGGCGCAGGCCATTCCCTCGGAGAGCAGCCGTTTGTCGGATTTCGTCACCGACGGCGAGGCGAAAGCCCGGATGCAGGATTGCGAGAGGGCGCTCTACCATGTTGCGGGTCCCGCGCTTTCCTCGTGGACCGGAAAGGACTTGGAACAGCTCCTGAAGGAGAGCGGGCTGTATGTCCAGACCACCTATCAGGACATCACGGAAATGCGCATGGTATCTCCGGAGAACCTCGCCCATTGGCTTGCTTCAAGCTACCAGGGATGCGAGCATCTGGCTGGGAAACTGGCATGCCTGACGAGCGAACCGCTTTGCTGGCATACCAAGACGGCCATCATCAAGGCAAGCAACATTCCGCTGGAAGAAGGCCGCAAGAACCCGAAACACGATGAGAACTGGCTACGCATCGAATCATCGTCGGCAAAGAGTTGCTAAACCGTAGGTAGAACCGCTTTTTTGCTGAATAAAAGAGTTTTTCAATTTGTCTTTTTCGTATGATGTGGTGTACACTATACGCATGCGTACCATAGAAGAAAGTCAAAAATTGGTCATTGCACGACTCAAGCACATGCGCGAGGAGCGCAAGCTATCCCAAATGGACCTGGCCCGCGCGGCAGGTATCTCCCAAAACATGATCACCTATATCGAGACCGGCAAGAGAACCCCGACGTTGTCCACGTTGCTCAAGCTCTGCGATGCGCTGAACATCAATCCCTCGGTATTGTTTATCGAGGAGAATGACGCGCACAAGGACGCCAAGCGCGAGGTCCTCAACCTAATCGAACGCTATTTCTGATTCTTGTCCTTTACTTGCGATGAACTGCATGCCATCCGGACCGGGTGGCATGTTTCTTTCGTCATTTTTGTGTTTCGGGCAGCACTCCCCCCATCAGGGATGCCGCGGTCAGGGTGCTGACCATCACCCGGCTGTCCACGCTCCTGAGGATTCCGATGACCTGCTTGGTCCGTTTCCGGGGAATCAGCAGCATCAACAGGGGGCGCGCCTCCCCTTTCCTTCCACAGGCTTGGAGGCGGGACAGGCCGTATCCGGCGCTCCGAAGCGCCTGCTCCGCGCTGTCTGCCAGGTGCGGCTCCATGTAGATGGCCTGGATCATGACGGTACCGAGGGCAAGATGCTCCTCGATGATGCTTCCCATCACCTGTCCGAGGGCGAAGGCGACCGCGAGCAGGGAAAGGCGGGTCAAGGTCACATTTCCGGTCAGGACGTTCGCCGCGATCAGGAACCAGCACAGATACTCGACCACGGCCACGCCGGCGCTCTGCCAACGCTGGCCCTTGACCACAAGCTGGCTGCGCAGGCAGGCAAGGGACACTTCCAGCAACTTGCCGAAAAAGACAGCGAGAAGGGAAAGCGGCCCGCTTCCCTGCAGAAACGTGTTGAGAGCATCCAGCATAGGGCACTCCTTGGAGTTGATGGCCCCTACCATAGCATGGATGTGTCTTTTTGGCAAATCCTCACAAGGAAAGGATTTTCGCGCTCTCCGTAGGAAAGACGCAGAGCAGGTACCCTTCTTGCAGGAAGATGCTTGCCTCTTTTCCGACAAACGCGTTGCTGACCCCCATCGGATAGGTGCTCGAGAACACTCCGTCATAGGGGTAATCAAGGTCTCGCAGGACCACCTTCGCCAATCCATCCAGTGAGAACAGGCTGAGGATACCGGCGCTTGTGGCATCGAAGCGGAGCATGTCGCCCCCCTTGAGCACCAGCATGGACTGTTCGTCCCCCACAAGCACGCCCCGGGAACCCTGGGTAGCCAGCCAGTGCAGGCATTGGATGTTGGCGATGCTGTGGTCCATCCGGCCCCCGAGGCCGCCATAGATGACAAAGCGGTCGCATCCGGCCTTGAGTCCGGCCCGCAACGCGCCCAGCATGTCGGTATCGGCCTTGCGGACAGGAAGCCTGACGACATGCTCCCCCTCCGGGACATATCCGAGAGAATCAAAATCCCCAATCACCAGATTAGGGACGATATCGCCGAGCTGGGCTTTCCCGCCATCAGCGGCGATGACATAGTCTTGCGAAGAGACCGACGGCCTCAAAACGGTAGGGGCCGCCCCGAAAATCACGCACCGGCGCATGTCAGCTCTGGCGGATGACGATTTCGTCTCCCTGCCGGGACGCGTGCACCTGTACCGACGTGGTCGCGTTGTTGGACTCGAAAAGGTCGCCCTTGGAGGTGATGCGCACCGGCATCTCCCCGGCAAGGTGGATCATCGCGACCTGCTGACCGCCCTGAACCTCGTCAAGTTCGGAATCGTTCAAACTGCGGGCAGTGCCCGGTTTCGTAGTTCTCATGGTTCAATTATACGAGGGCAACGCCTATTTGGCTAGCTCTTTTCGCATCTGCCAAGCGCTCCCGTTTTGACGGTTCCGTAGGAGCGGCAGGTCAGACGAAAAGCAGCGCGATATGGTAGACCACGAAAGAAGCGGCCCATGCGACCAGGCACTGCTGCACAACCACGAAAAGGGCCCACCTCCCGCCAAGCTCGCGCTTGATGGCGCTTACCGCGGCGACACAGGGCGTATAGAGCAGGCTGAACACCAACAGGCTCAAAGCGGTAACCGGTCCGAGGACCAGCTCCAGGCTTGCAGGACTGTCAAAAAGGACGTTCAACGTGGCGACCACGCTCTCCTTGGCCATGAAACCGGTAATCAGGCTGCTGACGATACGCCAGTCCCCGAAGCCCAGCGGACGGAACAGCGGCGTGATCCAACGGGAGATGGAGGCAAGCAAACTCTCCGACGAGTCGGAGACCGACTCGAAATGCAGGCCGAAGGCTTGCAGGAACCAGATGACGATGGTGGCGATGAAAATGATCGTGAAGGCACGGACCAGGAAATCCTTGGCCTTCTCCCACATCAGCTGCAGGACACTCTTGGCGCTTGGCATCCGGTAGTTCGGCAGTTCCATGACGAAAGGAACCGGTTCCCCCTTGAAGCTGGTGTGACGCATGACCAGAGCGCTGAGGACGGCGAAGAGGATACCGAACAGGTAGAGGCCGACCATCACCACAGCACCATGGCGTGGGAAGAAGGTCGAGGCGAAGAACGCGTAGATGGGAAGCTTGGCGGTGCAGCTCATGAAGGGAGTCAGGAGAATCGTCATGCGCCTGTCCCGCTCGCTGGAAAGGGTCCGGCTCGCCATGACCGCAGGCACCGTGCACCCGAAACCGATGAGCATCGGCACGATCGAGCGGCCCGACAAGCCGATCTTGCGGAGCAACGAGTCCGTCACGAAAGCCACACGCGCCATATAGCCCGAATCCTCGAGCAATGAAAGGAAGAAGAAAAGGGTGACGATGATCGGCAGGAAGCTCAACACGCTGCCCACGCCATTGAAGACGCCGTCGATGACCAAGGAGTGAAGGACCGGGTTCACGCCCGCATGGGTCATTCCCTGGTCGCAGAGCCGGGTGAAGGCCTCCACTCCTCTCGCCATCAGTTCCTGAAGGAACGCTCCGATCACGTTGAACGTCAGGAAAAAGACCAAGGCCATGATGCCGATGAAAGCGGGAATGGCAGTCCGCTTGCCGGTCAAGAAGCGGTCGATCTTCTCGCTGCGCAGGCGGCTCTTGCTGGCATGGGTGCGAACGACGGTCTCGCTGCAGATACCGCGGATGAAGTCGTAACGCATGTCGGCCATGGCCGCGGCACGGTCAAGGCCACGCTCTTCCTCCATCTGCCTGATGATATGCTCGATCATCTCCTTCTCGTTCTGGTCCAGGCCAAGCGCGTCGATGACCAGATGGTCTCCCTCGACCACCTTGCTGGCGGCAAAACGAACGGGAATGTCGGCCCTCTGGGCATGGTCCTCGATCAGGTGCATGATGGCGTGCAGGCAGCGGTGGACCGCTCCACCATCCTCGTCCGGACTGCAGAAGTCGGTGCGGCCCGGCTTCTCCTGGTAGCGGGCGACGTGGATGGCGTGGTCGATCAGCTCGTCGACACCCTCGTCCTTCGCGGCGGAAATGGGGATGACCGGAATGCCAAGCAGGGATTCCAGCGCGTTGATATGGATGGTGCCCCCGCTCTCGCGGACCTCGTCCATCATGTTCAAGGCAAGCACCATCGGGATATCCAGCTCCAACAGCTGCATGGTCAGATAGAGGTTTCGCTCGATGGCGGTAGCATCGACGATGTTGATGATCGCCTTGGGATGGCTTTGCAGGATGAAGCGGCGGGTCACCAGCTCCTCGTCCGAGTAGGGACTCATCGAATAGATGCCCGGCAGGTCGGTCACCCGGGTGTTCTCGTGTCCACGGATCACCCCGTCCTTGCGGTCGACGGTGACACCGGGGAAGTTGCCCACGTGCTGGTTGCTTCCTGTCAGCTGGTTGAACAACGTCGTCTTGCCGCAGTTCTGGTTGCCGGCCAGGGCGAAGGTCAACAGCTCGTTCTCGGCAAGGGGAGTCTGCGCTCCCCTGGGAGCGTAGGGAGAATCCTCCCCGAGCCTCGGGTGGTCGATGTAACGGTGCGGCTGTCTGGACAGGTCTCCATCCAGGTCGGTGTGCACCCCGGTGATCGAGATCTGGGCGGCATCCGCCTTGCGCAGGGAAAGCTCGTAGCTCTGCACCCGGATTTCCATCGGATCGCCGGAAGGGGCGTACTTGACCAACTGGACCTCGGCTCCAGGAAGCAATCCCATATCCAGAAAGTGCTGTCTCAGCGCTCCCTGCCCACCGACCTTCGTGATTGACGCGCTTTTCCCAAGAGGAAGTTCGTCCAGCTGCATGCGACACCCCCATTAAAAGTTAGCCATCGCTAACTCTTGTCATTTTCCCCATCCATCCCGACGGTGTCAAGAGGATGGCGGGCGAAACAAAAGGAGCGCCCCGGAAGGCGCCCCTGAGCAAGCAAACGAAGAGCGATCAATATGCCGCGTTGAGCCACTCGATTCCGTCGATCTGGATGGCGAAATAGGGAGCGCTCTGGAACTTCGACTCATGGAAGGCTCCATCGTAGACTGCCTCCTCCTTATCGGGAGTGAAGTCCCCGTTGGTGTCCAGAGCGAACGCATGGGTCAGCTTCTCGCCCTTGACGGTGAAGGTGCTGGTGTCAAAGACCTGGAGCTTGCCGTTCTTCAGGTCGTTCTCAACCTGAGCGAGCTTCTCGGCGGTACCGGGAGCGGCGATGGCGGTGTTCAGGTCAGTCACGGTGACCGCGCCCTCAGCCATGGTGCCGGTGTAGTCGGAGGGGTTCTCCACGCCATCGATGTAGTTCTTGATGAAGGTGTAGAAGTACGGCTCCCAGTTGATGCGGCAGGAAAGCAGGGACGCCTGCGGGGCGGCCTTGGTCATATCGGTGTTGTAACCGGTATGGAACACTCCGGCCTTCTGCGCGGCAAGAGCGGGGCTCGTCGTGTCGGAGTGCTGGCTGATCATCACGCAGCCGGCGTCGATCAGACTCTTCGCGGCGGCCTCTTCAAGGGTGGCGTCACCCCAGGTGCCGACGAAGTATACTTTCATCGTGGCGCTCGGGCAGACGGAGCGGATGCCCAGGAAGTAGCTGGTCATGCCGGAAACAACCTCGGCGAAGGAATAGGCGCCGACGTAACCGACGACCGCCTGGCTCTCGGTGATCTTGCCCTCGGCGATCAGCTGGTTCAGCTTCATGCCAGCGGCGACACCGGCGACATAGCGGCCCTCGTAGATCGAGGCGAACGCGTTGTAGGTGTTCGGATTGCCATCGGACTGGGACCCGCAGTTGGTCATGCCGATGAACTTGACATCCGGGTATTCGCGGGCGGCCTCCAGCATGAAGGGCTCGAATCCGTAACTGTTGTTGAAAATCACCTCACAGCCATCCTCGGCCAACTCAAGGTTGTTGTCCTTGCAGATAGCGCTCTCGGTGGTGTTTCTCTTTACAAGGAGCTCGACATTGTACCCGTCAGCCTTGAGCTTGTCGATGGCCGCGTTCATGCCGTTCATGAAGTTCCAGGTATAGCCCTGGTCGGACTCATCGTTGATGACCACAAAGCCGATCTTCGTAGCTTTCTTTGCTGCCGTCTCCGCTTTCGCAGGAGCTTTTTCCTGTCCGCCATTGGCGAAAACAGCCGATGCTGCCAGAAGCAGTGCCATACTGATAGCCGTGAGTTTTCTCATAGACTCTCCTTATATCGTATCAGGTACTCATGTACCCGATTGTGATTCTATTCAACAAAACCGCAACCGAACAATCATTTTGTTGAATTTTCTTCAGCAACTTTGCGGAAATTGCAACATCTTGCAATGCCACGCAACACCTACCGCTCCTCCCGGAAATAGTTCAGCCCGAGGGACGCGGGAGGCTGCTTGTCCTTCAGGTTGCGCATGCTGGTGATGACCAGCACGACAATCGTGACGAAGTACGGCAGGATCTTGTACAGCTCGGTCGGGAAGAACGGGACGATGATGCGCAGGTACATGATCATCAGCGCGCCGAAGAGGATCGAGGACCAAATGGCGTTCAATGGCCTCCAGGTGCAGAAGATGACGAGCGCGACCGCGAGCCAGCCGGTACCCGAGAGCGAAGCCTCGATCCAGACACAGCCGGCGGTGGTCATCGTGTAAGCCATGCCGCCCATGGCGGAGATGCCGCCGCCGATGATGGTGGCAAGGTACTTGTAGCGGGCTATGTCGATACCGGCGGTATCAGCCGTCGAGGGGGACTCGCCTACCGCCCTGAGGTACAGGCCTGTCTTGGTCCGGGTCAGGAAGAGATGCATCATCACCGCCAGCAGGATGGAAAGATAGAAGAATTCGGACTGGTCGAACAGGATCGGCCCGACCACGGGAATCTTCTTGAGGAAAGCCGGCATGAAGTGGTTGTCGAAGGCGAACTTCAAGTCGTTGGACAGGGTGACATAGCCTCCCACCTGCAATCTCCGCAGCTCGCCCGCGAACTTGGCGACGCCGGTTCCGAACGTGGTCATGGCAAGGCCCGTGACATTCTGGTTGGCCCGGAGCGTTACCGTCAGGAAGCTGAACAGGGCGCCAGCGAGCGCGCCGATGGCGAATGAGGCGATGATGGCGAGCAGGATGGCGACAACCGGGCTCGCATTGCCCTCGCCCACTGCCTGCTCGTAGAGGTTCGGAGCAATCAGGCCGAAGATGCCGCCCATGTACATCATGCCCTCGACGCCAAGGTTCATGTTGCCGGACTTTTCTGTCAGGATCTCGCCGAGGGTTCCCAGCATCAAGGCGGTGCCATAGGCTCCCGCGGCAGCTAACAACAGGACAATCGCGTTCATGCCTGCACCTCCTTCCTGGTACGGAAAATCAGCTTGTAGTTGATGAAGAACTCGCAACCGAGCATGCAGAACAACAGGGTCCCGCTGACAATGTCCGCGACCGAGGCGGGAACGGAAAGACGGGTCTGCAAGGTCGCCGAACCCTTTCCGATGATTGCCAGCATCGCCGCGATGGCAATCATGGCGAAGCTGTTCAGCTGGCCGAGCCATGCGACCGTGATGGCGGTAAATCCCACGCCGCCGGCAACATCGCTGTTCAATGTGCCGTTCGCTCCGGAGACCAGCAGGAATCCGACCATGCCGCTGATCGCGCCGCTGAACAGCATGGTGCGCATCATGACCCAGCCGACGTTCATGCCCGCGTACCGGGCCGTGTTGATCGAGTCGCCGATGACCGCGACCTCATAGCCGTGCTTGGTGAAGTTCATATAGATATGGACCAGCACGACCATCACCAGCACGATGATCCACCCGCAGTAGACGCCGAAGACATTGGGCAGTCTCGCCGCCTCGGGGAACATCGGAATCAGCTGGGTGCCGGGTCTTCCCTCCCAAGGACCGCCCTGCAGCCAGCGGGCGATGCCGATGGCGATGTAGTTCATCATCAGCGTGAACAGCGTCTCGTTGGTGTTGTATTTTGCCTTGAAGAAACCGGGAACCAACGCCCAGACGGCCCCGCCGACAATCCCGAAAGCGGCCATCAGCAACAACAAGAGCGGTGATGGCAGCAGTTTGCCCCAGGTAATCGCCACGAAGGAGGCGAAGATGGCCCCCATGGTGATCTGCCCCTCCGCCCCGATGTTCCAGAAGCGCATCTTGAAGCAGGGGGCGATGGCAAGGGCGCACCCGAGAAGCGGGATGGCGCGTTTGACGGTCTGGCGGATATAGCCAGGCTTTCCAAGAGCGCCATTGATGATGATTCCATAGGAGACGAATGGATTCTCGCCCGCCATCAGGATAGGAATGGTTCCAAGCAGGAAGGCGAACAGGATCGAGCCGATACGAATCGCCCAGACCATGCTGGATTTCATCTCGTCCCGTTTGGCAAGACGGACCAGCGGGGTTTTCACTCCATCACTCATACGGCACCTTCCTTTCCGCCACCGACGGTCGTCATCAAAAGCCCGATCTCCTCTTTCGTCGCGCTACGAGCATCCACGATGCCGCTCACCTTGCCGGCGCACAGCACCAGGATCCGGTCGCACAGCTCAAGCAGGACGTCCAGCTCCTCGCCGACGTACATGACCGCCGCTCCCGCCATCTTCTGCTCGGTCAGGAGATTGTAAATCGCATACGATGTGTTGATATCCAGTCCGCGGACCGCGTAGGCGGTCAGCAGCACCGGAGGCTTGCTGGCGATCTCGCGGCCGACAAGCACCTTCTGGATGTTGCCGCCAGACATGCGGCGCACCGGAAACTTGGTGCTCGGAGTGACGACGTCAAGGTCCTTCCAGATCTTCTGGGCAAGGGCCTCGGGGCTCTTCTTGTTGAAGAAGATGCCACTGCCCTGCCGCCAGGAACGGAGCATCATGTTGCCGCTCATCCCCATCGAGCCTACCAGCCCCATGCCAAGGCGGTCTTCGGGGACGAAGCCCATGCTGACGCCAAGCTGGCGGATCTGCATCGGAGTCTTGCCGACCAGCTCGACCTGCTCCCCGTCATCCTCGATGAACCTGATGGTCCCGCCAGAAACCGGATACAGTCCGGTCAAGGCCTCGAGCAACTGCCGCTGGCCGCTTCCGGAAATCCCGGCGACACCAAGGATCTCGCCGCGTTTCAGGGTGAAGCAGACGTCGTCAAGCCGTTTCATTCCCTCCCGGTCGAGGCAGGTCAGGTGCTCGACCACCATCTTGTCGGTCGGATTGTCGTATTTGGGCCGCCGCAGGTTGAGCGTGACCGCGTGTCCGACCATGTAGTTGGTCAGCTGCTGCGGGCTGGTCTCGCTGGTGTTGACCGTGGTGATGTACCGCCCCTTGCGCAGGATGGCGACCTTGTCGGACACCTCCATCACTTCGGCAAGCTTGTGGGTGATCAGGACGATGGCCTTGCCGTCGTCCTTCATGTTCCTCAGGACCTTGAAGAGCTTCTGGGTCTCCTGCGGGGTCAAAACCGCGGTCGGCTCGTCAAGAATCAGGATTTCCGCGCCCCGATACAGCTGCTTGATGATCTCAAGCGTCTGTTTCTGGCTGACAGACATGTCGTAGACCTTCATCTTCGGGTCGACATCAAATCCGTAGCGGTCGCAGATCTCCTTCACTTTCCTGTTGATTCCGTCCACGTCCATCTTCCTGATGTCCAGGCCAAGCATGATGTTCTGGGCGGCGGTAAAGACATCGACCAGCTTGTAGTGCTGGTGGATCATGCCGATGCCGTATGCGTAGGAATCTTTCGGGGAATGGATGGAAATCGGCTTCCCCTCTTTGAGGATCTCGCCCTCGTCCGGCTGGTAGATGCCGGCAAGCATGTTCATCAGGGTGGTCTTTCCCGAGCCGTTCTCCCCGAGCAGACAGAGAATCTCGCCGTAATTGACTTGAAGGTCGATACCGTCATTGGCGACGACTTCGCCAAATCTTTTCACGATATGTTTCAGTTCGATAGCGCATCGCGGCACCTGGTGCCTCCTTTCTTCCGGCTAGAACTTGTAAAGGATGCCGGCAGACCTGATACCCTTCCACTCTAAAAAGAGCAAGCAAGTCCTTGCAATAAGTTTTTGACAAAAAACCCAAAAGCTTTGTTCTTTCGTGAAGCATTCAGCAACAATGGAGAACCATCATCGAAGCTTTCCACAAAAACGTATGGGCCTTTTGTCCTTCATACACCCCTTATCCTACCACGGATACAACAAAACGCAACAAATTTACTTCGCTTTTGTCGTATCCCAGCGCCAGCAGTTTTCCCATTGCTACAAATTGCGACATCTATTGACCGGAATTGCCGTTCATTCAATGTTATGTTTGCCAAGCATGTCAAAATTTGACTCTTGAAAAAGGAAATTGACAGTTACCAGACCTGGCAATTCCGCTCCATACTGGAAACCGGGACAAGGGAGGTTCCCAACAATCATGCGGAAAGCTTTGGCAGTATTGGCCGCCTGCGCAGTGGGGGCTGCGGTATACGCGCAGCCGACGCGGGAGGTACGGTTGGATGAAAGACATCCGTCATTGGAGCTTGTCGGGTATGGAAGCGATACCAAAGGGGGAATGGGCGGCGCCGTCATCAAGGTCACCAACCTGCACGCGGATGGAGACGGGTCGTTCAAGGCTGCCCTCGAGGCAGAGGGCCCGAGGATCATCGTCTTCGAGGTCGGAGGCGTCATCGACCTGGAAAAGCAGCAGATCAAGGTCAAGAACCCGTATGTGACCATCGCGGGGCAGACGGCCCCAAGCCCTGGCATCACCTGCATCCGGGGCGGCCTTACGCTGGACACCCACGACATCGTCATGCAGCATATCCGGTTCCGCATGGGAGATGCCGGAGCGGAACCTGGTTCCGGGTATGAACCGGAAATCTCGACAAGCGCCCATGCGAACGCCTACAACATCGTCATCGACCACTGCTCGGTAAGCTGGGGTGTCGACGAGAACCTGTCGGTCAGCGGGACACGGGGAGGCAATGGGACGAAGTCCCCCCACGACGTGACGCTGAGCTACAACTTCATCAGCGAGGGACTGCGCTATTCGGTCCACTCCAAGACCAAGAGCAAGCACATGGACCACAGCATGGGGACGTTGGTCATGGATGATGTCAAGCGTGTCGCCGTCATCGGCAACTATTACGCCCACAACTCGGAGCGCAACCCCTGGTACAAGGCGAACTCCAGCGGAGTGGTGGTCAACAACCTGATCTACGACCCGGGCACCTGGGCCATCCGGCTTTCCTGGATTCCCAAGGAATGGAAGAACGTCAAGGACGAGAAACCCGGCACCCCGGTCGTCTCGATCGTCGGCAACTACGAGAAAGAAGGCCCCTCCACAAAGGTTGCCGCCATGGTCGGCTCCAACTACCCGGAAAACCATGAGAGCGGATATCTTGAGGACAACATCTGCGTCAGGGCCGACGGCACGCAGGGCAAGGTCACCGACCCTTCGATCCCCATCGACCAGCTGGAGCAGAGACCCATCTGGATAGAAGGCCTGGACGTGATTCCCGCAAACGAGGTGCCCGACTATATCCTGAAGTGGGCTGGCGCCCGCCCTGCCGACCGGGACGAGACCGACCTCCGGCTGATCGACGAGTTCTCCAAGGGTACCGGGCGCATCATCGACAGCCAGGACGAGGTGGGAGGCTACCCGGTGGCGGCACCCACCTACCGCAAGCTCGATGTGCCGGACGAGCATATCGGGCAATGGCTCGAAGGCTTTACCAAAGCAGTGATGGGGCTCGAGTAACCGCCAGGGAAGATTCCTCAGGAAACCGGGAGTCTTCCCTTCCCGCAGGCAATCTCGGTACGACCCTCAATAGGCGACTGTGGACTCACGGATGATGAGCTCGGCACCGAGTGTCACCGACTGCACCGCATCCGTCCCGTCTTTGAGGATTCTCAGCAGCATTTCCACGGCAAGCGTGCCGATCTGGTCGGTAGGCTGGTAGACCGTGGTCAGGGAAGGACGCATGATCTTGGCGACCTGGATATTGTCGAACCCGACGACCGCGACGTCCCTGGGCACGTCGAGTCCCTTGGAGAATGCCGCCTTGATCGCCGCAGATGCAAGTACGTCGGAGATGCAGAAGAACGCATCAGGTCTCTGGTCCAAGGAAAACATCCGCTCCGCATGGGCTTTGGCCATCTCGAAATCCATGTCTGCGGAAACCGAGGCGATGAGGGAGGGATCCATTTCGACGCCGGCCGCCGCGAGCGCGCGGGCATACCCTTTCAGCCGGGCCCTGGCATATTTGAAGTTCTCCGGACCATTGATGAGGGCGATCCGTCTCCGTCCGAGACTCAAGAGGTATTTCACCGCGTCCTCCGCAGCAGCCTCATCATCGATTGTCACATAGGGCACCCCGCTGGCGTTATCCCCCTCGCAGCAACAGACCATCGGAATCTCTCCGGCGATTTTCCGGAGGATTGGACGGGACACGGAGTTCACGCAGACCAGCCCGCTGGCCTTGGTCCTCCTGAGGAGGGAAAGGAACCCGTCCACCGTAGCGGCATTCAGCAGGTTCTCGCTGACCAGAAGATGGTAGCCATGCCGCTCGGCGTCAATGCGCGCTGCCTCGATGATCGGGGAATAGAACGGGTTCTTCAATGTCGGGACATTGAAAATAAAGAGATCGTCTCGGGGAAGCGGCTCGAAGTCGATCGACGCCACGTCGATTCCCTTTTCCCGGAGAGCGGCAATCACCTTGCCGCGCATGCCGGGAGAGACCGAAGCCGACCGGTTGATGACCCGGGAAATGGTGGAGATCGAGACGCCTGACGAACGGGCGATCTCCTCATAGGAATGTGCGCTCCTCTTTCTCACGCCGAACCCCTCACAACGTTTCCAGGATACCAAGCTCGGCGAGCACTTCCTCCGTACGGACAAGAGGCTCGGACCGCCCTTCAAGGATCATAAGAAGCCGTTTCAGCTCCTCATAATACCATCCAGTCGGAGGAACGTTAATACCGGTCGAGACCGTGACCGGATAAGAGATATCCGGCTCGTACGCGGCACCGTCTGCCGGATACACACGTACCGCCTTCCCGTCGTTGACGGCCAAAGCCTTGGCGAAAACGACACGCCACGTGGCGGTAAAGGGAATGGGAGCGTTGATCCACCCGGCCTCGGCCCTGACATCGATGTCCTTGTATCCATAGGAGACCGTAAGGTATGTGTCCCCTACGCGCGCATCTCCTCTCTCCATCCGGCTTTCCACCTTGCCTGGCTTGCCGAAAAGACCGACAATCATGTCCAAGTCATGGATATGGAGGTCGAACGAAACCCCTCCGCTTTTCTTCGGGTCGAACAACCACCCTCCTCTGGCCCAAGCGGGTACCGTGGAAAGACGGGTAAACGACGCTCCCAGCACCCTTCCATACCGCCCGGAGGCGACAAGGTCGTGGAGGACGGCATACTCATGGGTATAGCGGAGCACATGGGCGGGCAATACAAGGCGACCGGCCCGATGCGAGGCGTCGAAGATCCGCTGGGCATCCTGCCGGCAGAGAGCCAGCGGTTTCTCGCAGATCACGTCCCTTCCCCATTGGAGAGCCTCGAGGCATCCCGCGACATGGAGGAAACTGGGTGTCGTGATATCCACGACATCAATCTCCCCATGGTGTCGGACCGCCTCTGTGATCGAAGTGAAAAACGGAAGGGAGAAGCTGGCGGCAGTCTTCCGGTCCGCATCGCCGCTTCCGACCGCAGCCACGACATGGGCCATACCGTCTAGGTGCTGGTAGTTCGCATAGTGGACCTTCCCCATCCCTCCGAGTCCGACAAGCAGGATTTGTTTCATCTCATCTCCCTTACAGGGTGAATCCATGGCTGGTCAGGTACCTGCCACTGAGCGCGACCGCGTTGTCCACCGCACCGAGCGACCTAGGACCATTTTGGGTGAATTCGATCTCGATGGAGAACGGAGACGTGTTGTGGTACTTCTCCAGAAGAGAGAAAATCGCGGGAAAGTCCACGTATCCCTCCCCAAGCGCCGGGAAATTCCATTCCCGTCGTTTTCCCGCCTTGTCTTTCAGATGGAAATAGCGGACATGGTCGATCTGGCTTTCCAGGTCGGAGGTGTCCTTCACGTCCCCGTAGAAAATCACGTTGCCCGTGTCATAGCAGATGGCAAGATGGCTGCTCGCCACACCATCGACAATCGGTGCGAGCCTTGCTGCCGTACCGTGCGCTCCATGCGTCTCAAGGACCAGGGTCATGCCATAGTCCTCCAGAATCGGAAGGAACGAGCGGATATGCTTCACCACCTCATCCGTCCCACCCTCCTGCAAATCCTTCAGGTGGGCTTCCCCTACGCTCGAGACGATAGTGTCTGCGCCGAAGAAACGGGCCAGATGGATGTTCCTGACAAAATCGGGGATACGCTCCGGGTCCATCAGGTTGCAGTGTCCGCTCATCGCCGGCACGGCAAGGCCGTAGTCCCGAAGCAGTTCCCGTTTCTCAAGCAGATCCTGAAAGCTCATGGTCGGGAAGACGTGTTCCGTCCACCCTTTCGTCGCGGTCAGCTCGATGTGATGGAACCCCGCTTGGGCGATTCCTTCAGCGGCTTCCTTGAGGGAATAGCCATGGTAACAGTTTGAATTGACGATGATTTTCCTTGTCTCCATGGTCTCCCCTCAGATGACAAAATTCCGCAGGTAATGGTACGCAAGCTTCAGGCTGTCGACGATCCGCTCCCGGCTTCCTTCGTAGAAACGGTCCTCCATCTCGACGCAGGCGCACCCATCATAGCCGACATCGGTAAGGGCGGAAACGAACGCGCCCCAGTCAACGTCCCCGTGCCCCGGGAGTTTGGGAGTCATGTAGTCAAGGGGATAGGCGAGCACCCCGCATTCAGCAAGCCTGTCACGGTTGAGCTTGATGTCCTTGCAATGGATATGGAACAGCTTGTCCTTGAAATCGTGGACCGCCTTCACGTAGTCCATCTGCTGCCAGACAAAATGGCTCGGGTCGAAGTTGAGCCCGAAATTGGAGAATGGGAGCAGTTGGAACAGCTTGTTCCAAACGACCGGAGAGGTGAACAGGTTCTGTCCACCCGGCCACTGGTCGGGACCGAACAGCATAGGACAGTTCTCGATGGCGATCTTCACCCCCTTCTCTTGCGCATAGGAGAGAATCGGGTGCCATACCTCGACCGCCTCGTCGATGTTCTCTCCGATAGGCTTGTACTGATCGCGTCCGATAAAGGTCGTCACCATGCCGACACCGAGAGTCTGGGAGGCGTCGATCACCGAATAGAGGTGTTCGATAATCCATTTCCTTTTTTCCAGATCGGGATCCAGCGTGTTCGGATAGTACGCCAGGGAAGAAAGGGTCAGATGGTGGTCAGCGGCGAAAGAACGGATATGACTCGCATTTTCCTTCGTGAGATGCTCGCTGTCGATGTGGCTCACCCCGGCATAGCGCCGCTCCGCTTTTCCCTGCGGCCAGCAGGCGACTTCCACGCATTCGAACCCGATCCGACTTGCCGTCTCGATCATCGCGTCATAATTCCAACCATCAAATATCGCGCTCACAACTCCGAGTTTCATCATCGCCTCCTTACGTTCCTACCTTGACCGTACGTCCCGTCTCGGATGATTCGATCGCCGCGAACACCGCCTCCATCGCCGGCATCACCGACTGGGCGGAGATGGCCGGAGAACCTGCTTGCATGGAAGCGACAAACGCGTCGATGACATGGCTTGTCGTCTGGTTGTCGTTGGTCTGGATCGTGTCGACCGCATAGCAGTCCTGGGTGCCGTCCGGGTGGTTGACGATGATCGAGAACCGGGGATCGGTATAGATCTTCATCGTCCCCTCGGTTCCGTAGATCACCGTACTGTTGTCCTCTCCCCCATGGAACGTCCAGCTCGCACGCATGGTGCCGACCGCTCCGCCCTTCATGCGGTAGATGCAGAAGGCGTTGTCGTCCACACCGATGGGCTTTCCGTCCGGTCCCTTCTTTTCCAGCGTGCACAGGCGCGCCGTCACCTCCGCCACGGTATCCGAGAGGAGGTACTGGATCAGGTCGGTCTTGTGCACCCCGAGGTCCGCCATCGCGCCGATGCCGGCGATCTTCCGGTCGAAGAACCAGGTGCTTTTTCCCGGATCGACCGACCAGTTCTCCGGTCCGCCGTGACCGAAGGTCGTCGCGAAGGAAATCACCTTTCCGATCGCTCCCTGTCCGATCAGGTCACGGGCTTTTTGATGGGTCGGGGTGAGCCGCTGGTTCTGGTCGATCATCAGGATGCCCTTCGCCTTACGCGATGCCTCGACCATCGACCTGCATGCATCAAGCGATAAGGCCATCGGCTTCTCGCAGAGGACGTGCTTGCCCGCCGCAAGGGCTTTCACGGTTATTTCGTAGTGGGTCTTGTTCGCCGTGCAGATGCTCACCGCGTCGATATCGCTGGAAAGCAGTTCCTCCACCGAGGAGTAGGCTTTCCCGCCGTAGGCGAGGGCAAGACCCTGGGCCCGCTGGACGTTGAGGTCATAGAACCCTGCCAGTTTGCACTCTTTGTTCGCGCGATATTCTGGAATATGCCTGACCTGTGCGATCTTTCCGCACCCGATGATGCCGATGTGATACATGGTTTCTCCCCTTTTCAGTTCTTTTCCTTCTTCTGCAGGAGGACGGCGGCGATGACGATGACACCTTTGAACGCCTCCCGTAGGAACGGCGGAACACCCAGCAGGTTCAAAAGGTTGTTGATGACAGCGATGATCAGCACGCCCAGCACCGTTCCGACAATCGACCCCCGGCCGCCGGACATACTGGTGCCGCCGACGATAACCGCGGCGATGGCATCCATCTCATAGCCGCTGCCGGCGTTCGCGTAGTCCATGGCTCCAATACGGGAAACTTGCAGGACGGCGGCGATGCCGACGAGAAAGCCCATGAGCATGTAGACCATCCGTTTCACATGGTCGACGTTGATGCCGGAAAGCTTCGCGGCCCGCTCGTTCGACCCGACGGCATACACATGACGACCGAAGACGGTGTGGCGGGAAACGATGTCCATCAGGAAAGCCATGAGCAGCCAATAGACGATCGGCATGAACATCTGTCCTCCGATTGTGACGTTCGCGATCTTGGTGAACGGACGCGGAACAACGGGGTTGACCCGTTGCATGAACTGCTGGGTCACCGAACGGCAGATTTTCATCATGCCCAGCGTCGCGATGAACGGAGGGAGTTTTCCGACCGTGATGAGGACGCCGCTGAACGCTCCCAGCAATGCGCCGAACACAAGGCCGACGATGATGCCGACAAGATACGCGGGAAAACCGCTGATGCCAAAGGAGGCAAGGAGCCCCGTGGCGGACGAGTCGATGAAGACCATCACGACCGCGCCGATGGCCACCAGCGTGGAACCGACGGCGAGATCGATGCCGCCCGTGATGATGACGAACGTCATGCCCAGGGCGATGATGCCGATCGTGCTGTTGTTCCGAAGGATGTTCAGCCAGTTCCGGCACCACAGCGAAAGCCAGGCGCCGAAGGATCCTTGGTCGAACCCGAGAGCGATCGTCTGGAGGATGACCATGACGATGAGCGCGCAAAGTGTGGAAAAAAGCGGTTTCTCCCTCCACATCGTCCGAAACCACGTGGCAAAGCCTGTATGCTTGTTCATTCCGTCACCCCCGTTGCCAAGCGCATGATATGCTGTTCGTTCAGATCGCTTCCCGTCAGCTCCCCTACGATTCTCCCGTGGTAAAGCACGTAGGAACGGGAACAGAGGCGGATGATTTCGTCCGCCTCCGAGGAGAGGACAACCACCGCAATCCCCGCCTGGGAAAGGCGGGTGATGATCTCATAGATGTCTTCTTTTGCCCCGACATCGACCCCTTGGGTCGGGTTGTCGAGAATCAGGATTCCCGGCTGGAGCGCAAGCCATTTGGCGAGCACCACCTTCTGCTGGTTTCCGCCCGAAAGCGAGGTGATCGGCGCATCGACATGCTCCAGCTTGATATGGAGCTCGTCCTTCAGGCGGAGGAAAACGGAGCGGATCGCATCCTCGTCGAGGAAGAAGCAGTGCTTCTTCATGCGGGAAAGCGTGACGATGCTTCCATTCTCCAGAATAGAGAGATCCTTCACGATTCCGTTCTCTTTCCGGTTTTTCGGGACATAGCCGATACCGAGATCCACTGCCTGGGTGGTGGATTTCATCCGTACTTCCCTGCCATCCACGAGAATGCGCCCCTCGTATGGTCCCCGTGCGCCGAACACCGTCTGGAAAATCTCGCTCCGCCCGTCGCCAAGCAGTCCGGTGAAACCGACGATCTCCCCGCTGCGTATGGAAAAGGAAATGGAGGAAAAAGACCTTCCATCGCCGAGATTCTCGGCGGCAAGGACGACGTCTCCTCGCGCGCTTTCCCCACGCCGTCCTTGGATGACAGTGTGGCCGACCATGCAGGCGGCAAGGTCCGCTGTCGTCACGTCATGCACCTTTCCCGTCGAGACCATGTGTCCGTCCCGAAGAACGGCATAGTCGTCGCAGATCTCCATCACCTCGTTGAGCTTGTGACTGATGAAAATGATCCCCACCCCTTGGGCGCGCAGGCGGCGCATCAAGGAAAACACACGCCCGATCTCGGGTCCAGTGAGGCTCGAGGTGGGCTCGTCCATGATGACGAGCTTCGCGTCCATGAGTAGCGCCCTGGAGATCTCGACAATCTGTTTATAGGAAGCGTCAAGCGTCCGCACCATCGTGCGGGGATCAAGGTCCAGACCCATGCGGGCGAAGACTTCCCGCGTCCGGGAGACCATGGCTTCGTGGTCAAGGAAACCATTTTTCTTTTGGATTTCCCTTCCTATGAACAGGTTTTCGTAGATGGCAAGGTCATTGATCAGGTTGAGTTCCTGGTGGATGAATGCGATGCCGCGGTCCAGCGATTCCTTCGGGTTCTGGAAATGCACCTCGTTCCCGTCGATGACGATCTGTCCTGCGTTGGGCTCGAGGACGCCCCCCAGAATGTTCATCAGCGTGCTTTTCCCTGCGCCATTCTCGCCGAGGAGCGCTTTGATGCACCCCCCGCTCACTGAGAAATCGACCCCGTCGAGCACTAGGTTGGACCCGAATGATTTGGAAATGCCCCGCATCTCACACTGCATCGTTCACCTCCCCGAATGAGGCGGCCGCAGTGCGGCCGCCTGCCGGAACCCGTCCCATCAGTACGGAGAAGACGGATCGAGATAATCTTTGACGTTGGTCTTGTCGACCACGGACGTCGGGATGATCTTCACCGGATCGATCTTCTGTCCCTCAAGGACGGCGACTGCCATGTCGACAGCATCGCGGACCATGGTCGGGCTGTACAGCGCGCTTTCGATCCACAGGTCGGGATAGTCGTCCATCATGTTGAAGTACTCCTGGCATCCACCTCCGCCAGTGATGACCTTGATGTCCTTGCGGCCGGCCTCGGTGATGGCCTGGATGGCGCCGATGCTCGTCTCGTCGTCCATGCTGTAGACGGCATCGATGCGCGCATTGGCGGTCAGGATGTCAGCCATGTCGGCAAGACCGTCCTCGCGGGTAAATTTGGTGGCATAGGTCTGGATTTTCAGGTTTGGTGCGATCTTTGCGACCGTCTCGAGGAACCCGGACTTGCGGAGAGCGGCGACAGACCCGGAGGTGGGCACGTCGAGAATGACGACATTCCCCTCTTTTCCAATCTTGTCCACGATGTACTTCGCGCCCTGGACACCCATGTCATAGTTGTCACCGGAGACACGATACACCCCTTTCGCGGCAATCTCGATATCGAAGTTGACGACGGTCACCCCCTTGTCGATGGCGCCTTGGATTGGCACCTCCATGCCGGTCCACTGCGGGAATGCGACAATCGCGTCGGCGCCCCAAAGCATCAGGTCATCGAGCTGTGTCGTCATCTCGTCGGCGGAAGTGGACGTATACAGCTTGTAGTCGACCGAACCGGATAGCTCCTTGCAACGTTGCTCGGCATAGTAGGCCACTCCTGCCACCCAACCGTGCGTCACCGCCGGTGCCAGAATGCCTATCTTGTGCTTCGCGGTCCCCTTCTGAGCGGCCGACGGAGAGGACTCTTTCGTTCCCTGCGCGAAGAGCGCTGATACGCCCATCATCACAGCCAGCAAAACAGTCAGTACCTTTTTGGTCTTCATTACGAAGCCTCCTCTTTGTTACCCAAAGTATCGGGGACATTTCTTGAACCGTCAAACAGTATTCTGAAAAATGTATATGGTTTTTCATATATGCAAGCATACAATATCAACAGTTATTTCTTTTTATGCAAATAAATTGCACATATTACTCCAATATTATTTTTCTGATTATTGTGAAAAATTTTCAGTGTTAATGAAAAATAAAAAGGGAAGCCACCCAGAAAGCACAGACAGCATGGACATTGCCTTCGACACAACTGGCCGATACGAGGGCGGAATCGTCATGGTTGGGAACATCAGGAAGGGGCTTCAAAGCCATGAGATGGCATCAAACCCGAAAAAACAACGAGGGCCATGGCGTGAACCATGGCCCCCCAGCTTCAGACTCGAACAAAAATGGTTACAGGGTCTTCTCAAACCAGGCAATCGTCCTAGCGGTGATATCCCTCAGCTGGGTATCGTCGCCGCTGAAGACCCCGAAGGTGTGTCCGGCGCCCTCGACCCAGGAAATCTCTGCATCCGGACTATGTACCAAGGCCTTCTGGATGGTCGTGGCGGTCTCGGGGACCACCGACGTGTCCTTGGTCCCCTGAATCAGCATGTAGGGGATGCGCACCCGCGCGGCTTCCGCGGGATAGTCGATCCCCATCGCGACCTCATAGTAGGCCGGAGACTGCTTCAGCGGGGCCCTCCAGTCATAGGTGACCTCGTAGTAGCCGTTCTTCTTGGCGATTTCGTACTCCGCGGCCAGATCCTTGTTTCCATAGGCGCCTGCCCAGGTCAGCGCGCTCTTGAAGACCTTGGACCTGGCAGCGGCCAGCAGCGTAAGCCTGCCGCCCTGGCTCCAGCCCATGATGCCGACGCGTTTCTTGTCGATGCCAGCCTGCCGGATGATGTAATTGTAGCAGGTCATCGCATCCTCGATGCCTTGGTCATAGGTATAGTCGATATAGTCGCCCTTCGAGTCGCCGTTGCCGAGGTAATCGAAACGGATCGAAGCGATGCCGGCCTTGGCCATCTCGACCGTGGCGTAGTCATAGGCATTGCCCGCCTCGTGCCGGTTCGAACCGTTTCCGTGCAGCATCACCACCGCAGGGAACTTCTGGCCCTTCGCGCCAACCGGAATCGTGACCGTAGCAGGAATCTGGTGGTCGCCCGCATCAATCAGCACATCCTCTGCCTGATAGTCGAACGGAGCAGTCTGTGCGTCTTGTCTGGCAGACGCGCATCCTACGAACGCCAGCGCGCAAAGCGCCAACAAACAAAGCAGTTTCTTCATCACAATCCTCCAAGAATCCCATCCTAGTACGGGAGAATCCATTTGTGCAAGGAAGGATGGCATTCAGGCCCGCGGATAGTTCGCCTCGACGGCATGGACCATGGATGCCAGCATCCGGTTGTAGGGGACGTCCAGGTGGTACTGCTCGGCGAGCGCCACCACCGTGCCGTTGATCTTGTCCACCTCGGTGGCCCGCTGGTGCCTGCGGTCCTGGACCATGCTCGCAAGCCCTGTGGCGTCATGCTCGACCACCTTCCATACCGTCTCCACCGCATCCTTGCGGTCGAAGTAGGTACCGTCAGCCTCCGCGACCAGGACGCACTCGTAGACGATCTTGCGGGCAAGTTCCCAGAGCCAAGGGTTTTCCTTCATCTCGCCAATCCGGCAGTCCAGCACGCAGGTCAGGCCATTGATCGCGCAGTTGACGAAGAGCTTGCTCCAGAGGATCCGCTGGATGTTCTCGATCACGTCGACCTCAAGCCCCGCCTGCCGGAGCGCTTCGGCTACCTGCCGGACGGCCTTGTCGGCCTCTGGCGTGGGGACATTCGGCCCGATATTGGTCGGGCCAGTACCGGAATGGAAGAACTTGCCGGGCCCCAGACCCACGCTGTTGTGGCTGCTCGTGCCGACGATGATGTGGGAAGGATCGATGAAATGGGCGATGTCCCGGTTGTTGCCCGCGCCGTTCTGCAAGGTGAGCGCGTAGGTATGGGCATCGAACAGGCCCAGGTTCTCCTTGACCGCCTGGTAGGTCTGGGTCGACTTGACGAAGACGATGACCAGATCCTGCGGGCCGATGTCGGTTCCGCTCAGGACGGCGTGGACGCCACCGATGGTGGTCTCCTTTCCGTTCTCCTGCATGGTCAGCCCATGGGCATTGATTGCATCCACCGTAGGCTGCCACACGTCCAGCATGGTCACCTCGTGCACTTTCGAAAGGTACGCCCCGTAGAGCGACCCCATGGCCCCTGCGCCAAGAACAGCGATTTTCATAGCTGCCGCCTCCCAACCTGTCAGAATGTACCGCTTCCCCCGTTTTCCTGTCCAGCCATGTCACTTCTGATGGCCCTTCCGGAAGTTGCGTCGCCCAGCTCTGTAGTAGGTGGTTGCTCCTCCGTCGTACCGTTTTATTCGGTCCTGAACGAAATGATCAGCTCGATGCTGCATCTGGCGAACATGGGCGTCGACGTATTCAGGCTCGACGCTGTTCCCTACATCTGGAAGGAATTAGGCACGACCTGCAGGAATTTGCCCCAAGTCCATACGATTGTCAGGCTTTTCCGCATCGCATGCGAGATTGTCTGCCCTGCCGTCGCGCTCAAGGGCGAGGTGGTCATGGCACCCAGGGAGCTTGCGGCCTATTTTGGTTCCCCTTCCCACCCGGAATGCCATTTTCTCTATGGCGTCTCGTTGATGGTGAATCTCTGGTCTGCTTTGGCAAGCCAGGACGCCAGATTGCTGATGCGGCAGACGGAAGCGCTGCTTTCGCTTCCACCCCATTGCAGGTTCCTGAACTATCTCCGCTGCCATGACGATATCGGCTGGGGGTTGGACGAAGAACAGGAACGGGCGCTTGGCATCGACCCGCTTGCGCACAAGATGTTCCTGTACCATTTCTATGAAGGAGATTTTCCCGGCAGCTACGCGAGGGGTGAACTCTACAATTTCGATCCGGTCTCCATGGACGCCAGGTCCTGCGGGACGGCGGCAAGCCTTGTTGGATTCGAAGCTGCGAAAACACCAGAAGAGTCCAACCGGGCCTATGACCGGCTCAGGTTGCTATACGGCACCGTGTTCGCGTTACGAGGGTTTCCCATGATTTCTTCCGGCGACGAGATCGGACAACTCAACGATTACACCTACCAGCAGGATCCGCTTCGCAAGGACGACAGCAGGAACGTCCATCGGAGCCCCTTCAACTGGCAACTGGCGGGTCTGAGACATGACCAAGACACGATACAGGGAAAGATTTGGGCCATGTTCCAACAGCTGAGGGTGGCACGCGCGACAAGGGACGTGTTCGACCCGGATGCCGAGGTCTCGACATGGGATCCACAGAACCCCAGGGTATTCGCCCTTCGCAGAAAGAAAGGCAACCATATCATGCTCTGCGTCTCGAATTTCTCGGACCACCCGGAAGCAGTGCGTTTCGCCTATTTCACCGGCACGTACGTGGATGCGTTCACAGGGAAAGAAGTCGTCCCTGGCTGGGGGTTCGAGATGCTGCCGCATGCACTTTTGTGGCTGGAGAACCGCGAGACGCTCTGACACCTCGCCATTCAGGGCAAGGGCGCCGGAGGAACCTTGTCCGGCCCGCCGGAAGGATTACGGATTCACCACGTTCTGCGGATGGCCAGACTGATACGCCTTCACATTCTCCACGGTGATGTCCATGATCCTCTGCCTTGCCTCCTTGGCGCCCCAGCTCATGTGCGGGGTGATGATGCAGTTCCTCGCCCTCAGCAATGGGTTGTCGCCCTTGATCGGCTCGGTGGAGACGACATCGACCGCGGCGCCGCCCAGCTTGCCGCTGTCTAGGGCCTCCGCAAGGTCCTGCTCCACCACCAGCTGCCCGCGGCTGTTGTTGACCAGCAGCGCTCCGTCCTTCATCTTGGCGATCGAGTCCTTGTTGATCATGCCCACCGTGTCGGGAAAGGCCGGGCAATGCAGCACCACCACGTCGCTCTCCTTGTAGAGCGTGTCCCGGTCCACATAGGCGAATCCTTCCGCCTTGAAGGCGGGATTCTCGTGCGAGTCGTTGACGATGACGCGCATGTTCAGCGCCTTCGCGATCTGGCCGGTCCGGTACCCGATGCGGCCGAAACCGATGATGCCCATCGTCTTGCCCGCTAGCTCCACCAGCGGGTAGTCCCAGAAGCACCAGTCGGCGCAATGCTCCCACCTGCCCTGGTGCACCGCCTGGTCGTGGTGGCCTATGTGGTGGCACAGCTCCAACAGCAAGGCGATGGCGAACTGGCTCACGCTGTCCGTCCCGTAGGTCGGCACGTTGCTCACCGCGATGCCCTTCTGCCTGGCATACGCGACGTCCACCACGTTGTAGCCCGTCGCAAGCAAAGCCACGTATTTCAGGTTCGGGCAAGCATCGAACACCTCTTTCGTGACCGGCGTCTTGTTGGTGACCGCCACCTCCGCGTCCCCGATGCGGGTAATCGCCTCCCTTGGGTCGGTCAGGCTCGTGCGGTCATAGACCTCAACCTCCCCAAGCGCCTTCAGTCCATCCCAGGAAAGGTCCCCAGGATTCTCCGTATATCCATCCAACACGACAATCTTCATCTGCTCCCCCTCAGTCCTCAAGCAAGGCCCAAGCGCGGTTGATGACCCGCTTGGTATTCGCGACGACGATGTCCTCGTCCTCATCCTTCCATGGCTTCACCTCGAAGGAGAGCACATACGGGTGCTCCTTGTCGAGGAAACCGTTCCGCTTCAACTCGCGGAAGAAATCCAGCAGCTGGTCCGTGTCGTTCGCGCTGCCCGGGAACCCGAAGCGCTGGTGCAGGTCCCCATACCCTTCGGCATCCTTCCGGGCGACCGCGTTCCCGATGTGGAAATGGGTGATGTACGGCCTGCACGTGCCGATCACCTGGTGGCTGTCCTCATGGGTGATCGGGAAGTGCGAAAGATCGACCAAAAGGCCGAAGTTGGAATGCCTCGTCC
>OMYY01000025.1 GCA_900315435.1 uncultured Spirochaetaceae bacterium
TCTCCGATGGAAAGTGATTTTTAGGTGGCTCCGTTTGTCCGGACAGGTGGCTCGCGCCACCCCGGACAGGCGGCTCCGCCGCACCGTAATATTCACCTGGCAAAGTTCGCGACGCTCTGGGCGTTGCGCTCCAAGGCCTCTTCTCCGATCCTCTGGGTATCCTTCAGCCCTTCGCCAAGACGGACGATATCATTGGCGTCCTGCAGGATGGTGTATCCGTAGCTGCTTTTTCCACCCGCTTCCGCCAGACAGAACTTGATGGAATTGGTACCAATATCGATGACTGCTTTCTTTTCTGCCATACTCACGCAAGCCCTACCGACTTCTTCATCGCCTGGATGTAGTTCATGTTCGCCGCATCTTCCATGCCGAGCTTTCTGACGATTGCAATCACCAAGGCAGGATCCTCATGCTCGACGCAGATGGTACGCCACTCGACGCCATTGAAACTGGTCTTCGCGATCTCGGCGGTGGCTCCGTCGATCTTGTAGATGTCGCGATCCTTCTTGACCTGCACGACCACCAGGTCCTTGTGCGGCTTGACGATCTCGTCGATGAACTCATCGTGGGTGTAGTTCTCCCGCTTCAACTCGGGCACCTCGACCTTCAGGATGCCGAACAACTTCTTGATGTTCTCATGGTCGATGGGGAAACCCGTCTTCAGGACCGGCAGCCACTGCTCGAGCTTGTCCGCGTTGACCTTCTGCAGGGACTTCACGTCCACCAGGTCAAAGCGGATCTTCACGTTCTCGTCGCTCTTGCGGGAAAGAATGTACTCTTCATCCGTCTTCTTGTTGGATTCCATGGGAAGTGCACGGAGCGCGATCTCGCCCTTGCCGAAATTTCCCTTGCCGAACGTTCTCCACTCCCAACGCGGAATAATGACACCCATTGCTGCCTCCTCGAGTAGGGATCCTACTCGTTTTAGATTTTGGAAGGACAAGAACAGAAAACCGTAAGTTTTCCCCACGCTCTTGCTTCATTCATATTGTGAGAATTGGTTATGGATTGTCGTCAAATCTATTCAATCCAGGCATAATGAGTCTTGATAGCAGCACTTTTCACATAACGAAAAATTATAGATTGTAACAAAATCCATCTGATACAATTGATACGAACAGGAGAAAACCCATGACATTACATCATCTCCAGGTCTTTTGCTCGGTGTGCGAAGAAGGTTCCATGACCAAGGCTGCAGTCAAGCTGAACATGACCCAGCCGGGGGTAAGCCGCATCATCAGCGAACTGGAGGGTCACTACAAGGTCATCCTCTTCCTGCGCAAAGGCAGAAGCCTTATGCCCACCCCGCAAGGCAGTCAGTTCTATCATGACAGCAAGCTGGTCCTCCAGGAATTCCACAGGCAGGAGATGAACATCCGTCAGGGGCAACGGCTCAGCTCGGTGGTCTTCGGATGTACGACGGGCCTCGGATTTGCCATCGGCAGTGTCCTTGCCAATGACTTCAAGAAGAAGTTTCCGGCATGCCGCCTCTCCTTTTGCGACAACACCTCCCGCAACATCCAGCACATGGTGGTCAAGGGAGAATGCAACCTGGCCATGGTGCAAAATGTCTGGGATGACGACAAGCTGATCGAAGAGGCCTTCTACACCGACAGGCTGATTGCCGTAGCCAGCCCCTCCTACCAGCCACGCAACTCATTGAAAGAACCGCTGGGCATCAAGGACCTTGCCCGGGAAGACCTCCTCTTGATGGAGAAAGGAAGAACCACCCGCAACATGATCGAGAAGATTGCCGTAGACAAGAAGGTGACCCTCGACCCCATCTGGACCAGTGCGGCAGTAGCCAACCTGAAGGAACTCGCCTTGCAGAACAGGGGCATCACCGTCATCTTCGAGATCATGGTACGCAGGGAGTTGCGAAACGGAATGCTGGTGCGGATCCCCACCACCTTCTCCCCCACCAAGACCTTCTACCTGATCCGCAGGAAAGACACCTGGATCAGCGAGGAAGTCGAATACCTGCTCTCCCTTTGCAGGCAGTACGTACATTCATGAAAGCCCACATGCTTTCCGGAGGAACACGTGTTGCTTGTCATGGGTCATTCCTTTCACAAAAAAGAGTTGCATCCTACAAAAACGACAAGAAACCGAACGGCAGTCAATGCATGGCAGAATTTGCAACAGATGGAAGTTCTGCACATTACAATTCTCAACCCGCTTCATGATACTCTCTCGCCCAGTATCTCGAAGATTTGCCAGCACAGCCGGAACTGTGCCGGCAAATCTTCCCCGCCACAAGACCATACTCTTCTGGGGAAAGGCGCGGATGTCCTGGCCAGGAAGCGATTCTTAGGCGCATAGCCTTGTTCTTCCGCTTCCAGTGGAAATGCACCTAACCACAGAAGATATGATTTATTCTTTGTTTTGAAAGCTTTTAAGCATCTGGCTAGGATTATCTACTACAGCTATGATTGGATTCTCTTTCTGCATAGAATTCGAAACAAAATAGATATTTAATGAAAGACTCTGTGCCTCTCCCTCTGCACTATCCTTTGATTTCTCTTGTTCTTTTAGAATTTTGATTATGCTTTCTATCGCTAGTTTTGTAGGATATATACCTGAAATGACATCTACAACCTTTTCAACAATCTCTCCCTTATCTATGGGAACATCCTCTACCTTACAGGTAAATACAATGTTCACATTATCCAAATTGTTGCCAGCTCTCTGGACCTCATAGGTATATGAAGAGAAATCATATTTTTTATTTGCAATTTCAAGAGATAGCTTATCCTTTTTAGGCTCAAATAGCCCTGATGTAAATACAAAGTATGTTGCGGGAATCGAGATTTTCAGCTCATCATTATTATTCCAAAAAGAGGAATGCTTATTATACGAAACAGTCGCCTGTTTTATGTCTGACCTTGAACCAAACAAACTATTCTGGGAATAAATGTCACACAACAAACGTGAACATTTTTCCATCAAAGTCTTATCTTCAGGAACAGAAGCATCACACATATCTTTATATCGTTTGACTACCGAATACAACAAACTCGAGTTCGGAGGAAGAATCTGCAGCTCAGTTCTCTCTGCGGTTTCTTTGTTTTTCCTCAAAGTTTTTATTTCGCCTTTTAATTTTTTAATTTCATCTTTATTTTCTTTTTTTGTTGTTTTTCCTACGAGCTCTAAATTTGCATTTTCATATTTTTTTATTTGGTCTTTTAAATTCTCAATATGGTTTTCTATTCCTTCCTTTGTCTGTTCTAAAAATTTACCAGATAGGTAGTTATCAAGATTTTCTTTATATTCATCCGCAACCTCATTAACAATCTGTTTCATAAGAACAATTTGCTGCTCTCTTCTTGTGTTGGAATACTGTAATTTATTCATTTCCTCGTATAACTCAACACAGAAATACAAATCTTCCCATCTCGCTCCTGAATTAAAATTGCAAATGTCATCTGCAATGTGACATAATTTATCAGCAATAGTGATATCTACAGCATTTTCCTGCAACAAACAAAATGCTTTTATTTTTAGAATCAGGGAACGGTTATCGTCATGATACATAGTCTGTACATAGTTGTGCTCAAATTGGTCAATGTACTGTAGACTTTTGTTATACTCTTCAGCTCCATACGCTGCTTTTGCCTTTTCGGCCCAATATTCCGGGAACTCTGCCAACTCTTTGTTAAATTGAGGTGTGTCAAGTTTCAATAAAAGCTCTTTTGCTTCTTCTTTTGTGTTGTAATCATACTCATTACATAGCTTTACAAATTTTCTAAGCGTTTTGATTGAGGCAAGCTGCTCGTTTGAGATGCCATACTTACTGCATTGCTGCGCAAGATATGTCCTCAACTCCGCGCTCAGATGCTCGAACAATTTGACCTGTAAGTCATCGAATTTCCATTGCTTTTGAATTAAGTCAAGGTCCTGTTGCTGTTTTTCTGAAAGGAAATTACTAAAAGAAGAGAGCGTTGCCCCGCCTATTGCTATCATAGCTTTTAAGGGGTTTTCCGCATTCATCGCGATGTTTACAAAATGAAGCGCATTTGGAACCAAAGCAGATACAAGACTAGCTTTTTCTTGGTTATATAGATAGTTAAGCCTTATTCTCTGTTGGTCTATTAACTTATTTTCCGTTAATGTATTGTTAAATGTGTTTATATACGGGGACGTCGTACCCACATCATTGCCCCAATACCAGTCATAGTTAGATATTTCATCAACAACGACCATATTGTTTTTCGATTCTAGAATTCTTGCTGTTTCATAAAGCAGTTTTTTAGCATAGCCCATTTCTTGGTTGGCTTTCTCTTCTGCAAAAACTATAGAAATAGAAAACAAAAGCAAGAATACACACATGAATTTCTTTTTCATCTTTTTACCTCTCAATTTAAAATGTCTATGGAAGTGTTTTGTGACTTTCAGACCCCATACCATCTTTCCTTCCTGGAACAATCTCGAGATTCTCTCCGTCCCCAGCTAAGGAACAGGCGGCTTTTCAGAAAGTCCTTCATAAAGCTCAACGTCTGTCAATGTTAAGAGTATTTATTCCTGAACCTAATATTTTTTCTATAATAACAGGCATCTCTCTATTCATGAAATTTCTTGTGAAATGATATGCACTAGAACGGCTTCTACAACTTCTCACACTTCGCCTAATTTTTCTAAATTGGTCGTTCATTCGTAATTCTTCCAAATAGGCAAAAGCATCTCCGCCCACTCGTTTCAAACAATCATAAAGATCTGATTCTAATTCCATTAGCATGAAATAAAAATTTGCAATATGGCCAAGTTGGTTTACAGATCTTTCGCTCCCCTCATACAAATCTCCTAAAATATGAGAATAATATACAATAATTGCAATTGCTTCTGCCTTAACTATTTGCTGCTCATTTCTTTCAATGCCAAAAGCAGCAGCAACCGCCGGAATCAGCACTTTATCACGACCAAGTTCCCACCTATCAAGGTACTTGTTTGTTTCAATACCATCTTCACCTTTCATTGTCCTATCTCTATAGTCGTAATAAAATCCTTGATGATTGTAAGCTCTGTGACTTCCTCCGCCTATTGAAAGAAATTCAGAATATGCTGGAAAGCTGTAATCAAAGCCTGTCCTCGTTTTTTTTACATTATCCTGTAAATCTTTATATTTCTTTTGATCCTTGTTCATGCCTTGTTCATCAATTGCAAAAGCAGAAGCATCTGAAACTATCCAATAAGAATGGAGGACATCAGGACTGCTTTTTTTTGCAAATGAATAATAATCCGAACTGTCATAAATGATATAAAGGATGTCTTCATTGTGACCTTCTGCGTTCTTTGCAAAACACGTAAAGGATAATCCAAGAATGATACAAAACAGGGATAGTTTTTTTAAAAGCATTGACTCTTCTCCAATAATCCATATCTTTCCGACTCTGACACCACCTGTTCCTGCTGTGCGATTACTTCTTTCTGCTGCGTAATACGCTGGAAAAGGAATCTGCTTCCGAAACCTCCTATCGCTACTCCCCCCATCAACAAAGCCACCCCTACTGCCACGGCTCCAAGCATTCTCACCATCCTCCAAACATCGGGAATTTGGGACATAAAGCGTAGCCACATTCCGATTCGATGCACATTATACCATTTCATCGACTTTCCGGTATGACTTTTATCACCTTTCCCCAATTATTGCGGTAATACATCTCCCCTTTCCCCAGGTGTTCTGCTCCCTCCAGGTCCAGAAGCAACATGCTCTCCCATGGAGCAGAGACCTTGCAGGTGATTGTAGTGGGAATATTGGTGCGGATGTCGGAGAGGGGATCCTCGCCGATCCAGCTGGTGGCAAGCACCATGTGGATTCCGACGGAGCGGCCCATACTGGTGATGGTCCGGATCAAAGTCCCAAAGCGCGCCCTGTCGGCTTCCACCAGCCTCATGAAATCGTCGATGACCACCACGAGGAAGGGCAACTGCGTTCCGCTTTGCTTCCGATAATCCTGGATGTTCCTCGCATGTACCTCTTCAAGCTGCCGGTATCGGTTTTCCAACTCCCGCGCCATTGCATCAAGCACCCGGAACGACAGGTCGATGCCAAGCACGGATGGCAACGCCATTTGCGCTCGGCCGTCGAACTCCTTGAATCGCTTTCCCAGCAGAACGAGGTGTATCGGTGTCTTTTCAGCGAGCATGGCATTTGCGAACACTGTCATGAAATTGCACGAATCCGGTACGCACACCAGCACATGGGGTGCTTTCGCCACATCAAGGACGACCTCACGTCCTTGGACGTCCTTACCCAAGCACACGGGAAGAGACATTTCCTCTTCCTTGCGCTCCTCTTCCCGCGTCGTGGCCCCATATGTGCCACGAGGATTTCCAAGCAACCCCAATCCTTCGATCATCATCTCCTCCTCATGCATGAATCTGTCGCTCTTCAGAGATGGAACCACAAAATATGGTGGGGAAACCCCACCTTTTCCGTAGTCAGGAATCGCAAACTCCGCATGGTTACATTCTTGACAGTCGAAAATGGACAAGGGACAATAAGTCATGACCTGTATCATCAACGGTAAGCCGGTCTCCTACGAGGGGCCGGACATGAAGTTATTGCCGTTCCTACGGGATCACCTGCTGCTGACCGGAACGAAAGACGGCTGCAGCGAAGGCGCTTGTGGTGCGTGCACAGTATTGGTAGACGGAAAGCCGGCAAAGGCCTGCGTCTTCTCGTTATCTCGGCTGGAAGGCAAACGGATCACCACCATCGAAGGCCTTTCTGAAAAAGAGAAAGAAGTCTACGCCTACTGCTTTGCGGCCAGCGGAGCCGTGCAGTGCGGATTCTGCATCCCCGGCATGGTGCTCTGCGCCAAGAGCCTGCTTGACCAGGACCTGAACCCAAGCCGGGAGATGATCAAGAAGGCAATCCGGGGCAACATCTGCCGTTGTACCGGATACCAGAAGATCGAGGACGCGATCCTGATGAGCGCGACCTATTTCCGCGAACACATCCAGGTACCTGAGCACATACCGCTTCCCGGCGTGGGCGGGAACATGCTTCGCGTCGATGCAAAAGAAAAGGTGCTTGGCACAGGGCAGTATCCCGACGACCTGCACCTGCCCGGTATGGCCTACGGAAAGGCATTGCGCAGTCTCCATCCTCGAGCCAGAGTGCTGGGTATCGATGTTTCCAAAGCGCTTGCCCATCCGGATTGCGTCACGGTGCTGACGGCAAGCGATGTCCCGGAAAACATGATAGGGCACCTGGTCCATGACTGGCCGGTCATGATTCCCGTGGGGGGAATCACCCGCTATATCGGCGACGCCGTCGCGCTGGCGGTCAGCCGCAGGCAGGAATCGCTCAAGGAAATCCTCGACCTGATCCAGGTGGAATACGAGGTCCTCCCGGGGGTCTACACTCCTGAAGAGGCGCTCCGGGAAGGAGCCCCTCTGGTCCACGAGAGCGGGAACCTGCTGGATACCGAAGTCATCAAACGCGGGAATGCGGAAGAGCAGCTGAAAGATTGCGCCCATGTGGTGCACCAAGTGTTCCATACTCCATACACCGAGCATGCATTCATGGAACCAGAGTGCGCCGTCGCCCTGCCGGAAGGGGACGGAATACAGGTGTTCACCGCAGGACAGAGCGTCTACGACGAGCAGAGGGAAATCAGCCGTATGCTTCGCCTGCCGCCAGAGAAGGTCCACTGCCATTCCATGCTGGTGGGAGGCGGCTTCGGAGGCAAAGAGGACATGAGCGTCCAGCACCATGCGGCGCTCGCGGCCTGGAAATGTAAGATGCCGGTCAAGGTCAAGCTGACCAGACAGGAGAGCATCAACATCCATCCGAAACGGCACCCGATGGACATCGACCTGACCATCGGCTGTGACAAGGACGGGTTCCTCAAGGCCTGCAAGGTGAGGATCATCGCCAACACCGGCGCCTATGCTTCCCTTGGCGGGCCTGTCCTGCAGAGGGCCTGTACCCACGCCGCAGGACCCTACAACTATCAGGACATCGACATCATCGGCAAGGCGGTCTACACCAACAACGTGCCGGCAGGAGCCTTCCGCGGGTTCGGTGTCACCCAGAGCTGCTTCGCCGTCGAGAGCGCGATCAACCTGCTTGCCAAGGAGTGCGGCATCGATCCCTTCGTCTTCCGGATGCAGAACGCTCTGAAACCGGGGGACACCATGCCCAACGGACAGATTGCCGGCCCGGACACCGCCGTGCGCGAGTGTCTGGAGGCGGTCAAGGAAGCATACTACGCCAACAAGTACACCGGCATCGCTTGCGCCCTGAAGAACAGCGGTCTCGGTGTCGGCGTCCCTGACTGGGGACGCACCATCCTTGATGTGGAGGGTGGCGTGGTCCATGTCCGGACCTCCGCGGCATGTATGGGCCAAGGGGTGGCGACGGTCGCCACCCAGATTGTCCGCGAGACCCTGTGGCCCTACGAAGCCCCGATTGTCGTCGAGAGACCTGATACCGTACGCACCCCGGATTGCGGCACCAGCACGGCAAGCCGCCAGACGGTCTTCTGCGGTGAGGCCACTCGGCGTGCCGCCGAACGGCTGAAGGAGGCGATGGACAGCCATGAGCTCGACGAGCTCGAGGGCAAGGAGTTCCTCGGAGAGTTTTTCGGCAAGACCGACCCGCTCGGATCGCCCAAACCTCATCCGGTCAGCCATGTCGCCTACTCCTATTCCGCCCAAGTGGTCACCCTGGACGAGGAGACGGGAAAGGTAGCGTGCGTCACCGCCGCCTGCGATGTGGGAAAGGTAATCAATCCGCTTTCCTGCAACGGACAAATCGACGGGGGTGTCGTCATGGGTCTCGGTTACGCGCTGACCGAGCGCTTCCCTGTCAAGGAAGGAGTACCCCAGGTCAAGTATGGCACACTCGGACTGCTCAGGGCTCCCGATGTGCCGCCGATCCATACCATCACCGTCCATGGAAGCGGCTCCTATGGCTTCGCCTATGGGGCAAAGGGGGTCGGCGAGCTGTGCACGATTCCCACCGCCCCGGCCTGCCAGCACGCCTACTGGAAATGGGACGGGAAGTTCCGCACCTCCCTTCCCCTCGAGGAAACCCCGTATTCCAAGAAATAGGGGTGTGTTTACCTCCCGTAATACTTCTTGAGCATATCGAAGGCATCGTTGACGAGCTTCATCTGCTCCTGGGCATACTCCTGTTTCTTTTCGTTCGAGACATAGTTGTCGGGATGCCAGAAGCGGACCATGTTCCGGTATGCTGCGTTCACCTCCTCCCATGTGACACCGGGCTTGATGCCCAGGATTCCATAGTAGTAGGGGTCAGGACCCGTGTGCGCTTCTTGCTTGGGCTCCTCCTGTCGGGATGCATCTTCTTGTGCATCCGAAAACCCATCGCCATGTGGTAATTGCTGGGGTCTCGAGGCTTGTTGCGCATCCTTGTACAATCGATATGCGCCGTACGCAGCCGCACCGATTCCTGCGAGAATGCCAAGCCCTGTCAGCAGTCCTCCGAGCCCATCGTCATCATCGTCATAGCGTCCCATCACTTTTCCCTCCCGTCACGAAACAATCAGTCAACAACGATGAAATTCAGACAGCATATTGAATGCGTCATTGATACGAATCAGTTGCGTTTCGGCAAACGACCGCATCTTCGGATTCCTCGAATAATGATCAGGATGCCAGAAACGGACCAGGTTCTTGTAGTACGAGACAACCTTGTTCCAATCTTTGTCCCAATTCGCATCCAATTCCCTAGCTGGAAAAGAGTTGATATCGAAAAGCCCACTGTAAGAAAGCCTACGCATCCCATCAATGAGATCAGTCCTCCGCTTCAGGAACTCTTTACGGCTTGCTTCATTCGGAAGCTTTTCGAGAAAATCGAAATTCGATGAAAGGAAAGCCCATGCTTTATCGATGCGCGCCATTTGCGCTTCTGCCATCTTCTGAAACCATTTGTCCTCGAAATGTTGGGGAGACAAGAAACGGACAAAGGCTTTGTAACTCGCAAGACATTCTCGCTTGATGTCCTCTGTTGCATCCGTCCCGCCCAACTTTGCACAATCGACTCCCAGGACCCCTCCATGCCAAATCAAATCCATCAACGTCGGTATGGCGTCAGCTATCGCATCGTCATCCTCTTTTCCCTCGCCCTCTCGTGCAGTTCCACACTTGATGATCTGCTTGTAGGAAAAAGGAATGGGAGAGCCCTCCAAATCGCGATACGAAATCTGCTTCTCGGTATGGGCAAGCAACTCTTCCACCAATTCCATATCGAATATGAATCCGTATGGAGCGAAAGAGGAAAACAGCCGCTCGAACTCATTCCTTCGCAAATCCTTCCCTTCCGGGAGAGGAAAGACAATACGATCTCCTTTCCCATTCGAGAGTTCCATATGGAGATTTGTTACCCTTCCTTGTAGTCTGGAATAGTAACTTGTATCATAATCTCCATAGAGAAACAGCTTCACGCTGCCCGAGAACAAACGCATATACAATTTCTCTGAATTGTCTTGCGTGCGCACTTCACCATTCCATTTCAAGGTCGTATGCTCCTCTTTCCCACGCACTCACCATCCTGATGATCCGGCTTGCATATTCCTGGTCCCTCCATTTGCGTACTCCGGGGTGCGGCATTTCGAGGAACAGGGGCCCCTCATCATCCGCATCCTGGTATGCCCTTTCATCGAGTGATTCGTCATGAAAGTGCAAATGCTGGAGGTGGTAGGAAAAGTATCCTCCGACAAGGTCGTTCCAAAGGAGGGAACAGGTTCCGCCGAAGATGACGATATCGGGCTTTGCAGCTTCCATTTCCGCCAATACGCGAATTCGGTTCTGGGCATACAACATCTCCAGTCGTGACCAGGAAGTACTCGATCCTCCCGGATGCTCTCCGATATTGATCCAGGCGATGTCACGCAAGGAGGCTTTCACCTCGTCGTCATAGGCATCGAGGTCTTCGGCGTCTTCCGCTCCCTGCAGGATGCCATACGAGGACAACGCAATTCTCCGGGGGACTTTCTTGTCCACCGGAAGATAGGTATCCACCCATCTCTGTACGTGGAAAGATTCATCTCTCGAATTGGATTCTTTCAGCACCCAACAAATCTGATATGATGCGTTCCAATACCGCTTTTGATTGACAATACTGTACATGTACTCCTCCCCCAGGCACTCATGCCGTGGGTTGCAATAGCTGACGCAGACCGTGTTCCATTCGCAACTTCACGGGTTCTCCCCACCATCTTTCGCTGTAGAGCAGCGCTTCGTCACCCATGCGGGTGGGAACGTCAAGGATGATGCATGAGGGAATGACAGCCCGCAACGCATGGGAGAAACTCTCAACGGTGATGCGGGATGTGCGGAGCACGATATGGATTCCGCACATCCGGCCGTCAAGGGCAAGGTGGCGGATCTGTCTCTCGAATCTGCTCCTGTCCGCTTCCCACAGCCAAAGGAACTCATCGACGACCACGAGCAATCTTGCCATCACGTTTCCCGTCTTCTTCTGGTACTCCACGCAATCCCGACTCCTCGTCGACAAGATCGCGTCCCTCCTTGAGGGAATCTCCCGTTCATTCACGTAATCGATGGCGGTAAATGCATCGCAGAGGTCCAGGTCGGAAGTCCAGAGGCTCTGGGGATTTCCGTCAAAACGGGAGAAACGCGCTCCGATGAGCAAGGCCATGTTCGTAGCATCGACCCCCCATGCGCAATGCACCAGATACTCCATGAAATCCGAATCTTCCGGTGCATACACCATCACGCCGGGCGTGCGTCCCAAATCCATCACTTCGTCTTTCCCCTCCTCGGTCTTTCCGAGCCATACGGGGATGGATTCGACAGGGGAATGATCCATTCTTTCCTCCTCTTTTGAGGTAACCATACCTCCCAAAAGGTGGAGTAACCCTCACCCATCCATGAAAAAGTGAAATTAATGCCACGTTTCTTCCGGGGGCCAGTCGGAAGAGACCAGCGTGCAATGGTTGCTCTCTTTCCTGATCCATTCCTTTGCGCCGTACAGACATCGGGTTCTTCCGGTAAAGAGAATCTCGCCGTCGGGCAGCTTTGTGATGGTGACGCTCTTCGGCCATTGCTGCTGCATGCGGTACCATCCCTGCCAGGAATCGAATCGCACGGTGAACGCATACTCCTTTTCTTCCCAGAAGGGGCCGAACGGATCCTCGAGCCTTCCATCATAAGGAAGCTTTTCGGGCGGGTTGGCGACTTCCAGTACCTGAGGAACATCCATGATCCGCTCAAGCGCATAGGTCCTGAGCGCTCCATCTTCCACCTTCTGGGCGTTGAGATAGATTCCTCCGTCATAGAAGAAGAGATAGAGGGGAAGCACCTCCCTCCGCCCTTGTTTGGTGTTCCCCGCATTGACGTAGTCAAAGGCAAGGCACTGGTTCTTTCTGATGGCGGCAAGGATGGCCTCCAGAGCCGGTTTCGCCGAGGGAGGAAGGATCTTCTCGACGGAAAGCGCATTGTGGACCATGCACGCACACGAAGGGTTCCTGACCCAGTTCACCTTCTTCCACAACCCCTCCGCCGCATCCTTGAGCACGGGCACCTGCCTGGACAGGTCCATCATCAGCGCGAAAAGAAAACTCTCCTCCTCGCTCAACCCGAGCGAGGGAAGCTGGAGGTTCCACAGGCTGTCCGGAGAGATGCGGTAAATCGTCCGCCTATGGTCATTGGGATCCTTGTCCTCATCTACGCACAGCACACTCCCATTGGCATTGAAAGCCTCCAGGCTGTCAATCAAGCTCTTCATGGTCCATCGGTCCAGACCCATCTCCCTTGCAAGCTCGGTCACCGTCACACCTTCCGGCCTCGCCATCTTTTGAATGACCTGCAGCAGCAAGGAAAGACTCTCCATCATGTTGTGTTTCCCCATTTCCGGCCTCCGCTTCCACCATAGCACACGATAGGTGGTGTTTTATTCACATATTTTGTCAAAACCAAGACACTGGTCGTACCGCGAACAATGGGGTACATTTATCTTGATTTCTCTTTTCTCTGTATACGGGAATTGGCAGGAGCAGTAATTACCATACCAAGGGAGACATACTCATGACATTGGACGCCATCAGAATGGGAGAGCATGAAACTATAGAATACAAAAAAGACATCCCTGCAGAAAAAGAAAAATTTCTGAAAACTGCTGTCGCTTTTGCCAATGGCAATGGAGGCAAACTGGTCTTTGGAGTGCAAGACACCACATGGGATGTCATTGGTTTCCCGAATGAAGAGCTGTTTGTGAAAATGGATGCAATCACCAATAGCATCTATGATTCCTGTACGCCGAAAATCGTTCCTCAAGTGGAAATTCAAGAGGTGGAAGGAAAACATATTATTGTGGCAACCATTCATCCCGGAATGGAAAAACCGTATTACCTGACTTCTCAAGGCATGATGGATGGAACGTATATCCGAATTTCCGGAACCACCAGAAAAGCCGACCCTCAAACAATCCAAGAGCTTTGTTTGGATGGATCCAACCGGAGTTTCGACCAAATGAGGACAGGCGTTGTGGTGTCCGACCAACGCATCCGAAAGCTCTGCAACCGGATGTACCAACATGCATTGTCCAATGACCTCGGCAAAACTGGCATCCGCAAGATTACCAAGAACCAGATGCTTTCCTGGAAACTACTTGTCGCGGAAGGAAACGATCTCTACGCAACAAACGGATTTCTTCTTCTGGAGGGAGACGAAAAGGCTTTTCCTGAAGCATGCATCCAATGCGCAGAATTCAAAGGAACCGACAGGTCAGTCTTTCTTGACCGAAAGGAAATCAATGGACCTCTTGATGTCCAGGTGGAAGACGCCACAAATTTCGTAATGCAGCATATCCGCATGGGCTCCCGTATTGATGGAGTCTATCGGAAAGATATCTACGAACTCCCCATAGACAGTGTCAGGGAAATGATTGCGAATGCCGTCTGCCATCGATCCTACGTGCGGCATGGGAAAATCCAAGTTGCCCTGTATGAGAATCGGCTCGAAGTCACTTCCCCAGGAAGACTCAGTGACGAGTTGTCCATAGAAGATCTGAAGAAAGGAAATTCCCTCATCCGCAACAAAGCAATTGCGACGGCTTTTGCCTACATGCATGTGATAGAATCCTGGGGAACTGGTATCCCTCGCATTATGCAAGAAGCCAAGGACTACGGCTTGGGAGAGGTACAGTTTGACAACATGGGAGTATCGTTTCGGATTACGCTGGCCAGAAAACCATTTGCTACAGATCAGTATGGCGTAGTGAATCCCACCCAGTCCACCCAGTCCACCCAGTCCACCCAGTCCACCCAGTCCACCCAGTCCTCACAGTCCACCCAGTCCACCCAGTCCTCACAGTTCTCTCAGGAAGAACGTCAGATACTGGAACTCCTGAAGAACGAACCGGAAATCGGGCAATCCCAAATCGCATGCAGGTTGCAATGGAACGTGAACAAGGTGAAATACTATCTGCACAAGTTCAGATTGAAGGGAATCTTGCAACGGACCGGGACCAACCGTCAGGGAAGTTGGGTTTTGACGCTCTAGCATCTTTCTCTCAGCTCTCGAAAAAGCAGGCGTCTTGTGCTACCCTCACGGGTATGGAAATCAGGAATGTCGCCATTATCGGTGTCGGTGCGGTCGGTTGCCTTTTCGGGGCAAGCATCAATGACGCGCTCGGGAAGGATCACGTACAGGTCGTCGCTTCAGGTTCCCGGCTTGCACGTTACCGTTCACAGGGTATGTTCCTCAACGGGAAACTTGTGGACTTCGACTATGTCGAGCCGGAACATCTCCGGGTCGCGGACTTGGTCATCCTCGCCACCAAGAACCTCCAGCTCGAAGAGGCGAAAGAACAGATCGCCAAGGCAGTCGGTCCTGATACGGCAATCCTCAGCCTGCTCAACGGTACCGACAGCGAGGAGATCCTCGCTAGACGGTACGGGGCGGAGCATGTGCTCTATGCCTTTGCTGTCGGCATGAGCTCCGAGCACAGTGGCAACCATATCGATTTCACCAGCGCAGGACAGATCGTGTTCGGAGAAAAGGACAACTCGAAGAGCCCGCGCGTGCTCGCCATCGAGGACCTGTTCGGACGTAGCGGCATCGCTTACACCGTGCCTGCCGATATCCGCCAGGCCCAATGGAAGAAATTCATGCTGAACACCGCTTTCAACACCCTCAGTGCCATCACCTGGTCGGGCTACGGGGATTTCACGCAACCCGCCCTCCTGCAACTGGTACGGGACGTCTCAAGCGAGGTGATTGCCGTCGCCAAAGCCGAGGGGGTGGAACTGACAGAGGCGATGTGCGAGGAAAACATCAAAACCATCGGCTCTCTGGACCGGAACGGCATGACCAGCATGTTCCAGGACATGGTCGCCGGCAGGAAAACGGAGAACGAATATTTCACCGGAACCGTCGTCCGACTTGGGGAAAAGCATCGGATCCCGACGCCCGTGTGCCGGGTGTTGCATCTGGTGGCACAGGCCTGCGAGGGTTCCCGTTCCCGTGCCGTCAGGGAAAAAATCGTGCGCGATTCCGAAACCAAGCGGTAAGAAGTCAGCGACCTTTCCTTGCCTCAGAAAGTTGATGCTTCAATGACGCAAGCACCTCGGGGTCGCGCGTCACCTTTGTATACGCTTGGGAATCCCGTACCGATTTCTTGACGAGGTCGGTCAAAACCCGTTTGTCCAGGATCCTCGAAGCTGGGATATTGCGCCTGCGTGCGACCTCATCACGGGCGATAAAAAGATATTTCGCATAGTGTTGCTCGACCGGGCTCATGAATCGGTAGCCAGGAAGCTTCGTCCACCCCGGCTGTTCAGGATGCTTGGCCTCGGCACAGGCCTTCATCTGGTTCTCCACCTGTCTGGAGAGATGCTTTTCGGACACCTGTTCCCACAGTATTTCCTTCAGCGCCAAGAGCTGCGCCACATCACCCAGCGCGTACTGCACCTGATGCTCGTCCAGCGGACGGCGCATCCAGTTGGTCATCTGGTTTTTCTTCTTGTTCTCCAACACATGCTCCAGCCCGTACATGTCCATCAGCCCGCTCAGATTGCCTGTGTAGCCAAGGGCCAGGGCCGGCACCCGCACATCCCAGACACATGCCAGCTGGATGCCATAGACCTTGCGGACCAAGGCGGCATCGCTCTCGCAGGAGAACATCACCTTCTCCAGCTCCCCGTCGGTGAAGAACGGCCCGAGCGCCTCCTTGGAGACTTTGAAAGGGTCGACCAGAAAGAAAGCCTTTCCATCAAACAACTGGATCAGACAAAGATGTTCCCCATAGACATGCAGGTTGAACTCACCCTCGAAATCCATGGCAACAGAGGAAACTCCCCCCTGCTTCCATGCCTGATATTGGTCTGTGAACGCCTTATCACTGGCGAGCAAGGTATAACGATACATAACGCTTCGACTCTACCCGAAAGCGATAGGAAAGGTACAGACGCATTTCTCCATTCGAATGCATGGAATTTGCTATACTTGCCACAAGGAGTCAATGCATGGACAAGCGTGAAGCGTTCAAGATGTATCTGAAGCCGGGCATGAAGGAAGAATATAAGAGACGTCATGCCAAAATCTGGCCCGAGGTGGTCAAGTTGCTCAAGGACAGTGGTGTCAGTGACTACGGCATTTACCTTGACGAGGAAACCAATACCCTCTTTGCCTTCCAGCACACCCAAGGAACGGGAAGCCAGGCCACCGGAGCTGCCGAAGCGACCAAGCGATGGTGGCATTACATGAAGGACCTGATGGAGACCAATCCAGACGAGTCTCCCGTCTCGATTCCGCTGGAGGAGATGTTCTACCTTCCCTGAATCAGCAAGCACGAAAGAAACTACCCCCACGGTTGCTTCCAACCCGTGAGGGTAGTCTGTGCCCAGGCGTATCAGCTTACTTGCCTTCCTTGGGAACAGGCAGGGCCAAGTTCAGGACGATGCCGACCAAGGTGGCCAGCGCGACGGAACCAAGGCTGAAGGTCAGGGACCCGCCGAGGGCGAACTGCAGCATGCCGCCACCGATACCGATGGTGAGGATGACGCTGCTGATGGTCAGGTTCCTCTTGTCCTGATAGTCGACGCCGCTCTCGACCAGCGTGCGCAGGCCGCTGGAAGCGATGATACCGAAGAAGAGCATCGAGATGCCGCCAAGGACCGGGCTCGGGATGGTATGGATCAGGGCACCGAACTTCGGGAAGAAGGAGAGCAGGATCGCGAAGACCGCGGCGCCGCCGGTCACGTAGACGGAGTAGACGCCCGTGATGGCGAGCACGCCGATGTTCTCGCCATACGTGGTATTCGGAGGGCCACCCCAAAGCGCGGCCCACGCGGTGGCGAGACCGTCGCCGGACAGGGTCCTGTGCAGGCCCGGATCCTCGTAGAAGTTCTTGCCGACGACCTTGCTGACCGTCAGGGTGTCACCGAGGTGCTCGCAGATGGTGGCAAAGCTGACGATGACGAACGTCAGGATGGCGACCAGGTTGAACTTCGGCATATGCATGCGCGGCAACCCGAACCAAGCGGCATCCTTCACCCCCTGGAAATCAATCAGGTGGTAGGCGGGGAAGAAATTGCCCATGACCAAGGTGAAGATATAGCCGGCGGCCAGACCGAAGAGCACCGGAATGACGCTGATGAACCCCTTGCCGTAGATATTGACGATGACCGTGACGGCCAGAGTGACCATGGCGACCGAGAAGAGCACCAGGGAGTAGCCCTGCGAAGCATCAGAATTCGGGTACATGGCCATGTTCAAGGCGGAGGGGGCCAGGCTCATGCCGATGACCACGATCACGCTGCCGATGACGACTGGCGGCAAGGCCTTCCTCAACCATCCGGTTCCCGTCTTCTTGATGATGGCGGCGACCACCAGATAGGTGATGCCGCTAAAGACCGCACCGCCCATCGCATAGGGAAGTCCGTACGCGGAACTGATGGTGACCAAGGCGGGAATGAACGCAAAGGAAGAACCGAGGAACACCGGCACCTTCGCTCCTGTGCACAGGATGTAGATCAACGTACCGGTACCTGCGGTGAACAGGGCGGTGTTGATATCCATTCCCGTGAGAATCGGAACCAGGATGGTCGCGCCAAACATGGCGAACACATGCTGGATACTCAGCGGAATCCACTTCGAGAGAGGCGGTTTGTCCGCAGGACCGTACAGCATCTTCGTACTCATGATGAAGAGCTCCTTAAGGAATGCAAAATATGACTTTTCTAGGGAAGTCCCTTTATTCTATCGAAAATCCCCCCGTCGTGGAAAGGGGGAGACTTCCCTCCTCTACGGACGTATCCAATAGGTTGAAGGGAAAATACAAGATTGCGGCATTACCGCTTCCGTTGCTTTTTCCCGGTTCTTGGTCTAGGGTTGAGGCATGACAGAATTGTTACTTCCCGCCGGCAGCATGCAGGCCGGCCTTGCCGCGTTCGAAGGCGGCGCAGACGCCATTTATCTCGGATTCACCCGTTTCTCCGCCCGCAAGGAAGCGAAGAACTTCACCTTCGATGAATTCAGACGGATCACCACCTACGCTCGCGAGCACCGGAAGCAGGTCATCATCGCCCTGAACACCCTGCTGAAGGATGATGATATCCAGGACGCCTACGACCTGCTCAAGCAAGCTTCGTTCATCGGCTGCGACGGCATCATCATCCAGGATCTCGGACTTGCACGTCTCTGCCGACGGGACTTCCCCAACCTCGAGCTGCACGCCTCCACCCAACTCGCCGTCCACACGGCCGAAGGAGTGAGGGAAATGCAGAGTCTCGGCTTCAAGCAGGTGGTGCTCAGCCGGGAGCTGACCATCGAGGAAATCGGGCGTATCAGGAAATCCTGCCCGGACGTAAAGCTCGAAGTCTTCATCCACGGAGCCCTCTGCTATGGCTTCAGCGGCCTGTGCATGGCCAGCGCAAAGCTTTGCGGACGAAGCGCCAACGGTGGAGCCTGCGCCCAAATCTGCCGCTCCTGGTTTGAAATCGAGAAGGATCCCCTGCGTCCCGCCGAGCTCAGTCCGAAACCGATCCAGAGAAAGGCCTGGTGGCTCAGCATGAGCGACCTTGATGGCACCAAGGCCGTGAAGCGTCTGCAGGATATGGGCATCGACATGCTGAAAGTCGAGGGCCGCATGAAGGCACCTGCCTACACGCTCGCGGCCGCCAAGTACTATCGCGCGTTGCTTGACGGACAGGAAGATACCTCCCAATTGAAGAAGGATCTGGAAACCGTCTTCGCACGTCGCATGACCGGCGGCTGGCTGACCGATTACGGCCGTACCGAGCAGGATTTCACTCCCCGTACCGTCACGCTCGGTTCGACAAGCTACCCGCGCCACCGCGGCATCAAGATCGGCAAGGTGCAGGAGCTGACCCGCTATGGAGCGGTGGTGACGCTGACCGAGCCGGTCGCGCTCCGTGACGGCATCTCCTATTTCACGGCGGGCGACAAGGAGCCGGTCGGGGTCGTCCAGTTCGGATTGTCGACCATGCGCGACGCCTACCGGAAGTACATCCAGGAGGCAATCCCGTCCCAGACCGTCATCATCCAGATTCCAGAGGGACAGCCGGAGCCGAAAGTCGGACAAGAAGTCTACTGCATCAGCCGCCATGACCAGACCCTCCCGGTCATCGGCAAGGAACTCACGCCCGCCACGGCCGGACTGGAGACAATCCTGCATCTCGAACAGGACAAGCTCAGCGTCGAGACCCGTCTCGGCTTTCTCGGCAAGAAGGTCGTCAAGCGCTATCCGATCGCCGCCTCCCGGGCGCAGAAGTCAAGAGAGCTGCAGAAGGAGATGACCGAGCTGTTCAGCCAGAATGACAAGAGCTACTTCTCCCTGAAGTCCCTGACCATCGACAACCAGACCGGCCTCCAAGACGACAACCTCTTCTATCCGCTCTCGCAGATGAAGACAATGCGGAGGGACTGGTACAAGACCTTGGACATGCTCCTCGAGAAATACCTTGCCGAGCCGCTTGAGCGGAAGACGGGGACGATGGAGACCAAGGAACTGCTCCCGTTGAGGAACCTGTTGAGCGACCGGAGCCAAGTGCCTTGGCTGGACGTGATGGAAATCGCCAAGGAGGAGGAACCTGAGAAACGGATGTACATGGTTCTCTCCAGGTATTACCTTCCCCTTGCCCCGGTGATGTTCAAGGAAGCGGAATACTACCAGGCGCTGGATGGCATCGTACAGAAGCTGCAGAACAGCGGCAATCTGGACAAGGTCCGCTTCGGTCTGAACAACATCGCCCAGGTGCGGTGGGCGAAGCGGCACCCCGAATGCAAGGTCTTCTGCGACATCTACCTGTACCTGGCGAACAGCTTCACCGCCGAGTCGATGCAGGAGGAATTGGGGGACAGTCTGGTTGGCGGTTACCTCTGGCTGGAGACCCAGTCCTTCACCAAAGGCTACTGGCCCTTCATCCCGACACCCGTTCCGGCCTCGTTCAACATTCCCCTCTTCATCAGTCGTTCCTGCTTCCGGCATGACTCGCTGCTGCTCGAGTGCGAGAACTGCCCGCATCGTGGTTCCTGGTATCTGGAACAGATGGACCGCAGGCTGCACGTGATGGTGAAGGACTGCATCACCATCATCACCCAAGTCTGAACCAACGGACAAGGGGGTCTGCCCGCAAAGGACAGACCCCCTCTTCTTTGTCCGTATTCCTTTCCCTCTGATTCAGAAGTCCAGAATCTCCTTGCCACTCTCGTTGTCAAGGAACAGCCGGGCATCCGCGTGCAGGCGAAGAATCGAGCTCGGGCAACTCTCCGCTACCGGGCCAAGGACCGCCATGCGGGCGGCATGGGCCTTCGTCGCCGCGGGGACCGTGCAGACGATATGGTTGGCGGAGAAAAGCATGGGCACCGTCAGCGTCACCGCCTGGCTTGGCACATCCTCCAGCTTCTTGAAGCAACCGTCATGCACCTGCTGGTTCCGGCACACCTCGTCCAGTCCGACCACCTTCACCACTTTCGGATCCTTGAAGTCGGCCACCGCAGGATCGTTGAAGGCGATATGGCCGTTCTCGCCGATTCCCATCAGGCAGATATCGATCGGGGCAGCCTTCAGGAGTCCGGCATAGTTCTCCAGGCTCCGCCCGACATCTCCTTGCGGACGCAGATAGTGGATCTTCGCGAACGGGACCTTCTGGAAGATATGGGCGTCAAGGAAATTGCCGAATCCCTGTGGGGCGTCCTTGTCCAGCCCGATGTACTCGTCCATGTGGAAGGCCTCGATGCGGGACCAGTCGATCTTCTTGCTCGCGGCAAGGTAGGCGAGAATCTCATTCTGGCTTGGAGCGGCAGCGAAGATCATGCGGACCAAGCGGTCCTTGACCTGGTCCAGCGCCTGCAGGATCAAGCTCTCGGCAGCCTGGCCGGCCGCCCTTCCCATAGCCTCGCGGCTATCCAGAATCTCACACGTAAAACCAAGATGTCTTGCCATGTCATCTCACCGGGAATGCTTTCGCACTTGAGTCATCATCGATGAAGAGATACCACTCGGGGTGGCTCTTCAGGATTGTCGCGGGAACCAGATTGGTCACCGGCTTCTCCATTGTCATCTGGATCGCATCGGCCTTCACCGCGTGCGGCGCGGCCGTGACGATCACCTTGCAGCTCATGATCTGGGATACGGTCATGCTGACAGCCTGCTTGGGCACGTCATCCACCGTCTTGAACCACCCCTCATGCACCTGCTGCATGCGGCATTTCCGGTCCAAGTCGACCACGATATAGCTTGCTTTGGTCTGGAAGTCCGCAGGAGGGTCATTAAAGGCGACATGGCCGTTCTCGCCGATTCCGATGACCCCGACATCGATCGGCTTCTCGGTGATCCGCTTGGTCAGTTCGGCGATATGCCCACGCACATCACCTTCCCCGTTGACAAAAACCGCCTCTTTCGGGTGGACGATATCGACGAACCGCTCCTTCAGGTACTTGCGGAAGCTGGCGGCGTGCGTCTCGGGAAGATCCACATACTCGTCCAGGTGGAACATGGTCACCTTGCTCCAGTCGACATCCAGCTTGACCAACGCTTTCAGCGTCTCGAACTGGCTTGCGCCCGTGCTGAGCGCGATGCGGCAATATCCCTGCCGGGCGATGGCCTTGTTGATCTCACAGGCGATCCGTCCGGCAGCCGCGACTCCCAACTCTTCGGGAGTATGGAACACGTTCACGGAAAACATCTGTTTCCCTCCTTGTTTACACTGATGACGAAACGTAGATGCCCGGTCCCATGCGGCCGACGTAGAACGGGAGGTTGCTCCTGAGCACAATCGAGACGGGGACCGAGAGCACTTTCGCTTTCGGCATTTCTTTTTTCAACAGGTACTCGAACAAGAGATGCATGCCCAAATACCCTCTCTGGAACGGATTCTTGTCGATGATGCCCGAGACCAGCCCCCGTTCCAGATTGGAGACATTTTCCGGGCAAAGTTCGGTGACCAGCACCTCGGTCTTCCGTTCGGGATGCCTGAGCGCCACGCGGGTGATCGCCTGGCAGTTCTTCTCCCGGACCGAGTAGAAGGCGACAGTCTCCGGATGGGCAAGCAACGCCTGTTCCAACCGCTGCTCCAGCAACGGCTCGTCGTACGGGTCGTCAACCACCAGCGTAGTGAATGGCAGGCGGTTCTTCTCGATGTAGGAGGAAAACCCCCGCACGTTCTCCTGGTGGGTCTTGCTGGTCGTATCCCCCATGGCGATGATGATCAACCCTGGATCGCACACCTTACACAGGTACTCCGCTCCCAAACGGCCAATCAGGTCGCTTCGCGGGGAAATGCAGCAAAGGCTGTCCAGTTGGGGAATCCGTTCGTCCACCAGGACGACGGGGATTCCCTTTGCAATCAGCTTTCCCAACCGGTACTCCAATTCAGATCCGGTATTGGCCGGGAGCACGACGATGCCGTCATAAGGATGCGGGTCGTCATACAGCTTGTCCAGCACCTTGCACTCGGCTGCCGCGGCACCATGCCCATAGGGGACCACCAGGTCATCGCAGCTGCAGTTCAGGCCGGCGAACTCGTCGAAAGCCGTGTGCACTCCCTCCAGCATGCAGGCGTGGTATTCTCCCGCAGAACGTGCCGCCTCGCCGATATACGCCACCCTGATGGGATTGCGTTTCAATGCGGAAGCCGCAAAGTTCACCTCATAGCCCATGGCCTTGACAGCCTCGAGGATTTTCGTCCTGGTCTCCTCGCTCAGGCCATCCTTGTTGTGGATGGCCCGATGGATGGAAATCAGGGAATATCCCGTCGCTTGCGCAATGTCTTTCAGGGTGATGTTGTTGGCAGCCATAGCAATTACGCAATATACCCCAACGCGCGCGGAAGACAAAGCGTCAGAGCCGGGCAAAGGATGATGACCGCCAACACCGCCATATAGGTGAAGTAGAACGGCAAGAAGCCTTTAATCGACTTCTCGATCGGGATTCCGGCAATCGAGCATCCGGCCCACAACGAGGTACCGACCGGCGGGGTCAGCAGACCGAGACCGAGGGTCAGGACCATGATCAGGCCGAAATGGTACGGGTTGTAGCCAAACTTCATGGCCACCGGATAGAGGATCGGGGTCAGGAGGATCAGGAGGATCCCCATGTCCATGAAGCAGCCGAGGACAACCATCATGATGATCATCAGCAGCATGGCCACCGCGGGATTGCTGGAGACCGCCATCAAGCTGTTTGCCACACGGGTAGGAACCTTCAGGAACGCGAGCACATAGCTGAAAGCGCTGCTGGTGGCGATGATGGCCATGATCGTCCCGAGTGTCTTCAAGGACTGGCGCAGGCACTTCATGAATTTCTTGAAGTCCATCGTGTGATAGATACAAGTCGTCACGAACAGCGCGTAGACGGCGGCAATGGCCCCCGCCTCGGTCGCGGTGAAGATGCCGGCGAGAATGCCTACGGCGACAATCAGGATGGTGACCAGACCTAGCAATGCCTCGCGGATGATCACGATGTTCTCCCTCCAAGGGTGCCGCTCGCTGATCGGGTACTTCTTCTTCACGGCGATGATGAAAGAACAGGCGGACAACGCCATCGTCAGGATGAACCCAGGCAGGTATCCGCACATGAACATCGTACTGATCGAGAGTCCGCTTCCCGCGGCGACGATATAGAAGATCATGTTCTGGCTCGGAGGAATGATGATGCCCTCGACGCTGCTGGTGCAGGTAACAGCGATCGTGTAATCGGCGTCGTATCCTTCCTTGATCATCGCCGGAATCAGGAACGAACCAATCGAGGAGACATCCGCGATCGAGCTGCCGGAGATTCCTCCGAAGAACATGGAGACCAGGCAGTTCACGATGGCGGTGCCACCCCGCATACGCCCGATCAGGACATTGCAGAACTTGGTAAGCCGGTCGCTGATACCGCCATCGGTCATGATCTGCGCCATGATGATGAAGAACGGCACGCACATGAAGGTAAAGCTGGTGATGCCGGTCGACATCTTCTGGAACAAGTTGAAGAACGGAATGCCCAGATAGGCAGCCGTGAACAGCGCGGAGACCCCAAGGCAGAAGGAGATGGGGAACCGGAAAATCATCAGGATGACCAATGACGCGAACAAAAGCAAAGTACCCATTGCCATCTGGCTCATACGCTGCCTCCTCTTTCCTTGTTCAGCTCCTCGGCAGTCTTCGGCTCATCGGAACGGGCATACTCGCTTGCCGGCTTGAGGATGGTATCCACGAAGTTGAAGCCGGCATACACGGCCATCAGCACGCCGCCAAGGATGAGCGGGGCGAAGAGCCATCCTTGGGAGAAGCCCGTGGCGGGCTGTCGTTTGGGAATGGCGAGACGGGTGATCATGATTCCATATCTGACCATCTCGACACTGAACCAGACCAGGATTCCATGGCGGCCCAGGTCGAGCAGTTTCTTTCCTCTCGGGGGGATCTTTCCATACAGGAAATACAACGCCGCGTGAGAGTCGGTATAGATATCGAGAGGAATGCACAGGTATCCGAACCAGACCAGCAGCATCAGTGTGGCCTCTTCAGACCAACTGAAAGGATGCCCGAGCGTGCGGAGCACCACCTGGACAAAAGTGATGGCGATCTCGAGTATCAAGTCGTAACAGCACAGAGTGCGTTCGAATTCCGTGGCCTTGTCCAGGAACGAACGCAACCCCGCCAATCGTTGTGTTTTCATCATCATGCACGTATCAGGGATAGGAAATGAAGACTGTCCCGCCGAGGCAGGACAGTCCCGGAAAGAACAGTCTTAGTTGACAGCCTTGATCTTCTCGATGACGTCCTTGTACTGGGGATACATGTCGTAGATAGCTCCGACAGCATTCTGGAATTCCTTGGCGTCAACCGTGTAGATCTTGCTTCCTGCCTTCTCGACAGCGGCGCGGCTTTCGTTCTGGAAGTCGTCCATCGCCTTTCTCTGCCAAGTTGCGGCTTCCTTCGCCGCCTCGCGAACCGCCTTCTGCTGGTCGCTGGAAAGCTTGTCCCAGGACTTCTTGCTCATCAGCAACATGGCCGGAGGAGCCATATGGCCGTCGAGGGTATAGTTCTTCGCGACCTCGTAATGGCCGGAGGTATAATAGGAGACGAAATCGTTCTCCGCGGCGTCGATCACGCCGGTCTGCAGACCCTGATAGACCTCACCGTATGCCATCGGGGTGGCGGCTCCACCGAGAAGCTCGACCATCTTGATGGCGACTTCCGACTGCTGGACACGGACTTTCATGCCTTTCAGGTCGGCGACGCTCTTGATCGGCTTCTTAGTCGAGTAGAAGTTGCGGCTCCCCGCTTCCCAGTATTCAAGACCGATCATGTTGTACTTCTCAAGCTGCTTGATGATTCCCTGTCCGATCTCTCCATCCAGAACCTTGTACTTCTGGTCCATGCCGGTGAAGATGTACGGCAGTGTGAAGACGCCGACCTCGTCAGCCGTCGAGGCAAGGGCAGAAGTGTTGATACGTGCGAGATCAAGCGTTCCCGCCTGCACCTGGTCGATGGTCTCGTTCTCGGTGCCAAGCTGGGCGTCAAGGTAGACATCAACCTCCACACTTCCGTTGGTCTTTTCCTTCACCAGATCGGCGAACTTCTGCATGCCCTGGGAAATCGGGTTGTTCGCTGGCTGGTTCTCGGCCAGTCTCAGCTTGATGGTCTTGCCACTCGCGGCAGAACTGCCGGACTCGCTGGAGCCCTGGGCAAATGCAGCACTTGCTGCGACGACAGACAGCAACGCCAATGCCAATACACTCTTTTTCATTGGGAAAACCTCCTAAGAAAACGCTAACGTTAACGTTTGACTTAATTATAACAAGGTCTATACTGTTGTCAACGAAGAATCTTGTCCCGTCACAAAGGCAGATTCCCAGAGGAGTACCATATGCTGTTTGCCAATGCTCGGCTCGTGCTGGAAAACCATACCGTCAAAGCATCGCTCAGGACTGAAGGCCCCCGCATCGAAGCCTACGGAGAGCATCTTTCCGCTCTTCCGGGAGAGGAAGTCGTCGATTGCAAAGGGCTGTACCTGGCCCCAGGTTTCATTGACATCCATTCCCATGGCGGCGGCGGCCATGACATCATGGATGGAGATGCGGAGGACATCGTGCTGGCGGCCAAAGCGCATCTGAGGCATGGAACCACCACCTACTACCCCACGACCATGACCAACACGGACGAGGCGACCATCCATACCTTCGAGTGCTTCCGCGAGGCAAGGAACTACGGAGATGCCATCCCCCATCTGGAAGGCATCCATATGGAAGGGCCCTACTTCAGCCCTGCCCAAGCCGGGGCCCAGGATCCTTCTTTCATCAAGATCCCGAAGCAAGAACACTACCGTCTGTTCCTCGAGAAGGGAGGTGATGTCATCAAGCGGATTTCCTTCGCTCCCGAACTGCCCGGCGCCATCGAGATGGCTGACGCCCTTCGGGACACCGGCATCGTATTGGCCGCCGGCCATACCAACGCCACCTACCAGGAAATCAGCCGCGCATTCGACCATGGGGTGACCCACCTGACCCACTTCTACTCCGGCATGTCCACCATCCATCGTGAAGGCGGGTTCCGCATCCTTGGTGCGGTCGAGGCAGGCTACCTGATCGATGGGCTGACCATCGAGCTGATTGCCGACGGCATGCATCTGCCTCCTGAGTTGCTCAAGATGATCTTGAAATTGAAAGCCCACGACCATATCTCGCTCTGCACGGACAGCATGCGTGGAGCCGACATGCCCGAAGGACCGACAATCCTCGGACCGAAAGTCGGGGGTGTGAAATGTTTCGTCGAAGGTGGCATCGCCAAGATGCCGGACCATCAGGCCTTCGCCGGCAGCGTGGCGACGACCGACAGGCTGGTCAGAGTCATGCACCAAAAGGCAGGGCTCACGATCGCAGAGGCCGTGGCGATGATGACCATCAACCCCGCCCGGGTGATGCACATCGACGGAAAGACCGGTTCAATCGCGGTAGGAAAGCAGGCTGACTTGGTGCTGTTCGACGAGAACATCCAAGTAAACGAGGTGTACGTGTCCGGCAAACGCGTCTAAGAAATCTTTCGCGACCCCCTTGCAATTATTCTATGGAAAAGGTATTGTTTCTTCTGCAACGGGGGCTTAGCTCAGTTGGCTAGAGCGTCTGCATGGCATGCAGAAGGTCGTCAGTTCAATTCTGATAGCCTCCATACATTAATTCCTTGCGTTATAAAGAAATAACGTCAGTCATCACTGCTTGGTGTGACCAGTTGTGTTCCACCAGGCAGGATGCAAAAGGAATTTTCATGCGCTACCACGCGCCATTCACCCTCATCAAACGGAAGAAAGTCTGGTATTACCGCGTCTATGACGAATGCGGGGAACGCCACACCTACACGACTGCACGCACGAACAAGCTCGAGGCGTACCAGTATTGCTCTGACCTCCAGAGCCAGGGCCTTCTCGGTTTCTCCGCGTCCGGTCTCCCGACAGGAAGGATGACTTTCGCGGACTTCGCGGCGGACTGGTGGACGCCTGCCTGCAGGTACGTGCGGGAATCGTCCCTGCTGGGAAGGCGCATCGGCAAGACTTATATGGAGCAGGCGGCCCGCATCCTCTGGAAGCGGCTCGTCCCCAAATGGGGCAGGTGCCTGCTTTCCGCGATCACCCCGGCCGCAATAGAGCAATGGGAGATGGCTCTCGTGCAACGCGAGGGCCTTGCCCCGAAGACCGCCAACTTCTACAAGGGAATCCTGAGCACGATGCTCGGGCAGGCCGTGCACGAGGGGCTCATCAAGGAGAACCCTTGCAAGGCGGCCCGCACGATGAGTGCGAGGGCCACCGAAAGGCGGGGAATCCTCACCCTGGAGGAAGTGGCCAGGCTCTTCGCGTCCCCTGACGTCTGGGGCGGCGACCTGGTGGCCATGATCGCGAACATGACCGCCGCATGCACCGGGATGCGCAACAGGGAGGTGGCGGCACTCAAGGGAATGGACATACAGAAAGGTTTCATCCATGTCGCGCATTCGTACAACCGCATCGAGGGAGAGAAATGCACAAAGACCGGTGACGTGCGCAACATCCCCGTACCAGGATGGTTGGAGAAACGCTTGCGGCAGCTCTACATGGGAGATGACCGGTATCTCTTTTCATATGACGGTGAAAAACCCGCATCCACCCAAACTTTCGTAAGGAACCTGCATGACGCATGCGACAAGATTGGAGTCGACTGGAAGGCCAGGAACATCGTCTTCCATTCCTGGCGCCACTTCCTCAACTCCCTCCTGATCAACAATGGAGTTCCGGAAAGCGTGACCCAGCGCATGACGGGACACACGACCGATGCGATGACGGAGCACTACCTGCACTTCGACGCGACCCAGTTCGCCGGGGTGCTCGACGTCACGTCGGCAATCGTCAAGGATACGAGATGATGTAAAAGATGCTTGAAAAGGAGGAAAACAAAACCTGCAAGGGAAAAAAGCTATTGCCACGCTGTGCTGAAAAGTTTACTTTTATGGAAATTTGTTTACTTTGTGGGAAAAAGTTAGGACAATATAATCGTGGTTCCCATGGCGGGGCTCGGGAGAGGACATCATGGCAGTCCAGATGAAATACGGTGTCGAGGATGTTGCAAGGTACGTGTTGCTGGCATCCGACAAGGCGAACCATCCTGCATCCAATCTAAGGCTTCAGAAGCTACTCTACTTCACTGACGGTTACTATATGGCAATGCACGGAGAAAAGTCCGATTTGTTTAGAGAAAATTTCTGCGCCTGGAAATATGGTCCTGCCGTGCGTGAGGCGTACTTCCTTTTCATGCCGAACGGAGCCGACAGGATTCCCAAGGAACAATACGAGAACAAGGAGACTGCCTCTTTCAATGAGGCCACCAGAAGATACAACTTTATCTCATCGCCGTGGAATCAGGACATTATTTCAGAAAATGATCGGGGCTTCATCGATAATATCGTGAAACTTCTTGCTCGCTACGACGACTTCACTCTCGTCGACATTTCCCATGACCCAAAGGGCCCATGGGCTAACCACTTCAACGGAGATTCGCGTTCCATCATTCCGAAGGAAGAAATCCGTCAGTATTTCAAAGGATTGCTGAGAAAATGAAGACGAACGACAAAGGGTCTAGTCTTGCAGCCTCGGTAAAAGACCTTTTCGAGAAAGCTTCTGAGATACCGAATCAAGTCGGCAACGAGACTGAGGAGGAGATTACAGAGGGTGATTTTCTCGTGAAATGTCTGCTTGATGACAAGTTCGATCCTTCCGCAATTGCCAACCGTCTTAAATCAGTCGATGACGAAAAGATCAGAATCCCCTACCATGTCATTTCCGAATTTGTCTACATGCATCAGGACGAGAACAATAAAATTGAATGGCTGACAGCACGGATCAGGACTGTCAAACAATCCTGTAAAGAAAAACGCCAGAGGGAAATCCTGGACAAGATGCTCGACCATATCAAGCTTGCAGGCCTCCAGATGGTCAAATTCTCTGAAATTCTCTCGACCCAGCGAGAATACATTCAAAAGGAGAAAGAAGACATTGAAGAAGCCAGGCATGACAACAACGCCCAGGTTGTTTCCATCCTGGCCATCTTCACTGCCGCAGCATTCGTACTTTTCGGAGGGATATCAGGACTCAGTGGGCTTTTCGACCTGCTACGAAGTCCAAGATGTTCCCTTGGAAAGATTGCTTTCGGGGTAACCGTCTACGGGGTGATGATGCTGATTGTTCTCTTTGTCCTATATTGGTTCGTCAAGAAGCTTGTGAATCCCCCAAAGCGCCAGGAAAAATAATTCTACTTCTTCCTCTTTTCCCTTCCGATGTCCCCCATCGTCCACATGAAGCCGATGCTGACCGATAGGCCTGTATCGATGTTGCCTCCGAGCCCGACCAGCAGTGTATGGATAGTTATCAGAAATGCGAAATGATGCAGTTAATCTTTTCTGTAGTGCATCTGCGATGTAATATGGACACTGTGTTATCACAAGAAGGGGGATTTGAATATGGCAAAAAAGTTGTTGGCGGGATTACTCGCCTGCCTGATGCTGGTTCCAGTGCTTGCCGGATGTTCCGACGGCTCTGAGGATAGCCTACCCGCATGGTCTGAGGCTTCAGCCTACAATAGGGCAGGATTTGAGGTCATATGGACCGGCCTTTCCGACATCATGATCGATTTTGAAGCCAATGGATCCTATCCGGGAATCACGGGAACAGAAGAATCAGGACTGCTGACATTTTCCGGCGTGCAGAAGACGACGAACGTGGAGGGATATTCATTCGACGTCACGATCAATGGCCGTATGCAGATATATGACGGCCAAAACAGTGCCGACATAGTGATTTCTTCCGCGCGTGGAGTCAATGCGACCCTAGGAACGTTTTACGTCTCTTGCCACATACGCATGACCAACCAATCCAACACGCCGAAAATTACAATGCTGGTAGTCAATGGCACAGAATACGACCCGTACAAATGATCACCATTGTTCACCACGTGTACTGCACGCCGACCTTGACCGATGGGCTGAAGGAGTCCATGACGTCAAGGTCGACGCCTCCAAGGACTTGCCATCCGCCTCTGCCTACGCCTACATGCAGCTGGATTTCTGGCGCAAACCCGTCGACAGGATTCGCCAAGAATCCTCCAAAGGAAAAGTGCCACTGGTCCAGCAACCTGGAGTGTTCGGCAGCCTTGTATGCCTCGAGGTCTGCCTTGGCCTGCTCGGCCTCCTTCTGATAGCCCGGCTGGCTGTCCAGCTGGTCCTTGTACTGGTCGCGCTGCGCCTTGTAGTCGTCCCTGCTCTTCTCTGCCGCATCCGCGCGGCTCTTCTCGCCGTAGTAAGCCTTCTCGTAGTCGTCAGTCATGGCGACCTGGGCATCGTAGTTGGCCTGCAGATCCTCTATCTGCTTGGTCAGCCGGGCGACCTCCTGTGCGTTGTCGATGACCTCGGGATGCGTGAAGAAGACTGCCAGCACCCCAATTGTGATGACGATTCCCAGGATGATGACCAGCGGCACCATGCCCGTTTTTCGGTCCTGTGACAAGGACGCATCGTCGTATCGGTTCACAGCATGTCCTTCACCACGGGCGCCATCTCCGTCACGATCACAAGCAGGATCTTGACCGCAAACACAATCTTGTCTGACTTCATCGTTAAAGTTCTCCATTTAGATTGAAAAGGAAAAGCCACCCACGGGATGGCGGTCCCGAGGATGGCATGTCTTCACCAGGGAGAATTTCTCCCATCCAATCAAGAAGGAGGAAGCGGCCGCCACCGCAATCAATCCCAACTGTCAGAACTCTACGGCGAGACCGACATGTCCGGTATAGCGCTGCCATCCGTCATACCCGTCTGCAGGAAGGATGGTCACTCCGCCGATGGCCATGATGTCGCCCTTGCGCAGCGTAGCGAACAAGTCCACCCCAACGCCGATGTTGTCGTCGTTGTGGTTGTAGGCCGCGCCGACTCCGATGCCAAAGTGGAACTTCTTCTCGTCGGCGATCTGCTTTGCCGCGATGTCGGCGAGGTCGCGCCAGGTCTCAAGATCCTCTTTCGACACCCTTACGGTGTTCTTCGAGGACTCGGTCAATTCCTTGAGCTGCGCGCTCAAGTCGTCTGCGCCGGAACTCTTCGTTCCTTTCGGTTGCTCGGGCAAGGACGCTTCTCCGGTCTTCTGGGTCTTCGCCCCAGAATCCACGGTTACGGCCTGAGTCGCCGCCGAGGATCCGGGAGACTTGAGCCACGCCGCGGACAGCGGCAATCCCAGCAACAACGAGGCGATGATTCCTACATACAAGCGATACAATCTTCCACAGCACATCTTTATCCCTCCAGAATTTTCTTGATGATCATGGTCTGATACGATTCCGCGCTGTCCGCAGTCGCGAGCAACTCCTTGCGCCGCGCCTTCAGTGCGGGGACAAACGACACAAGCAGGAGCAGCAAAGCGGTACTCCTCATCTCCCTAAGCGACATAAACTTGCCGCTATCGTCAAAAGGCTGCTGCCAGTTCGGGCCGCGCGAATAGTCATCCTCAACAAGGTGGTAGTGCATGTACTTAGCAAAGCCATGACGCATGCCCTTCTCATCCTTGCCGGCGACGGCAGCCGCGCATTTGTCACGGCCCATCTGCTCGAGCTCGTCTGAGCCCATGACAGATACCCGGTAGACGACGAAAAACCACAGCAATGCCGCGATGGTGCCCGCACCAGTCAGCGCGAGGGCGACGTACATTGTCGTCTGCGACTCGCAAGCCCATGCCAAGAGGAACGCCAGGTCAGTTGCGAGCACGATGCCTACCCCGGCATACTCCTGCCAGTTGGCAAGATCGCGGTACAGCTGCACCTTGTAGACCGCATCGTCAATCGCGAGGATGGCGACGTACGCATAGGCGAGCAGCGTCATCGCATCCACGACCGGCATGACATCCACGTGCAGCAGCCAGCACCCGGCCAGCGAGAACGCCGTCCCGAGGACGAAACTGATCACGTTCTCAGATAAAGACAAAAAGGAACGCTTTCTCATAATCACTCCTTATGAAAAGCGTAGATCTTCTCCGAGATTGCCGGCTTGTCAAAAGTCTGTCACATTTCTTGAGGGAGATGCCTCGCACGGAGCTTGTCTGATATCACCCGGATTGCCCTGGCGACAGTAGAGTCGGAGCAATTCAACTTCATGGCTATCTGATAGTTGTACAAGCCGTGTAGGATGCGGAGGTTGTAGACCTGGGTCTGGAAGTCCGTCAGGCCTAGAGAGTCTCTGAGTGCCAGCTTGGCCCTCAGGTCAAGGAAGTCCCTCGCCTGCTTCGCTGTCATGTGACTATGGTACATCTAGTTTCTCTGAATGTAGATGAAACAGGCGAATTCTGGGTTGGTGAGATTAATTTGGCTCGCTTGGCCACCTTATTTCGTCCGGGAATCCCGCCTGCTCGGGAATGTTTCGCAACTCCTCGAGATACGCAAGCACGGCCCTGTACTGGCTTTCCGTGTCCGTGGTCGAGACTCCCAGCGCCGTCTGCGTCTGGTAGCGCTCAACACGCCACATCACGTCCTCGATGAGGCCGTCACGCTTATCCCGGAGCTCCTCTGCCTTCTGCTCGGCCGTGAGCGCCGCCCATCGTTCTTCTTCGGTAGGAGGCTCTGGGTTTTTCGGCTTCTCCTGGTATTCCCAGCAGGTACCGTTCCAGTAGATGTCGAAACCAGCCTTCTTTTCTGGTGGCTCGATTGTGGTGCCGTTGGCTGGCACCGGGAAGAACCGTTTGTCCCCTGCCTTCTCTGTAGCTACAGGATCGATGGCGGTCACCCGCTCACCCTCCATCAGCCTGCCATTGGCATCATGCTGCCAATACTTTGTTCCTGTCATTTCAATCCTCCTATTGTCATATTTTGCTTTATGTCTATAACGGCGATTCTGGTAACCTGATTGCTCCTGGATTGCCAGACATATTCGGCTATACGTGGGAGATGGATAGAACGCGCGGAGGCTGGAACAATGCCAATGCAAACAGTCTCTATTCCGCTGGAAGAGACAACGCCTTTTATCAGACAGACCGCAAATGGTATGGTGACGGCAAAAGTGGCTCATCGGCGAGCACATGGTACGTCGGGTTCCGCGCAGGCCGCAACCAGCCAATATATGGTGCGTCCGATAATGTGCGTCCCCCATCTGTCTCCCTCCATCTCGTCATCGGCTACTAATATCCAATAATCAGATGGAGGGGAATGGTGCTAGGAGTGACCGATGTTGATCTGCCATAGATTACGTTTGACCTTGACGCCTTCATCTCCACCGTGCGATGCCCGCCGGTATTGGCGTGCTTGTATCCGCTTTCAGACTCGTAGTAGCCGGTCTTGGCAAACGCTCCAGTTGCAGACTCTACTAGACCGTCGCCATGTCCAAAGAAGCGCAACGAACCGACAATGTCAGGCAATCCGGCCGCAAGCAGGATTCCAGAATCGCCGTTATTGCTAATGCGCAGATAGCGTCCCTCTACGTCTGGCGCGATGATCGTATTATTATCGGTGCCATATTGGAATACCTTGCCATTACCAACAATCCCCACTTGCTCGATGAGCGCGAACAATGCTGCATATGATCCACTCCGTGATATCGAGAAACTGTTGTCAAGCAACAGGAATCCCGTAGGCGGTATCACCGTGCCTTCCGGGTCCTTCTGACAAAGGTGCCACAGGATCATGCCGCGAAACAGATTGCGAGACAAATCAACGTCGCCGACGTAGGCATGACTAAAGGGCTTAGACGGATAGCCAATATCCACCCCCTCATGTACAGGCGTGATGTTGGATACAAGTATGCCTTCCCGCTCACCAGCCACAAGCAGATGCAAGCAGGGGTTGTCTACGTACCCAGTCCGTGGATATTGCATGACAGAACCGTCCGAGAGGATAATGGTCATGCTGTTCGTTGTGACATTGACGGAAAAAACAGATTTAAGTCCGTGTTTGCGGTCACTGTACACACTTCCGCTATCAGGCGCCGCAACAAATACCCCTGTACCTCCAAATGCATTCCAGATAGAAGACGCAGGAACAGCAGTCGTGAAGTCATTCGAAGAAATCACGCTTGGCTTATCGTCAACCTTCGTGAACCTAAATGGGATGTTTGAGTATTCTGGAACAACTAGCGCGAATGCATTCGCATTGGTTGCCTTGCTGTTATAGAATACAAGCCCTTTGGATTCCACACTTGGCAATTGTGATCTAAACACAAAGAATCTATAATAGGCGTATTCGTTTCCTAGCCAAGCTTCGACAGTCGACCCAACTGGGATGCCATCGGGGTACTGCAATCCAATATTCTTTAAAACTGTTTCGTTTCCTGCTCCGGAATAGAGCAAAGAGCCATTAGGAGCATACAGTTTGATTGTCGGCGTCAGACCGTCCCATCTCTGACCGCCTCTGCCAAAATCTGCAGATATTGACGTAATTCCATAGTACGGGATAGTGAACCGCCTGATACCGTAGTATCCATCGGGGGCTTTCTGTATCGTAAGCAGGCTGTTGTCTAAATCATTTCTTTCTACTATTCCTGTTTGCGCGTCTACTTCCAAGAAGGTATGGAATCCTATTTCTCCCGGAGTTGTATATATAGCGCCATCATACCCAATGCCATTTGCTATTGCTTCTGCATTGGCTGCCTTGGCATATTTAATACTAGTGTTAGGCTTTATGGCCATTGCGTCGATAACACTCGATACTAAATAATACTTGTTGTTATTTGGGACGACATAATCTATTTGGTTTACTGCTATCGAATCTGCAACCGTTTTGAATACAGTCTCGCCTTTTTTGTTCGCTATTTGAGTTGATCCACCAACAATTGAGACATCTCGGAAAATCCCGCCAACAGCCTGCATGTTGGCGGACTTGATGACGTTGTTAGGCCCGTCAAGCTTGTATCCGGCAGTCGGCTGTCCGCTTGCGTCTTCCTCGTAGTTCATCGACTGTATGACTTGCGACCGCAGGCTCTTGATGAATCCGGTCTTGGCCGCAATCGCGCCAAAGTACGCATTGACCGCCACACACGTGGACTGCACCCCGGAGCCCTGAGCGAGGATGTCTGATAGCACGGTGCCCATAATCAGCGCGGTATTCGGATTGCCGGTCTGCATTGCGCTGTAGGTGATGGTGCCGCTTCCAGACACGCTCGCAATCATTGGCGTGTTGGTAGATGTGTCGAGGTAGTAGTCGCCGCTCCAGATCGGGTCGTTGTTGTCGCTCCAGCTCTTGCTCGTGTCCCAGTTCGTCCCGAGATAGATTGGCATGTACGCATTCCCGGTCTCCGGCTGCACATCCACGCTGACGGTCTTTGTCAGCCCAACCCCGGTCACGGCGCAGGAGACGCGGAACGGCAACAAGGCGACACGTGCTGCCACGCTGATGGTGCAGGTGGTCTTGTCTGACGACGGCGTGAGCGTGACCTGAGAAGATGTCGAGCTCCAAGTAATCGTGACCGCGCTCACTGCTACATGTATGAGCGTGCAGGTCGCCACGATTGTCTCCGCCGTCCTCGTGTATCCTCGCGGGCTGACGGAGAACGATTTTGCCGACAAATCGATGTCGAAGTCCTTGATGCTTGCGCTGTCGCCGATGTCTCCGTAGATGGCAATCAGCTCTACGCTGGGGCTGGTCGTGCTGTCTGTGTACGTGATGACGGTCTTGCGCCACAGATACTTCTTGCTTGCGCTCATCGCCGGGATGGTAGTGCTGGTGATAGAGCTGGCGCTTGGAGCGGACTGAGTAGTCGTCGTGGCGTAGTAGTGGGCTATCGACGAGATTCCCCTGCCGGTAGCTCCTGTAGCGCCTGTTCCGCCAGTCTTCCCTTGTTTGGCATAGGTATATGTGACCGTGTCGGCGACAGCATCGCTCGTGTAGTCCGTTATGGTGCGTGTCCAGAGGTACTGCCCCTCGCTTACATCAGGCACCGTGTTCTGCCAGCTGGTCGGCTGGGTGGACGCGGACGAACTCACGCCGTAGGTGACCGTCACGCTCTTGATGCCGTTGCCGGTAGCTCCCTTGGCTCCGTCGTTCACATTCGCTAGCGTGATGGAAGAACTCGCTAATGTCATCTCAGCTCACCTCGCAGAAGAACGTGCCTTTGACATCGACTTGGTCATGCGAGACGCTGATAGCCTTCTTTTTGGACGTGCCTATCGTTCCGTATGTGACCGCAGTGGGAGAGAACTCGACCGCGTTGCCGTTCTTGTCCGTCATCGTCCATGTATAAGTAAGGGATGAACCTGTGGAATCAACCTCTACCCCGTTCCTGTACACCTTGCAGACGAGGATGGTCGAGCCGGTATTGTTCTTGAAGTAGTTCCCCGCCGTACTGATGATGACGGCCTGATATGGGTCGCTGATGTCGGTAAAGGCGATGCCTTCAGATACAAAAGACTGGTTGTAGGTGTTGCTTGACGAGTCCGTGTCGGTAATAGTGCAGCGGAACATCGCGAACGACTCAACCGATGCAGACGTGACCGAATATGTGTCGGATGTCGCTCCCGATATCAGAGACCACGTGGTCCCGTTCGTACTTTTTTCCCATTTGTACGACAAGTTCGTCGTGTCCTTTGTGGTTCCTCTGATAAGTTCCGCCTTGATCTGCAGGCTTGAAGGCTGGTCGTTTTTGAATTGTGTTCCTCCAGTCGCGTATGCCCGGCAGATGACAAAAGATGTTCCATTCTGCACTCTGCTGAACGTCACAACGATGGAAACAGGGAAAGTAAGCGAGAGAATCGGATCGAGGTAGTTTCCCTCGAACTTGTAGTCAATCTGGTTCACGTTCCCGACCAGCTTGTCCTGGCTTACCGAGAGGACGCCTGTCGTTGCGTTGACGCTCTCCCCGTTAGAGCCAGTGACCACTTCTGACCATGAAGAGGCGCCTGCGACTCTTCGGTACCATTTGCGGTTCGTCATGCTCTCCACAAGACTGTCTGCCGTTCCCGCCTTGATTACCCTCGGCGTGAGCTGCAGACTGGTGCTCCCCGCCCAGGAAGGGTTGAGCACCTTGGCCGATACGTCATACAGCGACGTCAACGGCAGATTGCTGTCGATTCCCGTAATGAGGCTGATGCCGTCGGTGTAGTCCATCAATGTGAAGCTTGCGCTTGTCTTTGCCATTTTTTTCTCCTTTGCTTAGATTTCCAAATCAACAGAACAGTCGAAAACCGTTCGTCCATGGCAGTCATCAGGCGTGATGTCCACCGTCCTGTGTCCTATCGCCTTCGAGGACGAATTCCAACTCTCATCCGACTGTGCGTCGTCCGTTTTCCGTGTCCACCTGAATGCAGACTCGTCTATCGCGTCCGTGACCTCCCCGCCGTTGACGTACACTCTGCAAAACAAGGTGGTCGAGACGTCGGGCATCCGGAAGACAGAACCGTTGGTCGATTCTATTACCACGGTGAACGACTTGCCGTCATCGCCGGTGTCTCCCTTGTCTCCATAAACTGCGAGGAGAGAGATGTATTCATGCGTCGTCCCGTTCTTGTATGTGATGACCTCTTTCTGCCACAAGTACTTGTTTTCCTCCGACATCGTCGGGATAGTCTGGCTTGTAACGACATTCGGCTGGTCCTGCGTGGCGGTAACCGCATAGGTATAGTCGATGCTCTTCACGTAGACCGCATCAAGCTTCCCCTCCACGTCGCCGTGGCTTTTGTTGTAAAGGAGCTTGTTCAACTCCGTGTCCCTGACATAGTAGGTCTGGAAGAGCGCCTGCAATGCCGCTCCATCGATAGTGCTCTGAGAATCCATGTCGTAGAACAGCTTGTCGACAGCGGCCTTCAATGCATCATATACGGAAAGATATTCCTGATAGGAAGTATGTCCATCATCGCTCTCGTTATCCAAACCCCACATCTTGGCCTGCTCGACGAGTGTGCCGTACATGCCCTCGATGGCGAGCCATTGGCGCTGAAGCTCTTTCTTTTCCTTTGGTGTGAGGATATTGTCCGCCACAGCGTCACTGACACGTTTCTCGAGGTCGGCATACTGCAGCTGCAGCGTCCAGGTTCCTGCAGAAGACCGGACCGCTGTCTTGACGGCTTCCGCCCTGCTGCGGCTGTCGGCCCCGATCACCTTGAGACCGGAGACGACGAACGATTTCCCTGCAAGGTTCTGTTCCTTCATGGATTCGATTATCCTCCGACAATGCGCCGATTGTAGATGTCAGCGCCGATTTTCCTGCCACTCTCCCCAGTTCGGCCCGAGCAGATACATGATCTCGCCCCGGCTGACCGCTTTCGTGACGCGGTTGATGGCGTTCGTCGGAGTGCCAAGGAAGCTCGATCCCGCGTCCTTTGCCAAGTCGAGGACATCCTTCATCCGCACTGTGCCGTCGGCGATCTTTCTCATCATCCGGCCGACATCCGCCAAAAGTCCGCCGTCCCCTCCGTAGAAGCCCCGGACCCCTTCGGACAACGCTCCGCCAGCAAGTGGCACAATCGAGGAAGCCAGGTTGGCCATGAGCTCCCTGACAATCCGTCTCCGCTTCTTCTCCCCGTCGTCATCGTCCCCCTTCTTTGGGAGCCATACTCCGGAAATCAGCACCATGGCCGCGGCGTTGCAGGCCAGGTTGGCAATGATCGGCAACGCGCGACGGAACTCCCTCTGCCTGAGGTACATCGGCAGGTCGATGCACGCCATATTCCACAGCTGGAACGTCTGGTTGGTGAACATGATCGCCGCCCTCCGGATCGGGTCGCGCCACTTGCGCTGGATGTACGAGAGGTCGGTCGGCTGGGTGGTCGGCTGCGTCTCAGAAATCACCTGGCTTGCCTTGAAGACCGCCTCCCGCTCGCCCATGCCGTCCTCGATGTTTGTCCAATAGGACGCGAGCCACATCTGCGCGACGACTGAGCGGTCTACGGCGTTTGCGAGCCACATGCCTTGCCAGGGCTTCTCGCTCTTGCCCGCATTGTCAAGGAACCGTCCAACCTTGTCCTTCCGCCCCTTGGCCCGCATGACGTCCAGGTCGATGTACCTCTTGGCGATGTCGGGCGCCTTCCTATAGATCATGGCCAGCGTCTGCGCACGCCTGGATGAAGCAAGCATCTCTCCCGCCTTCATCCAGTTTGCTGCCGACGTGTTGCCGATGGAGGCGGCCGCGGAAGGGGCCTGCTTGGCCGCCGTCACGAGGTTGTACGCAAGCGACCCTACCGCGCTGTGGCTGAGGAACGAGTTGAGCATCCTCTCGAAGTCGCTCATCTGGTTGAACGTGTAGGCCATGTCGTTGGCATAATCCTGCACCAAGGACGCCATGGCCTTGCCGTACTTCTGCCGGATCATCCCCGCAAGCCCGCCGGTCTGGCCGAGCAGGAACTGGGCGTCCTGCACCCACTCATTCCAGGCAAGGAAGTGCTCCTCCTTCGCCACCTGGCTGTACCACGAACCGGTCACGTCGAGCTTCAGCGGATAGATGGCGTTCTCGTTGGCTTCCTTGGTGAAGTCTCTGTTGACCCGCGTCCTTTGCTGCTCCCTCTTGATGGCGGTCGGGCCGGCGAGCGTGTCCTCCTCGCCGACGCCGACTTTCGTGCCGTCCCCGACCATGGGGAAGTACCGGTCACGGCTTCCGAGCTCCTTGTTGAACTGCTCGTAGTACGCCTGCTCGATGCGTCCCCTGTTGCGCGCGAAGTCGCTGATCATCCAGTCGCCCCAGGCCTTCTCCCCTTCGGTCAGCTTGGAGATCGCGTCCGCCGCTTCCAGCGGGCTGATGCCGTTGCCGGAGATGCTGTAGAGCTTCTTCGCCTCGATCTCGTTCTGCCCGTAGACATACAGCCCGATCACCTCGCCCCGGGTCAGCTCCACCTTGGTGGCTCCTTTCTCGTAAGTGTACAGCTTCTCGTCAAGCTGTTCGGCAGTCACCCCGAAACGCCTCATCGCCTCACCGCCATCGGCAAGGCGCGCGTTCACGTTCCGGATCTGCGCGGTGTTGGCGAAGTATGCCTGCCGCACCAAGAAGTCGTACAGGACCCCTTCCTTGTCACCGTCCAGGATGCGGGCGATGCGCTGCATCTTGGCCCATACGCCGCGGTAGGAGTTCCAGAACTTCTTCACCGCGCTGTCGGTGCGGTCGGCCTCCGGAATGGACCTGATGATGTCATCGCGCATGGCGTATGGGTTGAGCTGCTCACCTTTGGGATTGATGTTCCCTTGGCTGTCGGTCATCGCATAGACGGGAGCGTTCTGCCCGGTGAGCTCCTTGAAGTAGCCGGCAAGCACGCCTTGCCTCCGCCTGCGGGTCTGTGCCTGGCGGGATGCAAGCGCCTCCCTCGCGTCTTTCCGCATCGTGCGCACCGCCTCGCGCAACGCAAGCAACTGTTCGACCGTCCATTGGCTCGTACGCACCCGGTCCCTGATGAGGCCGGCAACCTCCGGGTGGTCCGTCTGCGCAAGGTAAAACTCCAGCTGGCTGAGGCCCTTGGCGCCGTATGTGCCCGCATCCGACTCGATGGCCGTCTCCTGCCCGACCGCGAGCTTGCTTCCGGTGACCTGCCGCACGATGGAGAGCGCACCGTTGACGTCGGCGTCTATGGAATCCGACGGACCGCTCAGCCGCTTGATGGATGCGATGAGCGCACGGGCCGCCTGGCGCACACGCGAGGCCGACAGGCGCCGCTCCAGTGACGCGGAATGCTCTTCCAGCTTCCTGGCAGTCTCGTTCGCCTCCGTCAGCTCCCGGCGCAGCACCCTGACACGCTTCCGCCGGTCTTCCAGGTCCTTCTCCAGGTTCCAGATCTCGGTCTGCTTCTGCGTCACCTGCCGGGCTTTCTCCTCTCCGTATGCCTGCAGAAAGTCCGCGTTCTGCTTCAGCCGGTCGTAATCAGGCTTTCGCTCGTTCTCAAGCCACAGCTTTCTGAGCAGGGCCTGATATTTTGTCTTGTACGCCTTGGCGTCTCGGCCGGCCTTGGCCTTGCCTTTCCCATCCAGCTCCTTGTTTGTCTGGTCCAGGAAGTCGTCGAGGCTCTTCTTGTACTTCTCGAGCGCCTTCTGTTGCCTGGCGGTTTCCTTCTGCTCCTTCTCCAACTTCGCCTTCGCCTCTTCGGCGGCGGTCTTGGCCTCGCCTGCCTTCTTGGCCGCAGCTGTTTTCTTTTGACTCAGGGTCTCCTTGGACTCCTTTTCGTCGCCCGTTCCCGCAAGCTGGCCGACCGGCGTGTTCCGCTCCTCATCGCTCAGCTGGGCGAGCGTCTTTGCCCCGCTCGCCTCCAGCTTCTTCAGGTCCTCGTCCGACTCGATGGCCGCCGTGCGGGCCTGGTAGCTGTCCATGATGCCGTCGTCGCCACGGCCCATGCCTTCCATCACGGTCTGGGCATACGCGTTGTTGGACTCGACGAAGTCCAGCACCTGGCGGTAGCGTCTCGGGTTCTCACGGATCTTG
>OMYY01000008.1 GCA_900315435.1 uncultured Spirochaetaceae bacterium
GAAAGGATACAGATAAAGCTAGGCTACCTTTCTCCATTGATTTTCAGAGAAAAGGTAGCCTAGGATTATTTCAGGTCCAACTCTGGGGGTTCACCTCATGGAAACGAGGTGCTCCAAACTCCGTAAAAATCCAGAATGGAAATCAGAACGTGAGCAACATCGACGCGCTGCCGCTGAGGGTCTGCGCCTTCTCGGTGTTGTCCAGGTAATAGCGGTATTGCCCGTCGACTCCCATGTACAGGTGCTTGGTGAAGTGATAGCCGATACCGGCGCTTCCGAGCACGCCGTAGGTCCAGTCATCGAGGTTATAGGCACCGAAACCACCGGCACCAAGCGTCAGCAAGGTCTTTCCGAAGTTCAGGTCGAGCTCCAAGGCCGCGGAACCGTACATGGCGTTGTTCAGTTCGTCCAGATGGTCGAAGACATCCTTCCATTTGCCCTCGGGAGTCGGAACCCATGCCCCACGCAGGTCAAGGCCGATACCGACATGCTTTCCGGCAAGGATATTCTCCAGCTTGATCTCGCCACCCAGTTCGGGAAACCAGGAGTGGTGGAAATCCAGAACAGGGTAGGAATCCTCGTCAAGCACCTTGTCGGCGCTGCCATAGACACCAAAGCCGAAGCGGAACGGAGCGCGGTTCTTGGGGGCCTTGGCGGCAGGCTGGGGAGCTACAGGCGTGGCAACCGGCTCGGAAGCGGGTTCCGCCACGGCAACCGGCTCGCTTTCGGAGGGCACGGATGCCTCAGCCGCAGGTTCTTCGGCGACAGGAGCCGGGGCGGTCTCAGCCTCGGCGGAAACGGGTGTTTCTGCGACCGTAGGCGCCTGTTCGACTACCGGTTCGGCAGGAACCGGTTCCTCGGTCTCCAGCGGTTCGCTGGTACTGGTGGCGCTGGCGCTGAAATGCTCGCCATCATAGGACTGCTGCAGATACAAGGTGTAGGACTTCGTCCCATCCATGTTCTCCGCAGTATAGGAAGTATGGGAGGCGTCGACCACCGTCCATCCATCGGGGTCTTCCCCGTCAAGCTGATATCGGAATGTAGTGACATCGGGATCATCGAGGGTCCATTCCCAGGTAATCGCAACAGGAACGGCGAACGCCACAGCAGGCAGAAGAAGGAAGGCGCCCATCAATCCCAGAACACGTCTTTTCATAGTTTTCTCCTTCATTGGGATACGGAATTCATCATACACGGCAGAGAAGACAAACTCAAGGGGCGTGTTGGCCGCTATCCTCTTGCAGAATCTCGTTTTTGGTAAGGAAGAAGCTGGATCCATACTGCAGAAGCACCTGCCATCCCGCCTCGGAAAGTTCTCCCGCCAAGGAGACGACCATACGGCTCATGGTCAGCGCGTTGGCATCATCAAGGAACGGCTGGGTGGTCCGGAAGAGGTAGTTGACCAGATAGGTCAAGAGCTCCTGGGGAAAACGTCCGGCCTCGATAATCGCGCTCTCGATTTCCTCCCCCACGTTTCCCTCGGGAAACATCCCCTTCATCCGCTTCTCAAAATCCTGGATCCGCTTTGGATCGAGCGGATGTTCCGCACACAGCACAGCGAGGATCGGTACGGCACGGCAATAGAGGATTTCCAGGAAATCCACCGCCTCCTCTTCATCGGGAAGGAGCGTCAGCCCCTGTGGCAAATCATCATCCATCATGTATCCAGTGTAGAGCAAAACCGGTACAATGGGAAACATGATGCACCGTCTTACCGTATTTTGTGGAAGCACGATGGGGAGCAGCCCCATCTACCGGGACATGGCAGTCACGCTTGCCGAAGCCATGAGAAAGGCCGGCCTCGACCTGGTCTACGGAGGGGGGAACCGGGGACTCATGGGAGTCGTCGCGGACACGCTCAAGAGTCTCGGCGGCACCACGATCGGTGTCCTGCCACAAGCGATGGACTTGCCCCAGGTAAGGACCAAGCAGGTGGAGAGCCAGCTGATCATCACTGACGGCATGCACAGCCGCAAGGAGAAGATGTATGAGCTGGGCGACGGCTTCCTCGCCCTCCCCGGCGGCATCGGAACCATGGAGGAGCTGATGGAAGCCTATACCTGGAGGCAGCTCGGCTACCACCACAAGCCGGTGGCGCTCCTGGACGTGGACGGCTACTGGAAGCCGCTCTTGGACATGCTCCACAAAAGCGTCGAGGCTGGCTTTCTCGACCCAAGATGCCTGCAGACGCTGTTGGTGGACGACAATCCGTCCCGTTTGCTCGACCGGATGGCAAGCCAACACGTACAACTGCCCGACAAGCTGTCCCCATAACAAAACCCTCCTTTCTGGGCCAACAGCCAGCAAGGAGGGCATGTTCCGGACAGGATCAGCCTTATTTCTCCCAGAGCTTCTCGGGATAGTAGCCTGTCTCGATTTTCTTGCGGAGTTCGCGTTTGACGATTTCCTTGTCGGCGCTGTAGGTCATGCCGAACCATTTCTCGTCGGTATGGTAGACCTTGATCCTACCGTCCCCGCTGGTGACGATCTGGCTGGCGGCGTTGGGGAGCAGGCATTCCTTTTTCGGCTCGCGGATATGGTCTCTGGCAAAGTCGTTCCAGTAGGAACGGAAATCATGGAAGGCCCTCGGGGTGAAGCCGAAGAAGTTCATCGACACCCATTCCTTGCCGGAAAGGCTGATATCCTTCCCCTCGAAGTGGCTGACCGGCTTGCCATCGACAAACTCGATCTGGGTGTTCTCCACCATGTTCTCCAGGTATCCGTCGTCGCTGACCGTGCAGATGGCGCGGCTGACGCTACCCTCCTTGCTCATCGTGTTCTCGAGGATATAGCCCACCATGGCATGCTCAGGAGAGTCGTTGTCCACCCCTTCCAGATGGTTCTCAAGGATCTCGAAGGCCTTGCGCCCATAGTAGTCGTCGCTGTTGATGACGGCAAACGGAGTGGAGACGGCGGTCTCGGCGCAAAGAATCGCATGGACGGTACCCCAAGGTTTCACGCGGGTATCCTTGCTCGCCTCAAGCTGGGCGCGGTCCAGCATGCTGCTCTTCTCCTGGAAGACGTATTCGGCATCCATGTTGCGCGCGATACGATCGAAAAGCCGCTCCCGGAAATCATGCTCGATATCCTTGCGGATGATGAAGACGACTTTCTCGAAGCCGGAGCGACGGGCATCATAGATCCCGAAGTCAAGCAGGGTCTCTCCGTGCATGCCGACCGCGTCGATCTGTTTCACTCCACCATACCGGCTGCCCATCCCGGCAGCGAGCACCACGACTGTAGGTTTCATTCGAAGCACCTCTTTTTTTGCATTTCTGCGTCAAGCATATCCTTACCCCCTTGTATGACGCAAGCCGATAAGCTTGCATTTCACAGGCAAGACAGGTTAGTATAGTGCTAACGACTCTATAGCTCAGCTGGATTAGAGCGTCTCCCTCCGGAGGAGAAGGTCGCGCGTTCGAATCGCACTAGAGCCATGTGGCCACACCGACGGTGTGGCCATTTTTGTATTCCTATCTCCTTTCCTTTCCCCAGAGCAGAATTCCCACCGCCAGCAACAAGGTCGCGAGCGGAATCCAAATGGGACCGATCCGGCTCTGATACAGGGGACCGGACGGCTCGGAGGGAAGCGGACTGGGGTCGAAAGGGATTCCATAACGGGATGCCAGCTTCCGTACCTGCAAGAGATTCACCACGGGAACCCCTTCGGCCAGATAGGCAAAGACAAGCCCCCGGTCGGCCTGAAGCGGAAGATTCCGCCTCCGGGACACCAGGCCCGGAGCAAGGCCAAGGATTTCCGCGCCCTTGCCCACATTGGGTTCGGCACCCCCGATGTTGACGAAACAAGCAATCTTGCCAAGAAGGGCCTTCCGTTTTCGGATGTTGGATTCCAGGTCCTTTTCGTCAAGAACCGGGAATCCGCTTGCGTGGAGCAAAGAACGGGAAAGCTGCCCGGTACCGTCATACACGAGCCCCTCGAAGGCACCCTTTCCCTGGTCCCCATCGCCGCCAGGAGATACGGCGACCACTTCGAAATGGAACCCATCCTGTCTCAAAAGTGACAGAATCGTCAGGATTGAAAGCTCCGGCCTTGTGGCGCCATACATCGATGCTCCGAGCGAGGCGACCAATCGTACCTCGAGACCCATCTCTTCAGCGGCACAAAGGACGGCGACCAGATACCCGGGAAACGATCCGCTCGTGCCCACCCCGACCACATCCCCTTTTCGTAAGCCTGCCTCGGTGAACAACCGGACCATCAAGGCCGCACTGTCCGGACTCAGGGTGGTCCGCTTGACATCCGGATATCCCATCGTGGTGACAAGTGGCGAGAACTCGGGACCAATCAGGTAGGTCCCTTCCAGATCCTCAGCCTCAAGCCCGATTCCTTGGTTCTCCGCATAGGTTTTGAGAGACTCCCCGGCACGTTGCATCCGATGGAAACTCTTTTCCATCACCCCCCGTTCAGGCAGGTCTGAGAAGCGCAGGGAGCACAGTCCCGCCACGAGTCCGGCAGCCAGCACCAACAAGGAGAGGACAGGGTACCGTAGCCGCACGCTAGGCCCCCAGGTGCAACAGGATCAAGGCGACCAATGCCAGGGCACAGGTCAGGGAGGCAAGAGAGACCAAGGTCTTCACCGGCCCCTGCCGGACCATGTCGTTGGCAATCAGGCCGGGAACGACCAGGCCGATGACACGGACGTCCAAGGAGAGCGGCACCACCCCCGGCAGGGCGGAAAGCACCATGCCGACCAACAGGCACAGGACAAAACGGCGACGGCCATAGACAATCACGAGCTGCGAGAGCCCAAGCACACACAGCCAGGTGACGAACGAGACTGCCAGAGTGGCGGCAATTCTTGCTGGCTCGAACAGGTTCATGGATAAATACCCGGCGCTGACCAACCCGCCAGCAAGCAGCCCGGTCAACTCAGTGTAGAGGCAACCAAGGACGATGCTGAGAGTCAGAAGTATCTGGTTCATAAGGCCTGCTCCTTCAGGAAGGAGAGCAATCGCTGTCCATCCCCCTTGATATTGCCCGTCAGCACCACCGTCTGGCGGGCGCGCGCCACGATTTCCGGAAACGGGACGCAAAGCGCATGCATGCCATGCGAACGAAAGATCCTCGCGCAGAGCGCCGGGTGGTCGCCGATGACGAACAGGCTGTCCACCCCCAGCGACTGGAAGCACCCGGCAAAGCGCTCCAGACGGAACTCCCGGTCCCAGCGGTTGGCAAAGACGATGGATGTCTCCGACAGATCAAGGGTTGCGAGCAACTGCCGTGTCGTGGTGGTATCGTTGCGTGCGAAGGCATTGATGAAGCGCCTGCCGCAGACCATCACATCCCCACCCATCCCGATATCCCCCCGCACGTTGCACATGCCTTTGATGGCGACCTTCTGCGGAATACCGAGCTCCATACAGGCAACGAGCGCAATCCGGTAGCAATCGGGATGGACCCACGGGGGAATGCAGGACGGAACGGGAACCTGGGGAGCAATCACCGCCCCTGGCAAGGAACCCAGTACCGAATCGGTGGTAAGGAAACGGCGGACACCTGATGCCAACACGCCCGCTGTCGATTCCCTGCTCTTTCCCATCTGGTCCACATGGTCCACATAGCTGTTGGTGATCAGGGTCAAGGTCGGTTCCACCAGCTGCCGCTGGAAGACCCGTTGCAGCTCAGGCCTGATGGCAGAGCACTCGCAGACCAAGGCCCGGACACCGAGCACGTTCGCCAGGCGAGCCAGATGGCGTTGCTCCCGGACCAGATTGACTACGCCTCTGCGGTCTATCCTGCGTGTCGACCCATCGGGAAGCACCAACTCCGCCGCACTTCCCGTCGAGCGTCCCAGCGCGGGGATTCCCGCCTCGTCCAGGGCTGCGGCCAGCAGACGGACCACCGTCGACTTGCCCCGTGTGCCATTGACCACCACACGGATGGGAATCCGCAGTAGGGAACGATGCAGGGCAAGGCGCTCGATGGCACCTGCCAGAATCAGGCAGAGCAGCGAAATGAGAGCGACCTTCATGCAAGGACCCGCTCAAGGAAGAGCTGCAACTGCTCGAGCTCGAGTTCGGAAAAGCACTCTCCCCCTTCACTATCCTCACGGCAGGCCTCCACCTTTGCCTGATACGCGCCATCGCCCAGCCCCAAAAGGCGTGCGGCATCCGGGCAGAGTCCAAGCACCGCAAGCGCGTCGTGCAGGCAGAGCGCCCGCTCCATCCGGCTGTCTGCCTTGGCGGCGCGGAGCGCAAAATCCTGGGCGATTTCCCGACTCTTCACGGCTTACTCCTCATCATACATTCCCTCGTAGGAAAGCACATAGTGGACGGTATCCAGCTGGTCGTAGACCCTCCGCTCCATGGGAAACCCTCGGAACGTCTCCACGGTGATGGCGGGGATGTCAAGCCGGCCGGAAACCTCGGCATTGACGCTACCCTTCGGTCCCGGTCCGGCCGAAGCGAATTCGTTATGGCAGAGCGTTCCTTCCTGGGTGGCGAAGAGCATGTCGAAATAGAGGTCCTCGATGCCATCGAGCATCGAGAAGATATAGGTGCTCCCCAGAAAATCCCTCGACTGCTTGTAGATGATCGCCTCGTGCAGGTCGAGCAACACATCCGGCCTGACCTCCTGGATACGGGAGAAAACCGCATAGGCGGCCCGTTCTGCCACATTTCCCTCTGGATTTCCCGGGAAGGAACGGTTCATGTCCAGCGTTCCCTCCACATACCGGCTCCGCTTCCGGGCGCCCGTAGCGTTTGCCGGAGCGATGATATACAGGTCTCCGCTCTTGATGGTGACCTTCCTTTGGAGCAACTGGCCTGCATACCAGGCAGCCCGTTCGTCGCCGTGGATCCCGGCGACGATATAGACGGCCGGACCGGGATTGTCGGAATGGATGTGGTATTCCACCACCTCTTCCGGGGTTCCCTCCAGCAATTTCCTCGTAGAGACCATCACCGGATAGGAATGGTTGAACTTCCCGTATCCGACATCGCCGTAGTCCATTTCCAGTCCATCCAGCCGGCTTTCCGGCTCGAGGATCCACGTCCCGTCCCAAGCGACCTTTTCCCCAGCGATATCCAGATACGGGATTGCTTCTTCGGTTTTCTGGGAAACCTCGATGGCTCGCGGGCTCTCCTGGCGCATCGGATCCTGAAGAACAGGAATCGCGCCCACGGCAGCCCGCTGCCCGTCCGGACCGGCGAGCATCTGGCCGATGCCCCCGTCGACGATTTCTTCATAGGATGGGAGCACGCCCAGGCTGATGAAGCCATCATCCCCGTCATACATTTCGGCGAAGCTGGCGATGCAGGTCAGGTGTCTGGCACACCGCTCGTCGATGCTGATGCCCGCATCGGTATAAGGGACCGTCACCGCGCCATAGGTGGCGGCTCTTGCGTAGAACCTATCCTTGCCGGTAACCACCAGGTCGGCGTCGATCGCCCCGTGGAGCCGGCCTTGGGAAGCGTTGGCTGTCTCCATCAGCAACGCCAAGGTATCGGTGTAGTCACCCAGTTCCCGGTGGGTCAGCCCATGCAGGTTGGCAGGAGATTTCTCCACCGTGACCTTCATCTGGTCCTCCACCATCATCAGCGTGACGTTCGCCAGGTCGAGGGCCCGCTCATGGGCGACGATCGCGTTGACCGTCGTGTACTCGGGCGATGCCTCGTGCAAATCGACGGTGATGGAAATGTGCTTGTCGCGGATCAGGCTGGTGATGCCATAGGCGACCTTTTCGGTGAAGGTCCCATCCTCGCGTCCCGGATATGCCCGGTTCAGGTTGCGGGTCTCGCTGCCAGAAAGCTGCTGTCCGCTGGAGGCATGGATATAGACCTCGCTGTCCGGCCACTGGTCGATCGGGTTGGTAGCACGGCTGCCATAGCGGAACCAGCGTTTGCCGTAGGGGGTATCGATCTGGTAGCGCATCGGCGACGCCTCCTGAGGGTCGGTGCAGGTGAAGGCACTGTTGTTGGCCCGGGGAATGACGTACAGCACTCCCTCGGTCGGCTGACATGACTCGATCAGGGCCACCGCGGAGAGGAACCCGGAGGGCTCGTTGGGGTGCGTTCCCCCGAGTACCAGCATTCCGGCACCTTCGACCCCGCTGTCCAAGATATAGACCTCCGTATCGCCATGGGTTCCCTTCAAGGCTGGCATCCAGTCGCTCAGCATGGCTATGCCGGTCACCCCGGGACCGGGGTAGACCGGTTCGGGAACCAAGGCGGAACGAAATATCCGCGCAAGGTGCAGGGTCAGCAACAGGACAAGCACGGTCAAGACCGATGCGGAAAGGATATGGCGAGGAATCGGACGACGCATACGGACCTCACTTTACCCGAAACAGGCGCAAGAGCAAGGTCACCAGGACCAATGCCGCATCAATCTGGAAAAAGAGGTTGCCCTTCTTGCGGAACATGCAGACGAAGAGAAGCAACACGACGAAGGCGACAAGCGCAAGATAGATGTGCATCAGCATGGCAGCCCTCCCTACACCGTCAAGAAACCGAGCGCGGTCGACCAGCGCATGCACAACGCCGCCAAGGCGATGCAGACCGCGAAGGGAACGGCGCAATGCTTCAGTACCTTGCGGTACGGAAGCCCTACAATCTGGGCCGCGTAGTTGCCCGCCAAGGCGGTCGGGGGCATCAAATCCCCCAGACAGCAGACGAACGAGAGCACTGCGGCGATGATGATGTCATTACAGGTGCCGTGGCTGACCATGACCAGGAGGAAAGGCACCCCGATGACCGAGGCTGCCCCGTAGGAGCTGATTGCCCCGAAAGCCGGCATGATGGTGAAGGCGGCGACATAGACAAAGACGATGCCAAGGGCCAAGCAACTGACCACAATCCATCCCCTCGAGCCGACCAACGTCAGGATCTGGATGAACATGCCAACTCCCACCAGCTTGGCCAACACCGGAATGGTGGTATCCATTGCCTCGAGACACATATTCCAGACGTTGTATTTCCGCCCGGTGAAAAGCCCCACGGCGCTGGCAATCAGGAAAATCAGGCAGGTGCCCAGTTGGGGGAAGGCAGGCACCAGCTTGCTTGCCACCAGAAGGACCACCAGGACAATGATGGGCAGATACAGGACGAACCCGTAGATCGAACCGACCTCGGTCCGCAAGCTGCCCTTGAGCTTCTCCACATCAAGATGTCTCGCATAGGGGAGGCCGAGGAACAGGACGGCGAAAATCGCACAAGGAACCGTCAGAAGCAGAAGTGGCAGTCCGAAGCCGATATAGGGCATATCGACTCCCCCGCCGATGAGCATCGCAGGAATATTGATGGGAGGTGCGGCCATGCCCATGATGGCGCCAATGGCGATGATGGCGCCAGCCTTCTCTTTGGGAATTCCCACCAAGAGGAGGATAGGGGCCACCAACGACCCCGAGGAAAGGACCGCCGCGGTCGAGCTCCCGGTAATCATTCCGGGAAACATGACCACCAGCATCAGCAATACCAGCATCAAGGCAGGCACCCTGGCGAAGTGGGTGACGATGGCGGCGTTCAGCGCCTCGAGGGCACCCGACTTCTGGGTTACCGCCATGAAAAACATGGCGGTGGTGATGATCAGCATGGTATCCACATACGTGAAGGTCCCCTCGTACAGGTGGCGGAGGGGCACTCCCTGGCCGCCAGCCAAAGCCCCGGCCACCGCGCCGATGACCATGGAAAGGCTCACCGGCAGCCTCAGGGCGAGATTGGCAAGCAGGAACGAGGCAAGCATCACCAGCAGGCAGACCAATTCGATATCCATGCGCTATTCCCCCAGAGATGGTTTATTTCAGCAACTTCGTGAAGACGTCGATGGTGTCCCTTGTCGCGAAGATCAGCGAAATCGGCTTTCCGTTGGCCTTCGCATAATCGGTGAACTTTCCATCGAAGTTGGCGTCCTCCTTGACTACCAGATACCTGGCGACAGGCAGGACCAGGTCGGCAAGAGAGTCGCTCAAAGCCCCGCGGCGGGTCTCGCCTCCAATATGGACGAAAACCACGGGGATGCCGTCCTGCTGGATACGCGCCATCACCTTCCTGGCACGGTCCATCTCGTCAGCCTCGGAAACACCGGCAGCTCCCAAGCCTTTGGTGCTGGCACCGACGGCAACCACCACCGTCTTGGCGCCTGCAACCTCGCTGTCCGTGGCGGTCGGGTTGTAGGTGAACGGGACTCCGATACGCTTCATCACCGTCTGCAGCATGGCGCCGTCGGTGCTCTGCCCGAACGAAGTGACGAAGACCGGCTTCGGGAAAAGGCTCTTGTCGATCGTCCCCACGTTGACGATATGGTTGGTCTTGCTGGTCTGCATCGTGTAGGCGCCGGCATGAAGGCTCACCGCGCACACCATCATCATCACTCCAATCACTTTTCTCATAGCACGCATACGCATTCCTCCTTTTGTCGTATCAGTAGGCTGCAGCGCCATAGTGGCGGCGGTTGTCACCGACGGCATAATAGACGCCGTCACGCATCTCGGCAGCAGAGACGCTGCCCACATGGGAACTCCACGGCAGGTCGCTGTCCAGCGTGTTGAACCCCAGGTCCTGCATTCCCTTGATGGTCTCTGGACTATAGCTTCCTTCCAGATATATCTGGTCCTTCGACCCTCCGGCATTCCAGGAACGTGGTGCGTTGACCGCGCTGGCCACGTCCATGCCGAAATCAATGCAGTTCACGATGGTCTCGTACGTGGCGGAGGCGGTGCACCAGTTGCCCGGAGAGCCGACAGCGATTTCCGGCTTGCCATCAGCGTCAGCCACAATCGTGGGACAGATGGTAGAGCAGACACGGATACCCGGCATCAGTACATTGACGCTGCTGGTGGGATTGTTGGTCAGGTTGGCCAAGTGGGCGTTGAAGACAAATCCCGTCCCCGGGACCGCCAATGCGGAACCGAAGTTGATGCCGTTGGTGTTGGTCGTGGAGACCACGTTTCCCTTGGCATCCATGACGACCATATGGGTGGTACCGCCTTGATCGACCGCCATGCTGGCAAAGGCCTCCTTTCCGGTGCTGGTCAACGTCACGTGATGTCTTCCCGCCGGGGCGAGGAGCATCTTCTTGCCCGGCGTGATCAGGCCCGCACGCTGGTCTCCGTACGCTTTGCTGATGATTTCGTCGACAGGAAGATGGTAGTAATCAGGGTCACCCATGTAGGCCCTGCCATCCTTCTGCCCGAGGATGAACGCTTCCGCCTTGATCTGGGCGGTAACCGGATTGTCGAAGCCATAGGAGGCGAGGTCGAAGTGCTCGGTGATGTTCAGCGCCTCGAGCAAAGCCGCTCCACCGGTCGAAGGGCCGCCGACCGTATAGACCTTGTGTCCTCGATAGGTGGTGGAGATCGGTTCCCGCACTACCGAAGCGTAGTTGGCGAAATCGTCATGGGTCACGATACCGCCCTGGCTTTGGATGTAATCGACCATCTTGTCGGTAAACTCGCTGTCGTAAAAGCCCTTGATTCCTTCACGGGCAATCAGCTCGAGGGTGTCGGCGAGATCGTTGTTGGTGATCACGTCCCCTTCGCTGTACAAGAAACCCTCATCCGTATAGAGCCCCATCGAATAGGGATAGGCGCTCAGGTTCTCGTAACGCCCTTCGATGTTGGCGTTCCAGCGGTCGGTGACCCGGAATCCGCCACGGGCAAGAGCGATCACAGGCTCCAGCACCTGGGCAGGAGTCATGGTCCCCCACTTCTCCAGGGCGGTCAACGTGCCATGGACCGTACCGGGGATGGCAATCGCCTGGACCGAGGGAGGATTGCTTGCAATGGTGGTGTCGGTCTGTCCTGCGACCACAGCGGCCGGTGCCGTCTCCATATATTCGATGGTCTCGTACGTGTCTTGGTCGGCAAGGTAGACCACCATCTGCCCGCATCCGCCGATGCCACTGGCTGCCGGCTCCAACAGTCCTACCGCGTAGATCATGGCGACCGCGGCATCCACGGCGTTGCCCCCCTCCTCCAGGATCTGCACCGCAATCTGGCTCGCCAGCGGACTGGCGCTTGCCGCGGCCCCATGCGTGCCGGCCGCACCGGTACCATACAGGTCGGTGGCAAATGGAAGCGAAGGCCGCATCTGTCCCCGCAACACATCTTCTTGGACTGGAGGTTCGGCCTCCGGCACAGGCGTCTCAGGCACGTCCTGCGCCGGAACCGTCACTGGCGCTTCGGGCACCGAAACAGCAGGAACGCTTTCCACCGCCGGCGCATCCGCCTTCTTCCCACAACTGACGGCAAGCGCGGCGATGGCTGACGCCAGGACAAACATACGTATCCGTTTCATCTCACAACCTCATCCGATATATGCACCGCACCCATCGCTGGGTGCGGCACGGCAAGAAGAGAAGCCTCAGTCAACCACGGTGACCGACCTCACATCCGAAACCTTGACAGAGGCCAGATCTCCATCGGCCACGGTCCTGGTGCTCCCGTCAGGGGTGGCAACCTCGAAATCGTTGCCCTGCGTGCCGGAAGCCGAGAGCAGGTCTGCCAGCGAGGCGTCCCCTGCCATGGCGACAAAGGCGACATCCCCGGCCACCAGCCTGGACACCCCCATGAGCGCGTCCCCGCTCTCTCCTTTGACCTGATGCTCCTTCAACAGCGCGTAGGAATCGCTCTTCTTCAGATAGACCAGGCGCCTGTCGGCAATCTCGCCAGCGGCGAAGGTCTCATCCCCTGCCTCGCTGGTGACCGTGACGGTCGTGGGAGCAAGACCATAGCGAGAGGCCAACGTTCCCAGGACATAGCCCTTGTAGTAGGAACCGGCCACATTTCCGAGATAGGAAGCTTCCTTTCCGTAGACGCCTTTGGCGTTCTGGGCAACCACCAGGTGGACGATTCCCTCATCTAGCGGCTCAATCGAGGAATGCATCCCTCCGGCGGCGATATCCCGGACATTCTCGACCACCGTCTGGCCGAAGACCGCGTCGATCTTGTCTGGCGCGCTCTTGACCAGCTTGCCCTCCAGGAAAGCGTTCTCGTCGACAGTCGTCTTGACTCCTTCGATGTCGTAGACGTCATAGCTGTTGGCGCCGGCGAGATACATGCCCTCGTTCAGGTCGAAGAAACTCTCCACGGCAATTTCGTCAAAAGGAACGAACACCAGCGCCTCAGGGCCATCGACCGTATATACCTTATAGTTGCAGTCATAGGTGGCGCTCTGTCCCTTGCCGGTGAAGACATCAAACTTCTGGCTCGCGTCATCCTTCATGAAGGTGACGTACTTGTCTGCGAAAAGGCGGCTTGCCCCCGCCGCATAGGGAGCGCTGTCCAGATACGGATCGCCAAGCGTTCCGGTGGAAAAAACCGTATCAGCGTCCGGTTGCCACCAGAAGTTGTCCTCGACGATTTCCTGCAAGCTGAAACCTTTCTTCCACTCGCGGGCATTGTAGCACTGGTCGATGGCATCCTGTCCCTGAAGCGCGCTGGCCATCGGATAGACGGTCTTCGGCCCACCGACTTCCTTCTTCGCGGGAACTTCAGGTGCGGGAGCCGGGGTAGGTGCCGGAAGGGCGGAAATGGTCGGTTGCGGCGTAGCCTGGACAGGTTGTGGCGCCGGAGTCACGGCTTGTTTTTTCCCGCAACCTGCGAGCAACGCGACAGCGCACAGCGCAAATGTCATATACGGATACCTATTTTTCATGCAGTTACCCCCTTGGTGGAACCAGTAGTACCCCAAGATTAAAGTTTTTGCATTAAAATGTGAAGAGATTTCATGCAGAAAACGGAAAACAACCTGCATGAATATGCAACTGATTCGTGATACCCGCTCTTTAGCCAGAAGGGTACCTGTCCCTGAATGGCCTTTGTTGTTTCTGTAAATAGTATCTTGACAACGATTATGTTTCTTTCTAAAGTAACATCCAAGAGGTTCACACATGCAAAAACCATTCATCGCAAGTTTCGCGCTTTTCGCTATCGCTTCCATGGCCTTCGCTCAAGGAACGAGGGAAACCGCCGTCACGGGCGCCACCCGGAAAACCTATGTGGTCGGCATCTCGAAGATGATGAGCCATCCGGCTCTGGACGCCATCGAGCAGGGCATCATGGACTACCTTGCGACAACCGACCTCTCCATCACCTATGACAGGCAGAACTGCAACGGGGATGTCTCCACCGCCATCTCCATCGCCCAGAAGTTCAAAGACTCCAAGTGCGATGCCGTCGTCGGCATCGCCACTCCGCCGGCCCAGGCGCTCGCCACCACCTTCAAGGACATCCCGGTGGTGTTCAGCGGCGTCACCGACCCGCTCTCCGCCGGACTGATTGCCGATTACGACCACCAGACCGAGACCAATGTCTGCGGCGCCAGCGACAAGAGTCCCCAGAAGGAACAGCTCGAGATGTTCTTCAAGGCGACCAACATCAAGACGATGGGCATGGTCTATACCGCCAGCGAAGCAAACGGCGTCTACCAGATGGAGGTCGCCAAGCAGGTCTGCGAGGCCAACGGCATCACCTTCGTCGGCGCCGCGGTGCAGAACAGCAGCGAGGTGAAGATGGCCGCCCAGTCGATCATCGACCGTGTCGACGGCATGTATGTCGCCATCGACAACACGGTGGTCAGCGCCATCGCCAGCGTCGACGACGTCTGCTACCAGGCCAAGAAGCCGTTGTTCAACTCCGACACCACCAGCAGCGAGGGGACCCGGTTCTTCATGAGTTCCTCTTTCAACTACTACAACCATGGATATGAGTCAGGCAAAATCGTCGAGAGAGTGCTGCGTGGCGAAAACCCGAAGGACATCGGCGCCATCTTCTTCACCGACATGAAGCTGATGGACCTGATCTTCAACCTGGACAGCGCCAGCTACCTTGGCATCGAGATTCCCGCAGACCTCCTGGCCCAAGCCAACTATGTGGTCAAGGATGGCAAGACGCAAGCGAACCGCTGACCTGGACAAGGCTTCTTTCCGGACGTATATGCATGACTACTGGATTTTTATTCATAGTTTTGTATACACGCCCGGTTTCTTTGTGCTATACTTCGCTCAATATTGTTGTTGTCAGACACAATGGAGGCATTCGAATCATGAAAAAACAGTTGCTTGCGTGTGCGATGGCGCTTCTCGCCTCGCTTCCGCTTATCGCTGGCGGCCAGAGCGAGAAAACCGCCCAGCAGAGTTCCGGGGAAAAAGTCTACAAGATCGGCGTATCCAAGTTGCTGCCCCATCCGGCGCTCGACAAAGTCGAGCAGGGTCTGCAGGATTACCTTGCCACGACCGACCTGAAGGTCTCCTTTGACCTGCAGAACGCGAACGGCGACATCTCCACGGTCAATTCCATCACCCAGAAGTTCAAGAGCGACAAGGACGACCTGGTGGTCGGCATCGCCACCCCGAGCGCCCAGTCGCTTGCCAACACCTTCAGCGACATCCCGGTTGTCTACTCTGCCGTCACCGACCCCAACCAGGCGGGACTCGACACCGGCCTGGTCTGCGGCGTTTCCGACATGAACTCGGTCGAAAGCCAGATCCAGTTGCTTGTCAAGGTGACCAAAGCGCAGGCGATCGGCAACATCTACTGCTCCAGCGAGGCCAACGGTGTCGTGCAGATGGAGCAGGCGAAGGCCGCCTGCGAGAAGCTTGGCGTGACCTTCGTCGGTGTGGCGGTCAACAATACCAGCGAGGTCAAGATGGCAGTCCAGTCGATCATCGATCGTGTCGACGCCATCTATATCGCCACCGACAATGCCGTCATCAGCGCATTCCCGGCCGTCGACGAGGTCTGCGACAAGGCCAAGAAGGGACTCTTCACCAGCGACCCGTCCGTTGCCCCGGATTCGCATTTCCTGATTGCCTGGGGTTGCGACTACTATGCCATCGGCATCAGCACCGGCAAGGTGATCGAGCAGTGCCTGAAGGGAACCGATCCCCGCACCATCGGTGACAACGGCGCGGTCTACATGACCAACACCAGCGACATCGAGCTGTGGCTCAACCTGGACCAGGCGAAGAAGCTTGGCTACACTTTCAGCGACGACGTGCTCAAGGATGCCGCTGTCCTCATCCAGGATGGCAAGCAAGTATCCAAGAAATAAGCGGAACATGCTACACTGTGCCGTCGGGCGATACCGACGGCATTTTTCATGAGGTACATATGGTAGAAGGTATTTTTGTCGATGGGCTCATTTTCGGAGTCATGGTGCTGGGAATCCTCATCTCGTTCCGCATCATGGACATGGCTGACCTGACCTGCGACGGCAGTGTCGCCACGGGAGCCGCCATCTGCGCGGTCTGCATCACCAAGGGCATGCCCATCATCGTCGCTATGTTGCTCGCCTTCGTCGGCGGCGCGCTCTGCGGTCTGGTAACCGCGGAGATCCACAACCGGCTGCACATTCCAGGCCTGCTCGCGAGCATCCTCACCATGACGATGCTCTATTCGATCAACCTGCGTGTCCTAGGAAACAAGGCCAACCTGCCGCTGCTTCGCATCAACACGCTCTACACCTACCTGCCCAAATGGTTTGGTTTCCTGCCCGGCGAGTACGCCTCGCTGCTCGGCACCATCATGCTGGTGCTGCTGATCAAGGGGCTGTTCGACCTCTTCTTCCGCACCGACCTCGGCATAGCCATCGGGGCGATGGGAAGCAACGAGCAGATGGTCATCAGCCAAGGCATGAATCCCGCCCTGCTGAAGGACATCGGCTTCTGTCTGTCCAACGGCCTGATCGGCCTTTCCGGCGCCATGCTGGCCCAGTACCAGGGCTTCGCCGACGCGAACCTCGGCCAAGGCATGGTCGTCCAGGGACTGGCCGGCATCATGCTTGGCGAGTTCCTCTTCTCCAGCAACCGCATCGGACTGATCACCCTGCGTGCCCTGCTGGGTGGAATCATCTACAAGGCGCTGATGTTCTTTGGCCGCAAGTACGGCTATCTGATCCACATCACGCCGAACGACTTCAAGCTGTTGACCGGAATCCTCGTCATCGCCAGCCTCTACGTGGCTGAAATGCGGAGCCGTGCCTCCCAGAATGGAGCCAAGAAGAAAGCGCTCGAGCGCCAGGCGAAGAAGGAGGCAGACAATGCTTGAGATCAAGCACATCACCAAGGTGTTCTACCCGGGCACGGTCAACGAGAAGACCGCCCTGGAGAACGTGAGCCTGACAGTCAACGATGGCGACGTCATCTGTGTCATCGGCTCCAACGGAAGCGGGAAGAGCACGCTGTTCAACCTGATCAGCGGCACCTACCCGGTGACCAGCGGCGAGATTCTCCTGAACGGCAGGAACATCACCCACATGCCCGAGTACCGCAGGGCCTTCACCATCGGCCGTATCTTCCAGGACCCGACCAAGGGCACGGCGGCAAGCATGTCGATCGCGGACAACATGATCACTGCCTCGACCAAAGGCATGAAAGGACTCCGTCGGAGCCTGAACAAGGCGAAGAAGGAGGAGTTCGCCAAACTGCTCGAGCCAATCGGGCTCTCCAAGCGGCTGGAGGACAACGTCGGACTGCTTTCCGGCGGACAGAGACAGGCGCTGACACTGCTGATGACGGTCATGAGCAAGCCGCAGCTGGTCCTGCTCGACGAGCACACTGCGGCCCTTGACCCGCGCAACGCCCAGATCGTCATGGACCTGACCACCCAGTACATCAACCAGTACAACCTGACCGCACTGATGGTCACCCACAACATGGAGTTCGCCATCAACTACGGCAACCGTCTGATCATGATGGATGGCGGACAGATTGTGCTGGACATCCACGGCGAGGAGAAGAAGCGGCTGACTGTCTCCAAGCTGGTCAAGCTCTTCAGGACCGTACGCAACAAGGAGTATGACGACGACGAAGGGTTGCTCACCAAGTGATCCCGCTCCTCCTTCTTGCTTCCCCGACAGGCGCCTCCAAGGCGCCTGTCTTGTTGTGCAAAAGGAGGATTTCCGAGTATCCAGCCCAATGCAAAAAGAAGTAAACGATTCCACACCGTCAGTATATCAATTAATTTATTATATATATGTGAATTATTTTTGTTGATTATTTTTATGTGATTGAATGTCTTCTCGTATTAACCTGCTATATTCTATTTCAAAATTGCCTTTTTGATTATAATGGGGGGGATTTCTTCATCAAATGTAAACGTTGACATATTGGAATTTGCGCGTTAGTGTGTGAGATATCAAAGGAAAACACGCTTTTGGCCTTGATGAAGGAAAAGGTCCAAACAGAGGAGGAAACAGCATGAAAAGGAAAGCTATGGCTTGCGCACTCGTCGCGACCACACTGCTCGCAGCAACATTCGCCCAAGGTGGACGGGAGTCCGCCCCGGCCGCAAAAGCAATCCCGGTTCCGTCCACAGGATCCGAAAAAGTCGGGACGCCATTCGCCAATCAGGTACACATCACCATCATGAACTCGAAACCGGAGATTTCCGAAGCCCTCCAGGCAGGTGCCGATGCCTTCGGCAAAGCATACAATGTGAAGGTCGAGCTGTACGACACCTCGTCTCCGGGCGATACGCTCGCGCAGAAATACGCCGCGGGAGACGCGCCCACAATCGGGATCATGGATATCGCCAACGTCCGTGACCTGTACGGCGAGAAACTGGCCGATCTTTCCGACCAGGAATGGACTCGGGTTGGCGGCAGAACTCTCGGCGCTGTCATGAACGGCAACGTCTATGGCATGCCCCTCACCATCGAAGGCATGTGCCTGATTTACAACAAGACCGCCATCGAGAAAACCGTCGGACATGCGTTCGACGCATCGCAGTACACGACCCTCGACCAGTTCAAGCAGCTGTTCAGCGAACTGAAAGCCGGCGGGATGGAGTATCCGATGGTGCTCAACAAGGAAGATTGGTCCATCGGGCAGAAGGGATACCAGTGGATTTATGACTACCAGGACGGGACTGCGGCCGGAGCCATCAACTTCTTGAAAGACGTGCACAACGGAAAGACCACTTTCGAGCAGAATGCGGTCTTCCAGAAAACGTATGACGCCTTCGACCTGTTCATCGCCCACAACATCAACCACGCCGATCCGCTTTCCGCCGACTACGATTTGAATGCGAGCTACGTCGCCGAGGGTACAGCCGCTTTCTGGCTCAACGGAACCTGGGCATGGCCCGATTTCGAGCCATATGCCGTGGAAGGCATGGAATATGGCGTCTGCGCGTTCCCGTACAACGACGAGCCGACCCAAGGCAAGGTTGTCGCAGGAGCTACCAAGTTCGCGGCGGTCGACAAGGTCAATGCTACCGAGGAGCAGCAGAAAGCCGCGAAGATGTTCCTGAATTGGCTGGTGTTCACAGATGAAGGACAGGATTGCCTGATCAACAAATGCGGCATCGTGACGGCGTTCAACAACATCGCCCTCGAGCCCAACAATCCGTTCAACGTCAGCCTGAAAACCTACATCGACAAGGGACTGGTAGTAGAGAACGCGACCTACATGCCTTCCGACCATCGCAGCGTGCTTGCCGCCCATATGCAGGCGTATCTTGATGGCAAGGCGACTCGGAACGAAATCGCCAAGTGGCTTGACGCCTACTGGACCGACCATCTTCCGAAGGAATGATTCGGAACAACACAGGCCGGAACCTTGATTGATTCCGGCCTGCAGTCTTTTGAAACTGGAGGCTGGTATGTCGCAAAACATGCATGCAAGCAGGAAGTTCTGGCTCTACATGTCGTTCGTCGGGCCGGCGGCGGTCTTTTTCTTCCTCGTGTTCGTCATTCCGCTCGTCTACGGAATCTACCTCACCCTCACCGACTGGGATGGCATAGCGGCACAGATGCACTTCGTCGGAAGCGCGAATTACCTGTCAGTGCTCACCGATGGGTCTTTCTGGAATTCCATGGGCCGCACCATCGTCTATTCCTGCATTTCGGTGATCGCCATCAACCTCATCGCCTTCGGGCTCGCGTACCTGCTGACAAGCGGCATCAAAGGCCAGAATTTCCTTCGTGCCGGCTTCTTTACCCCGAACCTCATCGGAGGATTGATTCTTGGATACATCTGGCAGTTCATGTTCAGCAGGGTGTTCGTCTCGATCTTCAGCCATATTCCCGCCACCATCTTCCAACGCTCATGGCTTTCCTCTCCCCACACCGCCATGGCAGCCATGATCATCGTGACCACATGGCAGTACTCAGGCTACATGCTCCTCATTTATATCGCAGGCTTTGTCGGCATTCCGAAAGACCTGCTCGAGGCAGCCCGCATCGACGGGGCGAGCGAACAGGTGGTCACGAGGAAAATCCGTTTGCCGCTGATGGTGCCATCCATCGTCATCAGCCTGTTCCTCTCGATCACTCGTACGTTCAAGGTCTATGATGTCAACCTCTCCCTTACCGCGGGAGGTCCCTACGACTCGACCAAACTTGCCGCGATGCACATTTATTCCAAAGCGTTCGAAGAACAGAAATATGGGGAAGGACAGGCCGAGGCGCTGGTGATGTTCGCCATCATGGCGGCTATAGCCCTTACCCAGACCTATCTTGGCAAGAAACGGGAACAGGAGGCCTGACATGAGAAGACCTATCCAACATCGCACCATGACCCTGAAGACCATCCTCGCCATAGTCCTGTGGCTTGGCTACATGTTTCCTTTCGCACTCGTTTTGACCAACTCTCTGAAAAGGAAAGTGTCCATCGTCAAATTTCCCCTCCAGCTGTTCGACGAGAAAGGCCTGCAGTGGGTCAATTACAAGAATGCAATCGAGAAGATGAGTTTCTTCCGTTCATTCGGCAACAGTTTTTTTGTCACCGCTTGCAGCGTCGCCATTCTCCTGCTTTTCTCTTCCATGGCTGCCTGGTTCCTCGTCCGCCATGCGACATGGAAAAGCTCCAAGATCACCTTTGCGTTGATGATGGCATCCATGGCCGTCCCCTTCCAGGTGGTCATGATTCCGTTGATTTCCATCTACGGAGGGGTGTTCCACATGCTCAACTCACGCATCACCCTGATCCTGATGAACTTCGGTTTCGGTGTCGCCCTGTGCATCTTCATGTGCCATGGCTTCATCAAGGCGAACGTTCCCCTCTCTCTTGAAGAAGCGGCCACCATTGATGGTTGCAGTCCTCACGCGACGTTCTTCTTTGTGGTGTTCCCCCTCATGAAACCCATTCTCTCGACCATCACCATTCTTGAGGCATTGGGATTCTGGAACGACTACCTTCTGCCCTACCTGGTGCTTGGAAAGAAGGAAATCGCCACCTTGCCGCTGGCCATCAGGACATTCTACGGTACTTTCTCCAACGATTATGGTAACATCATGGCAGGTCTGGTACTCTCCATGCTCCCCATCATCGTGCTGTACATCTTCTTGCAGAAATACATCGTCGGTGGAGTCATTGCAGGTGCTGTGAAATCATAATGGAAGGGAAAGGAATGGCAACAATCATCGATGTCGCGAAAGAAGCCGGGGTATCCACTGCGACCGTCAGCAGAGTGTTGAACGGAAGCCCGAACCTGACCGATGCAACAAGGGCCCGCGTGCTTGAGGTGATGCGGAAACTCAACTATCGTCCCAATGCGGTCGCCCGGTCATTGGTCACGGGAGAGACCCGGTGCCTCGGCATCATGTTGCCCGACCTGAACATGCCGTTCTGGTCCCAACTCGCACACGAGCTATCCCGGGCCGCAGAGGCGCATGGCTATGCGCTGATGGTCACCAATTCGCCCCAAGACCGCGATTCCTACATCCGCAGTTACCGTGCGCTTTCCCGTAACATGTCCGGGGGGATCATCACCTCGTTCATCAATGGAACGGAGGAATTCCTTGGCAAGTCGCTCGTGCCCACGGTGGTCATCGCGAACGCGAACTGTTCTCCATCCGTCTCTTCGAACGACAGGCAGGGCGGCACCCTCGCCGCCCGGCATCTGATTGCCAAAGGGTGCCATAACCTTGTGCATATCGCAGGAGAGATGAAATACCACCGTACCTCGGATGAGCGGACGTATGCGTTCTTGGAGGAATGCAAGCGGAACAACGTCCCCTGCAAGGTATACCATGCGACTACCGACATGCAGAAGGAGAACGACTACCGGGGCATCATCAGTGACGCCTTCTATGGAAACAGGGACATGGATGGGATTTTCGCCAGCAACGACATCATTGCCAGCCTTTGCATCTCTACCGCGCTCTCCCTCGGCTATCGCATTCCAGAGGACCTCAAGATTGTCGGGTATGACGACATCAACATCAGCTCGATGATCTTCCCCTCGCTTACCACGATTCGCCAGAACTACCGGCTCCTCGCCGAGACTTCCGTTGAAGCGGTGATTGATCTCATGGCGGGGAAACCAGTACCGGAACACCAGATATTTCCGGTAGACCTTGTCGAAAGGAAATCTACGTAATTGCAAAGGATCTCATATGCAACAGACTATTCCCAATACCATCATGCTCATCACGTATGCGGACTGCATGGGCAAAAACCTCAAGGACCTTTCATCGGTTCTGGACAAGCACCTGCAGGGAGCCATCGGAGGCTTGCATATCCTGCCCTTCTTTCCTTCCACTGCGGACAGGGGCTTCGCGCCGACTACCTACAAAGAGGTCGATCCGGCTTTCGGAACCTGGGACGATATCAAGGACCTTGGCTCCCGGTACTACCTGATGTACGACTACATGATCAACCATCTTTCCTCGGGGAGCGCGATCTATCAGGATTTCCTTGAGAAAAAGGACCATTCCAAGTATAAGGATTTCTTTATCAGGTACAAAAACTTCTGGTCCAAAGGAGAACCTTCCGCACATGATCTCGAAATCATGTACAGACGTAAGGAACAGCCGTGGATTGAAGCGACTTTCGCCGACGGGACCAAGGAGAAACTGTGGACCACATTCAGCGACCACCAGATCGACATCAACCAGAAAAGCCAGGCTGCCTGGAACTTCCACACGGACAACCTCCGCTTTCTTGCCGCCCATGGCGCGTCAATCATCAGGCTTGATGCCGTTGCCTATGCGGCGAAACGGGAAGGAACAAGCTGTTTCTTCGCGGAGCCGGAAATCTGGGAATTGCTGCGGCGATGCCGTTCCATCCTGGACCAGGAGGGAACCTTGCTCCTGTCGGAAATCCATGAGCAGTATTTCCTTGAGAAGCGTCTTGAGGAACACGGCTACTGGACGTACGATTTCCAGCTTCCCATGCTTCTGCTCAACGCCATCTACAAAGGGCACACCTCTTATCTGAAGGATTGGCTGCGGATATGCCCGCGGACCCAGTTCACCACGTTGGACACCCATGACGGCATAGGTGTCGTCGATGCCAGGTACCTCATGCCGGACGAGGAACTGCTCGATACCAGAAGGGAATGCCTGAAGCGCAACCCAGGAGTATACGAGATGTACGCAAGGGCCGGCATGCATATGGATCTGGACAAGTTCGACACCTACCAGATCAACTGCACCTACTACAGCGCTTGCGATGCGGATGACGACAAGTATTTCCTTGCCAGGGCCGTCCAGTTCTTCACCCCGGGAATTCCCCAGGTATACTATGTCGGCATGCTCGCGGGGCGAAACGATTGGGACCTATACAACAAGACGAAGGCAAACCGGGACATCAACCGTCACTATTATTCGACCCAGGAGGTCGCACAGGAGGTCGAACGTCCAATCGTCCGCAAACTCTTGGCGCTGATGAGACTCCGCAACACCCACCCTGCTTTTGACGGAACCTTCCACCTTCTTCCGTCGGACAGCCATACGCTTTCCATTATGTGGACGAAGGGTGTGGAGTATGTCTCCCTGCATGCGGATTTCTCGACGTTCCAGGCAGGCATCGTCTATTCGGAGGCTGGAACCGAAAAACGGTTCGAAGGGTAAGGAAATGCCCCGAAAGACAGCATCTGTCATCGGGGCATGTGTGTTTTCGTTTTCCTGGAGGTCTCAGCCTTCGACCTTCTTCGCCCAGAGTTTCTCCAGCGAATAGAATTCCCTCAGTTCGGAGCTCATCAGATGGATGACGATCGGGCCGCAGTCAACCAACGTCCAGCCATCACCGGCCGGGCTCTTGTGGCGGTTGTTCACCTTCAGCCCGAGCGTCTCCAGCTCACCCCACAGCTCGTGCACGACACCTTTCAGATGTCCGGTGCTGCTCACCGTGGCGATCACGAAGCAATCTGCCCAGCTGCACTCGGGGTTCACGTCAAGAATCTCTACATCCGAGCAACGATTATCCTCCAGAAAACGCTTCAGGCTTTCCGCCTGCTCAAGAATCTTCTTTGGCACCATATCAGTCTCTCCTCCGCCCTGCCCTCAGGGCACCTTGGAACCACACGTCCAACCAGGGTTCCGTCTTATTCCAATCAATCGTCTCAGGCAACACCTGGCCAAGGTCAAGGTGTGTCCAATGGCTCGCCTTGCCCATTTCCTTCCAAAGTCCGGGTGCCTGGGCAAGCGACTCCAACACCCCGGGAAGCGCACTCTTCCTCACCTGGCCACGACTGGCGGAAAGAGCCTCCCATCCATCCTCCACATCTGTCTCCCGGCTGAGAGCCGAAAGCAGGAGTTTCAGGCGTTGCAGGTTCCCGGCAGGAGCCGTGTAGAGCATTCCCTGCTCGACGGGAATCAGCGCCCGCACCGCCTCTTCGGTCGAGATGTCACGCCACGCCCCGTACGATTCCACAACCCGGCTCGGCATGTCAATGACTGTCAGCACCGAACCATCGCGGATGATTGCCACCGCGTCGCTTCCAAAGGCCAGATAGGTAGCCTCGGTTTTCCGTGCACAGCCGGCAAGCAGAAGCGACAGGACAATCCCCATCACAAGCCAACGAAACCTCATCGAATCCGTTTTCCTTCCTTGAGACAGGCCTCCAGAGCCATGGTGGCATGGGCGTTCGTCCGTCCCAGCTCGTGGAAATACCGGTCCTGCTTCAGAAGAATGGCAAGCGCCACATCATCCAGGTTCTTCTGGTTCAGCAGCTCACCCCTTTCCGCATCGGAAATGTGGGTGCGTAGCGGCTCCAGATAATCGCTGACGAAAAGCACCAGCCCCATGCGTCCCATGTCGACCGAGCCAAGGGTATGCCACCTGACCGCTGTAGCCAACTCGCCACCAAATCCCTCTTCCCTCAACAGCGCCGCAGCGACAGGGCCATGGAGCAACTGGGGCTGGGACAGCTCTTCCGGCTCGAGCCCCACGTGGTGGGAATCAACGAAATCGTACAGTTGTTCGTCGCTCCACTCACGGCAGATGTCATGGAGCAGACCGCAGGCGTACAGTTCGTCGTCATCCAGCGTCTCGGCGAACATATGGGACAGGCGGATGTTGGTCAGCGCCACGCTCACGCTGTGGGCAAAACGATGGTTGCTCTCGCTGCCACGGATTCTTGCCTCAATGGCGGTACAATCGATGGGTTTCAACATAGTCGGCTACTTCCTTAGGCATGAGAGCCCGGATCACTTCCGGCATCGCGCTATGGCGTCGCAACGCGCCAATGGCATCACGAATCTCCGTGGAACTGTCACTGAACAGGCTATCATGGATGTACTTCAAATCGATATCCGGACCATTCCAGACCGGTTCGGCGCTCTCCCTCCGGGCGACCACAAAGGTGGCGACCTTGCGTAGCTCATCGAAATCGTGCCACTTGGGAAGCCCCGGAAGCAGGTCGTCCCCCATTACGACACCAAGTTTCCCGTCAACCGGGTATTTCTGATAGATTTCGGCGACGGTGTCGCTGGTGTAGGAAACGCCCCCCCGCTCCAGCTCCATCGGGTCGACAATCAGAGAGCACTTGGGGTCGTCGGGGTAGAGCGAGGGATAGGCTTTGACAGCAAGACGGAGCATCTCGAAGCGGTCGAGCCCGCTGGCAAGCTGCACCTCCTGCTTGAAGTTGTTCTTGGCCACCGGGACAAGAATGAATCTCCGATAGCCAGTGGAAGTCAGGACGGAATGAATCAGATGAAGGTGTCCGAGATGGACAGGATCGAAGCTGCCTCCCACCATCGCGGTGGCAAGGCGCATGACTGCCGCATGCTCCATAGTGTTATTCCTCCTCCGGCTGCTTCTGCTCCTCCGGCATGACGTATTCAGCGTCAAGGTCTGGATGGGAGGAGAACCCTCCCGTCTGGGCGGCTCCCTCGTTCCCTCTATTGGCGAGACGCATGAAAGCCTGCTTGACCTCTTCGATCCCCTGGTCAAGGAATACGCAGATCGGCACGATCTCCTTGTCGGGATACTTCTTCTTCAGCTGGGCGAGATGCTCTTCGGCATGCTCGCCGTCCATATGGGTTGCGACAATGACCGAAGGCTTGTCCATCATTTCAGGATTGAAAGCCTTCAACTCGCCACACAGCGCGTCATAGGCGTTCAGATAGCGGTCGTCGGTCACATCGATCAGGAAGGCAAGACCCTTGGTACGGGCGATGTGGCGCAGGAACTTGATACCCATGCCGGCACCTTGCGAGGCGCCATCAATCAGGCCGGGAATATCGGCCAGCACCACATCTTGGTCTCCATAGCGCATCATGCCGAGCTGAGGGATTTTCGTGGTAAACGGATAACCCGCCACTTTGGCCCGGGCATTGGTCAACGCGTTGAGCAGCGAGGACTTCCCCGCGTTCGGGTAGCCGACGAAGCCGATATCGGCAATCAACAGCAACTCGACGCCCACACGCATCGACTGTCCCTCTTGCCCCTTCTGGGCGAAGCGGGGGGTCTGGCGCGTTGCGCTGCGGAAGTGCCAGTTGCCAAGCCCTCCCTTGCCGCCTTTCAGGAAGACAAAGCGGTCCATGCCGGTCAAGTCCTGGATGATCTCTCCCGTTTGCGCGTTCTTGATCACCGTCCCCGCCGGCACTTCGACAATCACGTCCCTGCCATCTCTGCCGAAACACCGGGCCCCGCCACCGTTCTGGCCGTTTTCAGCCTTGTAGGAACGGCGCATCTTCAGGCGGTCAAGGGTACGAAGGTTCGGCTTCACCACGAAGACGACATCGCCCCCGCGGCCACCATCGCCGCCATCAGGCCCTCCTTTCGGGACGCAAAGTTCCCGACGGAAGGAAACACAGCCGTTGCCCCCGTTTCCGGAGGCAACATCGATATAGGTCTCGTCAGAGAAGCCGAACATGATAGGTTAGTTCTGTTCCTCGACCGGCTTGATGCTGATCACCTTGCGGTTCTTGCGCTCGCTGAAGACGACAGTGCCGGCAATCTTGGAGAAAATGGTGTAATCGGTACCGAGACCGACATTCTCGCCAGGATGGAACTTGGTTCCGTGCTGGCGGACGATAATCTCACCAGCCTTGACCAGCTGGCCACCATAGCGCTTCACGCCAAGGCGCTGCGCATTCGAGTCACGACCATTGCGGGAGCTTCCGCCACCTTTCTTATGTGCCATTGCTCTCCCTCCTTACGCGATAACGTGATCAATCTTGATCAGCGAATACTTCTCGCGATGACCCTGGGTCCTGCGATATCCCTTACGGCGCTCATACTTGAACACACGAACCTTCTCGCCCTTCTTGTCGCCAATGTAGGAAGCCTGCACCTTGGCACCTTCCACATACGGCGTACCGAACTTGGCGCTCTTCTCGTCGACCACGGCGAGCACAGAAGCGTACTCAAGCGGATCTCCGGCCTTCTTGTCGTTGATGTGATCAACCTGGATGGTCTGGCCCTCGACGGCTTTGTACTGCTTTCCGAGAATCTCTACAAGTGCGTACATGTCGTTACGTTCCTTTTCAAAAGATACCCACCTTTGTACCCGTTTTCCCAAATATCCGCAAGCACCTTTCAAGGGAAAATTCCGGAATCATCAAGAAATACCTGTTGAAAACCTACCAACCGTTTGGTAGTATATAACCATGCACACCACCGCTACCAAGCAAAAAATCCTCGATATGGCGCGGTCCCTGGGAGCGCAAAAGGGGTTGGACACCCTTTCTCTGGGGGAACTGGCGGATGCGGTAGGAATCACCAAAGCATCGATCTTCTCCCATTTCGGAAGCAAGAAGGCGCTGATCGACGAGCTTTACCGGCAATTCGATTCCTACGGCAGCACGATTGCTATCAACCTTGAGGGAAACGCCGGCGAAGTCCTGGAGCGGGCGGTAGTCCACTGGCTGGATTTCTTCACCACCGACCCGATGCGCCAGGCATGGAGGATCATCAGCCAGCAGAAATATACCGACGAGCGGGCATTGGTGCGTTTCCAGCGGCTCAAAGGCATGGTCACCTTCCAGTGCCAGGCGATTCTGGAATCGCTGAGCGAATCGGGAAAGCTGGACATTCCCGAACCTGATTTGGCCAGCAGTCTCTTTTCCAGCACCCTGCTCGGATATATCGAGCAGGAAACCATCGACGGTTCCAGCGAGGAGGATTGGAAAATCCAACGTCTGGTGACGAAATTCGCCGCCTTGTTCACTCGGCAAGACGACGCAGGGCCTCGGCCTTGAAGGCCTTGGCCGCATCATCGAATTCCGCATAGAGGGCGGGAAGGTCGATACCGACCAGTTCTCCATCGGCCACCTTCCGGACCCCCGCGACCCAGACATCCTGCACATCTCCGCCGGTAGCGCTGTAGCAGAGCGCCGAGTAGGGATCGTAGAGGGGGTGCATCCGGGGACTCTGGAGGGAAAGGACAGCGATATCCGCCTGATAGCCGGCCTTCAGCATGCCGATAGGAGCGCGCAGGGCGAAACCCGCATTGCGGTTTCCCAATGGCGCGCACTCCCGTGCCGTCATCAAGGCCCGGTCATGGTGCATCGTCTTCTGGGCGATTGCCGCCAATTTCAGCTGGGTGAAGTGGTCGAGCGTATTGCCGCTGGAGGCCCCGTCGGTACCAAGAGTGACGACCACGCCACGATCCATCAGGTCCAGCACCGGGCAGGTGCCCTTGCCCGCCTTGAGGTTGGAACCGGGACAATGGCTCATCGGCACGTTCCGCCCTGCAAGCACATCCTTGTCATGTTCGCTCAGGGTGATCAAGTGGACCGCGAGCAGGTCCCTGTCCAAGAGCCCGTGCCGCTCCATCCACTCCACAGGAGTGCAGCCATGCTCCCTGCGCACGTCCTCCACCTCGAAAGGCATCTCCGACAGGTGCATGGTCCACATCAAGCCCCGTTCCCTGGCAAAAGCGACGATCTTCTCCAGATGGCCGATGGAAAGGGAATAGGGAGCATGAGGGGCGACGACGGGAGTCGTCAAAGGAGACTTTTGGCAGGCGGCGATCGTCTCCTCGGTCCGCTCAAGCCCTTCGCTCCACGTTCTCGCGTCAGGGCTGGGAGCATCGAGAATCGTCTCGCCTGCCCAGAGACGGAAGCCCATCTCTTTGGCAGCTCTGACCACTTCGTCCTCGAAATAGTACATGTCCACCGCGCTGGTGGTGCCGGCCAGCAGCATTTCCGCGATCGCCATCTTGGTCGCCACAAAGACCAGGCGGCGGTCCATGGCCGCATTCTCCAGCGGCATCAGGAACTTGTGCAGCCGGTCACGGTAGTCGTCGGCCAACGAGCGGAAAGGAACCATGGCAAGATGGGTATGGGTATTGCAGAAGCCAGGGATGACCAGGGCTCCATGCAGGTCCTGTTCCGGCAGGGAGGCATACACCTGGGGAAGCGTCGCCCCGACAAAACGGATCCCGCTCTCGTCGAAAACGATCGCGCCATCGGGATATTCGTGGAATTCCTCGTCAAAAGTGACGATATGGGCATGGACAAGCACCGTCATTCCGCATCTCTCCAATCAATCAGGGTACCCGTCGCGACATCGACGATCCCCTTGTCGCTCACCTTCACCACCGGACTGACCGGCAGTGCCAGGACCGCGAAGCTCATCACTTCGTCATCAGCCTGATAGCCATGGTCCCGCAGCCAAGCCCTGACCTGCAGGATCTCCTTTCCCAGTCGATCCATCGGCTCCAAGCTGACGATGCCGCCATAGGCAAGAGGAACGAACTGCTCCCCCTTAGGATCGACGGTGGCGATTCCACCCTGCCGCTTGATGACCAGATTCACCGCCAGAGCGGCGAACTTCGCATCCGATGCCATCACCAGCAGGTTGTGGCTGTCATGGCTCCAAGAGGAGCAGATAGCCCCCGGCTTGGAGAGTCCGTGCAGCATTGGCACCGGCACGACAGGCGCCTGGTGTCCGTAGCGTTCCACCGAGGCCAGGATCGAGACATCCGGGGCGTGATAGGTACCATCCGTGACCGTGACGGTCCTGATGGTCTTGCGGGTCAGGGTACCAGGAGCCTCGTGGTCGACATGGACCACCTGGTGGCTCCCGTTCGGAATCCGGAGGACGAAGTCGTCAGCGCGCACCAAATCCCGGCGGACCGATTGAAGGATCCCGCTTCCGAAAGAAGGAAGCGTGACGTGAGGAACGAGCTCCGCGTCACGGTCATAGACCAGCTTGCCCCGCTTGTAGACCTGGGCGATGGATAGGCTGTCCAGGTCGTCCAAGACCACAAAGTCGGCAAGCTTTCCCGGAGCGATCATGCCCCGGTCGACCAGGTGCATGCGCACCGCCGGCGCCCAGGTCGCCGCATAAATCACATCCTCGGGCCGCATGCCCAGGCGAATCGCTTTTCTGAGCACTCTATCCAGCTGCCCCTCGCCCATCAGGGTGTCCGGCATCACGTCATCGGTGACAAAACTGAAGAAGCCGGGAAACTCCTTCAAGGCATCGATATTCTCCCGGGTGAGGCTCTTGTACTGGATTTCCAGGAACATTCCCTTCTCCACCCGTTCCCGAATCGAGGAGGGAGTCTGCTGGCAGTGGTCGCTGTCCACACCACTGGCAATGAACCGGTCGAGGTCGGAACCGCTCAACCGAGGACAGTGGCCCTCGATTGGGCACTCGGGACGACTCTCGCGGAAGACCTGGATGATCCGTTTGGTCCGGTTGTCCCCATCGGCGAGCAGGTCGTGGGCGTTCATCACCTCGCCCAGACAGATGATCCGCCGGTCCTTGGCGAGCCGGCGGACTTCGGGCCCGTCGATTGTTCCGCCACAGGTCTCCAGAAGGCTGCTGGTTGCGGGCACGCTGGAAGGAACGGCGTAGAAGGTGTCGTTCAACACCTCGAGTCCCATGAACTGGCCAAGGCCCTCGATGCCGAAGACATTGGTCACTTCGTGGCAGTCAGCCACAATGGTGGTGGTCCCATGGGGGAGCGTCACCCGGCTGAACTCGGTGGGAGTCGTCATCGACGACTCGATGTGCATGTGGATGTCGATGAAACCGGGCACCACGTACCGTCCTCCCCCCTTTTCGGAGGGAGAGACGGACTGGACCCGGTCATCGAAAAGGATTGTGGCGGGGGCAAATCCTCGGCGGGCACTCTGATATACCTGACAATGCTCCAAGCGCTTCACCTGAGTCCCCTCCCGCGGTCAGTTCGCCATCAACCGGTTGAAACGGTCGACCCAGCCAGCCAAGTTCCGGTTGACGAAGGTGAAGTCAACCATCTTGGCCCTTGCGGCGATATCGCCCACCGTCTTGTTCTTGGCATCAGCCTCGGAAAGCTGGACCTTGGTGTTGACCGGAGCCTCGTTCAGGACGTCGGTCTTGCAGGTGCGGCTCTCGGCCTCGACGGAGAGGCGATAGTTGATGTAGGCGACGGCAAGGTCGCGGTTCCTGCACTTTTTGGTGATATTGATCACGTTGAAGTTGGCGTAGGTCATGTCGGCAGGAACGACGTAGACGGCATCCGGGTCGGCCTTCTTGCAGACGGGAAGCCCGAAATCGCCGATGACGGCCACTCCCACCTCGCCGTTGGCCAGCTGGTTGGCGACATCGCTGCCCTTGGCGTAGACGTTGGCGACATTGGCCTTCAAAGCCTCGAGCTGCTTGAACGCGGTCTCGCCGCCATCCGTGGTCCAGTCAACGCCTGCCACATCGCTGCACATCGCCAGCAAGGCCGGACCGAACGTGGTGGTGATGTTGGGAATGGCGACCTTGCCGGCCAGACGGGGATCCCACAAATCGGACCAGTTCTTGATCTCGAAGCCGACCGTCTTCGGATCGTAGACCAGACCGATGGAGTTCAGGGTGTACGGAGCGCCGCTACCGCTCTTGATCATGTCCTGGACTGCGGGAAGCAGGGAATCGAAATCGGCGATCTCCTCCGGCTTGATCGGGTCGAAGGCCCCGGCGAGCACGCCGTCTGCGGTGTTCTTCTGGGCCAGCTCGATCACGTCGATGGTGGAGTTCGGATCATTGAGCAGGCGGGTATAGCGTTCCTGGCCGTTACCCGTATCCAGGGTGATCTTGGCGTTGTTCGCCTTCTCGAACGGTTCATAGACCTCGGACCAGAGCGCGTCCTCGGAAAGACCCCAGGTCGAAATGACGAGCTGGGAGGGACTCTTCGCACCACCTGATTCCTTGGACCCCTGCGCGACAAGCGGTGTAGCGAGAGCTGCAATCGCCGCCAATGTGACCAATGTGTTCTTCATCTTGCTATCTCCTTCGGCGTCACGCGCCAAGACACACAACTTTCTCATCATTCACCGAAAGACCGACCGGAGCATCCACCGCGAGCGGTGGTTCCTGGGTGCTGACCACGGTGAAAGCCCCCAGGCGGGTCGCGACCTCGTACTGGTAACTGTTGCCCAGATAGGTACGCACATCGATCTTCCCTTCAAGACCGGCACCGCCTTGGGAGATGGAAATGTCCTGGGGCCTGGTGCAGGAAAGAGCCTCGCCCTGCAGACGGGCACCCAGCTCGCGGTAGACCGACGCAGGATAGAAGTTCTTGAAGCCGACGAAGCGGGCCACCATCTCGTCGGCCGGGTGATGATAGATGGTCTCTGGCGTATCGCACTGGACGATCTTCCCCTTGTCCATGACCGCCACACGGTCGCTGATGGAGAAGCACTCCTCCTGGTCATGGGTGACGAAGACCGTGGTGATGCCGAGCTCCCGCTGGATGCGTTTGATGACAGTGCGCATCTGGATCCTCAGCTGGGCGTCCAGGTTGGAAAGCGGTTCGTCAAGCAGCAACAGCTTGGGCTGGATGACCAGAGCCCTGGCAAGGGCGACACGCTGGCGCTGGCCACCGGAAAGGTTCCTAGGAACGCGGTCGAGAAAGGAGTCGATGCCGCAGATGCGGGCCATCTCCTCCACCCGCCTTTGCATCTCCTCCTTGCCCACCTTGCGGAGCCTCAAGCCGAAGGCGATGTTGTCACGTACCGAAAGGTGCGGGAAAAGGGCGTAGCTCTGGAAGACCATGCCGAAAGAACGGGCATGGACAGGCACGCCTGTCATCTCCTGGCCGTCCAGCAGGAAAGAGCCCCCGACCGTCGGCATCAGGCCGGCGATGACGCGGAGCGTCGTGGTCTTTCCGCAACCCGATGGGCCGAGCAGGCTGAGCAGCTCTCCCTTGCGGATTTCCAGGTTCAGGTTCTTCAGGACCATGTTCTTCTTGTCATACGAGACGCAGATATCCTTCAAAAGGCCGTAGCTCATTTGCCGCCCCCTTTCTTCGCGCCGCTGGTGGCGATCAAGCCGCTGAGCATCATGAAGATGAGCGTGAGCCCCATCAGCATGACGCTGAGCGCGCTGACCGTCGGATCGTAGTTGTACTCGATGTAGGTCATCATGGCATACGGCAGGGTATTGATGCCGGGCCCCTTCAGATACAGCGAGACAGGAATGTTGTTGAACGAGTTGATGAATGCAAGCATGAAAGCGCTGAGAATCGCGGGCTGCAGGTCGGGAAGCACCACCTTCACAAAGGCCTTCACCGGCGGACAGCCAAGCGTGCGGGCTGCCTCTTCGATGCTCGGGTCGCACTCACGGAGTCCTGCCAGCAGGATCCGGACCGTATAGGGAAGCACGATCAGAAGATGTCCGATGACCAGCGCCCAGGAAAGCGGGATGGCATACTGCACGACGATGGACTGGAACAACACATAGCCGATCACGATACCGGGAATCAAGCTTGGCATCATGAACAGGTTGCGGAAGAACTCGCTCAGCTTGCCAGGGTGCCTGTTCATGGCGATGGCGGCGAAAAGGCCGACCACCATGCCCAAGGCGGCGGCCCCCACCCCGAGGGACAGGCTCAGCTTCAGGCCGCTCATCAGCGACCTGCTTTTGAACACCTTTGCGAACCAGCGGAAAGAGATGCCGTCAGTCGGCAATCCGATGACGTTTCTCGTGTTGAACGAAGTCAGCACGATCAGCATCAAGGGGATGAAGACGAAGGTCAGCACCACAATCGCGATACACTTCAGCAAGCGATGCTTGTACATGGCTCAACCTCTCTTGTCCAGACGGGCGGCGACCACATCGAAAAGCTTCATGACCCCCAGCGAACAGAGGATCATCACGCAGGAAAGCAGGCTGGCGGCGTCCCAGTTGGCCAGAGTGTCGGACTGCTGGTACAGCAGGGTCGCCAGCATCATGTTCTTGCTGCCACCAAGCAAAGTCGGCGTGGTGTAGGCGCTGATTGTGCCGGCAAAGACCATGACGGCGGCAATCAGTACACCGCTGAAGCTCATCGGCACCACCACCTTGAAGAAGGTTGCCATCGGCGGAGCCCCGAGTGTCTCGGCAGCCTCGACCGTCTCGCTGCCAATCCGCTCCATGACCGGCACCAGCGTGCTGACCATGACCGGAAGAAACAGATAAATCGAGCCGATGACGATTGCCCCTTCGGTGTAGAGCATCTGTACCGGCGCCTGGACCAGATGCAGTCTGGAAAGCAGGCTGTTGAGCAGGCCGTTTCTGCCGAGGATGGCGATCCAGGCAAATCCGCGTACGACGGCGTTGGTAAGCAAAGGAAACAGAATGACCGAGTGCAGAATCTGTCGGCGCCGCTCGTCCAGCATGGAAAGATAGTAGGAAGTGGGCAGTCCGAGGATGACACAGCCAAGCGTGGTGATCAGGGAAAGGCGGAGGGAACGGTAGAGGATCCGGCGGTTGAACTCATCGGCGAAGAAGCGAAGGTAGTTTCCGAGTCCGAACGTGGGTCTGGTGAAGGTCGGGAGGATGGAGACGACCATCGGCAGCACGAGAAAGAGCATCACCGCAAGTACCGGAACAAGAAGAAATGCGACATACCACGACCGGCGCATGTTACCCCCCAGTTGGAATAATGCACTCATCGTATCGATTGCACAAAATCCTGTCAATGCAACATCAAAACGGTGTTTTATGTTGCAAATATGAAGAAATCGAAGAATAACTGTTGCAAAATGAGATATCCGTTATCTTGCAAGGAAACGAAGGACCGCAGACAGGGCAGACGAAGATACCACGCTCCTTCACCTTTCATTGGTCATGCCCTTCTTGTCTTTCCACGCCCTCGGTTCGCTGCTGATGTATCCCTAGTTTTTGGTATACGCCAGTATCCTTTCCGGTCAGAACCAACCCGTTCAATTTTGTGTTCAGCTTTTAACTTTCTCATATGTGCCGCAACTGTTTTTCCGCTGAATCCAAGCTCGTCCGAGAGCTGAGTAACGGTATATTCCGGATTGACAGATAATAGATCCAATATTCCCTGGTCCTTTTCACCAAGGGAATCATGCACCCTGGCAATTCGGTCTTCCGGAGCAATGCACTGTATCATGATGTCCCCGGGATGCACGGTAAATTCCGGCTCAGGCAACCCGTCCGCTCTGCATGACGTGCGGATTTTCTCAATTCCTCGGCCCCAGCTTTCAATACATCCAGCGTAATATAGTACCGTCGCCAAATTGGGATTATACGGTCTGGACTCATGCTTGACGAGCAGATTGTGCAATGTCCATGTTTCCGGAAGAACGCCGACATTCGCTCCATACAACCGATCCTCGTATACGCTGACTTGCACAGGAATACAGGATTCGTACTGCTTGTGGCAGACAGCATTCAGCAAGGCTTCCCGTAACGCCGCTTCCGGAACAAAATATCGTTCAACCCTCTGAATCCCTCCGTAGGAGATTTTCGCTTTCATGTACTTCAGATAGATGACTTCAAGGGCTTTATCCACCTGTTCCAACAGTGAGCCATGAATCTCATCCTGATATAGAAGATCGGCATCCGATGCAAAATAGCCGATTTTGATGTATGCACCCTGCTGGAAATCCTGGGGATCTTTTGCAAACAGCAGCGTTGCCGCATTTGTCAGATAGCCGCTGTTGACCAGATGAAGCTTCTGCATCAGTACCTCTTCCGGCTCATCCAGAAGTTCCGGCGCAATTCTCCCTCTCTTTGCGGCAAGCCCTCGAAAACGTTCAACTTCCGTGTCATCGACATCCTTCATCTGAAAAGACGGGAATGGCATGTTGTCCCATGACACCCCGCGTCTGCGAAGAAGAAACGATTCCCATGCAGGACCAGTCAGTTTCTGTTTTGTACTGCCGCTCCGATAATCTCTCCATCATCATTACGACCAATATCCATCTTGCCGCCCTGCGCATTCGCAAAACCGCAGACCCATTCCAAGTATGCATCTTTCCACTTGAATTTCCATTCTATGTTTTGTTTCTCAGGCATCTGCGTTCTCCTTGCGGACGATGTACTGCTCCAAAACCATCGTTTTGCAATCGGTCATCCATGATGGTAGCATGCGGGACATGCCTGCAACATCGCAAAGATGTACAGCAACTCGCTTATACGAATCTTTCTTGTCCCGCCCGCACACAGGCCTGTAACACACAAGGGCCGGGGACAATCCCCAACCCCTGCAATATCATGGAAAAGATTATTTCTCGTTCTCGCGCAAATGACCGAGCGCCCCGCCTGGGTGCCATTTCACATACTGGCGGGGATCAAGGCCGTAATCCATCTGCAGATAGACCGAGAGCACCTGCAGGATGAAGGTCTCGACGATGATGGACATGCGGGGGGCGCGGTTGAGAGGGCCGCCCTCCTCCTTCACCCCGGCAAACAGGAAGGCGTCGCTTTCCTTGGCGAGCCAGGAATCAGGATTCCCGGAAACGCCGATCAGCTTGGCGCCGTTGTTCTTCGCCGCGGTTACCGTCGCCTTCATCTCCGTGGTCTCGCCGCTGTTGGAGATGAAAATCACCACATCGCCGGCCACCAGCTGGCCCGAGGAACCATGGACCGCCTCGGTACCATGCAGATAATAGGAAGGAGTTCCCGTCGAGGAGAACAAACTGGCGATGTAACCGGCCAGGTGGCTCGGCTTGCCGATGCCGGAGATATGGACCCTGCCACCCTGTTTCTTGCTAGCGATGATCAGGTCGCCCGCCTTCTGAATCTGCGTGTAATCAATACCAGAGAGGAACTCGTCCGTCTCCTTGCGGGAAATCTCGACAAATTTCCTGCAGGTTTCCAATTTCGCATCCATTTCCAAACTCCTTATCGTAAACGACTGAAGTCGGGCTTCCGGAAGCCCTTCTCTTCGATGAACCGATCCACAGCACCCAAGGTGGGCAGACTCGGCATGGCGCCAGCGGCGCTGACCGTGCGGCTCGCCACCTGGTTGGCGAAGGCCATGGTCTCCTCGACCTTCCAACCGCAGGCGATACCGGTGCAGAAGGCCCCGACGAACGAATCCCCTGCGGCAGTCGGGTCGACCACCGTCACTCCCTGCAGGGCAGGGCTGTGGAAAAAGCCCTCGTCGTTCATCAGCACCGCGCCGGCGGAACCCATCGTGACCAGCACGTTCTTCACGCCTTTGGCTCTCAACGCAGTGCAGACAGCGACCGCCTGTTCCTTGTTGAAGACAGCCCCCTCGTGCTCGATGGTGATACCGGTCAGGTCGGCCGCCTCGTGCTCGTTCGGAGAAATATAGGCAAGATGGGAGAGCAGGCTGTCGGAAAGCGGAGCGCTCGGAGCCGAGTTCAGCATGACGGGCACCCCCTTCTCATAGGCCCAGGCAGCGACCAGCTCGTTGATTTCCATCGGGATTTCCAGTTGCAGCATCACCAGATCGTAGTCACCGATGGTCTCCTTCAAGAAAGAGACATCGCGTTCGGTAATCGCCATGTTGGTACCTGGCAGGACGATGATCCGGTTGTGCACCGCACCATCGGCCTGTTTCTGCAGGATGATGACCGAGCAACCCGAGGGAAGCTTGTCGTCATAGGCGACATGGCTGACATCGATTCCGTCACCTTCCAGCACCTCGATCATGTCCCGCCCGTTCGCGTCGCGTCCCAACTTGCCCACCATCGTCACCTGCGCCCCCAGACGGGCAGCCTGCACCGCCTGGTTGGCCCCCTTCCCGCCAGGAGCCTTGGAGAAGGATTTCCCCAATACGGTCTCGCCCTCGTGGGGTACCTTATCGGTCAATGCGATCTGGTCCATGACAAAGGACCCGACCACCAGAATCTTTGGTTTCTTCATAGATGTTCCTCTGATTCAGTCTACCTGTTTGACAGGTACTTTGCAAAGGATTTATGCAAATCGCCAACAATCATTGGAAAAGAGTCTGCTGTTGCATGAAGGAAAAGGCAGAAGAAGGGGAAAGAAACAAGGGGAAGCGAAACATCCACGTCCCGTTGTGAATTTGATGCCATGCCGGATGTCCGGATACCTGTCGCTTCGGACAAGCTGAACCAAAGATTTTGCCTGGTTCTGGTTCGCTTTGATTTCGACTGGTATCAGTTCATTGGCAAGCTTTCCGACGCAAATACCGCAAGGGACGCCTCCTACGTGTTCCAAATGGAAACGGCAACAGTCATACAGCACTTTCATGAGTCATCTCACAAGAAAAATACACTTTTATGAGCCACTTTACAAACCGCAATCACACTTTTATGAGCCACTTTGCAAGAGAAATTCACACTTTCATGAGCCACTTTGCGACGGCCAAGGCCGCTAACCTGTTCCAGTCAATCCCATCAGCCGAGAGAAAGCGGTTGGTGCTTCTGGAGGAAGGCACGCCAAGCCCCCATCCGCGAACTTCCGCTGTCTGAAGGAGGATCCGTTGGCGAAGACCGATGCCATGAGGAAGCCGAAGATCCATGAGACGGGGATACCCCGGAGCTTCCTTGCGCCAGCCCTACGGAGGATGGCAAGAAATCCGTATTTGCGTATGAAATCAGCGCAGATCGAGGAGGTTTATCCAGCCTGACGGGCACCCTGGATTCGTAACGGTTCTCAATTGTGTAGAGTTTTGCCACTTCCTTACGTTTTCCAAGAGATTACGGTACCAGAAATTCCTTTGCTTCACATACGAAGAACGTCTTTTTACGAAGTTACATCACATCATCGGAATGAGTTTACAATGCATGCTTCACGTTTCGGTACGTATGCCTGCATGCGACAAAAAACTGGGGACAGCGCGCTGTCCCCAGCCATACAGCATCCAGGAGCCTTCCTTCACATCCTCTCGAGGAAGGGAATGCCGACCAAGGTGAAGGCGTCGCGGAAGACAGCCAGCACCAGCGAACAAAGGCCGACCCGGGCGACCACCAGCGTCTTGTCCTCGGCCTTCAGGACCGGGTTGTCATGGTACCAGGAGCTGAACAACTTGGAAAGGTCGTACAGGTACGAGCAGATCAACGACGGGTCGAACTGGCTGCCAGCCTTGGCCACTACTCCAGGATAGTCGGCTAGGGCGGAGATGATTTCCCGCTCCGTGGCCCCGCTCAGCAGGTTGGCGTCGAAGGCCACCCCCTGGTAGTCCTTCTTCACCTCGTCGTACTTGCGCAGAATCGAGGAGATGCGGGCTCCCATGTATTGGAGATACGGGCCTGTGTTGCCGGTGAAGCTAATCGACTCCTTCGGGTTGAAGATCATGTCGTGTTCCGGGTTGACCTGCAGAAGGTAGTAGTTCAGAGCACCGAGGGCGATGGCAGCGCTGGTAGCCTTGACATCACCAACCTCCTCCTCGCGTCCCTTTTCCTTGATTTCATCGGCAGCCAGCTGGGAGAGTTGCTCGACCAGATCGTCGGCATCGACGACGGTACCCTCGCGGCTCTTCATCTTCCCGGTAGGCAGGTTGACCATGCCATAGGAGAGGTGGTGCAGTTCCTTTGCCCACGGATAGCCGAGCAGGCCAAGAACGTAGAAAAGTACCTTGAAGTGGTACTGCTGCTCGCTTGCCACCACGTAGATCAGGCTGTCAAACGGCCAGTCCTTGTGGCGGGTGATGGCGGTACCGATATCCTGGGTCATGTAGAGGCTGGTGCCATCACGGCGCAGAAGCACCTTCTTGTCCAATCCGATTGGAGCAAGGTCGACCCAGACCGAACCGTCCTTCTCCCGATAGAACACCCCGTCTTCCAGACCTTTGAGCACCTCGGCTTTGCCAAGCTTGTAGGTGTCGGACTCATAGTAGAGCTTGTCGAACTGGATGTGCATCGTCTGGTAGCTCTGCTGGAGACCGTCCAGCGTCCATCCGTTCATCAGCGTCCACAGCCGCATCACCTCACTGTCGCCCTGCTCCCACAGCTCCAGCATGTGCTGGGCCTGTCCGGCCGGACTCTCCGGAGTCTTCTGCCAGTCCTCGAGGGAAAGAGTTCCACCATCCTTCTGATATTGTGCGAAAGCCTCTTTCTCCCAGGTGGCGAAGCGCACATAGTAGTCTCCGACGAAATGGTCTCCCTTCTTGCCGGTCGACTCAGGCGTGGTCCCGCCCCCGAACTTCTGGTAGGCCAGCATCGACTTGCAGATATGGACGCCCCGGTTGTTGATCAGGTTGACCTTCATCACCTCCGCGCCATTGGCCTTCAGAATCTCGCTGACCGAGGATCCGAGCGAGTCGTTGCGCATATGGCCCAGGTGGAGCGGCTTGTTGGTGTTGGGACAGGAGAACTCGATCATTACCTTCTTGCCTTTCAGCATGTCGGTGTGGCCGTACGGCGCGCCCTCGACCACTACCTTCTGATAGAGTGTATTGGCCAAGGAAGCCATGTCGAGCTTGATGTTCAGATACGGGCCAGCAAGCAACAAGGTACCGCTTGGCGCGGATGGATCGGCCTCGATGGCACCCTTCAGCTGGGCGGCAATCTGCGCAGGTCCCATGTGCAGGGCCTTCGCATAGGCGAACAGCGGAAAGGCGATATCTCCCATTTCCGGCTTCGGCGGGGTCTGCAGGACCAAGGCGGGAAGCGCCACTCCCTCGCCAAGTTTTCCAGCGGCCAGCTCCGCGAGCCGCGCCTCCACATATTCCTTCCAAGTCTGTCTGACTTCATCAAGCATGGCGTTTTCCTCTTCTTCGCACCACTATATCGGTTTCGCGGACGCAAGACTAGAGTACGGGACGGACGGAGACCTCTCCGGTACCGAGAATCTGCAAGCTTCCGTCGGCCATACGAACGCAGAGCCTTGCGTTGTCATCGATTCCGGACACCAACCCTTGTCCCACCGGCTTTCCAGCCTGGAACAGGTAGACATGCCGGCCCTGCAACAGGTTCCTCTTCCGATACTCGGAGAGGAAGGCACGTTCCTCCAGGTGGTCGCTGAAACTGCAGAAGTTGCGCACCAGGTTTGCCACCAGCAGGTTCTGGTCCACCCCGTCCGGAACCTGGGAAGGTCCCGAGAACAAGCTTCCCGCCTTTTGCCGGATTTCCGGCGGAAAGTCCCTCTCCTGGGTGCAGAAGTTGATGCCGATGCCGGAGACGACCGCAGACAGTTGCCCGCTTTCCAGGTCGAACACCCCTTCGGTCAGAATCCCAGCGACCTTCTTCTCCTGGTAATAGAGGTCGTTGACCCACTTGATCTGGCAATGCAGGCGGCAGCTCTCCTCAATGGCCAGGGCGGTGGCGACAGCGGCGGCGCTGGTTGTCAGCAGCGCCCCCTCAGCCGAGGTATGGGGACGGAGCACCAGGGAAAGGTAGATACCTCCATGGGGACTGGAGAAGGAACGGCCAAGCCGTCCACGTCCCCCACTCTGGCGGCGGGAAATGCAGAGGGTTCCATCCGGGGCTCCCTTGGCCGCAAGCGCCTTGGCTTCGTGGTTGGTGCTGTCGATATCCTCATGGAAGTGGATCTCGTGGCTGGGAAGCAGCTTCCGGAGCATGGCCAGAGACAGTTGGCCGTTGTGGCTGAGACGGTAGCCTTTGTTGGTCCTTGCCTCGATGAAGAGCCCGTCATCCCGCAGTCCCTCGACGGCTTTCCAGATCGCGCTCCGGCTGATGCCAAGTTGCTCGCTCAACTCCTGGCCGGAAACAAACATGCCCCCATGTGCGTTCAGGTATTCGCCCACCTTTTCCTTTGTCGTCATGGCGCCATGCTATACCGAAATTGTCAACCTAATCAATGTTTACATTAAAAAAGAAATGTCGATAGGGTATGCAGTATGAACACAACACGCAAATTGCTTGTCATCGCCCTATTCTGCGCTTTGATGATTGCCGGGGCCTTCCTGAGGATACCCCTTCCTCCGGTACCCATCTCGATGCAGACCTTCTTCGTCATGCTGGCCAGCCTAGTCTTGCGGCCTGTGATGGCAACTGAGAGCATCGCCCTCTACCTGCTTCTGGGAGCCGTCGGTGTGCCAGTTTTCTCGAGTGGCGGCGGCATCGGCGCCCTTTTCGGTCCGACGGGCGGATTTTTAATCGCCATGCTGTTCGAGGCTTTGGCGGGAAGCCTGATTGCCGACCACGAAAACACCAGCGGCATCTGGCGCGACCTGGCCGCCCTGCTCGTGGGCGAAATAGTCGTCTATGCCATCGGCGTCCCTTTCCTGAAGGTCCGGCTCTCACTGACCTGGACGAAGGCCTTTGCCGCCGGCATGACCCCGTTCCTTGTCGGCGACAGCATCAAGATCATCGCCGCCCTGCCTCTCGGGCGTGCCCTCCGCGGCCGGGTAAAGGCGTTTCTCGACAAGGGAAGCGAATAAGCAAACCCTTTTCCTTCTTTCCCAAGAACCGCTACAATGGGACATAAGGAGGCTCGCATGGATCCTTCCTACGAGCGGGAATTCCTTTCCACCTTCGAGCGTGCGAAAGGGGAACCCCGGTTCTATGTACTGCAGGCCATTCCCGAGATGGAGGCCATCACCCACCTCGCCCACGAACTCATGGAGCTGATGTTCCCGGGGCGGAGGGGCGACAGCGATGGCGACGGCACACTGGAAGACAAGGTACATGTCCAGCTGGTGTTGGTCTGCACCCTGCTCGCGGAACAAATCCGCAGGGCATACAACTATCTGCACCCTGAAGAGAGCAACGCATACCACCACGCGAAGGCGCAGGAGGATGTCGAGGCGGTGGTCAGCAAGCTACCCGACATCCGCAGGGCGCTCAAGCTGGACGCCAAGGCCGGCTTTGCCGGGGATCCGGCCGCAAGCGGCACCCAGGAAATCATCCTGAGCTATCCCTACATGAAGGCGTTGACCATCTACCGGGTCGCCCACGTGCTCTACGAGCGGCAGGTACCGCTGGTACCGAGAATGCTCAGCGAGTGCGCCCATCAGGAGACCGGCATCGATATCAATCCGGGAGCCAAAATCGGCAAGGCTTTCTTCATCGACCACGGTACCGGCGTGGTCATCGGCGAGACCTGCGTCATCGGAGACAACGTGAAAGTCTATCAGGGTGTCACGTTGGGAGCATTGAGTTTCCCGAAGGATGCCTGTGGAGCACTGATCCGCGGCGTGAAGCGCCACCCGACCATCGAGGACGGAGTCACCATCTACGCCCATGCGACCATCCTCGGAGACATCACCATCGGATGCAACGCCGTCATCGGCGCCGGTGTCTGGATCCGTCGTGACGTAAAGCCAAACACCATGGTCACCCGCGAGGAGCCGACCATCATCTACCGCGACCTCTCCAAGCGCAGGAGCAACGAGGCCCAGCTGAAATTCTACGAGGGATTGGACTACGCGCTCCTGTAAAAGCTAGGCTACGACCCAGCCGTCGGAAAGCAGTGACTCGATATCCTGATACTGGACGCGGAACTGCTTGCGGAAGTTTCGGATGAAATCCATGGAAAGAGGACCGGAAGCGATACCTGAGAGACGGATGACCCCGAAATCGGTGGCATCGCAGGATTGATCGACGCGCATGAACCTGCCAATCTCCCCCTGATAGCCAATCTCGTTGGCCGGCATGACGCCCCTTTCCAAATAGCTACGTGTCTGCATCCTTCGTTTCGCGCTCCATGAGATGTACATCGTCTTCCTCCTCGTACAGGAAGACGATACACCTCAATCCTGCCAGATCATGGCAGGATTGTGCAAAAAAAGACGGGCATGGATTCAATCGACAAAGCGCGCAGCCTGCCGCTCCAAGGGAAGGGCCCTCCGGTAGCGTTCATAGAAACGCTCGAATCCGAGGATTTCCTCCCTAGTGGGAACAACGGTCGTCACCTTGCCCGTGGAAAAGACCTGCTTGTCCAGGAACTCCTGCAAGCCAAGGGGACTGTCAAGGTAAGCGGCAAGCAGGGCGATACCCCAAGCTCCCCCTTCCCCGGCGGTCTCCATGACGGAAACCGGACTCTTCATCGCAGCCGCCATCAACCGCTGTCCCACCCCGGAGGTCTTGAAGAATCCCCCGTGTCCGGTCAGACGGTCCAGCGCCACGGATTCCTGGGAAAAGAGGATGTCCATACCTGAACGTAAGGCACACAGGGCGGTGGAAAGCTCGGCCCGCAGGAAGTTGGCGAGGGTGAAGCCTCCCTGGCTCGGACGTACCAGAAGCGGTCGGCCCTCCTCCACGTCGGTCATCGACTCACCGGAGATATAGTTGAAGGGGACGATTCCTCCGCAGTCGGGATCGCCCTTCAGGGCGAGCGGGAGCAGCTTGGCATAGAGCGCTTCCTTCTCCACACCATGCCCCATCGCCTCCACGACCTCGCCGAAAAGCCGGATCCACTGGTCGTATTCCCCGGTGCAGTTGTTGGCGTGGCTCATGGCGCATGGCTTCCCCTCCGGAGTCATGACCAAGTCGATCTTGTCCTCATATACCTTGGAAAGCGGTTTCTCCAACACCACCATGGCAAAGGCGCTGGTACCAGCCGAGACATTGCCGGTCCTTGGAGCGCAACTGTTGGTGGCCACCATGCCGGTAGCGGCGTCTCCCTCAGGTGGGCAGAGCGGACACCCCGGGGCGAGCTCCCCGCTCGGATCCAGGAGAAGCGCCCCTTCCTTGCGCAAGGCACCGGCATCCTCTCCAGCTCTGAGCACTTTCGGCAACAACTGCCCGATGCGCCAGCCATAGCCGGCCTGCTCGACCAGCTTGTCGAATTGCCCGACCATGCGCCTGTCGTAGTCGCCTTGTTCCGAATCAATCGGAAACATGCCCGAGGCGTCATCGATGCCAACAACGTCACACCCGGTCAACAAGAAGTGCACATAGCTGGCCAAGGTATGCAGATGGGCGATGTGTCCCACGTGCTCCTGCCCCTCCAGCATCGACTGGTAGAGGTGGGCGACCGACCAGCGCTGGGGAATCGGATACCCGAAAAGCTCGGTCAGCTGGTGTGCGGCATCCCGGGTGATTGTGTTCCTCCAAGTACGAAATGGCACCAAGAGCCTATCCTGCGCGTCAAAGGCAAGATAGCCGTGCATCATCGCGCTGATTCCCATCGCCTTCAATGCGTGGATCCTGACTCCATAGCGTCGCTCCACATCCCTCTGCAGGCTCCGGTAACAGTCCGCGAGACCAGAGCGGACGGCTTGCAGGCTGTAGCTCCAGATTCCATCGACCAGCTGGTTCTCCCACTCGTGGCTACCTTGGGCGATCGGACGGCAGGAATCGTCAATCAGCACCGCCTTGATACGGGTGGAGCCGAACTCGATACCGAGCACGGCCCCGCCCTGGGCAATCAGTGTGCGTGCGTCCATGTTCAGCAAACACCTTTCTTGAGCAGGATGTTGGCGTAGAGGGCCTTCTCACTGGTGGCAATCACCGCGTAGGCTTTCCGTGCCCGGTCGTAGAACTCGAAACGGTCGATGGTCTGGTAGCCTTTGTAGTGGGGATCACCCTCTTTCAACAGCTTGTCGTAGGTGTCCCAGATCGGGGTTTCGACATCATCGCCCTTGCTGACCGCCATCAAGATGGTATTCTGCTGGGCGTGGTCAAGAGGCAGCAGGGTCAGAACCGCCTTCAGGACTTCGGGAACCCCGTGTCCATCCAGCCTGATGACCCGGTCATTGACACTGCAGGAAGGAAAATTTCCATCCGCAATCACCATCTCGTCACCGTGCCCCATTTCATCGAGCACCTTGAGGAGCTCGGGGCTGAGAATCGGGGGAATATGCTTCAACATGGCAACAACTCCTTATCGTGTCCGTTTCTTTGACTTCTCGTTGAACTGGGCGACATTCTGCTCGGAGACCCGCAGGTGCTCGCTCATCGCTTCCATCGTCGCCCCTTCGTCGTGGGCGGCAATCGCGTCATACACTTTCTGGTGGCGCGCGATCGCGTCATCGATACCGCCGGGAATCAGGACACCCTTGCCCATATAGTCGGCAAGCAACGATACCAGCACCTGGTTGAACATCTCCACCAGCGGGTTTCCCGAGGCATGGGCGATCAACAGGTGGAACTGGCTGTCCAGCTGCACCCGCTCCTTCAGGCCGAGGGTCTTGTTCCTGAACTGCTCCAGGTTCTCCCGGAGGGCGGCGAGGTCCTCGTCCGTGGCATGCTCCGCCGCCAGGCGAGCCGCGTTCATCTCGATGATGCCGCGCATCTGGGTCAGATCCTGGTCGGTGATATCGTGCATCTGGCTGAAGCGGTTGATTGCCGCCTCGACCGTCCCGGCCTGAGGTCTGGTGACAAAGGCGCCCAGACCATTCCTCAACGTGAGCAGACCCCGCTCCTGCAGCATCTTCAGCGCCTCGCGGATTACCGGTCTGCTGACCCCGTAACGCGTAGCGAGCCGTTGCTCGCTCGGCAGCTTCGTATCCACTTTTCCCCCTGGGGAACTGAGAATCCACTCCTCCAGCTGGTCGGCAATCTGCTGGCTGAGGTTGGCGCGATTAATGGTAAAGGACTCTTCCATCTTTGTTCACCTTATTTGGTATCTCATGGGGAACTCTATCACATTTCCTCCACGACAACACGAAGTTTTTCTTCATGCGCCTGCCGCCATCGCCATGTGGTTGGGAAGCGCCATGATGATCGGGGAGTAGTAGGTCATCAGGAACAGTTCGCCGATCATGATCAGCACCATCGGCAGTATCTCGCGGATCACACCGCTGATCTTCGCCTTGGAAAGACCGGTGACGATAAAGAGCAGCATGCCGAACGGCGGGGTCGACAGACCGATCATCATGTTGAAGCAGATGATGACGCCGAACTGGACCAGGTCGATGTTGAAAGCCTTGACCAGAGGCAGCACCATGGGCACGAAGACCAGCTGGATCGTGCTGACATCGAGCACACAGCCAAGCAGGAGGAAGATGATGTTGACGATCAGCAGGAACACGTACTTGTTGGAGGTGAATCCCAACACCAGCTTGGCGACCGCCGCGGGAACCTGCTCGCGGGCGATGATGAAGGAAAAGAGCATCGAGGTGCCGGTCAGGAGCGCCAAAGTCGCAGTGTTCGCGGCACTCTTGCGCACGATCTTCACGAACTTCTTCCACCCAAGGGAATGATAGATGAACATCGCGATCAGCAGGCAGTAGGCGCTCGCGAGAGCCCCCGCCTCGGTCGGAGTGCAGACACCGGTGTAAATGCCGCCAAGCAGGATGATGACGGTCAAAAGGGCCGGTGCCGCCTTGATGGTCGCCACTCCAAACTGCCGGAGGGTCATCTTCACACCGGAAGGATAATTGCGCTTGTAGGAGACGATTCCGACATAGATAGCCAGGAAAAGCGCCAGAAGGACGCCGGGAACGACCCCGCCCATGAAGAGCTTTCCGACGGAAGCGCCACTCAACATGGCGTAGATGATCATGGGAATCGAGGGGGGAAAAATCGGGCCGACCGTGGCGCTGGCGGCAGTGATGGCGGCGCTGAACTCTGCGTCATACCCCTCTTTCTTCATCTGCTCGATCTCCATGACACCGATACCCGAGGCGTCGGCGATCGCAGAGCCGGTCATGCCGCTGAAAATCAGGCTGATGGCGACATTGACCTGGGCGGTACCGCCCTTCATGCGGCCAAGCAGGCCGTTGCAGAAGGCGAAGATCTTGTCGGTTACCTCGCTCTCGTTCAGCACGTTGGCCATGAAGATGAACAGAGGTGCGGCCAGCATCGTGTAGTTTGCGTACATGTTGCCGGTGATGACGGTGAAGACCTGTCCCAACATCTGCGGACCCTTGACCAGGAAATAGATGATCGAGGCCGCCAGCATGGACAGGGAAATCGGCATGCGGATGATAAAGCAGAGCGCAAGCGAAACGAACAATGCGATGACAGGGAAACTCATCATGCAGCCTCCAGATAGGTGTGTTTGGCTTTCAGGATATTCATGACGGTGCGGTACATCATGTCGACGTACATCAGCATGAACGGGCAGAAGACCACCTTGTAGGGCATCTTCAGGACTCCGGTAACCATGGTCCGGGTCATCAGCGCGCGCAGGCATGGGATCGTGGAGACGAAAAGAAGGAACAGCAACAGGATGTTATAGAACAGGTAGAAGGCGAACTTGCCCTTCGGCTGCAACACGTCAAAGACCAAGCCGAACACGACATGTTCGTCCCGTTTCATGGCCAACCCCACCCCGAAGAACATGGTCCAGATGTAGCCGAGCACAGAAATCTCGTAGCTCCAAGTCACCGGCCTCTTGAAAAAATACCGGCTGACGATGGCCAGCATGAACGTGCAGAAAATAACCAGAAAAGAAAGATCGGTGATGACCTCGAGCACGACATCGACGCCATCTGCAATCCGTTTCCACAGCGCTTTTCTCATGCGAAATCCCCCTTATGAGAAAAAAAGGAGATGCGGTCGTAGTCCCGCATCCCCCCAAAAGGACAACAGCTTATTTCGCCGCCGCCTGGATCTTCTTGTACAGGTCCATATCCCACTCGCCAGTCTGTTCCGGGTGGGCGGTATAGTAGGCGGTGACGTTCTTCTTGAAATCCGCGAGATCAGGATGCGTGACGGTCACGCCATTCTGCTCGAGGATCTGGACGTCCTTCGCCTCCTCGGCGATACGTGCGTCGTCATTGATCTTCTTCGCGTACTCGATGGCACCGCGGACCGCATCTTTCTGCTTGTCGGAAAGGCTGTTCCACTTGTCCTTGTTGATGCAGGGCAGAATGCTGTCGACGACATGGTTGGTAATGGCGACATACTTGGCTACCTCGTAGAACTTGGCGGAAACGTCGGTCGGAAGCGGGTTGTCCTGACCGTCGATGGCTCCTGTCTGCAACGAGGTATACAGCTCGCTGAAGGACAGCGGAGTCGGGTTGGCTCCCAAAGCCTCGCCCAAATGCAGCCACGCGGCGGAGTTCGGCATGCGCAGCAACAATCCCTTCATGTCGGAATACTTGTTGATCGCGCGGTTGCGGGTGTTGACGACACGGGCTCCGAGATAGAAGGCGCCAAGAGGAACGACATTCACCTTCTCCTCGATGCGGGGGAAGATATCCTTCTTGCCGATGTCGCCATTGAGGACACTGGTCATGTGCTCATAGCTGGACCAGAAATATCCGCTATTGATCATTGCGCACCACTCCAGTCCCTTCTGGGTGGAGAGCGTCGGGAACGAAAGATATGCCAGGTCGGCCTCGCCATTGACGATGGCGTCAAACTCGTTCTCCGAAGAGAAGAGCGTGCCGTCGGCATAGGTCTTGCAGATAACCGATCCACCGGACAACTCCTTCACCTTGTCGGCAAATGCGGTCATGGCGGTGGTATGCGAATCGCCAGTGACAGACACGGAGGTAAAAATCAATTCAACCGGCTTCTCCGAGGAACCGGAACCCTTTTCAGAACCGCCTTGCGCGAACGCCATCGGAATGGCAAGCGAGAGCGCAAGCATGGCAATAGTGGTTTTCTTCATGACAAACTCCTTTTTGATTGACGACAAGAACCTTTCAACCTGTCTTATAGGTAAAGTGTCTTACCATTATCTCAAATCTGTCAACAATTTTGTGAAAAAGAAATTTTAATCGCAATATCTTATTACCATACAATGCAATTCATACAAGAAAACGTATTTGTGAAAGAACAACTCTCTTGTATCCAAAGCACATCTTCCGAAATCGCAAGGAAGCGAAGATTGAGGCGAGACAAACGATTGCAAAACCCATGAATAGGAAAAACGATTGGGAAACCCGCCCATGCCTGCATCAAACGGGGTACACACCAACGGGCCCCGAAACGTCCGAAAACGTTCGCGAGTGTAGCAAGAGCATGAATGTCCACAAGAGGCAAAAGTGTTAATTATTTGCAAGTAAAATAATTACATCATATTTTTGATTGCATGGGCAACCCTTTTACGTGTGTATGGCGCAATGTATTTTGTTTTATCATAAACCATTGCATGAAAAAGGGGCTGCCTTGCGACTGGTTGGAGTAACGAGACAGCCCTTTTGCCTGAGAACTGGTGCACAAACCTTACAGCTTCAACCCGAGCCTTTGTCGTTCCTCTCGCTCCAGGTTGATGAGACTCTCGATCTCGTGACGGGCGTTCTCGTTGAGGATCGAGGGATCTTTGGCACGGGTGACCAAGGTCATGGGCAACCCTGTCAGCTGGCAGTGGAACTTGGCGTTGACCGGGTAAGCTCTCGCCTCGGTGACTGCCGCCATGGTCAGCCAGTCCTGTACCTGCTGGGCCAAAACCGGCTGGTCGCGGAAGTGGTCGAACATCCATTTGTAGATATCGATGTGGAAGTTGCCCATGACTCCGTTGTAGCCGACATAGCCGTCCTTCCAAGACTCCAGCAAGGTCGAGGTATTGGCGTTGAACAAGGCCAGGTTGGTTCCCTTGACAAGTTCCACCCTCCGCTTCTGGATCTCACGGGCGCAAGAGACATCCTTCAGGAAGACCAGCTTTCCCGTCTTGGCGCAGTCCTGCAGGAAATCGTCAGTCAAAAGCCGCAGATAGGGGTACGGACACTCATAGAGGCCGAAGGTGACATCAGGCAGCTGGCGGAACATATCCTCGGCGTTCCGGTTGAAGACATCCGCCCCCTCGTCCCTCTTGGCCATGCGGTTGGAAACCAGCACCACGGCATCGACGCCAGTCTTCGACATCGCTCCCAGCTCGTCGACCTGCTCCTGGTGGTCGTCCGAGGTGTGGCCGCTTGCGATGACACGGATACGGCCGGCGTTCGCGTCCACCACAGCGCGGGCGACATCCAGCTTTTCCTGCCGGCTCAGGAAAAACATCTCGCTGGACTGGCAGACGGCAAAAATCCCGTCAGCGCCCCGGTCGACATACCAGTCGACCAATTCCTTGATTCCCTTGTAATCCACCTTGTTGTCGCTGGTGAACGGCGTGATCATCGTAGGCCAGCAACCCTGATATGTCTGCTTCATTCCGATACTCCTTGGATATGATGGTGTAGGTACGTTTCCATCATCCTTCTCTCTTTGCTACCTGTCAACCTGTTAGACAGCATATGCAAAGAGGAAGGACAGAATTTCTTTCATCAGACCGTTCCGTAGAAAAGGTTCGGCAAGAAGGTCGTGAAGAAAGGCACGAAGGTGACAAGCGCCAACGTGATGCCAAGCGGGATGAAAAAGGGAAGCGTGGCCTTCACCACCCGCTCGAACTTCACCTTTGCGATATTGGAGATGATGTAGAGCACCACTCCGACCGGGGGCGTGACGACGCCAATCATCAGGTTGAGGATCATGATCAGACACCCCTGCGTCACATCGACCCCATAGCTTGCCATCACAGGAATCAGGATCGGGGTCAGGATCAGGATGGCGGCGGTAGCCTCCATGAACATGCCCACGACCAACAGGAAGATGTTGACAATCAGCAGGACCAGAATGCGGCTCGAAGTGAAACTCACCAGGAACTCGCTCATCTTCTGAGGCACCTGGCTGACCGTCAGCACCCAGCCAAACAGGCTCGCCGTCATGACCAAGGCCAGGACGACACCGTTGGTCTCGATCGTCGAGAGGATCACCTTCGGAAGATCCTTCAGCCTGATCTCGTGGTAGACGAACACCCCCAGAATCAGGGAATAGGCGGCAGCCACGACGGCAGCCTCGGTCGGCGTGAAGATGCCGCTGAAGATGCCGGCAACCAGGATGACCGGGCTCATCAGGGCGAGGAATGCCTCGCGGAAAGCCACGCCAACCTCGTTCAAAGTCGGCTTCGGGTTGCGGGGATAGTTCCGCTTCTTGGCGTAGTAGGCGACCATCAGCATCAGGCTGACCGCCATCGTCAGACCAGGCAGGATTCCACCGATGAACAGACGGCCCACCGAAGCCTCGGCGGCGACAGCGATGATGACCATCGGAAGCGACGGAGGGATGATCGGCCCGATGACGGAACTCGCGGCAGTGATGGCGCAGGAGAAATCATCGTCAAAACCTTTGTCCCGCATGGCCTGGATCTCGACGTTGCCAAGCCCGCCGGCGTCGGCGACAGCCGTTCCTGACATGCCGGCGAACAGTACCGAAGCGACGACGTTGGCATGCCCGAGGCCACCGGGAAGATGGCCGACCAAGACATTGGCGAAGTTGAACATCCGCTTCGTGACACCCGAGGAATTCATCAGATTCCCCATGATGATGAAGAAGGGAGCGGCGATCAACGTGAAAGAGTTGGCCGCCATGGCAATGCGCTGGATGGCGGTGATGGCCTTGAAGCCGTGAAGGAAAATGAACAGGAACGAGGTAAGGCCAAGGTTCACGTAGAGCGGGAGACCCGTGAAAAGCAGGATGAAAAAGACCATAAACGCCAGTGTCATACAGATGCCTCCTTCACTTCCGCCTTCGGAATCCAAAGGTCAAAGATTTTCAAGATTTCATAGATACAGATGACCGCGTTGCAAGCCGGGCAGGCGACGTACACCATGGCGAAGTTGACCCCGGGCAACGAGACCGCCTGCATCGAAACCCCCTTCCTCGTCATCTCGATACCGTAGACGACGAGCAACACCGAGAACATGATGGTCAGCAGGAGGTTGAAGGTCGCAAGGATCTTCTGTCCCATCGGGGGGAGCGTATTGATGACGGCGGTAATCTGGATGTGGGTGCCGTGCTTCGAGGCGAACGTCCACCCAAGGAAACAAATCCAGACAAACAACAGACGGATCAGTTCCTCGGACCAAGTAAAGGGATTGTTGAAGATCCACCGCATGACGATCTGTGCCATCGCGGCGCAGAAAATGACGATGAACATGACGACCGCAAGCCAGTTGAGCAACTGTTCGACCGCGGACATGCATTTGTCAATGAATTTACGCATAGGAACCCTCTGGGAAAGTTTGGAAACAGGACGGGGCAGAAGCGTGAAGCCCCTGCCCCGTGGTTGTCGGCTCTTATTTCAGGTTGACGACTTCGTCGATGAGGTCCCTGCCCCACTTGTCGCCGTAGTTGTCGCTGATGGTCTGCAAGGTTGCCTCGCGGAACGGAGCCACATCCGGAGTCATGACGGTCACGCCCTTGGCCTTGAAGGCATCGAGCAACTCGCCCTCCTGCTTGTAGGTGGTCTCGGTGATATAGTCACAACCAATCTTGACAGCGTCGTTGACGACTTTCTTGTCGGCGTCGCTGATACCGTCCCATACGCCCTTATTGATGATGAAGACGTTGGAGCAGATGATGTGGTTGGTCAGCACGAGGTATTTCTGGACTTCGTAGAACTTCGCGCTGTCAAACGTGGTCAACGGATTTTCCTGTCCGGCGACGACGTTCTGCTGCAGACCGAGATACAGCTCGTTGAAGGAAAGCGGAGTCGGGTTGGCGCCCCAGCTCTTGACCATATCCATGTAGGTGTTGACCTCAGGAACACGAATCTTCAGCCCCTTCAGGTCGGCAATCGAGTTGACCGGGGTGTTGGTCGTGGAGAGCTGGCGGGTTCCATAGTAAAAATCGCCGAGGATATGCATGTCCTTTTTCTCCATCTCCGCCTCAAGCACCTGGCCGAAGTGCCCCTTCAAAGCCTTGTCGAGATGGTTGAAATCGCGGTAGATATAGGGAGCCTCGACCATGCTCATCAACGGGACAAGCTGGCCGAACTGGGCGGGCCCTTCGGTGACGACATCGATCATGCCGGTGCTCACGCCTTCGACCTGGTCGCGGGAACCTCCAAGCTGGCCGCCGGAATAGTACTGGACCTCGATGCCAGTAGCGTTCTTGTTGATGTAATCGACAATCTTGTCGACACCCTGGCTGATGACGGAGGTGGATGCCTGTACGGAACTCCACTTCAGCACGGGCTTCTTCCCACCCTTCGGGGCAGAACCACTTTCACTTGAGCCCTGAGCGAACAAGGTGCCCGCCAAGGACAAAGCCATGAGGACAGCAACAGCTTTCTTCATATGGATAACATCTCCTTTTGTTTGTATCGTTTCATGGGAAGAACAGCCTGTCAAGGAAAACCTGATAAATTGCAATGCTGTAAGACAGCTATCCCGCAAACACATTGCAATTGATTGAAACACAAAGAAAAAAGGTGGCCTCTCCCGAAGCCACCCAAACAGTGATGCACGGAAACCTTCAGGCCATCTTCACCTTAAAGACCACCTTGCGGACGTTTTCCGGCTTTTCCTCCTGGATCAAGGGCTCATGGGCTTCACCAGGCAGGAAAACGACAAACCAGCCTGGCACGGCATGCCAGCGGGAAGCCAGCTCTCCGGTAAAGAACTGGATGTCCTGCTCCTCGTCGTAACTGCAGGTCTCCTTGATCTCGCGCCCGAGATCCATGCACTCGCGGCCCTCAAGCACCACCTGCACGTCAGCATACACGGCATGGGTCTCGTACCCCTTGGTTCCCTTGGCGCGGGTACTGACGGTACTCACCGTGTAGAAGAACCTGTCCCCATCACCCTCATACCTGCCATCTTTGACCAAATCCGTTTTCAAGACCTTGGCAATCTCCTTGGCATAGGGAATCACCGACTCGTAGGTTTCCAGATATGCAATACGATCAACAATCATCTGCCCGCTCCTTTTCCGGTTGCCCGGATACAATGCCATCAAACAACAAGACCGGACTCTCCATCAAGCCATACGGAAGCAGATGGTAACCGCTTTCCCCTTTGGTGGTGAAGCTTCCCGGACCCGTCATCTCCGGCTCCTGAGGAAGATGCAGCGGACCCATCATGTTCCGCATGCTGCCCCAGAGCCGGATGGAAAGGTGGTTCTCCCCTTCCTGCACCGCCCCCGAAAGGTCCACCCCCCCGAGTCCAGGATACGGGAGCTCGAAGGATGTTCCGTTCAGGACCACCGTCACCATCGTGGCCTTCCACGCTGGCAGGGAGAGATAGAGGGCTTTCGTCTTCCGTGCCGTGAAATCACTCTGGTAACAAACGCTTCCCGGGTAATGGAAGAGCCCCTGGCCACACCAACTTCCGATGGACAACGTCGCAGGAAGAGATCCTAGGACGCGTTGTCCGTCAACCCCGAAAACACCAACCAGGTAGATGTTCTCCAGTTCCATCGCATTGGTGTAGGAACAGGTGAGCACCAGTTCATGGATACCTGACTTGATGGTACCAAGCCCTACTTTCTCAAAGCTCCGGTCAAGGAAATACCCGTTCGGAACCATCGACACCGGCTTTCCATCCACCATCACCTGAAACAGCCTGGCATCCTCGACCACCAAGGTCAGAGGCAGGTCTGCGCTCAGAACAACGTGGTAGCGAAGGCTGAGCTTCTTGCCGTCGTTCGGGTGCGGCTTCCGGTCCCACGTATAGCGCTGGGCGATCTCGTCATCCAGAAGCGAGACCATGCCAAGGGCCCGACGCACCTCCTCCTGTGCCTGCCAGATCTCCATCACTGAAGACCAGGGGCCGTCCTCCAGCCGGTAACTGCAACGATCAAGGGTCAGCACGTTCGGCTGGTCCAGCCGGTAGCGGAACGGACCTGCAAGAGCGAGACTGCCAAGGTAGTCAGGGTTCCTCTCCACAAAGTCCGTTTCCCCTGCCTTGCCGGTATCAATCAGATAGAGGCGGCTTCCCGTCGGCTCCACCTCCTCATCCCACGAGCCGTCGGAATGCACCTGGACCTGTTCTTGTTCTCCGGAAAAGGGGTCGATCCGGGTTACCGAACCCCGCCAGATGGGGGCGAAGTGAAGACGATGGGCTTCCAGCCTGTCATTGTTGGCGGCAAAGGCGATCACCCGCTTCCCATCCTCTCGGACCTGGGTGATGACCCAAGGACATTGCCGCGCTCCTTCGGTTATCGAAAGCGGTCTGGGGACAACCCGTTCCAGGAGGGAGACCAGTCGGGTCTCATCCGGCACCAATGAACATTTCTGAAAGAACTCCCGGACCTTTTCATCCGGCTCTCCGGAAAGGCGGGAAGGCACCGTCTTGTACAGGATCAACGTTCCACCCTGTTCCTTGAACTCCTTCAAAAGCCGGAATGTCGAAGGATACACCGTCTCGATTTCCGGTAGCACCACCACAGGGTAGCTGGCTCGCTCGATGGACAGCAGTCCTTGCTCCGCCCTTCCGGAACGCTCGATCAGCGTCTCGTCACCAAGGTCGACATCGTAGTGCTGCCCGCAGAGGAACCGCAGCAACTCGTTCAAGCGCCCGCCAAGCGCATCCACCTGCGGAAGGTCCCGTTCGTTCCGGCGCACCGGGTTTCCATAGGGGGAGCACCCCATGTGCATCCAGGCTGTCGATGATGGATGCAGCAAGAGCACATCCCTTCGCGGCTCACCCTGGCACAAATATTCGGAAAGCCGGGCGAAGTACTCCTCCATCACCCCCAGCTTGCCGTACCAGCTGTTGTGGTAGTTGAAGCTGGGCGGATAGTCCCGCTTCCGGCATCCCCGCAAGCTGTACAGGCAAAGATGCTGGCAACGTCGCGTCACCCCAAGGGCATACATCCAATCCCCGATCCATTTCATGCTTTCAAAGGAGAACTGCCAGCCAGTTCCCGCATAGGTCTCGACCAGCATGCCCGGTTTGTGCCATTGATGGACGACGCTGGAACACTGCTTCAGGGTCAGGTATTCCTGTGTCTGCTCCCCCAACAGGTCGATACCGCAGATATCCTGGTGGGTATAGTGGGGCATGACCGACCCGTTGACCCGGGTGCAAAGCCCCAGCTTGTCTTCCTGCAGGAAATGGCCTGTGGAGATGATGCCATGGGCCTTGCACCAATCGCCAATCTGGCGGGAATAGCAGTCCTCGAAGCGCAGAGCTACCGCATGCCAGTAGTCGTGGCGGACCTTGGCGCTTTCCGCATGGTTGAAATAGAGATAGGGGGCAAGCGGCAGCCAATCATAACCAAGCAGTTCCTTCACCCATGCACGCATGCCGGACGCCCAGGGAATCCAGCTACGTTTCGGGTTGAAGGCGGCGTGGCGGTCCGCCATCGACGGCTCATCGGTGAACGACCCCTTGAGGGTCTTGCCGAACTCGCTTCCCACCATATCGGCATAGTGCTGGTGGGTAAGCCGCAGGAACTCCTGTTCGCTTTTCGGGTCCAGATTGTTCGGAGGCGGATACCCGTTGAACCAGGCCGACGGCCCGCTCGTCTCCAAACGCAACACCAACAGCTTCTCGCCCTTCCGTTCTTCCGGCTTCTGAAGGAGAGCAAGGCTGGACAGGTCATCCCCTTCGCACGCAGCGCTCCAGTAGAGCAGTTCCGTCCCTTCCGGCTGGAAATGAAGGGAATCGGTCACCTCGAGGGTAAGTCCCTCGAGGCCTCCGACCGCCTGCTGGACACGGCCGCCACAGAACCCGCTCGGCCATCGGTCCTCATCGTAGATCCAAGCCTCCATGCCGAGCTGCTTTGCCTCGTCCACCGCCGCTTTGACGGCCTCGTCCCATTCCTTGCCAAGGTAGGGAGTCTCCAATCCAAAGCGGGAGTGCATGAAGAATCCACCCACCCCCTGGGCGTGCATCAGCCTGACCTGCCTGCGGATTTCGTCCGGCTCGAGCTTGTCGTCCCATGCCCAGAAGAACAACGAGCGATAGGCAGCTGGGACCTCGTGCCTGTGTTCCATCACCGTCTCTCCACCTTGAGATTCCAATAGACAATACGCTCGCGACGCCAGGTGTAGGTGACGCAAAGCGACCCGTCACTGGCCTGGATGATGGCCGGATAGCAATAGTCGCCCTGCCCGTCCTCCAGGTCGCAGAGCTTTTCCCAATGGCCTCCGCCATCCTCGCTATACAGCAGGGAAAGTGGAGTCCTCGGCCCCTTGTAGTAGCCAGGCAAGTTGTGGACCGGATTGCAGCAAAGCACCAGAACGCCATCCCGCATCCTGACCAGGTCGAGCCCGCTGTTGTTGTTGGCAAGTCCCGTATCGTAGGCAAGCGACCAGCTTCTTCCGCCATCGGTCGAATCGCTACGGAAAATCCAGCTTCCGTTGGTCCGGCAGAACATATGCAGCCCCTTCTCGTCCTCCCACAGACTGGGCTGGATCATCCCCTTGCCCCAAAGACGGTGTTTCTCGTAGGGCTGGTCGACCTCCTGGATGTTGTAGCCGGCATGGCGCACGGGGACGAACTCGCTCCGCTCCCAGCTCTTGCCGTTGTCCCGGGAAATATCGACGAAGGCATCCCACTCAACCTCGCTCTCCTTGCTGGCAGGGGCGACAATCGTCTTGCCGTCAGAGAGCAGGATCGGCTTGTTCTTGACCGGACCGCGGCCACCCGAGGTGTCGCCAGGAACCAGTTCACGTCGTTCGCTCCAGGTTTTCCCCTCGTCCGAGGACACCCTCACGAACGTCTGCCACTCGGGGATGGTGGCACCCACCTTGAAGAAAAGCATGATGTTCCCATCAGGAAGCCGGAAAAGGACCGGATTCCACTGCGCGACGCCGATGACGTCGTCAACCTTGCGGGGATAGGACCACTTTCCTTCCCTGCTCCTTGTCGCCGTCCAGATGGCCACATTGGGATCTTTCTCCCAACTGCCGCCAAACCAGGCGACTAACAAAGACCCGTCTTTCAGCTCCAGGACAGTCGAGGCATGGGCGCTGTCTGTCGGACGCTGCTGGCTCGTGACGATGTCCTCCCGTTGGTTACTGATGATTCTCAGACTCATTGTTTCCTCCTGCCGGCAACCCTTCCTGTGCGATCAAGGCACGGTATTCGGTCGGGCTGATGCCGATGGTTTTCTTAAAGACACGCAGGAACGTCGCACGGCTGTCCATCCCGACAGCGGTCGCGACATCCCCGATTTTCAGGTTTTCCTCACGAAGCAGCACCTTGGCCCGCTCCATGCGGATGCGGGAGACCGCGCTTGTGAGGTTCACCCCCCTTTGGGCTTTGTAGACACGGGAAAGGTACTTGCCGGTCACACCCAAGCGGCTGGCGATGATATCCAGGCTGAGGGGTATTTGGTAATGGGTCGCGATGAAGGCATCCGCATCCCGGGCAAGGCTCACCTCGGCTCCAGTTGGAGCAAGGCTGGCCACGTGCTGCTGCACCTCCAGGAAGTAGGCCCGCACCTCTTCCCTGCCATCGCCATGGGGGTGTTGCAGCCATGCAACCAGGGCGGGTCCGCTCTCCATCTTCGCGTCCACCTGTTGGCTGGCAAGCACATGGCTCGCAATCTGGTACAATTGCCCGTTCAAGTCATGGATGCTTTCAGCGGAAAGAGAAGCAGGGTCGTTGCGGGAAAAAATGCCGTCCAACAGGCTGGAGAGGGTCATGCCGGTACCACCCAGCAGAGACTGCTCAAGCGCCTTCTGGTCATAGAAATCGAAGCTGACCTTGTCAGGCTTCTGCAACTGGCTGAACGCGACCACGCCGAAGCCGACATCCTTGCCGATCGAGCGCACCGCCTGCAAGGCCTGGCTGTAGGAGGCGGAAATCTTTTCCAAAGACTCGACGCTGCTCCCGATGCCGATATGCAGGGTGTAATGGGAGAAATCCTGCTCGAAGAGCACCTTGCAGCCACGGATGCCTTCCACCATCCGCTCATGGTCCAGCGGGCTGACACCCGTGATGCAGGCCAACATGCCACCGTGCAGGTCGAAGACCATGCTGGGTGCCACATGCCCCATATAGGTTTCAAGCTTCAATGGAATTTTGGAGACGAAAAGGCGTCGTTGCTCCTTGTCCATCTGCTGGTAGAACGAAGAATGGAAATCAAAGAGGAACAACGAGCAGACAAGCCGCTCTCCCTGGAAATGGAACCGGTCACGCATGACCTGTCTCAAAGTCTCGGAATCCTCGCTTTTCAAACCCAGCAGAAACAGATGCAACGCATGGCGCGCATAGGACTCCTGCATGGACTGCTTGTCGTTGATCAACCGTCCGATTCCTTGCTGGATCCGGACGATCTCGTCATTCGAATCCCCCGCCTGTTGGGGAATCATCCGGTTGACCTGCCCGATGGGACGGTAGAGCCTGGAGGAAAGCAGAAGCGCGATGCAGACGGCGAAGAAGGCAAGCAGCAGGATGACAATCCAGATGAGGATGCCGGGGTTCATGGCGCGGGATATCTCGCTCTTCGGGACCAAGGCAAGATACTTCCACTCCAATTCGCCTCCGGTAAAGGAAAACTGGTACCAGGAGCCTGTCTGCGTCCCGGATGGGCGGCCGAGCCAAGTCTGGACATTGTCCGCATCGACCACCGAAGGATCGGAACTGTAGAGCAACTGCCCATCCTGCCGGACCAAGGCGAAGATGGCCGATCCTCCAAGGGCGGCGTCGACAAAGAGATTTTGAAGCGCCGGCATGCTCATGTTGCTGACATGGACCACCGTATGGTTGGAGATGCGGGCGGTCGTGACGATCGGGAGGACAGGAAGCTTGGCGCCTCGCAGAAGCAACATCGTCGCGGGAAGCACCGTCTTCTCCCCTCCACGGGAAAAACGGGTCTCCCAGAACCGCTCATCATAGTCCTCATAGGAGTTGATCTGGGAAAAGAAGAACGGCGTGTCATAGTGGCCGGCGGAGGTCATCACCATCGTGTCACCGGGGATATAGGCGAAGAGGTTCTTCACCACGCTCGGCATGATCAGCTCCTGTTGGCTGAGCAGGCGGTGCAGCCGCCACTGCTGGCTTTTTTCCTCCAGCGTCTTCTCCCTGTCCGGACGGAAATAGAGCACCGCGTCGGGCTCCAGGAAGAACGTGACGCCCAAGTTCTGCACGGTAGAAACCTGGGTGTCGATGGTGATGGCGACCGACTGGAAGGCCTCGTTCAGACGAGAAACAATCTGCGCCCGCCGGTTGCCACGCTGCCTGAGCTGGAACCCGATCAGCGCCAATGCGAAAAAGAGGATCAGAAGCAGAAAAGATACAAGGAGGCGGATGAAGAACCTGCTGACATGCAGTGACTGCCTCATACCGCCTCCTCCTTGATCCTATTCTACCTAGGGAAAACCTTATTTGAACAACCCATTGGCGTCATTGTAGATTTTCTCGAGCTTTCTGGCCTTCGCGTCACACTGCTTGATGACGCTATCCCAGTTGTCGATCGGCTCCACGCCCATGATGAACTTGTCATACTGCTGGTCGACGATGTTGGAAAGGTCGTTCAGCAGGTCGGCGGCCTCTTCCGCCTGTTCGGGAGAAAGTGGCGGGTCGATTACCGGCGGCTTGTACGCGGAGTCGCTTGCAATGATGCTCCAATATTCATCGGAAACCTCATTCCAGTTGCCAAGGGCCTTGTCCAGCTGGAACCAGGTCTTGGTGTTGCAGGTGTACATGGTGAAGTTCAGCTTGGTGATGCCAAGGTCGGCGTAGATGTCATAGTAGGTGACATTGGGATTCGCTGCCTTCATCTTGTCCAGGTAGGACTGCAGGAACTGCGGGTTTCCATCCTTGTCCAGTTCGTAGGAGTAGCCTTCGACGCCATAGTTGGTGACATCGCTACCCTCCTTGCCGTACATCCAGTCAATCAGCTTGATGCAGGTCTTGATATTCTTGCCCGAGGCATTGACGGCAAAGAAACGGTCGGCAAGATCCTTGGTATAGGAAATCGCCCTTCTCTGACCGAACTCGTTGGCAGGAATCGGAATGATCTGCAGGGTACCGTTCTCCTGGCCGGGAACCTTGCGCAAACTCAAGGTGTAGGTCTGGCCGAAACCGGAATTGTCAATGTACATCAGCGCCTTCCCGGAGGAGAGCTTGCTGTCCATCTGCTCTTTCGTCGTGGTGGCGAAATCAGGATCCAGCACTCCCTTGGTATAGGCCTTGTTCAGCCAGCGAAGGACCGCCTTGAACTCTTGGGTGGCAGGACCGTAGACATACCCGCCCTTGTCGTAATCGTAGTACAGTCCGTTGGAACCGTAGCCGCTGCCGAGGAAGTAGCTCAACGTCTTCATCAGCTGTTTGGTGCCCTTGCGGCCGGTGATGCCGATGGTGCCCGGATTCTGCTTCTGCAACTCGCCGACGGTGTCGATCACCTCGTCCCAAGTCTGCGGAACAGGCAGGTTCGCCTTCTGCAGGAGGTCGGTCCTCATGACCGGTCCGAACCCGTTGGCGGTCTCCTCCCGCTGGACGACCGGGAATGCATAGAGCTCTCCGCCGACCAGGTATTTCTTCATGTCAGGGAACTTCTGCCAGAACTTGTAGAAGTTCGGCATGTCCTTTTCGTTGACATACTGCATCAACGGCTCGAAGATGCCAGTGTTCGCGTAGGTCGGGATATCGCTGGCGCGTATATATCCGATATCAGGCCAGTTGTTCGTGGCAAGCAGCACGCTCTTCTTCTCGTCGAAGCTGGAATACGGGATGATCTCGTAGTCAAGCTTGACGTTGGTCCGCTTGAAGATCTCCTGCTGGGCGGGTCCGTAGTTCTTGCACGGCTGGTTCGGGTGGTCCATCATCATGACCCTGATGGTCACCGGATTAGGACTGAGCTTCCCAGAAGCATCCTGGGCAACGCTCTCCGTCTGGGCGGCAGGCGCCGCCTCCTTGCTTCCCTGCGCGAAGACAGGGACCGACAGCAACATGCTGGCGCCTAACGCGACCAGCGTCGCCTTCATAGAAGTTCTCATCGCTTCCTCCTTTGAGAATCGCTTCATATCCATCAACCCTTGACTGCACCGACAAGCACACCTTTGGTGAAGTGCCTCTGCAGGAACGGGTAGACACACAAGATGGGGACCATGGAGATGATGATCACGGCGTACTTGTAGTTGGTGGCTACAATGGCGACCGAACCCTGGATGTCTCCAAACTCGTCAGCCATATCGCCGGCAATGACGATGTCGCGCATGATGACCTGCACCGGATACTTGTCCTGGCTGTTCAGGTAGAGCATGGCAGGGAAGAAGGAGTTCCAGTGGCTGACCGCATAGAAAAGCGTCATGGTCGCAAGGATGGGCTTGGAGAGCGGCATGATGACCTTTCCTAGAATCTGCATGTCGTTCGCTCCATCCAGGTAGGCGCTCTCCGTCAGGGAAATGGGAATCGCCTCGAAACTGGTACGCATGACAATCATATTGTAGGTGCTGATCGCCGGCGGCAGGACGATGGCCCACATGGTGTTGATCATGCGCAGGTTCATGATGACCAGATACAGCGGAATCATGCCCCCGCTGACAAACATGGTCAGCGTGATGAAGACCGTAATCGGACGTCTGCCATACAGGTCCTTTCGGGAAAGCGGGTAGGCGCACATGGCCGTCATCATCACATTGATCAGCGTGCCGACCACCGTGTAGAGGATGGTATTGCGGTACGCAGTCCAAATCTTGTCGTTCTGGAAGACAATCCGGTACGCGGTGAAGTTGATGCCCTTGGGTATGAATTTCACGTCTCCCAGATTGATATGGGTCGCGCTGGAAATCGAGACAATCGCGATGTACCACATCGGATACAGGGTGATGAAGGCAAGCAACACCAGGAAAGTGATATTGAAGATGTCAAACAGGAGATTTCCGCTTCTGCGCTTCAACAGGTTCTTCATGACGCACCTCACCACAGGCTCGTTTCCGAGAGTTTCTTCGAAATCGTGTTCGCCATCAGCAACAGCACGATGCCGACGACCGACTGGAAAAGCCCGACAGCGGTCGCATAGCTGAAGCTGTTGCCCAGAATGCCGCGCCGATACACATAGGTGGAGATGATGTCGGCCGTCTCGTAGGTGGAACCGTTATAGAGCAACAGGACCTTCTCGTAGCCCAGGTTCATCATCCTGCCCAAATTCATGATCAGCATGGTGGAGATGACCGGCAGGATTGCCGGAATCGTCACGTGCCAGATCCGCTGCAACCGCGAAGCTCCATCAATCGTCGCAGCGTCCAGCACCTCCTGGTCGATGCCAGTCAGGGCCGCCAGGTAGATGATGCTGGTCCACCCCGCGGTCTGCCAGATCTCGCTGATGATGTAAATCGTGCGGAAATACTGCGGGTACATGAGGAACTGGACCGTCTCATGGCCGAAAGCACGGACAATCTGGTTGACAAGGCCGTCACTGGCGAGCACGTTGACCAGCATGCCGCACACCACCACCGTGGAGATGAAATGGGGCAGATAGGTGATCGACTGGATGACCCGCTTGAACTTCACATTGGTGACTTCGTTCAACAGCACGGCGATAACCACCGGCATCGGAAAACCGAAAAGGATGTTGTAGAAGGAAAGCAGGAAGGTATTGCGCACCACTTTCCAGAAATACGGGTCGGCGATGAACTTCCGGAAGTACTTCAATCCGGTCCAAGGGCTATGGATGATTCCCTTGACGATGTTGTAGTTCTTGAACGCGACGATGACACCATACATCGGCGCGTATTTGAACGTAACGTAATAGATGATGGGCAACAACAGAATCAGATACAGGTACTTGCACCGTTTGATCTGCTTCCACGCATACCCTTTGGAGTGTTGCGACATACAAACCACCTTTTCGCGTTCTGCACAAGGTATCTTTGGCCCCCTATCTGCAAGCTGTAAACAGACAAGTTTCTCCTTTTGGGCTCATTTTTCCCCTTTTCAGGCCTCGTCAATTTTGTGCTTTTACAAAGAGAAAAAGAAATGCAGACACAAGAAACCGCAAACCACATACCCAATCTGCAACTATTGGAAAAGAATGCAAACAAACGGGAAAAACTGGTTATCCAGTTTTCCCCCCCAACAGAACAACACTCATCCCATCACATCAATCGATGCGGCGTGCTTCCCGAACACCCCTCTGACCAGATCCCCGCGTTTGGCGAAAGGAGCTGTCCCGTTGATGGTCACGGGGAGATAGTTCCCCGAGGTTCCCGTCCAGACGCCATTCTTGCGTGTCTCGAGGATCGCTTCCGCCACTTTGCCGGTCTGTCGCTCGCGGTAGGCATCGTACAGTTCTTCAGCCAGCGCCCTGAGGATTCTGGCCCGCTCGTCACGCACGGACTCGGGCACCCGGTCCTTTGCCTTTTCCAACGGGGTGTCAGGTCTGGGCGAGAAGGGAAACACGTGCATCATCGTGAAGCCCTCTTTTCGGAAAAAGTCATAGCTTTCCTGAAACTCTGCCTCTCCTTCCGCAGGAAGCCCGGTAATCACGTCGGCGGCGATGAAGGGGTCGTCCTTCAGTCCGCGCACCCGATCCAGCACGTAGCGGACATGATCCATGTCGTCAAAGCGGTTGACCCGGGCCAGCACCTTCCTGCTCGCGCTCTGGATAGGAATATGGAAATGGGGCTGCATCCGGTAATCGCTGAACGTATCCAAGAGCCGGTCATCCACATGGTCGGGCTCCATCGATGAGAGACGAAGGCGCATGTCCGGCCCCAAAGCGGAAAGAAGCGCCTCGACCAAGGCACCCAGCCCCTTTCCGCCATGGTCGTACATGGTCAGGTTCACCCCGGTCAGCATGATTTCATGGAAGCCTTGCTTTTCGATGGCGAGAGCACGGCGTACCGCTTCCTCGACGGGAAGGTCGACCGCCTTGCCCCTGGCCACATGCACACGGCAGTAGGCGCAGGAGTTGTCGCACCCATCCTGGACCTTCAAATACGCCCTGCTATGGTAGATGAACTCGTTGGCATCAAACGCAAACGGTTCCTTTTCCCCGCCATGATAGCCTCGCAGGGCATCAATCATGCTTTTTCCTTCATCGAGTTCGCTTTCCAGGTATTCAGGAAGTTTGAGGAGGCTCGCCTTTTTGTCCAAGGAAAAGACCACGACATCACCACCGAGAGCCTCGATTTCCTCCTGGTTCAGCTGGGCATAGCAACCGGTCACCGCCACCGGCGAGGTCTCGGCGAAATGGCGGATCATGCGCCGACATTTCTGCTCTGCCTTGCTGGTCACCGTACAGGTGTTGACCACATACAGGTCGGCATGACGGGTGTCATCCACCACCGTCCATCCCCGCTTCGAGAAGGCGTCGGCCACAGCCTCGCTCTCCGCCTGGTTCAACCGGCAGCCGAGCGTATAGACACAAACCGTACTCACAACTGCTCCTGGTTTTTCAGATCCTTCATGATCTTCTCGACCGACTGGTGGAAGGACTGGCGCATCTCCCTCGTGTAGGGGTTGTACCGTTGCAGATCGTAGAACAGCTGCAGGGGATCGTGGCAGGTCTGTTCCTCGACGGCACGCAGGGCCAAGAATCCCGTCGTCGCAATCGGAGTATCCCGCAAGTCCATTCCGTCCAGCACACGCCCGACCAAATGGGTGATACCCTGACTCCAAGCTGCCTGCCGGTCATGCTCGTCACAGGTCATACGGATGACCCTGAGCCCCCATCCTTGGAAAAGGCGGCTCCATTTGGAGACTTCCACCACCGGAGCGGATAGCGGACAGATGATCATCGGAAGCCCCTTCACCCCGTTCTTGCCGCTGTCAGGGCCGAACATCGGGTGGGTCGCTATCAGACTGCATTTGTTGGAAAGGCGTTTCTGCATGATGTCGGAGGGATAGAGTTTCACCGAGCAGGTATCCATCACCAACGCACCCGGCTTGATCTTGTCCTTGATCCGCTCGACCACCTCGCTGAAACTGCTGATGGCGACACAGAGGAAAATCACGTCACAGGAAAGCACCTCGTCCTCGCTGACGATCGTCACCCCGTCAATCGGATCTTTGGGATGGCGGGAATACCCATACACCTCCAGTTTGTGCTCGCTCAGCACCCGGGCCCAAAAGGCACCGAACCTTCCTAATCCATAGACTCCTACACGCATGCGACCATTCTACATGGAAGGGGTTTAGGGGTTCAACACTCAGAACAAGGAAGCCCGAGCCTTCTTCATCGCTTTCTGCAGGCTCTTGGCAATCTCCTTGCCGCCATCGGCATTGTCCCGCACGTAATATCGGAGCGCGTTCCAGCCTGCCTTGTCTTTCAGCACGGGATCAGCTCCCCGCGCAAGGAGCAGGTCGACCACGGAGGCGTCGATGTTGGTGGCCGCGGCGCACATCAAGGGAGTCATTCCCCTCTGGTCCCGTCCATCGATTTCCGCCCCGCTGTCCAGGAGCAAGGCGACACTATCGGCATATCCCGCCTGTGCCGCATAGTGCAGCGCGCTCTTTCCTTCTGTATCCCTCGCCGTCACATCGACACCCTTGGAGAGCAGTATGCTCATTGATTCAGTGAAGTTTTGCTCGCTAGCGACCATCAATGGAGTGATCCCATCATGGTCAGGCGTATTGGGACCGACACCCCGGTCCAGAAGGAACTCGACGACCTCGGCCGTACAACCGGAGGATACCGCGTACAACAAGGCATTGCCCCCGTTGTTGTCCACCATGCGCCAATCGGCTCCCTGTCCATCGAGCCACCGCAGGGTCGCGAGGTCGCCGCTTAAGGCAGCGTAGAGGGCCATGCCGGCACCTTCGCTGTCCCTTGCCTGGAGATCCGCTCCGCTTTGCACCAGCATGGAGAGTACGTCGCTGGACTCGAACAGAAGCGCATCCATCAGGATGGTGCGGCTTTCCTTGTCGCTCTCGTTCACGTCACAACCGGCTTCAATCAAGGTACCGATCGATGGGGCGGGAAGAGCGCTATCGATGGCGGTGCGAAGGACGCTCATGCCATCCATATCCCGCAGACGGATATCGCTCCCGAAGTCCAACAAGGTCCGGAGGACATCCCCGCTCCAATCGGAAGTCGCCGCTACCAAGAGCGCGCTCTGCCCTTGCTTGTTGACCCGCTTCACATCCACCGGATAGGAGAAGAGCAGTTTCAGCATCACCTCGTAGTTGGGGTTCATCGTGCTGAGCATCAGTGCGTCGTTGCCTTGCCTGTCCACCTGGTCGCTCCTGCAACCGCTTCGGGCAAGGACATCCAAGACTGCCGGATTGTCGTTGTCGAGCGCGGCACAAAGGAAGGCGTTCATTCCCTCGTTCGTGGTCGCCCGCACGTCCGCCCCCCGGTCCACCAGCATCTGGATGGCCTTTGTGTCCGGATTGCTGCTGGCTGCGAAGACCAGCGGGGTATACCCATCTTCGTCCCGCTGGTTGATACGCAGTCCCTCGTCAAGCAGGTAGCCCAATGTCTCCGGTTTTCCCCAGAAGGAAGCCCTATGGAGCAAGGTCCTTCCCCACTGGTCCTTGGTCCTCAGGGAAAGCCCCTTCGTGCGAAGCACCTTGATTTTCTCAATTGGATCGACATCGCTCAGCGCAGCGAAGGAAAGGGCGTCCAATCCCGTGCCGTCATCCGCCTTGGGATCGGCGCCACGCTCAAGGAACAAGGAGACAACATCGCTCTTGACCGGATAATAGCAAGCCGCCATCACGGGACGCATGCCATTGGCAAAAGGCTCATCGATCGAGGCCTCGGAGGAGAGGAACGGCTCCACCTCGTTCCGGGATGCTCCCTTCTCCAACATCTGGAACAAGGGTTCCTCCACCACCGTTTCATCGGACAACAAGGGATACTCGTCGAGACGTACCACATACGTGACCGCACCGGCCGGAAAAAGACCGGCCAGCAACATCAATCCCATAAGGAGAACAGGCCGCACAAACCGCATGATGTTCCATCCTATCCGCCCGTCGTCACTTGCGCAATCTCACATGGGCTTGGATTTTTCCATCCATATCTTGGATTGCCCGCTTGCCCTGTATTTTCCAACGTATTGATTCGTGCTAGGATAGTTGGAGAAAAGCGAAACTTATACCGTATCGAAGGAGATGTATATAATGACTTTCGCAGAAACCATGATTGCAAAAGCAGTAGCCGCGCACAAGCGCCTGGTGCTGCCTGAGGGAACCGAGCCGAGGACATTGCAGGCCGCTCGCAAGATTGTCGACCAGAAGATCGCCTCCAGCGTCACGCTGGTTGGTAACGTCGAGCAGGTCAAGGCCGCCGCAAGCGCCATCGGTGTCGATGTCTCCGACATGCAGATTGTCGACCCCGCCACCAGTCCCGACCTGGACAAGTACGCCAACGAGTACTACGAGCTCCGCAAGAAGAAGGGCATGACTCCGGAGCAGGCCCACAAGGACATCCAGGACATCCTCCGCTGGGGCGCCATGATGGTTCGCCTCGGTGACGGAGATGCCATGGTCAGCGGTGCCGAGAGCACCACAGCCGACCTTCTGAGAGCCGCCTTCACCATCATCAAATGCAAGCCGGGTGTCCAGTACGCATCCTCCTGCTTCGTCATGGTGACCGACAAGGCCCAGTATGGTGCCAACGGTTCCTTCATTTTCGGTGACTGCGCCACCATCCCCAACCCCACCAGCGAACAGCTGGTCGACATCGCCGAGCAGTCCGCCCAGTCCTGCCGCACCTTCCTGGGTGTCGAGCCGGTCGTCAGCCTGCTTTCCTACTCCACCAAGGGTTCCGCAAGCGGCGAATTGGTCGAGAAGGTTTCCAACGCGGTCAAGATGCTGAACGAGAAGGATCCCGGCCTGCTTGCCGATGGCGAGCTCCAGCTGGATGCCTCCATCGTTCCCTCTGTCGCCGCCAAGAAAGCACCGGGCAGCAAGGTCGCAGGCCATGCCAATACGCTGATCTTCCCGGACCTCCAGGCCGGCAACATCGGTTACAAGCTGGTCCAGAGACTCGCCGGAGCAGAGGCCTACGGCCCGATCCTCCAGGGTTTCGCCAAGCCGGTCAGCGACCTGTCCCGCGGTTGCTCGGTCGACGACATCGTCGTCACCAGCGCCACCACGCTGGCCCAGGCTGCCGCCAACTAAGTAAGATTGGAAAACTAACTAAGAAAGGGGTGGACCAGGTCCGCCCCTTTCTTGTCCCTCTGTTCCCTTCTTGGGAAAAGGAATACACTCCGTATCCATGAGACCCCATGAAGTGGACGTGCTGGACACCTCACGTTCCAAATCCAGCATCATCTGGGCCCTTGCCTGGCCCGCCATTCTCGAACAAGTACTGCAGGTAATGGTCAACTACGTGGACTCGGCCATGGTCGGAAGACTCGGCGCCGAAGCCACCGCCTCGATTTCCCTGAACATCTCCACCATCTGGCTGGTCAACGGCTTCATGAACTCGATCGCCATCGGCTTCGCGATCCTGATGGCCCATGCCATCGGAAGCCGCCATACCGACCGTGCCGAACATATCATCAGACAGGCCATCCTGACCGAAGCTGTTCTCGGCCTGTTGCAGGCGATTCTGGTCTCCCTGATTTCGTTAGCGCTCCCAACTTGGATGGGGGCAGATCCCGCCATCCGCCAAAGCAGCACGGACTATCTGTTCTTCATCGCCCTCGGATATCTGTCCACCCAGCTGATGATCGGCGTCTCCACCCTGCTCAGGTTAAGCGGCGACACCTGCACCCCTCTGCTGCTCAACGGGCTGAACAATGTCCTGAATATCGTTTGCAACCTCTTTTTCATCTTTGATAAGTTCCATTTGGGCAACACTATCGTCCATGGTCTTGGCTTTGGTGTCGCCGGAGCGGCCATGGCGACCAGCCTTGCCGCCACCATCACCGCCATCCTGCTTCTCTGCGCCATCTCCCGGAAATCCCGCTACGTGCATCTGGCGTGGAAGGCAAGCTGGCACATCGATTCCCACCTGGAAATGCAGGGCTTCCGCCTCTCGGTCCCCATCATCTTCGAGCGCTGCACCCTCAGCCTCGGACAGATTGTGCTGACTGCCATGGTCACCGGACTGGGCATCACCGCCCTGGCGGCCCACTATCTGGCCAACACCGCCGAACAATTGAGCTTCCTGCCCCCCTCTGGCTTCGCCACCGCGGCCACCACGCTGGTGGCACAATCCCTCGGTGCCTGCAGGCCCGGTCTGGCCAAAGACTACGCCGACACCTGCATCAAGCGTGGTTTTGGACTGATGCTCTGCATGGCGACACTGATGTTCATCTTCGCGCCGCAACTGCTCTCGCTCTTCTCCGCCGACCTTGCCGTGATCACCTTAGGCGCGTTCGTCCTGCGGATCGAGGCTTTTGGAGATCCGGGACTGTCGATGCAGCAGCTGGTCGGCGGCGTGCTCAGAGGAGCCGGAGACACGAGGATGCCCTTTTTGATCAGCTTCCTGGGCATGTGGGTTGTCAGGCTTCCGCTTGCCTGGGGCCTGATCCATTTTCTCCATCTTGGGCTGGAAGCTGTCTGGATCGCGATGATGGCCGACTTGGCCATCCGCGGAATCGTCTCGTTCACCTATTACCGGAAGGGACGCTGGACGCACGCCCTGCATATGCAGCCGCAATCCTGACCAATTCGTCCCACGACAACTCCTCGGCCCGTCGGGACGGGTCGATGCCGCTCTCTTCGAGCACTGCGTCGACCCCATCACGAAGCAGGGCCGCCCCGCACTTTCCACGCAGCAGATTGTTCTTGATTGTCTTGCGCCTCTGGGCGAACAGGTCGTGCATCATCACGATGAAATCCCCTTTCAAGGTCGGGGGAACCCGGCCCTCGCTGCGCTTCTCCAGAAGCAGGACGGAGCTCTTCACGTTGGGCTCGGGATAGAAACTGCCCGGCTTGATGTCAAACAGGCTCTTCACGTCGTAATCCATCTGGCAAAGGATCGAGATGGTGGACCAGTCGTCGCTGCCAGGCGTGGCGGTAATCCGCTGGACCACCTCCTTCTGCAAAGTGAAGACCATTCTCTCGGGACGCCAGACCCCTTCCATGATGTTGCCGAGGATGACGGAGCCGACATTGTAGGGAAGATTGCCGCAAATCCGCTCCGGGATGTCGGTACGGAGCCCCATCGTCTTCAACGCGTCGCCCTCGACCAGCTCGAAGCCGCTCTCGTCGACGAAGGCGCTCTCGCGCAGCACCCGGCAAAAGCCGTGGTCGATCTCGAAGGCGGTGACCCTCCCCCCCTTCTGGAGCAGCAGCGTGGTGATCGAACCGAGGCCCGGTCCAATCTCCCAGACCCTCATGCCCTCCTCGACCTGGAGCGCGTCAACAATCTTCTCGCGAATGGGGGTGGAAATCAGGAAGTTCTGCCCGAAGCGCTTGCACATGGCCATGTCCTGCGCTTTCAGCACCATCTTGATCGCCTGAGGGGAATCGTACCCGAATTTCCAACTCATACCGCCTGCTCCTTGCCCGTCTGAGATGCCTCCCAGCATATCCGAGGAGGAAAAGGGCGGTCAACAACAGGAACACCACCCGGGGCACACGGGGAGGCGCTATCGTGAGGAAAGACACCGAGGCGCAAGCGGAAAGCAACGAGGTGAGCAGCACCGTGACCTTTTCCAGCAGCCACCCTGCCCCAGGCATATGGCACAGGGCAAGAAACGAAAGGTGCCAAGCGGCCAGGACAAGAAACGATGCCGGAAAACTCACGACGAGCGCGCCGAGATTCACCTGCCCTGTGGCGGAGACCGTCACCGCAAGCGTCGCCAAGACCACCAGCGCTCCGCTCGCCTCCATGGCCAGAAGCGGGTGCATGCCATGGGTGCAGGCAGGGGCAAGCAACAAGGCGGCGCAGGCCAGATAGCTCAACGAGAACCCCAGGCTGGAGAACTGATAGGGAGCGAGAAGCAACTGCAGGATCAAAGAGGACGCAAGGGAAACCGAAGCCCGGCCAGGCCGTCCCCGAAAAAGCAAGAGCAACACGTGGAAGAGCAACGCCCGCACAAGGGAAGGTTTCGGCCCCACCAGCAATACGAAGAAACAGGAGAACAGTATTCCACATATACTACCGATTAAGGAAGAAAATACTTTTGTACCGAGAAACACAATGCCCGAAGAGACCGCTCCTAGATGCATCCCGCTCAACGCCAGGATATGGCTGCAACCGCTTTGCAAGGCCAGCTCCTTCAATGGAAACGCGAAGGAGTCGTTCCGGCCCAAAAGAAGCATGCATGCCAGAGCCCGTACCGAAGGGCGGAGAGCAACTTGCCGGAGCTTGTCCTCCAGCCACAGCACCCACCGGAACCGAGTCCAGCCGAGCATGCCCAAGGAGAGCACCTGCCAATCCCTGCACTGGAAAAAGCCATCTTCCTTCCACCTGCCCCAGAGCTGGATGGTGCTCCCCGCGGGAATCATCCGTCCACAGGGAATCAGGGACTGGGCAGAGCCTGAGCTTGTGACGGTACTCCCGTACGGGTCCATGCAACAGCTCAGGTGCAGACGGACGAACTGGCCACCGCTCCGGGTCAGGGAGGAATCGTCATCCAGCACTCCGACAATCGAGGAAACCTGCCACATGGGAAGCCCCAGGTGGAGGGAGTTCTTTGCCGCGGCCCAGCCAAGGCAAAGGACAAGGAAAGCGCAGAAGACCAGAAAGGGATGCCAGATCCTCGGAAAGAACAGACATGCGCCCATCAGCCCAAGACAAATCCCCCACCAAGGTGCCTGGAAGGAAAGGACCGTCAGGGACAGGGCAATGCAGAGAAAAAGCAAGAGCAGTGGAGAATGAAACGGTTGCCTCATACTCTATTAAACCGTCTTTCTCCTCCAATCCATTCACGAGAAAATCCAACTTTGGGAGGGACGCACCCTCCTCGCTTCCTCGGGCAGGATCATCGGACTCTGGTCAAGCGCCAGTCCCAGCCGGCCGCAGAGCAGTTTCGCACGCCCGTGTGTTCCGGATTTCTGGAGCACGTACTCCTGGAAGCGTCGGCTGCCATAAGCCAGATAGTACCGTTTCAGGTGTTCCACCCACCAAGCAGCATCAGGAGGATCCTCATACGCGGCGATTTCCTTTCCCAACTTCCCAAGCGTCCGGCACAATTGCCGGGCCGCCGAAGCGCGTTTCGTCCATTGTTCCAACGAGGACCGCCGGTCTGAGGCATGGAGCTCCTCGTCCCAGAGCTCGGAGATGACACGCGCTTGCTCCTCGGCAGTGATAGCGCTGTAGGGGTGAGTCTGCCCGCCTTCGGTAATCTGCCAGCAGAAAAGGCGGGGAAGTTCGCTTTCCTGGTTGCAGGCGGACTGCACGTCGACACGCACATGCCAGCTCCGGGCGATTTCCTGACAGGTACCCAACGGAGTCCCTTCGCGGAGTGTGACGATGCCGATCGCGTCCCTGTTGTCCGTAAAATACAGAGCGTCCAGACGGGGCTGGTAGCTTTGCAACTCCAAACACGCATGCACCAAGGGAGCATCGTCTCCCCGCATGGTAATCAGGCTCCGCCAAAGAAGCATCCGTGCCGTGTCTATGTCATGCCTCCCTCTATCTCTATTGTAAGTCATTCCCCGGCAAGAACAAGAACCCACCCCCGCGACCACAAGGAAAACCACGGAAAAACATGCGGACCATCCGACCATCTGTACCGGAGGACACGGGCCAAGTGCTGTTCCGATTTCCTTCTCTCTGCTAGAATGGGGTCATGCAGACAATCCGTATCGCGAAAGGCAAGGAGAAACAGCTCCTCCGCCATCATCCATGGGTCTTTTCCAAAGCCTTCGACCCAAATGGACTGGACGACGGCATCGTCCGGGTCGAGGCATATGACGGCTCCTTCATCGCCTGGGGCATGTATGACTCGAAAAGCCACATCCCCCTCCACCTGCTCTCCTGGAAGGAACACGAGACGATCGATGCCTCTTGGTGGCAGGGCCGCATCCGGGAAAGCGTCCTCAGGCGCAAGCGCTACCTGACCGGCAGCGATCGGCAGGACACCACCTTCCGCCTGATTTTCGGCGAGGCCGACATGCTGCCTGGCCTGGTCGCCGACGTCTACGGCACCATGATCCGTCTGATCATCAGCAGCCATATGGCCTGGGAGCGGAAAGATATCGCTGTGACCACTTTGGCAGGACTCTTGCATCCATCGCTGATCGTGGTGACCACCGACAGCAACTATACCAGCATAGAGGCGATCCCGAAAAGCGCTCTCTTCTGGAAAGACGGCGCCTATTTCACCCCGGAGGGGAAGCTGGAGGCGGTGCGTTTCAAAGAGTCCGGGCTTTTCTATGAGATCATCCCGGGCATGGGACAGAAGAGCGGTTTCTACTGCGACCAGCGGGAAAACCGCAAGCTGATCGAGCGCTACGCGCAGGGAGCGACCATGCTGGATGCTTTCTGCTACACCGGAGGCTTCACCCTCCACGCATTGAAGGCCGGAGCAAGCCACGTGGACATGATGGACGCCAGCGAGGACGCCCTGCACCAGGCCTTGGTCCACATCCATATCAACCAAGACCAACAGACCATCCCTTCCGACAGCCGTGGGAAGGTGACCACCACCTGCTGCAACGTGTTCGAGCAGATGCGTTCCCTCAAGGAGAACTATTACGACCTGATGGTGCTCGACCCGCCGAAGCTTGCCAAAACGAAGAGCCAGGCCGAAACGGCCAGCAGGGCATACAAGGACCTGAACCGGCTGGCGATGGCAAAGATCAAGAATGGCGGCATCATCGCCACGTTCAGCTGTTCCGGCGCCATCGACCGCGAGACATTCCGCATGATCCTCGCCTGGGCGGCCATGGACGCTGGCGTGGAACTGCAGATACTCGACACTTTGGGAGCAGGGGACGACCACCCTATCCGCATCTCATTTCCCGAATCGGAGTATCTGAAGGGCTATATCGTCCGGATAATCAAGTGAACTCCATAGGAGAAAGACGCCACTGGGTCAGGAAGCCTTCGGAGACGGTGTCGAATCATCGTTGTCGTCATCAGACGCGAAGGCGCCCGTGTAGCTTGCGACCATCTGCACGGCGCCCAGCGCCTCGGTGACCGCCACATTCAGGTCCTCGACCTCCTCGCCATCCCCGCTGGAGAGAGAGCGCAGCCGCATGCCGTAGTCATCCATCGTCTTCACCCCGGAGCCGACAGGAAAGGAGAGCTCCTTCGGCATCGTCTCTTCCTTGTTGAACTTGCAACGGTGGAATACCGCCTCTCCGGTCTTTGCCCGCGAGGCGCACTGGGCAAAAAGCCGGCAGACCAGGGGCCGGGCCGGATAGACCTGACAATGGTAGGGAGTCGATGGGTCATACAAGGGACAGTGGTCCAGACCGGCCTGCTGCACCTTGTCAATCAGGGTAAGATTCTTGGAAACCAAGAGCAGATAGGCCGCGACCATGCGCGCCTCGCTGGTGGTGATATCGGGAATGAAGTGCTCGCAACAAGTTCCGCATCCGAAAGCGCAGTGCACGTCGTTTTTGCCACAGAACGTGGCGGTCTCTTCCTCGACCTGGTCATACAAGTCAGACAATTCTGCAAGATTCCTCGCCAGGAAGGAATCACCCAATGCGCGGATTATCAGGTCTCGCTCAGCGTTCATGATGGCAGATGGTAATGCAGAATCCCCCATGCTGGTCAAGAATCTCCACCTTCTTCCATCGTGTTTTCCAAAGGATTTTTTGCATTCTTGCGTCCTGCCGCCAAATTGCATATGCTTGTCTTCAAATCTCTTTTGTTCTGGTAGGAGGCACCTATGTTCACACGGGATGAGGCAGTCGCGTTGCTGAAGAAATACACGAAGAACGAGCATCTTGTCTATCACGCTTACTGCGTCGAAGCAGTCATGCGCCGCTTCGCCAAAGAGCTGGGTGAAGACGAGGAATACTGGGGCTTGTGCGGGCTCCTGCACGACATCGATTGGGACATGTTCCCCGAACAGCATTGCAAGAAGGCTCCCGAACTTTTGAAGGAGATCAATGCCCCTGAGGACGTGGTCCATGCCATCTGCTCCCACGGCTGGGGCATCTGCTCCGACGTCGAGCCAACCAGACAGATGGAGAAGGTACTCTATACTGTCGACGAACTGTGCGGACTGGTATATGCCACCGCCCTGATGCGGCCGGAGCGCATGGAAGGAATGGAGGTCAAATCGGTCAAGAAAAAGTGGAAGAACGCCAAGTTCGCCGCTGGCGTCAACCGTGAGCTGATCGACAAGGGAATCGCCATGCTCGGCATGGACAAGGACAAAGTAATCCAGCTTACCATCGAGGGAATTTCCTCGGTCGCTGGCAATGTGGGTCTGGCGTAACCACCACTCTTGCCACACATGGCGGGGACTATGGTCCCTTCATGCGGCAAGGCGCAATCCGTTCAGGCCAGCACCTCTTCCTTCCAGTCCTGGACGGTGTGCCCCGTGGAACTGAAGGCGATGCCCAAGAGGTGGATCGTCTTCCCCTTCTCCAGACGGAACTTGTCGGC
>OMYY01000041.1 GCA_900315435.1 uncultured Spirochaetaceae bacterium
AGGAAGCTTCCGTCTTGCATGTGCGAAACCTTGCCGCGAAGCAGGGAATCTCCTATGACGAGGCGATGGACATCCTGGACATCCCCAAGGCAAGCAGGGAGGGAATCCACAAGCAGCTTACCCGGAATCGGAAAGGGCAACCTGGCACAGACACCCCTACTGTGTGATTCCTCTTTTGGTTTGGTAAAGGAAAGGCCCGGAGTCCGCTTGCGTCTCCGGGCCGTCATATGATAGCTGTCTGCCACCCAATCAGAGAACCACTCTCTGCTGGTTTCTCTTCACAAGAGCCTCCAACGTCTTGGCCGGATCCTTGAAGCGCTGCAGCATGATCATGGCAGCGATGACATAGGGCTTGTAGGAAGCCTGCTTGTACAGCGGAGTCAGATAGCGGTTGAAGACCGACGCGTCAACCTCGCCTTCCTTGCAGGAAACGCCGGTGATGTCGGCAGGCAGGCAGTGCAGATACAGGGCCTTGCCATGCTTCGTGGTCTTCATCAGCTCTTCGCTGCACGTCCAGTTCTTGAACTTGGCATTGTTGGCGAGACATCTCTGCTCAAGATCCGCCAATGCCTTCTGGTCACCCGTCTCGACGATCTTGGTCCTCTCCTGCATGACCGCGAATGAAGCCCAAGACTTCGGATAGACGATATCGGCATCCTTGAACGCCTCTTCCATCGTATTGACCTTGGTGAATGACCCGCCATATCTCTTGGCATTGTCCAGAGCGACCTGTTCGCACTCCGGCATCACGTCATATCCCTCGGGATGGGCAAGGACGACATCCATGCCGAAGCGGGTGAAGAGCCCGATGACCCCCTGGGGAACGGAAAGCGGCTTGCCATACGAAGGACTGTAGGCCCACGTCATGGCGACCTTCTTGCCTTTCAGATTCTTCTCGCCCCCAAAGTAATTGATGACGCTCATCATGTCAGCCATGCACTGGGTCGGATGGTCGACGTCGCACTGCAGGTTGACGATGGTCGGCCTCTGCTCGAGCACTCCATCGCGATAGCCTTCCTCGACCGCTTCGGCGACAGTCTTCTGATAGGCATGCCCCTTGCCGATGTACATGTCGTCGCGGATACCGATGACATCCGCCATGAAGGAGACCATGTTGGCCGTCTCGCGAACTGTCTCGCCATGGGCGATCTGGCTCTTTTTCTCGTCCAGGTCCTGGACCGCGAGCCCGAGCAGGTTGCATGCGCTCGCGAAGCTGAAACGGGTGCGGGTCGAGTTGTCGCGGAAAACGCTGATGCCAAGTCCGCTGTCAAAGACCTTCGAGGAAATGTTATGCTCGCGCATAGCCCTCAGGATATCCGCCACCTTGAAGACCGCATGGATCTCGTCATCCGTCTTGTCCCAGGTCCAAAAGAAATCCTTCAGATACATGTTCTTGGTGTCCAGCGCCTTCAGGTCGCTGAGCATCTGTCCGATTCCGCTCTGTTCTTTCATAATACAATCCTCCCGTCTGAAGAGACTGACGCGCTCATCGTAGCATGAGTGCGCCAGCCTGTACAGTAAAAGTGTTGCAGTTCGTTGCAATCACTCCTTGATTTTCCCCATCGCCCGAAGAATCTTCTCCGGAGTGAAGGGCCAGGAACGAATCCAGGCACCGCATGCATCGTGGATGGCGATCGCGATCGCCGGAGCGGCGCCGTTGCAACTGATCTCGCTGATCGACTTCGCCCCCAGCGGGCTGGTCTCATCCTTGACATCCAGCAGCACGACCTTGAAATCGTCCGGAGCCTCCCAGACCATCGGCACCCCATAGTCCGTCATGTCGGCATTCACGCACACGCCATCCTTGTCGAGGAGCATGCCCTCATACAGCGAATGGCCGATGGACTTCTGGCAAGCCCCGAACACCTGGCCGATCGCATACTCCGGGTTGATCGGAGTACCGCAATCCTGCACGGCGTAGAACTTCTGTACCTTGACCTCTCCGGTCTTGACGTTGACCGCGACCTGGGCGAAATGGGCTCCGTACGGCACGGCGGAACCATTCGTGGAAAAACCACCATGACCAATCAGCTGGCCATGTCCGGTACCGCTGAGCGTGTCATGACTCAGCTTCGCGTACGAAAGGCTCTTGCCGGTCTTGGTGCTGTACACCTCGCCCGGAGCGCGCAGGATCAGGTCGCCTGCATCCTCCTGCATCTGGTATGCCGCCTCCTTGAGCATCGCCTCCTTCAGGTCGCCTGCGGCAAGCAGGCTGGCATTGCCACTGAAGAAGGTACCGCTGGACGCGTAGGCACCGGTATCGAACACGCAGGAATCGGTATCACCGCTGGTGACGGTGATGTGGTCAAGGGGCACGCAGAAGGTCTCGCTCATGACCTTGGCCGAAATGGTGTCCAATCCGGTACCAAGATCGGCGCCACCGCTGAAAATCTCGAACGTCCCATCCGTCAGAAGCTTGCACCAGGCGTTGGCCTGGTCCAGACCGGGCAGGCCGCTGCCCTGCTGGATCATGGCGAAACCCTTGCCGATCTTCCAGTCGGGATCATCGGATATCTCCTTCTTGCCCCATGCGATCATCTTGCCACCGGTCTCAAGCGCTTCGCGCAAACCGCAAGAACCGACCGGAACGACATTTCCGGCACGGCCCTCGCCCAATCCAGCGAGAATATCGAGCCGGTAGCCGGTATAGACATGGTTCTTCCGGGCCATCTCCATGTAGTCGATGCCCAGCTTGTCAGCCAGCTCGGCCATGCAGGTCATCAGCCCATAGCTTCCCTTCGGGGTACCATAACCCTGGTAGGCCCCGGTCGGCGGGATGTTCGTGTAATAGGTGGTCACATCGAACTTCATGTTGGGCACGGCCATAAGCGGAAGCGTCTTGGAACAAGCGTTCATCGGCACCGTCAGGGCATGGTTGCCATACGGACCGGTGTTGGCCCGGTTGTCCATCCAGATAGCGGTGATCGTGCCATCCTTCTTTGCCCCCATCTTCACCGTCACCCGCATCGGATGGCGCGTCGAGCAGTTGGTGAACTCGTCGTGCCGCGAATGCTGGTAGAAAATCGGCTTGCCGGTGATCCAGCAGGCATACCCCACCAAATCCTCGACCAGGATGTCCTGCTTGGAACCATACCCCCCGCCCACACGATCCTTGATGATATGGATCTTGTTCTCCGGAAGCCCGGTGACCCACGCGACGATGCGACGCACATGCCAAGGCACCTGCGTCGAGTCGTGGATGGTCAGCCGCCCGTCCTTGATGAAGGCGTAGCAGGTATGCGGTTCCAGCGGGGTGCATTGCACCTGGCTGGTCTGATAGGTGCGCTCGATCACACAGTCGGCCTCGGCAAATCCCTTCTCCACATCCCCGATCTGGCCATGGGCCTGGGCGGCGATATTGTGATGGATATCGCCATGGAGCGGGAACTGGTAGATGACATCCCCGTCCTTCGGATCCGCGCTCTTGTTGTACTCGTCCAGGTCGCTCGGGGCACCCGAGCGGTAGCGGACAATCCCGTTGTGCACCAGCGGAGCCCCCGGAGCCATCGCCTCCTCGACCGTGAAGACCGGTTTCAGGACCCGGTATTTCACCTTCACGAGCGACGCGGCTTTCTTGGCGATCTCCATGGTCTGGGCGACGACAGCCGCGACACGGTCCCCGACGAAACGGACATGCCAGTTGAACAAGCGGCGGTCATGGGGACTAGGCTCGGGGTTGCCTTGTCCGGCCTGCATGTAGTAGATGTCCGGGCAATTGGCTGCCGTGATGACCGCGGCGACACCCGGTACTTTTTCGGCCTCCGTGGAATCGATCGACTCGATCATGGCCGACGCATATGGACTGCCAAGAAGATACAGGCTCCACGGCTTGTCCCCTCCGAGCTGGTCCTCGACGAACGCCCGCTCGCCCGAAACCAGCACGGGACCATCGATCTTGCCCATCGGCTTGCCGATATAGGTATCTTCCTTCTTGAACGAAGGAGCTGCTGCCGTCTGGTAGGAACCGGCATCGCGACGCTCCACCGCCAACCTTACCGCCGTGTAGTAGAGCTCATAACCGGCATCCCGGATGAAAATGCCGCTCAACACATCACGGATCTGCTCCTTGGAGGGATTCGGATGGTGCTCGAGCAGCCAGGTCAGCAACAGGGCCGCCTCGGGTGCGTTATAGGCGCTCTGCACGACCCCTGCATCGATCATCGCCTGCTGGACGATGGAAAGGTGGCGGCTGTCCCCCAGACTGTCGGGAGTGCGGATGGTCGCCCCATCGGCCTGCACGGCAAGCATCAGGTTGCTGTAGACAGGCTTGTCATCCAAAAGAATCGTATCGCTTCCGCAGAAGCCTTCACCATCATCGCTACTGCGCAGGCAGAAATGGCCGAGCCCGACCAAAAGCTCCCGCAAAGTCTGGCCAGGCTTCACCTCGACCGTCATCTTCTGGCCGTTGATGGTTGCGGTAATGTTGTTCTTCATACGTGGTCCCTCCGCATGGCCTCCACCAGCATCCAGAGGCCTTCTTCGACCAGATACCGCTTGTACTCCGCGCTTCCGGTCAGATCGTCAGCTGTCTCCAGCTCCCCCTCCAAAGCCGCATGGAACTCGTTCCGGCCTGCACCGCCGGCAATCCGTTCCTGGCTCCTTGCAAACAGCTGGACGCCGGCACCCCGGACGGCCGCCGCCATCCTCAGGTCGCTGCCATCAGCCTTGCAGCCGAGGGACAGCGTCACCGCGGCATGGCTCTCCCGGGTGATGGCGAACCTGCGGGAGGAAACCTGGCGTTTTGGATCGAGGACGATCTCTTTCAGAAGGCCATGTTCCCATTCGGCAGGGTGCCGGATCAGCTGCTCGATCTCCACGGCCGTTTCCTGAGCGCTGTCGGCCACAAAGACAAGTCCGGCATGATAGGCGGCCAGCGTGGGAAGCAGATAGGAATCCGAACCATGGCGCATCACGTTGCCACCGATGGTAGCCATGTTGCGTTTGGGCAAGGAGCCCATGAACCTCAGCGCTTCCTTCAGCCCGTTCGGGACGAGGTCGCTTTCCAAAGCCTGGGTGAAGGTGACCATGCTGCCCACATGCAGTCCGTCACGTTCCCTGCGGATTCCATCGAACCCAAGAGCCTTCACATCGATCAGCCCTTTCGCTTCGACCGCGCAACCAAGCCTTTCGAGCTCGGTTCCTCCCGCGAGGAACCTGCTCCCCTTGTGTCCGGCCTTCAGAGCCAAGGCCTCATCCACCGTCTCCGGTTTCCAATATCCGTTCACCATGCAGCGTTTCTCCTTCAGCACGTCTCTTCAATCACCTTGCCAGCCGGACGCTTCCCAGCCTCCTTCAGGAAATAGGAAAGCATGTTCCGCGTCACACGCCTGCGGTATTCCGGCATGGCGTGCGGGCTGATCACCCCATCGTAGGCGTCCAGGAAAGCCGGAAGCACCTCGTCGATCCGGTCGATCCTCTTGCCGACCAGCATCTCCTCGACCTTGCGTGAACGCTCGACTTTCGGGCCGGCAGCCCCGCTGGAAGCACGGAAATCGATGATGGTCCCCTCCTTATCCAGCGTCAGGGCGGCAGACAGGCTCAGCTTGCTGATCGCGTTGGCCCTCCGGGTTCCGATTTTCCGGTACCATACATAGGTGAAATCATGAGGCGGGATGATGACCTTGGTGATCAGCTCGTCATCTTCCAGATGGTTTTTCTTCGCGGCGATGATGAAATCGTCGACCAGCATCCTTCGCGTGCCCCTGATGCTGGCAAGTTCCACCTCGGCGTCAAGCAAAATCAGCGTCGCGGGGAGATCCCCTTTCGGAGAGGAGTTCCCGATATTGCCACCGATGGTCGCCTGGTTGCGCAAGCTGATGGCACCCATGCGGCTCGCGGCCTGGCGCACGTGCCAAGGCACTAGCTCGCTACGGGCGATGTCGGCGCTGATCTCAAGGGCGCCGATGGTGACGTTCCCCTTCCCGTCACGGGAAATCCCCCGCATCTCGTCCACCCCGCACAGCAGCAGGACCGGCCAGGGGAAACGGGGAGCCGCTCCCTCGCCACGGCGATACTGGACCATCAAGTCGGTACCGCCCGCCAGAGGCCTGGCATGAGTGTCGTGGCGGATCTGCAAGGCCTCTTCCAGCGTTTTCGGCGCATATGCGGTATTCATTTCCATAAGCCCTCTCCCCGCTGGGATGCCAGCTTGATCGATTCGACAATCAGGTCATAGCCCGTGCAACGGCAGAGGTTGCCGCTGATGCCAAGCCTGATCTCCTCCTCCGTGGGATGGGGGTTGTGCATCAAGAGATAGTTCGCCGCCATCACCATGCCGGGAATGCAGAAACCGCACTGGACCGCTCCGCCATCGGCGAAAGCCTCGGCAAGGCATTTGCCCCGGGCAGTCTCGCTCAAACCCTCGATGGTGACGATATCAGCCCCGCCGCAGGCGCCAATCGGCACCAGGCAGCTCGTGACCAACAGCCCGTCCTTCAGCACGGAACAGGCCCCGCACTCACCTTCCCCACAGCCCTCTTTGGTACCGGTGAGGCCGAAATCCCCCCGAAGCACATCCAAGAGCCGCTTCATCGGGTCGGCAGTAACGCCGACCTTCTTTCCATTCAACGTGAATTCAATCGTGCTGAGCATGCATCAACCCCTCAATCGTCTCTGGCGGAATCGGAATCTCGCAGATGGGTTTTCCGATCGCCTTGCTGACCGCCTCGGTAAAGGCGGCGTCCGCGCCGTTGAACACCAACTCTCCGGCGCCCTTCGCACCATACGGACCATACGGATACGGATTGTCGACCAAGAACGTCTGCATCATCGGGAAATCCATGCTGCAGGGAATGATGTAGTCGGCAAGGGATTTCTGGCGGAACTTGCCACCCTTGTTCTCCATCACCTCCATGGCCGCATAGCCCAAGGACTGCATGACACCTCCATTTGCCTGACCACGCAGGATCAGACGGTCGATCGGGTGCCCGACATCATGGCTGACCCAGATGCCGACCGTCTTGACCTCGTAGGTCAGCGGGTCGACCTCGACCTCCACCACCGCGGCGCCCCAGCCATAGGCGATATAGGCATCGCCCTTCCAGTGTTCCTGGTCCCAGGGGAATCCCTCGGGATGCTGGTACTCGACGTGGACGGTGAAATCCTCCTCCTTGTCGTAGCGCGGCTTCATCTGCTCCGCGGCCTGCTGGATCAGGCGTCCGGCAATCTGCGTCGAGCGGCTGGCGGCCGTCGGTCCCGAATCCTGGACACGGTCGGTATCGATATTTTCGAAAACGATCTTCTCGAAGGGGATGCCCAGCGTGTGGGCGGCGATCTTGCGCGCGGCGGTATGGAAGCCCTGTCCCATCTCCGTCTGTCCGCAGAGGATCTCGACCCTGCCGTCAGCCATCTTGTGCAGGTCGCACTTGGCCTTGATCAGCACCTGCTCGCCGTTGCCGGTGAAAGCGCCGCCATGGTTGTACAACGACAGGCCGATGCCACGTCCGCAACTAGGCTTGTATTCCCTCGCCTTGCGCTCGTAGTCGCTCGCCTCGGTAATCTGCCTGATCATCTCAGGCAGCATGACCCGCTCGTTGATGTGGCCCTCGGTGTTGGTCATGTCCCCCTGCCTGATCAGATAGCGCCTCTTGAACTCGAGCGGCTCGACACCCAGCATGTCGGCCAAGTGGCACATGTGGCGTTCGATGGCGAACAAGGTCTGGGGCGCTCCGAATCCGCGGAAGGCGTCACTGGGGAACGTATTGGTGGCCACCCCCCTGCCATGGATGCGCGTGGCGGGAATCCGGTAACAGCCGGTGGCATGGAAGACACCGCGCTGCAGGACGACGAACGAGCAGGAAAGGTAGCCACCCACATTGTAGACTACATCGATATCCATGCCCAGAATGTTGCCCTGCTTGTCCAGCGCGGTCTTGATGGTCGTGCGGGACGGGTGGCGCTTGACGGTGAACGCGGTCTCCTCCTTGCGGTCGAAAACCAGCTCCACCGGTTTCTGCAACTTGTGGCAGGCGACCAGGCAGGGGCCGGCGAGCACGTCGGGGAAGTGCTCCTTCGCGCCGAAGGCCCCTCCAGTCATCGTCTGGCGCACATCGATATCCTCCGGCTTCAGGTTCAGAAGTCCGGCGATCGACTTGCGGATGTAGAACGGGCACTGGCTGGAGGCGTAGACCACATACCGTCCCTGTTCCATCGTCGCGCAGCAACTCTGCGGCTCGAGGTTCACGTGCTCCTGGAATCCGGTGCGGTACGTCTCCTCGAACACGCGGTCGGCCCTGGCGAAAACCTTGTCGATGTCCTCTCCCGAACGGGTGGTCATCTCGCAGAACAGATTGTCCTTGCCGACGAACGCGCCGCCCTTGCAGGCAAGCCCTTCCTCGATCGTGATGGCGGGAGTCTCCTCCTCATAGTCGATCTTGACCTGGGACAGCAGGTCGTCCAACATCTCCTTGTCCGGACCGCAGAGCAGGCCGATGGTCTCGCCCACATACCGTACGTCATGCTCGGCGAAGCACTTCCAGTCCTTCTGGATCATCCACAGCTCGTTCTTGCCCGGAATGTCCTTGTAGGAAACGAAATCGTATCCCTGTGGCATCTCGGGAAGATGGATGGCAAGGATCTTGCCACGGGCGATGGTCGAACGGACCATGCGGGCGTAGAGCGCGCCTGGAAAATGCATGTCTCCCAGGTACTTCTGTTTTCCCGTACACTTGTCGATGGCGTCATACCTGCGTACAGGATCGGAAATCTCTTTCGTCATCAAAGAGCGCCTCCATTATATCTTTTTACAAACAATCGCTGTTCAAGCGAACACTGGGCTATGGTCGCCCATAGCCCAGTATATATCAGGAAATCGAAGACCGCTGTTATTTTTCCAACAGGTAGGGCAGCTCCGCATAGAACGCACTGCAAATCTCCAAATCCTTCACACGAGTGATTTCGTTCGGCGCGTGAGCCTGCTCCTCGTCCCCGGGACCAAAGCCGATCGCCGGAATCTTGTGGCGTCCCGTCGTCGCGACGAGGTTGGTGCTGAAGGTCCACTTGTCGACTACCGGTTCCTTGCCGAAGAGCGTCTCGTAGTCCTTGACGGCCGCCTGCACGAGCGGGTGGTCCTTGTCGGTCTTCCAAGTCGGGAAATAGAGTTCCTGGCTGTAGTGGGTACCCGTGTATCCCACCTTCTTGTAGTCCGGCATCTGCACGATAATCTCGTCCTCCGGGTCTCCGGTCGCCTCGCTGACGGCCTTCTTGACCTGGGCGATGGCAAGGTCGGCGGTCTCGCCCCAGGTAAGGCGCCTGTCGCAGTAGATCATGGCGTAGTCGGCGACAGCGCACTGGCTCGGTCCCTTGACATCCATCTGGCTGACGCAGATGGTACCCTTGCCGAGGAAATGCTCCTCATCCGGCTGCAGCTCGTTGTTCAGCTTCTCGATGGCGAGAGCGGCCTTGGCCGCCTTGTAGGCGGCATTGACACCACGCTCCGGAGCGGAACCATGGCAGGAAATGCCCTTCAGGAAAATCTGGATCTCCATGCGTCCGCGGTGTCCACGATAGATGCGGCAGCTGGTCGGCTCGGTGGAGCAGATGAGGTCGGGCTTGAATCCCTCCTCCTCGATCATATACTTCCAGCACATGCCATCGCAGTCCTCTTCCATGACGGTGAAGGTGAACCACACCGTGTACTGTCCGCCATAGCCCAACTCCTTCAGGATACGGCCGGCAGTGATCATGGCGGCCGCGCCACCCTTCTGGTCGCTCGCGCCACGGCCCCAGACCTTGCCATCCTTGATGTCGCCCGAGAACGGATCAAAGGTCCAGTTCTTCATGTTGCCGACCTCGACAGTGTCGATGTGGGCATCGAAGGCGATCGACTTCGGACCGTTTCCGACACGGCCGATGACACTGCCCAGTCCATCGACCCTCACCTCGTCAAAACCCGCTTCCTTGCAAAGCCTGACAATCAGGTCGCAGACATCCTTTTCCTTGGAGGAATAACTCTTCGTCTTGACCAGTTTGGAAAGGTTCTCCGCCGTGTAGTCGCGGTACTTCGCGGCCAGTTCCAGAATCTTCTTCGACATATCCATATGCATCTTCTCCTTCTTCCCTTATGTTCGTTCTTTCTCAGGTTCCACAGGAACCGAAGTATCCACCGTATGCCACACGCGCGAGGCCACTTCGCGGGCTTTGGCGTAGATGGCATCCACATCCAGACCGGGGAAGGAGCGATGGTCCATGACCACCTTGCCATCCACGATCACGCTCTCCACACAGCCGCTGGACATGCCCCAGACAAAATGGCCGGCGGCGTTTGCCGGAACCAGCGGTGTCGGGCAACGATAGTCCAGGATGTCCAAATCAGCCTTGTAACCAGCCTCGACACGTCCAAGTTTGGCTCCCACGAAATACTGCTCCAAAAGCTTGTTGCCCCGGGCCATCGCCTCGACGAAGTCGCTCGGCCAGAAGGGACCGCCTGCATCCTTGTGCTTGAAGAAACCGATCTTCAGTTCCTCGAACATGTTGCCGCCACATCCGTCGGTACCCATGATCAGGTTCTTCACCTCGGTCAGATGGCTGGCATACCCGACGTGGTTGTTCATGTTGCTGCGGGGATTGTGGACCAGGAAACAGCCATGCTCGTTCAGTTTCCTCACCTCCTGCGAGGAAAGCCAGAGCCCATGGGCGTAGAGCGAGTTGCCGGTCAGCATACCGAACTTGTCCAGCCGGTCCACGATATCCATGTTGTAGAAATGATGGCTCCAGACACTGTCATAGTTGCCCTCGGCGATATGGGTGTGCGTTCCGGCTCCTGAGGCGTGCATCGCCTCGCCCATCAGCTTCAATCCCGCGTCAGGGATGGTGAACAGCGCGTGTCCGCCGATCATGCCGCGTACCAGGCGGCGCTTCTTGCTGCTGACGGCGAAGTCGTAGTTCTCCTGCACCCCTTCCTCGACCTCCTGCATGCCGCGGTTGCGGTTGGTCACCTCATAGCAGGTCATGCCACGAATGCCCACCTGTTCCATACCGTCGGCGATGGTGTCCAGGCTCCCCTTGATGAACGAAGGGCTGGCATGGTGGTCGATCACGCTGGTGGTGCCCGAGGCAATCGCATCGAGCGAGCAGATCAGGCTGGAGTACAGGCAGGCCTCCTTGTCCAGACCCCGGTCCAGACGCCACCACCACTCCTTCAGCACCTGGATGAAATCGGTCTGGGGACCGGCTGTGATCTGCATGCCACGGGACAATCCACTGTAGTAATGGTGGTGTCCGCAGACGTTGCCGGGAATCACGACGCGGCCGGTCCCGTCAAAGTGCTTGTCTGCCTTGACGCCCTTGGCAGCATCCTTGCCGACGTTCAGGATCAAGTCATCCTTGATCACGACATCGACGCCATTTTCCACGGTGATCGGCTGCATGGTCTGCATGACCGTCGTGTTGGTAATCGTGATAATCATCGCATCCCTCCTCCGTTATTCGACCGGACCAAGCAGGTAACCGTACGTCTCGAAAATGGTGGTGACCAGCGCGGCAGTCTCCTCGCTCACGCCCTCGTCTCCACCCAAGTTGCCGTCCTTGTCAAACGAGGCATGGTAGATCTTGCCATCCTGGCGGATGACCAAGCCACCCTCCCCATCGCGGTAGAAACCGCTGTTCTCGCTCTTCTCGAACGACTCCTTGTCGCTGAAGATGGTGAACTTCTTCTTATAGGGGCCGCCACTGTAGGGACAGAAGGTCTCGCAGTTTCCGCACTCATTGCAGTAAGCGTCGAGGTGGACGATCTGGAACGGGTTGTCGAACATGCCAAGCGAACGGACATCGACGGCGACATTGGCCCGGTTCGGGCAGACGTCGACGCACTTGTTGCACAGGTACGAGCACTCCATGCAGCGCTTGCCCTCGCGGACGGCGAATTCCTTCTCTCCGCTCTTCAGGCCCTCGCGGATATGGGTCTTTTTCTCGTACAGGTCGGCGAAGTATGCGTCCTCGTCCCTGGTCAGCTGGTCCTGCTCCTCGGGGGAAAGCTCCTCTTCCTCGTCATCGTCATGCTCGTGGTCATGGCAGTGGCAGTCCTCATCATCGCAATGATGGTGCATATGCTCCTCGTCATCGGCCTCGTCGCCAAGCACGTCGTCGATCGCGTCATCCACCGCCGTCTGGGCGCTGGCGATGCACTTGACCACCACGCTGGGACCACCCTGCATGTCACCAATCGCATAGACTCCTTCCAGCGGAGTCTTCTTCGTTTCCTTGTCGGCCTCCGGCCACCCCTTGTCGGTCAGCGGAAGTCCGAATGCGGAAAGCAACCCACCGTCAGCCTTCTCGCCAAGGGCGGTCAGCATCGCCGTGCAGGGCAAGGAAATCCGCTTTCCGGTATCCTTCGGGCTGCGGCGGCCGGAAGCGTCCGGCTCGCCGAGCGTCATGACCGCCAGCGTCGCCACATCGTCGGCCAGGCTGACCGGATTGGTCAGGAAACTGGTCTTGACGCCTTCCGCAAGGGCAAGGTCAAGCTCTTCCTTGTTCGCCGGCATCTCCTCGATCGAGCGGCGGTAGACGATGGTCACATCCTCGACGCCCGGAACGCGCTTTGCGGCACGGGCGGCATCCATCGCGGTGTTGCCGCCACCGATGACCAGGACATGCTTGCCAAGGGAAATTCCTTTCGGGTCCGTATGGAAGCCAGCCAGGAAATCCCAGGCGCTCCGCACGTTCTCGCCATCGATTCCGAGCGGGCGGGAACTTTCGGCACCGACCGCGTAGAACAGATAGGAATATCCGGCTTGCTTCAACGCGCCGACTGTCTCTTCCTCGGTCTTGGCTCCGAAATGGAACGTCACCCCGTGGGCCTTGATGAAGTCAATGTCCTGCTGGATGACCGAAGCGGGAATGCGGAAGGAAGGAATCACATACCGCACGACGCCTCCGGCATCCTGCTCCTTCTCGTAGACATGGGTATCGAAACCCGCGCGGGAAAGGAAATAGGCGGCGGCAAGGCCGGCCGGACCCGCTCCGACGACCGCAGCCTTCACATCGCTCTTCTCGGTGGCCCCTTCCCACTCCTTCCGGAAGTCGGCAAACCCGTTCTCCACAGCCAGCTTCTTCATCTCGCGGATCTGCACCGGCCCCTCGTAGTCGTTGCGGGCACAGTGCTGCTGGCACTGGTGGTCGCAGATCCAGCTGGTGATTCCGGGAAGGGCGTTGGTGTTGTAGATCAGGGCCAGCGCATCGCTGTAACGGCCCTCGGCGACCAGCTGCACATACTCGGGAACAGGCTGGTGGATCGGGCACGCCATCTGGCAGGGGGCGACATAACAGTCCGTCAGCGGGAGTTCCTGTCCAATCTTCACGGAATCAAACCCATGGCGCTCCTTCTGCAGGAACCCGGTCTTGCCGCTACGGGCTTTCTCGCTCAACGCGGAAAGCTTTTCCACATCGATCTGCCGCAGGTCCCAGCCGGGGCAACCCTCCAGTTTCTTCGCAATCTGGGTAAGCTTGCCGTACCCGCCCGGGTGCAGCATGTCGGTGGCGATGGTAAGCGGTTTCAGGCCACAGGCGAACAGCTCCGGGGCGCTCATCAGGTTCACGCCGCCGCAGTAGGAAATGGGAAGCATGCCGCCGAACTCCTTGCTGAGCCAGGTGGCGACCGTCGTGGAAAGCGGCAGCAAGGCGCGGCCGGACATGTACATCTCCCCTCCGGGAAGCTGTTTCTGGTCGTTGACCGAGCCGAGCGTGTTGGTCAGCTTGACTCCAAACTGGCGCCCTTCCTTCTTTGCCAACTCGACCAGCTCGCGGAGCATGACCACGGCGTCCTTGTACTGCAAGTCGTGGTCGAAGTTCTCATGGGTCAGGGTGATATACGAGAAACCGTTGGCGTCGAGGATCTTTCTCGCCTCGTCGTAGCCGAGCAGCGTCGGATTGAGCTTCACATAGGTATGGATATGGACGTCATGCAGCATGTAGGAGCAAATCGCCTTGATTTCCTTCGGCGGGCATCCGTGCATGGTGGACACCGTCACATTGTTGACAATATGCGGATCGATCTTGCCGGCAAAATTCTTCAGGCTCTTTTCCTTGCCTTCCCACGGGGTTCCCTCGAACAGGTCTCCCTCTTCGAGCAGCTCGGAAAGCTCGTCCAGATACTCCTGCCAGCGGGACTCGCCCCGGGCGTCCAGCATCGAGCTGATATAGCGGCGCATCTTTTCGGTCTTGATACCCTCGAGGGTGTAGCCTACCGACAGGTTGAAAATGAAGCTCTTCTTCCAAGGGCTTTTGTGGGTGACTGCATCCAGAAGGCAGCAGATGATATAGGCTTTGGCATACTCGCTCCAGGTCTGGGGCAGCATCAGCTCCGTGGACCACTCGACGTTGTATCCCTCGTCCCGCGCGTCGATGCAGGGTTTGGCGACAGCGCCGGTGGCTGCGAAGTCATCCTTCTCTTGGGCGGTCTTCAGCTCGATGAAACGTCCGCCGACCAGGTAGCTGGTGATGATGTTCTGTGCAAGCTGGGTGTGGGGACCTGCGGCCGGTCCGAGCGCGGTTTCGGCGCTCTGTCCGAACAGACTGATGGATTTGCCGCCTTTGGCATGATAGAATTGGTCATATGGGATATTGAAGATCGATCCATGAAGCTTCAGCTCCTGGGTCATCCGGACAAGCAGCTCTCCAAACGGGACGGGATGCATGATATCAGACATGGTCGTACACTCCTTATTCCTTGCTTTATTGTAAAGCAGATTCACCGTGCGTCAATGAGAAAATGCAACACAATGCAACATTACTGCGAAAACTGCGTTTCCCAAAGAATCTTCACGAAAAAAGTCATGGATATGGTGGTTTTTCCTTTACAGATTACAACTTTTCACCGATACTTGGAAAGAGTTGGAGGCAAATTCCATGTTGATTAATCTGACCATGCACCCTGAAATCAGGGCCAAGAACGTAAAGCTCTGCCGGGAGAAGGGCATTCTCCTTCCCACGTTCAAGCAGATGTGTGATCCTTCCCTGATTCCCGAATCCATCCTGAAGAAACTGGACCAGGTCGGGCTTTGGGACGTCAATCCCGTGAACCTGTACCGCATCAACTGGCATAACGAGCCCAAGGAGAAAGGCGGCCGGTTTGGCGGGGTGAACTATATCGAGATTCCCCGCGAGATTACCGGAGTCAAGGCGCACATCTACGCCCTGGTCGGCAAGTACTTCCCCACCGGAGCCCATAAGGTCGGAGCCACCTATTCCTGCCTGGCGCCCGCCCTGGTGACCGGAAACTTCGATGCCGAGGAGCAGCAGGCCGTATGGCCCTCCACCGGCAACTACTGCCGTGGCGGCGCCTACAACAGCGCCCTGCTCGGCTGCAAATCGATCGCCATCCTCCCCGAGGGCATGAGCAAGGAACGCTTCGACTGGCTGAAGACCGTCGCTGGCGAGGTGATCGCCACTCCGGGCTGCGAGAGCAACGTCAAGGAAATCTTCGACAAATGCCACGAGCTCGACAAGGAGCGCGGAACCCATATCGTGATCTTCAACCAGTTCGAGCAGTTCGAGAATTACCTCTGGCACTACACCGTCACCGGTTCCGCCATCATCGAGGTCCTGAAGCAGCTCGGAGTCAAGAGCGAGAACGTCCGCGGGTACGTCTCCTCCACCGGAAGCGGCGGAACCCTCGCGGCCGGCGACCAACTGAAGGACGTCTATCCGGACATCAAGATTGGCAGCGGCGAGGCATTGCAGTGCCCGACCCTGCTCCGCAACGGCTTCGGAGGCCACCGGATCGAAGGCATCGGCGACAAGCATGTGCCTTGGATCCACAACGTCAAGAACACCGACATGATCCTTGCCATCGACGACCAGGACTGCATGGACATCTACCGCCTGTTCAACGAGCCGGCCGGCATCGCCTATCTGAAGAAGCAGGGCGTCTCCGACAAGGACATCGCCAACCTGCAGTACTTCGGCATCAGCGGCATCGGCAACATGCTCGGCGCCATCAAGATGGCCAAGTACTACGAGCTGGATGAGGATGACGTGGTCTTCACCGTCCTGACCGACAGTTCGGTCATGTACAAGAGCAGACTTCCCGAGCTGACCGCGCAGCAGGGCAAGTTCGACGAGACCGAGGCCGCCAAGGTGCTTGCCGCGGCGCTCCACCACCAGGGCATCGAGAACGCACTCGAGCTTACCTACTACGAGAAGCTCAGGGTGCACAACCTGAAGTACTACACCTGGATCGAGCAGCAGGGCAAGACCGCAGAAGAGCTTCGCGCCCAGTGGTACGACCGCTCCTACTGGAAGCAGCTGCCCCCGATGGCGAAGCAGATCGACGAGTTGATCGAGTCGTTCAACAAAGAGATTCTTGGACAGTAAGCCGGAAGGCCAGGAAAGGGGCGGACCACCGCCCCTTTCTTGCATCACAGGAGGATTCCATGCATTTCACCTATGTCTGCAATGACTGCGGCAAGACCTTCACCACCGACAAGGTCATCTACCAGTGCCCCGACTGCGCCAAAGAAAACGACGACCTGCATTTTCCCAAGGGAAACCTGATCGTCACGTATGACAGGGACGAGCTCAAGGAGCTGGGCAAGAAACCCCACGTCACCTTCTATGACTTCTTCCCCTATGACGTCCCGGACAAGGACAGCTATCCTGTGGGCAACACCCCGGTCGTCCGCCCCAAACGGCTGATCGGGAAGTACGGGACCCCCGGCCTTTTCTTCAAGATGGACAGCGTCCTCCCTTCCGGGTCCTTCAAGGACCGGGCGAGCCAGCTGGTCGCCGCCCAGGCCTTGGCCCATGGAGAGAAGAAGGTCTGTCTCGCCTCCACCGGAAACGCCGGGGCTGCGATGAGCTGCGCAGGTGCCGCATACGGCCTGGACATCGTGCTCTTCGTCCCGGAGACGGCTCCTGTCAACAAACTGATGCAGAGCGTCCTCTACGGAGCCACCGTCGTCCCGGTCAAGGGCACCTACGACGACGCCTTCAAGCTCTCCATCGCCTATACGAAGCATTTTGGCGGCATCAACCGCAACACTGCCTACAACCCGATGACTATCGAAGGGAAGAAGAGTGTCTCGATCGAGCTGTTCGAGCAACTGGGACGCAGGGTTCCCGACGTGGTCTACGTCCCGGTCGGTGACGGCTGCATCATCAGCGGCGTGATCAAGGGCTTCATCGACCTGAAGGAAGCGGGCCTCACCACCAGGTTGCCGCATGTGGTCTGCGTGCAGAGCAAGCAGAGCAACGCGATCAGCCAAGCCTTCAAGACGGGGAAATGCGACGCGATCGCCCACGCGACCACCAAGGCCGACTCGATCAGCGTCGAGAACCCTGCAAGCGGCCGCATGGCCGTGCGCTACCTGAAGGAGTGCGACGGCTGGACGGTCGAAGTCGACGACAGCGAAATCTTCAAAGGACAGATGGAGCTGGTCCGGGAAAGCGGCACCTTTGTCGAGCCGGCCGCGGCTTGCGCCTGGGCCGGGTTCGTCAAGGACCACGACCACCTCGTCAAAAGCTATGGCAAGGACGTCAGCGCCTGCGTGCTATTGACCGGTATCGGCTTCAAGGACATGGCCGCGTTCCAAGGGGAAGTCTCCATGCCGAAGCCAATCGAGAATAGCGTCGAGGCTGTATTGGAGCGCTTCAAGGACTGAATCAAGCGACACCAGTTTCCGGGAGCTGCCACAAACGACAGCTCCTTTTCTGCGCTTTACGGGAGCATGGCAATTCGGTATCTTATCGGTAAAGGATGAACTATGCAGAACTTTCTGATTGGTCTTTGCATTGGCGTTGCCCTGGCAATCGTACTCGTCGTTGCCCAGTCGATCAACGCGCATAAGAAGATGAAGGCGCTCATGGCCGAGAAGGACAAGCTGAAACAGATGATCACCGACCGGATCGACCTGGAAAGCGAAGGCCTTGCCAAGCTGAAGAAGGAAAACGAAGAGCTGAAAAAGCAGAACGAGAACCTTCGGGTCACGGTCAGCACCTACAGCCAGAAGCCCGGGCGGAAAGAAGTTGCGAGACTGCAGGTCTACCAGCTTGCCGTCGACCGGCTGACCCTCAACTCCCCGGGCTTCGGCGCGGCATGGCAGGCGGCGCTGAAGGAAAGCGAGGACGAGTTCCAGAAGACCTACATCGGCGTCCAACCCTTCCTGAAGAAGATCATCCCCTTCGCCAAGAGCGAGGCGGAAGTCATCAGCATCGACGAGCCGGACGAAAAGAAACACGACTAAATCATCCCTCATCCGAAAGGACGAGGAATCCCCCGCTTGTATGGAATCCGACTCCTTGGGCGAGAGCCTCTTGCACCCTTTTTTGCAATAAGGTGACCCCCTGGTACGTACACACCTCCGCTTTGGTGATTCCAAAACCGAAAACCCGTTCGAAAATCTGGGGTTCCCCCTGTTCCGGAATGGGAAACGGCGTGAACCGTTTCTGGAAACGAATGATTCTCGCATCAGGAGGAAGCACCTGGCTGAGCGCCGGATCGAGCAGTCAGGAGACACAAACCGCGACGGGATAATCGGGAAACCAGTCCCTCGCCTGGACAAGCGAGTCGTCCACGGCATACACATCCAGGGGGCTTCCTTCGGGAATGTGCACGAAAAGGCACGACATCCCCTTTTCAATGACCACCACGCCTTCCTCCCCGCTTCCGACAAGAGTGCGTCCTCCCTTCGTCCGAACGATGGTCACGGGAAATGGGAACTTCGCTTCTTCGTATTGCAAGTGGCCCAACCTGACAAGCGTTCCGCAGGCATGATGGGAGAGCCATCGATAATGCTCCACGCCGATTCCACCCGTCTTCTGCGCATAGTGCCGAACCCAGATGGCGATGTCGCCAAGCGTCGCCCTCCTTACCCGGGTATCCGGGTAGTATTGCTTTGTGAGGGGATAACATTCGGCAAGCGCGACAAGCGGGAAAAGCGCCCCATGGCGATCCATCCCCTCTTTGCATGCTTCCTAGAAGGCTTCCTGATTCTTGCATCCCACCGCATCCCGTGCCCGAGCAAGCAACGGTGCATCTTTCGGCGCATGGGCCATCGCGAGGCGAACCGGCTCTCCCAGGCCCGCGTCCAGGCAAAATTCCTCGTACGTTCCACCCCCGTAAAGCCAAAACCCATTACACTCCATCCCGGCCGATGGCACAAGAGCTCTTTTGGTGGCAGCCCCCCTCATCTCCCCACGCGGGGCACTTCCCACCAGCCGTTCTTGGGAGCACCATGACGAATCAATTTTCCTTTCTGCTTCAGCGTGGCAAGGATTCGTTGCACCTGACGGAAAGTACATCCCAAGGTACTGGCAAGCGTATTCGCCGTCAGACGACCGTCTTGGGCAAGAAGTTCCAGAATCCGAGTTTCATTTACACCGACATTTACACCGACATTTCTTGCGACATCTCGGAGCGCATCCCTGATCATGCCAAGCATGAATGCCACAAACACCGTGGATTCCCCCATATGGTCTGCCTGTTGCAACGCATGGTAATACGCTTTCTGGTTCTCATGCACCAATGTCTCTACTGGCATCCACGCAAAGAGTTCTTTCCATTTTCGAAGTATCAAGGATTGCCATAATCGTCCGGTCCTTCCGTTTCCATCCGCAAAGGGATGAATAAACTCGAACTCGTAATGGAAGATGCAACTTTTCACCAAAGGATGGTATGAGGACTGTTGCAACCATGCAAAAAGTTGTTTCATCAATTCCGGAACCAACCCTGCCGGAGGCCCCATATGCATCAGTCTTGCTCCGGCATAGATACCCACATTTCCATGTCGGAATACTCCTGCCTCTTTCACGAATCCATCCATCATGATTTTGTGGATTTTCCACAAATCATCTATCTGATAGGGGTCCAGCTTCGCAGCCAGCTCATATGCCTTGTACGCATTTTTCACTTCCTGGATATCTTGAGGAGGACCGAGGACCCGTTTCCCGTCAATGACATCCGTCACCTGATGCAACGTCAGCGAATTTTGCTCGATGGCAAGCGAAAAATGAATCGACCGAATCCGATTCTCCCTTTGCTGAACCGGATTCGGATGCAAAGACTCATAGAAAGCAACACGACCAACATATTCACCAATCTCTATGACCAGGTTGGTGATTTCTTCCGTCATACGGAACGGAGGGACGTATTTTTCCATCCATGCATCCTCACGACACTCGAATTTTGAACTCCAGAGAATCACTTTTCTTACAGGGCATTTCCGTCCTTTTCTCGCGGGATTCCGGCCTTCAGGAAAAAAGACAGAAAACCCTTCAACGAGCATTATGACATATGTTAGCACATACGTTTTGAAACAAATTAACGATTTACTTGGAACTGATTTATTTTAAAATATAGACAATGATTTATTGTGTGCTCAAAAATTTTCAAATTTTATACTTAACTCTTGTTCGTGCTGCGGTATACTCATATTGTGTTAAATAGGTTAAGGAGTAATTTTTATGGAAAAGCATGAAAAATTTGATGAACATGAAGGAAAATACACTAGGAACGGTGAAACATGTGATGCATCTGTTGCATATCATAATAAAATGTCAAAAAAAGACCCTCAATTTTATATTATTGAGAAAAAAGGCGCCAATTGGGATCAAGGTCTGAAGCCTTCTTTTTCAATAGGATGGAAAAGTAAAGAAGATTATTTTGTTCTAGGCTTGCCTACAGAATTACGTGATCTTCAAGAGCTTCAAAATTTTCTGAATAAATTGATTAAAGAAAAGAAAAACTGACGGTTTGTCTAAATAATTGGAGCGTGGGAAAAATTAATGAAGTTTAAGCATGTAGTTGTATCTGTCATGTTTTTGATGTTGTCGGGGTTGTTTGTTTCATGTACATGCAAGCATGAGTGGAAGCCTGCAACCTGTACAGAACCTCAGACTTGTACTAAGTGTGGGGCTACAGAGGGAAGCCCCTTCGGGCATAAATACGGGGATGAAAAAATCGTTAAAAATCCAACATGTATAGATGATGGCGTTGCACGTTCTATTTGTTCTATCTGCAATGATGTTAAAGAAATAAGTATTCCCGCAACTGGACATTCTTTTCTTGACCCGTATGTAGAAAAGAAACCGACTTGTGTTGAACCGGGTATAAGAAGACGCTTTTGTAAGTACTGCTCTGTATATGAAGACAGCCCTATTCCAGCAACTGGCCATGCTCTTGGTGACGCGCAAGTTGTCAAGGAAGCTTCCTGCACAGAAAATGGCTTGTGTAAAAAGGTTTGTTCCGTTTGCAATGAGACTGTTGTTATAGAGATACCTATGGTGGCTCATACATATGGAGATGCAATTTTTCTTCAAGGAAAGAAACAAGTTCAGTCTTGTACTGTATGCGGAAAGACTCAAATATCCGACAAAGCGGAAAAAAAGGCTGGCCAGTTTTATACCATTGGAATTCTTGATGATTTTAATGAGATAACAGGAGAATACTTTTATTATGCAGAAGGATTCAATGGAACATATAGTAATTCCGTTGTTTCTGATTCTCCACTTAATTGGAATTTGAGATTATATACAGATGGTAGCGCTGTATTCACTATCTACGAGGATGGCAAGAATAGAAAGATTTCAGCTGCAATATATAAAAGCGATAGATTTGATGTTAAGATTCGGGAGGAAAATGGAAATATTGTTAAGGTAAACGGTAAAATTAATCAGTCTGAAGACTTCGTTTACAATGAGATCTTTGTTTCTACTTCGTTACGCGATGTTCTTGCACGAAATAATAGCGTTAGAATCTTCATTTCCAATGACAACGGTAAGTATGCATTGGGAACTATGGATACCAAACAGTTAAAGCCTCTTTTCTTTGATGTTGCACTTGTCGAAAAGATTAATGTGTGCTTAGAAGCAAGGAAGTACGATGAAATAAAAAAGCTTATCTCGACTGCAGATAAAGCAACTTATGATTTTTATAATCTAAATACTATTTCTGAAAAATGTGACGCTTACTATTTTCAAGATGAATTACAGAAGGCAAAGACTCTATATGAATCTCAGCATTATGTAGAAGCAATTAATATACTACAAGCATTATCTGATGGTTATTGGAGCTATTATAAAAAAAGTGAAGCATCAACATTGAAAGAAAAGTGTGAGAAAGCTGAATTTGATGCAAAACTTGCTAATACAGAGACGTTGTATAGAGAGCAAAAATATGATGAGGCTATTGATGTTCTTTTAGACCTATATAAGAACTATCAGGAATATTATGATTCTAGTACAGCACCTGCTTTATGTATCAAAATCAGAGAAGGTTATTTTGAAGTAAAACTTCAAGAGGCAAAAACACTTTTGGCAGAGAATAAAAACAGTGAAGCCATCTCTCTTCTCAATTTTTTATCGACGAATTTTAATCAGTATTACAGAAATAGTGATGCTGCAGAAGTTATGATACAATGCTTCCGAACTTGGAAGGGGCCAGCCGGAGGGTATATTTTTTATGACTGTGATGCTGATAACGAAAATGGCAATGCGGACGGACTTATCTCTACAGAATGCGGTTGGAGATATCTTGAGGCTGCGCCATCAGACATTAAAATCGGTAAACAAACAAAATTTATATTCGGTTTTTATAGAAAAGGAAAGGATTATGACAATCTTTTGGTAAACGGTACAACCAATTTTAACAAAATTGATTGTACGAACCAAGGAGTAGGAAGTGGTAAGAGGAATACGGAGTTGCTTGTAGCAACAATGGGTAATGTTGCATATACAGGATACAGCGGAACAGGGACTACTACTAATTATGCAGCAAAGCTTTGTGATGATTACTCATATGGTGGTTATGATGACTGGTTCCTTCCTAGTATTGGTGAACTGACTTTGATGTATAATAATCTATATAGGAACGGCGTTGGTTCGTTTGATAATCGCTACTATTGGTCGTCGTCTGAGAATAGTAGCGTATCCGCGTGGATACAGGACTTCGACTACTTTGGCAACGTGAACAGCAGTCGCTACTGGGACAGCTGTGTACGTGCAGTGAGGGCTTTTTAACAATTAAACAATTTAACAATCCAACGGAAAGGGTTTTGGGGTAATGTGTCCCCAAAACATAAAGTGAAATTAAATAATGCATTGAGTAACAGTTTCCCGATTTGTCGGACTAAGAGCTAGTTAGCGTATTAACTATTCTTCTTAGGCCGACTAGGTTTTCTCTTTGTTTTTCATCTGCAGTTTTCTCTTTTTCTTGTTCTACTGCATTTTGCGCCGCCCGGCGGTCGCTGATGCGTTACCAGCGGTCGGACGGCGTGCCAGCGGTCGGGCCCCGGTCAGGCCTTCTCGCCAGTTGTGAT
>OMYY01000061.1 GCA_900315435.1 uncultured Spirochaetaceae bacterium
AGCGCCTTCCTCAGCAGGGGTATCCTCGCCCCAGATGAGGTTGATCTGGCGGATGATGTCATCCAGCTCTTCCTGTTTGGAGCCGCTGGTCATGTGTCCTGCTGTCATTGGCTTCAGCGTATGGTGGTCATCCGGATTATCAGGCACATCAACCTTATTGATGCGGTAGTCGGACATGACAAGGCTGTTGATGTCAACGTCCGTTCCATCATCGCCATTGATCCTGTGGCTCAGCAGTGAGCAGAACCCGTAGAAGATTTCCAGCTCCGGGTCATCAAGATCCACAATCTGGCTGATGTATGTATACGCCTTGCAGTACTTTCTGAGGTTCTTGCGGAAGGTGGAGAGGACATCAATCTGTTTCTGAGCCTCGTCAATCTTGTCCTCAGCCCGCTTCATCATGTCCGTATTGCCTGCTCCCTTTGCCTTCAGATAGGTTGTGTGCCATGTGATGACTGCGTTTCTCTGTGCCTTATAGAGGTCAGCCCAGCGCTCTGCCGGAGCGGAAAGGCAGGCATACAGCTTCTTGCGGTTCTCTTCGTCCTTTGCCTCATCACCGATATCGAGAATGCTTTCGTAGCGGACGTTCTTATAGGTTGTGTATTCCATTGTGGAATAGATGCCAGATTCATCGAGATTGCTCTTAATCTGATAGACGATATCCTTGTTTTGAGCTGTCTCCATCTGCGCACCGACGTCGTACTTTCTGAACGCATTAACCACGGTTTCCGGGTCATTTACGAAATCCACAATAAACACCTTATCCTTGCCGGAATGTGTCCTGTTGAGCCTGGAATAGGTCTGAACAATCTCAATATCGTTCTGCATTGGCTTATCGACATACATGGCACACAGCTTCGGCTGGTCAAAACCCGTCTGGAACTTGTTTGCCACGATAAGCATGCGGTACTTCTTCTCATTGAAGGCACTCTCAATGGAGACATCAATGTTATTCATGTTATCTTCGGTATAGTCGTAATCCTTCTTGATCATGGCAAACGGATTCTGCAGATAGTCCTCATCCGTTTCAAAGTCATCATCCTGTGGGAGCACGGCCTTATCTCCCTTGAGCTTTCCCGAGAAGGCAACCAGCGGATCACCAAGCACCTTGAAACGCAGGTTGCTCAAAACGCGGTTCTGGTTATATTCAGGGTGAGCGTCAAGGTAAGCAGAAATGGCGTACTTATAGCGGACTACGGCTGCCCTGGAATCAGTTACAACCATGGCCTTGGCATCGCCGTCCAGCAACGGTGCCACGTTCTTGACAAAGTGATCCACAATGAACTTTGCCTTCTGCTTAACATTGGTGGGATGCAGAGACATCCACTGGGCAATCGTTTTCTTTGTCTTGCGGGAATCATAGAGCTTCTGACCTTCATCCTTGTTGGTCTGGCCGATCTGATATGCCGTCTTGTATGGCATGTAGCCTTCCAGAACATCAAGGATATATCCTTCCTCAATGGCCTGGCGCATCGGGTATTTATGGAACGATACTGGTACAGGTTCACCTGTCTTCTCGTCAATTTTGTCACTTGGTGTGCCGAACAGGGTCATCGTTTCAGCCTTCGGTGTGGCAGTGAAAGCGAAGAAAGACACGTTTTCAGGATTTGCGCGTCCTGCCTGCTCCTGACGGATATAGGCATTGATGATTTCTTCATCTGTCACTTCGCCGTTCTCATCGCCTTCGAGCTTTTTCTCATCATGTGCCAGCTTCAGCGCGCCTTTCAGCTTGGCTGCGTCAATACCGGTCTGTGAGGAATGTGCTTCATCAATGATGACGGCATAGTGGGAACCGATCAGTTCCTTGTCACTGGCAATCGCTTCAAAGGCATATGGGAAGGTCTGCAGCGTAACTACGATGATCTCCCGCTTGTCATGCAGTGCCTGCACCAGAGCCTTGTTCTTTGCACCATTGGTGCGCTTGTCTGCTGTACCGCCGATCATTTCAACGATTCCAGTGGTCTTTTCCACCTGACCGATAGTTCCCTTGATGTTGGTATCCAGGCTGTTGCGGTCGGAAATAATGATGACAGAATCAAACGTCTTGTCGCCATTCTCCTTGCGGAGGCGGATCAGCTGGTCTGCCAGCCATGAGATTGTATTGGTTTTGCCGGAACCAGCGCTGTGCTCAACAAGGTAGGACTTGCCAACGCCCTTATCCTTCACGTCAGCGATGATCCTTGTTACGCAATCCCACTGATGAAAACGGGGGAAGTACTGCGTTGTGACATCCTTCAGTCTCCCGGTGACATCTTCCTTTTTGTCAGTTCTTACAAAGATGTAATGCAGGAAGATTCTGAGCCAGTGGTCGCGCTGACAGATGTCATTCCAGAAGTATCCTGTGGGATAGTCCTTGTCTCCAACCTTCATCGGAGGATTACCCGCATGTCCATCTTCCGTACCACGGTTGAACGGCAGAAACTTCGGTTTCTTACCCTCAAGGTTCGTGCACATCCAGATTTCATTCTCGGAAATGGCAAAATGAACGACTGCGCCACGTCTGAACATAAGCAGATAGTTCTTCCTGCTGGTCTTCGGCTCAATCGGCTTGCGCTCGTTCTGATATTCCTCAATGGCATCCTGCACAGTCTGCGTCATTTCAGTCTTGATTTCAGCCGTAGCTACAGGGATACCGTTAATGAAGAACACGAGATCCAAGGACTTGTCTCCGGTTGTCTGGTAATGCACCTGACGCATGACGCGCAGGATATTGGCCGTGTAAGCCTCATCAGCCCCACGAATCAGAGGATTATCAGGGCATTCAGCACAGCAGGTAATAGTCTGGAATCCGGCGTAAGGGAAGCCTTTGCGGAGCGTCTGAACCGTTCCATTGGCTTCCAAGGAGGTGACCAGGCGCTTTACGACATTCAGCTCAAAGGTAGAGCCGAGTCGTTCCTGCATCTTTGCCAGCTTATCCGGGTCGAGCCTGCGCTGAAATTCCACGAAATCCGGGAAGTAGAGGGCATGCTCACGGTCATAACCCGCATCATTATCGCTGACCATCCATTCGCCGCTGTCACTGAGCCATTTCAGCTTTCTGGTGATGTACTTCTCAAACTCTGTTTCAAGATGTAATGTGTCGTCCATATCTGTACCTCTTATTTCTTATGCCCCGCGTAGTTGGCATTATTCGGGTTGCACTGGTTTGCGTGGTTATCGTTATTTGCCTGATACGCATGGCTGTTCGGGTTGTTTTGGTTAGCGTAATCATCAATCTGCGTCTGTGTATGTGTATATCCTGATATGCCGTTTCTATTGCTCATGCTTTTGCCTCTACTGTGCAGTCAATCTTGCCTGTAACGGCATTGTAGATAAGGGACTGCTTGTATTCCTGCAGCTTAGAAATAAGCTGGTTATGTTGTGAAACCGCTGTATCAATTGTTTCAGATACGTGATCAATATAATTTGCTATTTCCGCCTGTTCTGCCAGAGGGGGAACGGGAAACTTGAAGTTATTGAATGCTGGAGCTTGTAAGCGCCAACGGCCCATTCCAGAAATTCCAGCGCCAAGCCGATAGAAAATCCTATTGAAATAACACATCTGTAACAAATACTTGAAATACCGCTTATCATTACGAGTTTCGTCATTGATTGTAAATACTCTATAATCAGGGCTCGTCACACCATCATAGTTTGAAATATCGACCCAGCCTGTAAGTAAGTCCATATGATTCATCGCAAAGTCACCCGCATATACAAGCTGATAATCTGAATAATCAGCCGCTATTTGCCCCTTGTTGGAATCTATATCCTTCGGGACGATACCATGTTGCGTAATAGATAAAACAGTATAGCCTTCTTCTCCGGCAATCCTCTTTCTTATTGTAAAGAGGTACTTTATCCTTTCATATTTCCAATGTGTGGGTATAGCGCCAAGGCCTTCATGGTGGTCATCATCCATCTTGGCATTCGGATTCAGTCCCTTAGTAACTGCCTGTGTAATGACGGCCTTACGGTATTCTTCCAGCTTTTCAATGATCTGCTGGTGCTTGGAAATGGCGGAATCAATGGTGGCACAATGCGAATCAAGGTAAGAAACGATGGCATGCTGCACGGCAATCTTGACCTTTCTGACGATTTCCGAATTGAGCCCATTCATTATCGAACCTTTTGACAAAAGCATAAGCTGATCAAAGGTAGAAGGGTTTCTGTCCTTATCAAATGCATAGATAAAGAATTCTGGCAGTATTTTTGAATTCAGGCGAGCCTTTAACAGGTGAGAGTCCATAATGCCAACCTGTTTATTTGCTGGCATTTGGCAACACTTTCCAATGGTGCCCATCATAGAAAACAGAATATCGCCGGGGAAAACCTGATAAGCCGATAGTTCTTTGAACGTCTCTTCAGATACAAAATGCCGAGATACATCAAAATCCTCAGATATAAGATTTGCTTGGTTATATATCTTCACCGGGCCTGCATCTAGCGTTTTTCCTTTTAGTGCACTTCCAAAAGGGCCGATTTTTATTCCGTTTTTTCCTGGCTCCACAAGGTTCTTTACGCTTTGAGCAGACCACTTTTCCGGAATGTCTCCTACCCATGGGACACAACTATCTTTCATCTTTCTGCTCATTTCAGGAATTCCTCCTCAAAGGAGCCAAGGCCTTTTTCCAGCTCCACGATCTCCTTGGCAATGTCCTCTGGTTTCCTCGGCTCTTCATAATGGTAGAAGTACCTGTTGAATGAAATATTCGTGCCGACCACGCCAACACCATGGTCACTGAGGTTGCCTGTATCTGTGACAGATTCATCAATCCATGCATCCGGCGCAAACGGCAGGACTTCCTTTGCCATGTAGTCATTGAAGTCCATGCCCCATGGGATGTCTTCCGTGTCCTTCAGCTCTGGATCAGGCACGACAGCACCATTCTTGTCAGTGACAGGCTCATAAGAACTGTCCTTCACGCCAAAGATGCTGATGATTTCCTTTTCAATGACAGATGTTGCCACATTGGGCTTCTCCATCTTCTTGCGGATGTTCTTTGCAAACTCACCAGCCCAGGAATACGGCTTCAGTTCGCCGTTATCCGCTTCTGTAAGGCCATTAATCAGTACGTTCATGTTGTCAGCCGTCAGCTTGGCAATCTTCGGATCAGCCTTGAACTCATCCAGCTTGTCAGCACTCAGGCGGATCATTTCACGGAGCGGTCTCTGTGTTGTCACTCTGCGGAACATGAAGTCTGTGTAAGGAACCATGACTGACTTGCCGCCGTTGTGGCCATCTACATAAGTCTTGACTACCCATGCAATGTCCTCATCGTTCATTTCACGGTTCTTGTTACCAATGTTGGAGCGCATGGAATGATAGTGTTCGGTTGCGTCAATCAGCTGCACAAAGCCCTTGCGCTCCTCCGGCTTCTTATTTGAAAGTACCCAAAGGTAGGTGTTGATGCCGGTACGGTAGAACTCGCCCGTGCTGAGTTTCACCACGCAGTCAAGGTAATCATTCTGAAGAATCCATCTGCGGATGTTGGAAGGAGCGCTGCCAGGCTTGCCTGTGAAGAGAGGCGATGCGGACAGGATAATGCCGATCTTGCCGCCGCCTTCCTCTGCCGGGCGCATCTTGGAGATTGCATTCTGCAGGAAAAGCATGGAGCCGTCATCCACAGACGGAACGCCTGCACCGAATCTGCCCATGAATCCGTAGCGGTTATGTTCATCAAGGACATCCTTCTGCTCAACCTCAAACTTCTTTCCATACGGGGGATTGGATAATTGGAAGTCAAACGTCTCACCGCTGAACTTGTCGTCATTCAGCGTATCGCCCTTCAGAATATGCTCTGAGAGGTCTTTGGTCTGGTCGTAGATGTCATTATCATCATTGGAAACATTACGCAGCAGGAGTGCAGCCTTGCCCATTGCCCATGTGGTATCGTTGATCTCCTGACCATAAGGGACAATGACAGTCGGGTGCTTCAGCCTGTTGGATGTCTTCCATTCCTCAATCTGGTCAAGGGCATCCGAAATAAAGCCGCATGTGCCGCAGGTCTGGTCATACAGTGTTCTCACGTTGCCATTGTCTGCTTCCAGAATGTCTTCTTCATTGGCAAACAGCATATTGACGGAAAGCCTTACGATGTCACGGGGGGTCATGAAGTCCTCTGCATCCTCCGCAATCTCATCGCCAAACTTCTGGATGAGGTGTTCATAGATGTTGGTCATGTCTCTGTCTGAAACAACATCTGTTCCAAGGTCAATGGCACTGAACTTCTTGCATACCTCATAAAGCAGGCCCTTGTTGTCCAGCTTTGTACAGATGGCCTCAAAGTCAAACGCCTGGAAGATCTCACGGACATTTGGACTGAAGGAAACGATATATGTCTTGATGGCTGCCAGCGTCTGGTTGCCGATGGTCTTCAAACGGATTGGAGACAGATTATAGAAGGAATAGCCGGACGTTGTGCAGTAGTTCTCACTCTCATCGCCCCATTCATTCTTCTTCTCAGCATATTTGGCAACTACCGCATCCCGGGTCGGTTCCAATGCGCATTCCAGCCTTCTCAGAAGGGAGAACGGCAGTACAATTTTGTTGTAATCCTTGCGGTCAATCGCATCTCTTGCGTAGTCCGCAATGTTCCATATCATGCTTTCAATGTTTGATGTTTCAGACATATGATCCTCCATAACCAATCGTATCTATCACTATTATAGCTTTCCTTAGTGCTGTTTCAACCAATTATTTAATCAAGCGATGCAAAATGTATGGAATTCTCACGGCAGATGTATTATGCTCAGTACAGGATGGATAACGATATGAGATTCAACGCTGAACTGACTGCCACAGAGCAGGAAGTCCTGACCAGACAGTATGAGGAATACATCAAGGGCAGAACCATGACCGATAAGGAACGGAATGCACTGAAAGCATGGGTTATGGATGGCAACAGTCCGTATGACAATCCGATGGGATTATGGATGGATAGTTTCCATCCAGTTGAGTTCCTGAAAGTGTATCGGGATGAGGAATACATTGACGAGCATACCAAAGGAATGTCTGTGGAAGACCGGAACAGGTATGCTGCGGAATACTTTGGCTTCTCCGCGCCAGAAGAACAGGAATAGGCGGGATTACAGGCCACATTGTTTGCAGAAATGCAGCTATGTGGCTTTTTTACGTCAAATATAAATGCTCCTGGGTTGCCTAATTGCCTCCGTCATACGAGTGGTCACCATGCCACAGGAGGAAAAGAAAATGACATTCGTAAATTGCAGCAATCATCCGTCTGTACGCTGGGCTGAGGATCAGCTTAATGCCGCCAAGAACTTCGGAGATATCGTTGATATCGCATTTCCAAACGTTTCACCGAAAGCCACACACGAGGACGTTTCTCGCATGGCTGTAGACTTGGCCGGCCAGATCGAAACCTGCCATCCGAACGCTGTAATGGTTCAGGGCGAAATGACCTTGACGTATGAGCTCGTGCGTCGGCTAAAGGCTGACGGGATTGTCTGTCTCGCTGCTTGCAGTGAACGCAGGACAATTGAGAATGGAAACGTAAAGACGTCCGTTTTCGAGTTTGTGCAGTTCCGTTCCTACTGATAATTGTCCTCTCCTTTGCGGGAGGCTTTTATTTTGCCTTAAAATTGATTTCCACCAGTCATATGTTTTCGCATCACCATTGCTCAACTGCTGATTTCCACCAGTGGCACATTTTTACCCTTACATCAGAGCACAAGAAAAGGAGCCCGATTTCCACCAGACTCCTATATATGCCATAGAGATGATACTTCGGATTTCCACCACTTATTTAGAATACCCTTTTTTTCTTGACGCCAAGGCTGGCGCAGGCAAGAAGGATTTTAATCGAGAAACATAAAGAAAATACACAAATCTTGCCATTCTTGCGGGGTCGGTCCATTGAATCCTTTACCATTCAAGGTCACAATATGGCCATGAGGATTTTAGAAAAAGGCGTTACCACAGATTCGGAGATTTTCCTCTACCATAGAACATTACTTGCTCCGAACCCATTTTTCCGGCTGATCAGCATCGCTCACTACACGGTGACTAACCAGTATTCGGTGAGTGAGTTCTCTGTTGACGGATTTGTGTTGCTTCTTGTCGTCCAGGGAGATGGGTACATCACCCAGAACAATGCGACCACCTACATGCATGCCGGCCAGATGATCATGATGAACGGTTACGACCGACCTTCGTTCGGCACCAACCGGGGAATCGAGTATTACAGCATCGTTTTCGAGGGGATCCAGCAGAAGGATCTCTTCGGCTCCCTACGAGTGAAGACCATCTCAGTACCGACCGACGACGTGCTTCCCTGCTTCCTTGCCTTGCTGGAACCATTCCGGGAGGGCAGGCAACCGGACAACGAGTCGATCAACCACCAGTTGACCACCCTGCTCGGCCACTTCACCTCGGAGAACGGGAACCAGAAATTCAAGGTGGTCTACGACTACATCTGCACGCACCTGAACGAGCGGATCGCCGTCGAGGACCTGGCGAAGATGGTAGGGTTGAGCACCTTCTATTTCATCAGGGCCTTCAACGAAGACTGCGGCATGACCCCGCACGAATACCTGATCAAGCTTCGGGTGTATACCGCGAGCTATCTGCTCAGGGCAAGCTCGATGACGCTCGGGGAAATCACCCAGTGTTGCGGCTTCTCCAACGAGAGCGCATTCAACAACACCTTCAAGAAGGTCATGGGGGTCACACCGATGATCTATCGCAAGAACGCCAAGAAACAGATCCAACAGTAAACCCATGCGCGAGGCGATGGAGGGAATCAGTTCCCTCCAAATTTTTATATCTTTATTTTTTATTTAAGAAATAAACATTATCATTCATTTACAAATGGATGGCGAACCGCTATGATGGACCTATGATCACGATTGCGGTAATGAACCAAAAAGGCGGGGTGGGAAAGACCACGACGAGCGGCGAATTGGCTGCCGGCCTTGTACGCAAGGGCAGGAAAGTGCTCTTGGTCGATGCCGATCCCCAGGGAAACCTGACCTACGAGACAGGGGTGAATCCCGATGATCCCGACATCAAGACGCTGAAGGACCTGTTTGACAAGAAATGCACGTTGCAGGAGGCAATCTACCATACCCGCCGTCACGGCGCGTTGGTTCCCAACAACATCATGATGGCGAGCGCCGACCGCACCTATGTGGGCATCGGCACCATGAAGATCCTCCGCACGGCAATCAAGAAGGCAAGAGGCTGGGACTACTGCGTCATCGATGCTCCCCCTACCCTCGGGATCCTTTCCTGGAACGTGCTGATCGCCGCCGACTATCTGGTCATTCCGGTAAACGCCGCCGCTTTCTCGATCCAGGGATTGGCCGCCCTCTCCGAAACAATCGACGAGGTCAAGCACAGCGAGAACCACGGACTGAAGATCCTCGGCATCCTGCTCACCCGCTACAACGTGAGGACCAAGCTTGGGAAAGAGGCCAGGGAGACGCTCGAGCAGATTGCCAGCCACATGAAGACCGAAGTGTTCCGGACGACGATCAGGCAGAGCGTGCAGGTCGAGGTCAGCCAGACACAGCAGACTTCGCTCTTCGACCTGGCGCCCAAGGCGGCCGTCACCCAGGATTACGCGCACTTTGTCGACGAAGTGGAGGAGAAGCTCACATGAAAAAAAGTCTGATGCAGGCATGGACGCAAAGCGAGACCCCTCTCGAGCAAACGGCCGGGCAGCCGATGGAGGCCTCGAGCCGCCGCGGACGCAGTTCCACCATCCAGGCAGACCCGCAGCAGGTCAGGACCACCACCATCCGCCTGAGCGAGGAGAACATCATCTACTGCAACCTGATGAGCAAGCAGACAAAAGGAAGCTCGATGAGCGGCTATATCAACGCACTGATCGAGAAGGACCGCGCCAGCCACCCGAAAGAGTCCCAGAAGGCCAAGAAAATCTACCAAATCCAGCTTCAGTAACCATTTCACGTTGATTGCCGGCTCCCGATTACGATAGGATGAGGCATATGGCTACCACACTTTTCGATGCTCTTCGGGGCAATTGCTATCCAGGCCGCGGTATCGTGGCCGGCATGACGTCGCAAGGCCGTCGCTTTTTCGCCTATTTCCTCACGGGAAGGTCCGAGAACAGCCAGAACCGAATCATGCGGGCGGAGGGAAACAAGGTGTTCACGGCTCCCTTCGACGCGGCAAAGGTCAAGGACCCCTCGCTGATCATCTACCAGTGCGTGGGCGAGCTGGACGGCTGCGTCCTTGTCACCAACGGAGACCAGACCCAGACCATCCTCGAGACCGGCAAGTTCCGCGATGCGCTCGGCAAACGCACCTACGAGCCTGACGCGCCCTCCTACACTCCCCGCATCAGCGCATTGTTGGGAAAGCAGGGGTTTGAGATGGCCATCCTCAGACGGAACCCGAAGGATGGCGGATGCGACCGGGATTTCTTCACCTATGGCTACGTACCCGGCGAAGCGCGCTACATCACCACCTATGTCACCGACGGCAATCCCCTTCCCTCCTGGGCAGGAGAGCCCCGCCAAGTGGCGGTGCCGGGAGCCATCGACGAAATCGGCAGGCAGCTCTGGGCAAGCCTGGATTCCCGTACCAGGATTTCTTTGGTTGTCAGGCAGATCGATGGTTTCCGGCAGCACATGTACAACAAGCATTTGGGAGACTGAGATGCGATCACTCGAACTGAAATATGGATGTAACCCGAACCAGAAGCCTGCACGTGTCTTCATGCAGGACGGCAGCGACCTTCCCTTCACCGTGCTGAATGGAAGACCCGGATATATCAACCTGCTGGACGCGCTGAACGGATGGCAGCTGGTCAGCGAGCTACGGGCGAATCTCCACCTGCCCGCAGCCGCAAGCTTCAAGCATGTCTCGCCGGCCGGCGCGGCGGTGGCTGTTCCTCTCACCCAGACCGAAAGGGGGATGTATTTCGTTTCGGACAAAAGCGATCCGAGTCCGCTCGCCATCGCCTATATCCGTGCACGCGGAGCGGACCGGATGTCCTCGTTCGGCGATTTCGTCAGCCTTTCGGACGTTTGCGACCTTTCTACCGCGAAAGCGATCAAACGCGAGGTCAGCGATGGCATCATCGCTCCCGGATTCGAGCCGGAGGCCTTGGCACTGCTGAAGCAGAAAAAGCAGGGGCAGTACTGCATCCTGCAGATCGACCCTGGCTACCGGCGCCCGGCGCTCGACCACCGGGAAATCTATGGAATCACCTTCGAGCAACACTACAACGATGCCAAACTGGACGAATCGGCGCTCGGACCGGTCGTCACCGAGAAAAAGGAGATTCCGGACGAGGCCAAAAGGGACCTGATTGTCGCCATGGTCGCCTTGAAGTACACCCAGTCCAACTCGGTCTGCTATGCCTATCACGGCCAGACCATCGGCGTCGGAGCCGGCCAGCAGAGCCGCATCCACTGCACCCGCCTTGCCGGCGACAAGGCCGACCGCTGGTTCCTGCGGCAGAGCGAACGGGCGCTGCACCTCCCCTACCGCATGGATCTTTCCCGCAACGACAAGGACAACGCTGTCGAGCAGTTTTTGGCCGACTATCCCGAAAGCGACGACTGGAGAACCTATTTCACCGAGGAGCCGGAAAAATACCGATGGGAAGAAAAGCGCCAGATACTGGCCGCACACAACGATGTCTCGCTGGCAAGCGACGCTTTCTTTCCTTTCCGTGACAATATCGACCGCGCCCATAGGAGCGGCGTCGGCTACATTGTCCAGCCGGGAGGGTCTCTCCGCGACGACCTGGTGCTTGAGGCCTGCAACCAGTATGGCATGGTCATGGTCTGCAACAGCATCAGGCTCTTTCATCATTAATCTTTCAAACAAAAAGAGATATATGAATGGGGAAGCTTCCGCTTCCCCATGGTTGCATCCGGGTGGACAAGGCATCAGTAGCCAAGTTTCAGCATGGTGTCGGCCACGTGCTTGAAGGAGGCGGCGTTGGCGCCCCGCACGTAGTCGACCGTACCGTCCGCCCTGCGGCCGTAATCGACGCAGGCCTTGTGGATGGACTGCATGATCTCATGGAGCTTTTCGTCCACTTCCGCCGCGCTCCAGCGATAGTGCATGGCATCCTGGCTCATCTCCAGGCCTGAACAGGCGACACCGCCCGCATTGGCCGCCTTGCCTGGGGCGAAAGCGACCCCATGGCTCTGGAAGTATTCGGTTGCTTCCGGCGTATCGCCCATGTTGCTTGACTCGACGACATACTTGCAGCCGCCAGCGACCAGCGTCTTGGCATCCGCAAGGTCAAGCTCGTTCTGGCTGGCACAGGGGAACGCCATGTCGCACTTCACGCCCCAAGGCTTCTCGCCGGGGAAGAACTTGGCGCCAAAGCGCTTGGCATACGCTTCCACATTGCCGGTGTTCGAGGCGCGGAGCGCTTCAAGGAAGTCCCATTTCTCCTGGGTTCCGACGCCTTCCTCGTCCAGCACGAATCCTTTGCGTCCGCTCAGGGTGACGACCTTGGCTCCCAACTGGGAAGCCTTCTTGGCGACACCCCAGGCCACGTTGCCGTAACCGCTGATGGCGATGCGCTTGCCTTCGAGCTTGTCGCCACGGTCCTTCAGCATCTCCTCGGCGAAGTAGATGGCACCATAGCCGGTAGCCTCCGGCCGCAGGATCGAGCCGCCAAAACTCATGTCCTTTCCCGTGAGCACGCCGGTGTTCTCGGTCTTGATCTGCTTGTACATGCCGTACATGTAGCCAATCTCGCGTCCCCCGCAGCCAAGGTCTCCGGCCGGGACGTCGGTATCCGGCCCGATATACTTCTGCAGTTCCATCATGTAGGCGCGGCAGAAACGCATGATTTCCCGGTCGCTCTTGCCTGCCGGGTCGAAGTCGCAACCACCTTTGCCGCCACCCATGGGCAGGGTGGTCAGGCTGTTCTTGAAAGTCTGCTCGAAAGCCAGGAACTTCAGGGTGCCCAAGGTCAGGTCTTTCGTAAACCGTGTGCCGCCTTTGTATGGTCCGATCGCGTTGTTGAACTGGACTCTCCATGCACGGTTGACCTCCAGCTCGCCCTTGTCGTTCTCCCATTCGACACGGAACTGCAAAATCCTGTCGGGTTCCGTCATGCGCTCCAGAATACGGTTCTTCTCGTACACAGGGTTGCCGTTGACCAGGTCGATAATGCTGGAAAGCACTCCGCGCACCGCCTGGATGAACTCGGGCTGGTCGGGATTCTTCCGTTGCAGCTCCTTCATAAACGCTTCCAAATCATACATAGGCGCTCACCTCTGGGGACGATGCTATTGAAACACTGTTCCAGTGTCAATAAAAGCAAATTCTTTGAATGTATTTATGTATATCTCATTTTCATTGGTATTAATTTGCATGATTAGCTCATTTTCACGATAATATGCATGAATTTCTCATTTTTCTCTTCAATTTAAATACAGCAGTTGCTTTATTTTTCATGAAAAATTCTGCTCTTTCTTCCTGAATATGCCATTTCCGCTTGGGAAAAATCGCATTTCCCTCTGATTTCCGCAGTTTTTCCTCTCGAACAAACAAAATCACGACCACCGGCTAGCCGGTGGTTTGCTCCAGCCCTATAAGGGCATGGTACCGGCCAGGCTTGCGCCCACGAACGTTCCGCCTCTCGCACCACTTCACCAGCCTGCTGCCAA
>OMYY01000006.1 GCA_900315435.1 uncultured Spirochaetaceae bacterium
GACCTCGCCGAGGTGGTCTCGGTCTGGATCTTCCTCAGGCCGGCGGAGAAGGACCAGGGGCGGGTGGTGGAGTGGAGCATGGCCGGCAGGCAGCTGTCCAACCTGGACGAGAGCGACACCAGGTGGAAAGGCGGACTGAAAGGGCTGAAGGTCGTGGCGGTTTGCGTCCCGGACCAGAAGCATGTACAATCGAAGACGGTGGCGGACCTGCTGGGGGTATGGCTGAACGCCCTGCTTCCGGCCGGGGAGCGGAGCGAGAGGCTGAGGGACGGATGGGACGTCCATCTTCCGCCCCAGACAGAGGAGGATACGGGCATGTTCGAGGGCGCTGGCCGTTCCTTGTGGAAGGAAGGACGCCAACTAGGACGCGAGGAAGGCAAGGAAGCTACATTGTTGGAAAACATCCAGAGCCTTGTCAAACGGCTCCACCTGTCGACAGAGCAGGCGATGGATGTGTTGGATATTCCTCCGGAGGAACGGGAGGGCATCCGTAAGAAACTCCTGCCGTCTTCATGAGGGAAGAGAGGTATTGGATATGAAAGGGAATGTTGTTCGGTACACGTACAACATTCCCTTTTTTCTATCCCTGCCTTCCCGCTTCATCCCTTCCACATCTGGAGAGGACCTTTTTGAGAAGCCCGTCCTTAGTCGTAAATCTTGAAGGTGACCTTCTTCACCTTCGCGGGAAAACCGATGGCGACGCCGGTCTTGTGGGGCTCGCCGGGCAGAAAGACGGCGAAACGGCTACGGGCCGCATGCCAGACAGCCAGCGGCTCACCAGTGGTGTACTGCACGTCGTTTTCCTTGTCATAGGGCTTGTCAGCCTCCTTGACCGCTTCCCTCCAGGAGACGCTCATCAGCTCTTCCCCCTCCAGCATGATCTGCACGTCGGTCGCCCTGCGGTGGATCTCGTACGGCTTCTCCTTGCTGTCCGTCTCGTACTCGCTGATGATGTAGCGGACCTTCGGATCCTTGGTCTGGTAGGAGCCCGGCTCCATGCCGTACACGTCACCCTTGTCCATGATTTCGACCACCGTCTGCATGCGTGGCACCTCGGGATAGTACAGTTCGAGATTATCCAATGAATCGAACAGCATCTTCGCCTCCGCTACAACTATAGCCAATTGCCATAGCGCTTGCCAGAGGTGTATGCTCTTCGCAGAGGAATTGAACAATGGTTACCTTATCCAATGTGCACCTGAGCCTCGCGATCAGCGAACATGGTGCGGAAATGCAGAGCCTGAAGAACAAACATACGGGAATTGAATATATCTGGAACGGCAATCCGACCTATTGGCCTCGCCGCGCCCCGATTCTCTTTCCGATGTCAGGACCGACCAAGGAAGACAAAATCAGTGTCGACGGGACCGAGTATCACATGCCGGGCAACGGTTTCGCCCGCGACATGGACTGGACGCTCGTGGACAGCAATGAGAGCAGCGCCACTTTCACGCTCGAGGACAACGCCACCACCCGCGGATATTTCCCCTTCGGCTTCCGGCTCACCACCACCTACACGCTGGACGACGACGAAATCAGCATCAAGACCGTCGTGGAAAGCAAGACGAACGACATGCGCTTCGTCTATGCCCTGCATCCGGCCTTCATGCTCGACATGAACCGCGATGCCCAGATTGACGACTACATGATCAGCTTCAATGACGACGAGAACGTCGCGAAACTGATCAAGGTAGGTCCCCTTTTCAAAGACACGGGCGTCAGGATTTCAGGAAAACTGATGAAGCTCTCCCGGGCGGACCTCGACCAAGGCGCGATCGCGCTGAAGAATCTGGCCAGCAAGAAGGTCAGCCTGCTCTGCGGCGTGGGAAACCACGGCGTCGAACTGTCGATGGGAGACCTGCACACGCTGGTCTGCTGGTCCCCCGAGGGCAAGAAGGCACCGTTCGTCTGCGTCGAGCCGATGCTCAGCTTCGGCGACACATCCCGGCCGATGGACCTGAAGCAGATGGAAGGCCTCGCGAAGCTGAACGCAGGGCAGAAAAAGAGTTTCACCAACACGATCAGGCCTTTCTGAGCGGACAACCATCACCGAAGAGTACCGATTCCAGCATGCTTGCCAATCCTGGGAGCGGTACTCTTTTTACGGGCCGATGGCGCTTTTCTTTTCTTCGCTTCTTTCCTAAGATAGTGGGCATGATTACCGATATCGCCTGGGATTTCGACGGGACGCTGTGTGACAGCTATCCCCTGATCACCTATTCGTTCCAGACAGCTCTGGAACAAGTTGGAGTCCACGTCAGCATGCAGGAGGTACGCAAATGGGTCACCATTACCGTCCCCGACGCGGCAACGCATTTCCATCAGCTCTACCACTTCGACCTTCCCGTCATGATGCAGCTGTTCCGACAGCGCAACGAGCAGATCGACTATGAGCGTGTCGTTCCGTTTCCCGGAGTCGGCGACGCGCTGAGGCAGGTGGTCGCCCATGGCGGGAGAAACCACCTGTACACCCACCGGCTTGCCACTTCTGTCCTGCAATACCTGGACCATTATGGCCTCAGGAAGTATTTCACCATCGAGCTCACCGCGGACAAGGGATTTCCCCGCAAGCCCGACCCTACCGCCTTGCTGACGCTGATGGAGAAAGGAAAAATCAAGGCGGAGCATCTGCTGATGGTGGGAGACCGCCCGATCGATATCGATGCCGCATTCAACGCCCATGCCGCAAGCTGCTTCTTCAACTCCAACCACCTTTCCATACCGGTACACGCCACCTACGCGGTAGACTCCTATCCGGAATTCTGCAGTCTGCTGGAGCAGCTGATGAGAGCGTAAAGACAAGAAAGGCAACCTTTGAGTGCACCATGTGCACTGCGTAGGTTGCCAAACATATGGTAGAATGAGGAACCACCGATCTGCTTCTGTGCATTAGCTTTTGAAGCAGCCCTGATTCTCACCAAGTTCTGAATCAGCAAGCTTCTCGCTTGTTCTGTATAACTATAACCATCTTTTTCCAGCGCGTCAAGGCCCCACCGAAAAAGTTTTCACCTTGCCGACAATCCTGTTTGGAAGTATCTTAGAAACGAAGAGGAGTCGCCCAATGGTCATGCAGGAAGCAGGCGAGATGTATCTCGAGACAATCTTGAGGATCCAGGAAGAGCAGGGATATGCCCGTTCCATCGACGTCGCCAACCGCATGGGGTATTCGAAACCCACCATCAGCGAGCAGATGAAGAAGTTCCGCGAGGCGGGGCTGGTCTCGTTTGACGACGAGATGCATATCATCCTCACCCAGAAGGGGCTGAAAATCGCCAAGAAAACCTATGAAAGGCATGTGGCGATCACCCGCTTCCTTGAGGCGATCGGCGTCAGCCCGGCAACCGCCGAGAACGACGCCTGCCGTTTCGAGCACTATATCAGCGACGAAACCTTCAACTGCATGAAAGCCTTCGCAAAGGAACACGCCTAGCAGTAACCGTTCCGACATGCATGAAGGCCCTCCCCATCGGAATCGGAGGAGGGCCTTTGTTGGTTTTGCACCCGGTCACTGCCGGCTCGTCATCCTGATGGCCTGCACCACGCTGGAGCCGCCAGCAAGGACCATCGCGAGTGCAACCGCCTCGAGATGGTCGCTGGAAAGCCCCAGTGTCCGGGACAGGTACGCCTCCGTCTCTCGCAGGGAATCCCGTAGCCTGACCGCGCTCTCCCTGCCCTTTTCCGTCAGAGACACCTTTCCGTAGGACTCTTTCCAGACCAGGTCATGTGCCGCCAGCCGGGAAAGCATCGCGCTCACGCTGGACTTCTGGACCCCAAGGTGGAGCGCAAGATCCACCGAGCGGACCTCGTTGCCACCCCGGGCAAGGATTGCCAGCAGATAGCGTGCCTCACGGTCGCTTATCCGAGCTCTGGCAGTGGCGGTCACAGCTTCCTGCATAAGGGCAGAAGGCGCAATGTCCTTTCTTGTGCTGGCCGACCAGGTACCGGATGATGCCGATGACGATCGCCAGCAGGATCAGCGAGATACTGATGGTTGCAACCATAATCCCCCCCCTTACACACGGGCAGCCGCGTAGTCGACCCCACGACTCGTCGTGGTACCCTTCCGGAACAAAGCATACAGCAGGAAGGCGAGCGCGGCAAACCCGAAGACCGTACCGATTCCAAAGTGGCCCGTCTGGATGAACGACCCGAGCTGGTAGATGATCAAGGCAAGCAGGTAGGCAAGACCGCACTCGTAGCCGATGGCGATCATCGTCCACTTGCCATTGTTCATCTCGCGCTTGATGGCGCCGATAGCGGCGAAACAGGGAGCGCAGATCAGGTTGAAGACCATGAAGGAGAAGCCGGCGAGCGGAGTAAAGGCCTGCTGCAGGTCGCCCCAGATTTCCGTTCCGTCCTCGCTCAGCTCACCACCGAAGTGGAACAGGATGCCGAAAGTGCCGACGACGTTCTCCTTGGCGATCAGGCCGGTGACCGTCGCGGCGACAGCCCTCCAGTTGCCCCAGCCAAGCGGAGCGAAGATCCACTTGACCGCACCACCAAAAGCAGCCAGCAACGAGAAATCCATCTCCTCGTCGCCGAGCATCTGGAACCTGCCGTCCATGAAACCGAAATAGGAGAGGAACCAGACCAGGATGGTCGCCAAGACGATGACCGAACCGGCCTTCTTGGCGAACGAGGAGGCCCGTTCCCAGACGCTATGCAGAATGGCGCTGAACGTCGGCATGTGGTAGGCCGGCAATTCCATGACGAACGGAGCGGGATCGCCACTGAACAACTTGGTCTTCTTCAGGATGATGCCGCTGATGACAATGGCGGCGATACCGATGAAATAAGCGCTCGTGGCGACCCAAGCGGCGCCACCGAAAAGCGCTCCGGCAATCAGGGCGATGATCGGCAGCTTGGCAGAACAGGGAATGAACGTGGTGGTCATGATCGTCATGCGGCGGTCATTCTCGCTCTCGATCGTCCTGCTCGCCATGACGCCAGGGACACCACAACCGGTACCGATGAGCATCGGGATGAAGCTCTTGCCGGAAAGCCCGAACTTGCGGAAGACACGGTCGAGGATGAAGGCGATACGGCTCATGTAGCCACACTCCTCCAGGAAAGCCAGGAAGACGAACAGGACAATCATCTGCGGCAGGAAGCCGAGGACGGCGCCCATGCCGTTGACGATGCCGTCAGAAATCAAACCGGTCAGCCACGGGGCGGTGCCCAGCCTCTCCAGCAGGGTCGCGACACCCGGGACAATCCATGTTCCGAAGAGCACGTCGTTGACCCAGTCGGTTCCCATGGTTCCCAGCGTGGAAATGGAAACATAATAGACAAGGAACATGACGGCCACGAAGATGGGAAGCCCGAGCCACCGGTTGGTGACGATGCGGTCGATCTTGTCGCTCATCGTCCGGGTGACCTGCTGGCGCTTGATGTAGCACGCGCCGACAATCTGCGCGATCACCGCATAGCGCTCGCTGGTGATGATGCTCTTCGCGTCATCATCCATCTCCTTCTCGCAGGCCTTGACGTCCCCCTCGATGTGGGAAAGCACCTTCGGATCCAAGTCCAGCATCTTCTGCACGCGCTCGTCGCGCTCAAAGAGCTTGATGGCGAACCAGCGTTGCTGGTTCTGCGGCAAGGAATGGACAGTCGCCTCCTCGATGTGGGCGATGGCATGCTCGACGGAACCAGTGAATGCATGCTTCGGCATCGGAAGCTTCCTGCTCTTCACGATCTTGATGGCTTCTTCTGCCACCTCCATGATGCCGGTTTCCTTCAAGGCGGAAATCTGGACCACCGGACAGCCAAGGTCCTCGGAGAGCCGCTTCAGGTCAATGACGTCACCACGTTTCTCGACCAGGTCCGCCATGTTGATGGCGACCACCATCGGGATGCCGAGCTCAAGCAGCTGGGTGGTGAGGAACAGGTTCCTTTCCAGGTTGGTCCCATCAATCAGGTTGATGATGGCGTCAGGATGCTCTCCAATCAGGTAGTTGCGGGCGACAACCTCTTCCAACGTATAGGGAGAAAGAGAATAAATGCCAGGAAGGTCGGTAATGGTGACATCCTTGTGGCCCTTCAAGGTTCCCTCTTTCTTCTCGACGGTGACGCCAGGCCAGTTGCCGACATACTGGTTGGCTCCGGTGTAGGCGTTGAACAATGTGGTCTTTCCACAGTTTGGGTTTCCTGCCAATGCTATCTTCATCGTTTTCTCCTCGCTCCTCAGACCACGTGGATGATCGCTGCATCCTTCTTCCGGATAGTCAGCTGGTACCCACGAACCGTCACCTGGATCGGATCCCCGAGCGGCGCGACTTTCTCGACGTGCAGGGAGACTCCTTTGATGATTCCCATGGCCATGATGCGTTGTTTCAGCGCTCCATCGCCCGAGATACCCTTGACCACGGCGTCCTCTCCGACGTTGACCTCTGCCAATGTTCGATCACTCATCTCAACAACTCCTCAAACAAGAATACGCGCCGCCATCTCGCGACCAAGCGCGACGCGGGCATCGTCTTTTACCTTGACAATCAGATTCCCAGCCATCGAAGAGACGACTGTCACCTTGCTGCCTTCCACAATTCCAAGCTCACCGAGAAACTGCCTGATCCGGGGTTTCCCTCCGACAGAGCGGACAACATACTCTGTACCGATTTCACTTAATGTCAGTGGCAACACGTACACCCCTCGCAGGTTAGCCATTGCTAACCATTCAAGAAGTTAGCAAACACTAACCATGTGTGTCAAGGTATGTTCGATGTATCTAACTTTTTAGTTTAGAACAACTTATATAGATAACGCAAAAGATGTTCCCATGCAACAAGTTAGCAACGCCTACCATCAAAGAGACAGGAAACCATCGTATTCCCCGCCACCCATTCACAGGTGTTGTTCCAGGAAGCTAGGAACCTGGTTTTCTCCTCCGCAAATCAGATGCATGGAGGATGGCCACAGACGAAGAGGGCAAAGCCCAAAGGTGGCACCACAACTCCGGACAAAATGCCGAACTCGCATCCCGAGATGAGCGTGCACATCCTGAAAATATCCGATAGAATCAAGGACAACATCTCGCCTAGCGCCTTGGGATTATTCGATAGTGTCACAGAGGAAATCGAGGGAAAGCAGGTAATCAAAGTCCTTGTTTCCAGCGGACTTGAAAAACCCTATTACATCAAACGAAACGGAATGTCCCCTTCCGGTTGCTACAAGAGGGTTGGTACCTCTACCCTCCCCATGCCAACGGCCATGATAGACGCTCTCTACTCAAGACGAATTCATACAACACTCAGAAACATCAAATCTCCCCGGCAAGATTTGGAATTCGCCCAATTGATGATCTACTATCAGCAAAAAAGATTCGAGTTAAACGACCAATTTCTCAAAAGCTTGGAGCTCTATACAGAGGACGGGAAATTCAATTACGTCGGATATCTCCTGGCCGACGAAAACGCCGTTTCCATGAAAGTAGCGAAATATGCAGGAACCGACAAAGTCGACCTCCTGGAAAATGACGAATACGGATACTGCTCCATCATACAGGCGACCTACAGCATTCTGCAACGATTTCAGGTGGAGAACACGACGAAGGCGAGAATCACGAGTACGGTTAGGGAAGAGAAGAACCTTGTCGACCCAGTGGCGTTACGTGAGGCAATCATCAACGCTGTTGTCCATAACGACTTCACTCGCGAGATTCCTCCAGTCTTTGAGATTTTTTCAAACAGAATTGAAATCACCTCTTACGGCGGTCTCATTCTCGGACAGACCAAGGAAGATTTCTTCTCCTGCAGGAGTGTCCCTAGGAATAGGGAGCTGATGCGGGTGTTCAAGGACCTTGGTCTGGTAGAACAACTTGGTTCCGGAATGAGCAGAATATTGAAGGCCTACAATCGGTCCATTTTCAAAATCTCCGACAACTTCATCCAAGTCGTATTCCCTATAGATAATACGAATGAGGGAATAAATGAGGGAATAAATGAGGGAATAAATGAGGGAATAAATGAGGGAATAAATGAGGGAATAAGCCAACGAGAAATCGAGATTGTGAAACAAATAAAGCTTAATCCTTCAATAACAATGAACGAAATCTCCCACCATCTAGGAGTCTCCATAGCAACTGTCGAACGCGATTTCGATGGTCTCAAAAAGAAGAAGATTATTGAGCGAAGGGGCTCTTTCAAGAACGGCGTGTGGATCGTGCAAGATCAATCCTCAAAACTCGATTGAGTTGATTGGCATTCCCGCAGGAAATCCCTTTGGGAGGATGATGGTGGACAACTTCTCTCGGGTTCCATGGTAAGGGAAATACCACATATTGATGGCCAGGTACGCCAAATGAGTCAATTTCTTTGTTTTGGTGCCTGTTCTGATGCCACTTTTGATAAAAAGAAAGCTCCTAATCTTTATATTGTAAAGAATTAGGAGCCTAAACACTTTAGCAGGGGTAGGACTCGGACCTACGGCCTCCGGGTTATGAGCCCGACGAGCTGCCAACTGCTCTACCCTGCGTCGAATAGCAACGTCATACTACCCATTATCCTGAATAGTGTCAACCCTATCCGGGAAAAATGATCCATTTCTTTTCCTGAAAACGAGAAATCAAGCGGAAAGGACCCTCAGCGCGTTGCCACTCCACATGGCATCCAGCTCGCTTTGGGAAAGACCGGCCTTTGCCAGCCTATCGCGCAGTCGGTCCATCTCGGCCACACTTTTCAGCTCGAGCGTTCCCCCGATTCCATCGAAGTCGGTCCCGATGGCAAGCACCTGGCTGCCTCCGACATTGCGCTCATGGAGCACGTGGCGGACCATATCGTCGACACGGCTCTCGTGCAGCCCGTCATCGGAAAGGAAGGATGGGCAGAAATTCAGCCCCATCACCCCTCCCTTGTCACTAAGCGCCCGAATCATCGAGTCGCTCATGTTGCGGGTGGCGCCGGTAACAGCCCTGGCATTGCTGTGGCTCGCCCAGAAAGGCTTGGTACTGTACTTGACCACATCCCAGAACCCGCCGTCGTTCAGGTGCGAGACATCGACGATGATATGGTTCTGCTCAAGCAGGCCGACGGCTTCGATTCCCTTCTCCTTCAGCCCCTTCGCCATGACGATCGGGTCCTTGCTGTTCGGCCAGGCAAGCTCGTTCTCGAAGTTCCAGGTAAGGGTGAAACTCCGCACGCCCCAGCTGGCAAGCGTGGCAACCCTGCCAAGCTCACCCTCAAGGATTCCTCCCTCCTCGGTAGTGAGAATCGCTCCGCACTTCTGGTTCTGATGGATTTCCCGGGCAGTGCGGACCTGGCTGATTCTGTCCTTGTGCAGTTCCATCTGCCTGACGAACTCGTCATGCAGGTCGTTCACCCGCTTCCACGGACTCTCCTGGCGCCCTAGATGCACGAACAAGGCGAAGCACTGGGTGCTCCTGTGGTTCGCCTCCAGTTTCTCGATATCGACGGAAAGGTCGTTGTGCACGAAGTCCTTATGGTCATCCAGCACGTGGTAGATTGTATCGCAGTGAAGGTCAATCATCGTATCCATGTCCAAGAGTATGGCACCTTCCCCTCTTGCGTACAAGCGGACTTGCCGCTCCTCAATGCCGTGTGTATGTTAATGCCATGATTGTCAACGTGACGAAAGATACATTCCGGCAGGAAGTGCTGGAAAGCGGCAAACCGGTAATCGTCGATTTCTGGGCCACCTGGTGCGGTCCGTGCCAGATGCAGGCCAGGATTTTCGAAGAGCTGGAAAAGACCGAGGGCGACAAGATCAAGATCTGCAAGGTCAATGTGGACGAGAACGAGGAACTGGCCGGCCAGTTCGGCATCGAGTCCATTCCCACCCTGCTCTTCTACAAAAACGGCAATCAGATTGGAGAAGCCGTCGGAGTCAGACCCCGGGGAAGCCTGCTCGCATACCTGGACATGCAGTAATCAGTTCAGGCTCTGGGCGTCGACGATGCGCTGGATCGGCACAAAGCCCTCACCCAGCACCTGATAGGCCTCGACGACCATCATGAAGGCTTTCGGATCGGCCTCGTGGACGATAATCTCGAGCTTGCGGATCTGCTGGTTCGGCACGACCGCCATCAGCATGGTCCTGCTTTTGCCGGTGAAGATCCCCACACCGGTGAAAAGCGTTCCTCCGTGATGGAGCTCGTTCACGATCCGTCTCCCGATTTCCTCGTGATGGCTGCTGAAAATGAAGGCAGTCTTCCCATACCGGGTGCCGATGTCCATCACCACGAAGTTCTCCACCATCGAGCAGACATACAGGGAAAGCACGGCGAACAAGGCCTGCTCCAAGCCGAAGATGGCAAACCCGGCAAAGATGACCAGGCAATCGGGAATGAAGGCACAGATGCCAATGGGAAGCGGCGTGTACTTGTTCATGATCTGGGCGATGATATCGGTGCCACCGGTGTTCGACCCGCTCTTCATGACAATGCCGATACCGGCACCCAGGAGCGCACCACCAAACACCGCCGCAAGCAGGACATCCATGCGGTCACCCACGGAAAGCACGCTCCGGTATCCGGAGAGTTTGCCGAAAAAGGAGACCCAGAGGGAAAGCAGGACTGACCCGAGGACGCTCCTGACCCCGTACATGCGCCCGAACACCTGCATACCCCAGAGCAACAAGGGAATGTTGATGGCCAGCATGACCATACCGGTGTCCCACCCGAAAAGGTGGAGCAAGATGGTTCCGATACCGTTGACACCGCCACTGGCCAGTTTCGCCGGTGCGGTGAACAGGGCAACTCCGATTCCTCCCAGCATAGTCCCGAACAGGATGTAGCAGAAATCGACCAGTTTCCGTCTCATAGGCTTAGGTCAATTGGTCCTGAGATCCCCATAGACCAACGTCGCGCTCTGCCGGTCGAGGAAGATGTCGCAATCCGAGTGCCAGCGGAGCGTCGCGCACGGTGCCGCCGGACTTACCTCGTCGAACAGGCTCATAGCCACGCCCCTCGCCTTGCGGACTCCAGGGACGGTAGCGATCAGGCTCTTGCTCTGGATCATCTCCCAGACGCTCATCGTGATCCCGTCGTGAGGAACCTCTCCGATGGTAGGGAACCAACCCTCGTTGACCTGTTGCTTGCGGCCTCGCTCGCTAAGCTGCACGCGGATATAGGCGTCATGGGTCCTCAGGTCGGCGGGAGGATCGTTGAAAGCCAAATGCCCGTTCTCGCCGATGCAGATGAAGCCGACGTCCAGCCGCTTTCCCTCCATCAGCTCGTTCAGACGGGCCAACTCGGCGGGAATATCCGCGGCGGTACCTTCAATCGCATGGAAAGCCCCAAGTGCGGGAACCTTGCTGAGAAAATTCCGCTTGAGGAAGCTGCGGGTACTGGAAGGATGTTCGCTCGGCAACCCGATGAAGTCGTCAAGCTGGAATGCGGTGACCTTGCTCCAGTCAACCTTCTCCTTGACCAAAAAGGACAGCATGTCGACCTGGCTCAACCCTGTCGTGACCGCAATGGTCGCGCTCCCTTGAGCCGCAATAGCCTCGTTGATTTTCCTTGCCCCGGTCTGGGCCGCGGCCTGCGCCATACTAATCTTGTCGTCACTCAGAATCACCCGCATGGAACACTCCTCACCGAGAAGATACTTGGTTCCTTTCCAAGGGTCAATTCTCCCCGTACGGAAATGAACGCGCCCGCGCGCGTACGAATCCGCACTTTTCCACGGAAAAAGACGTCTTTCCCACCCTTACAAACACTATGTTTTCTTTTTTCGTATCTACACAACACATAATTGCGTACTCAAAGAGAAATTAACTATTAAACTTGCATTTTGTTATGCAATATTGTCAGAAAATGGTAAAGTCGTGCAAGTTCGTATACAGAAACACTTTCGCTTTGCGTCTGATATAGAATATAGTTCTAGCATCAAACACAAATTCGTGGTAAAGTACTTACAAAGGAAACTACAATGAACTGCAACATCACCTTTTCCGCCCGGTTCCATTATCGGGCCAACGGAGGGGTTGGACCCCACCACCATGACAAGGATTACCAGGTCCAACTCATCTACGGCGGAACCGCCAACATCGTCGTCAACGACACACACTACGCGGTGAAGGAAGGAGACGTCGTTTTCATTCCCCAAAGCGCGAGCCATCGCTTCCAAGCTGGAAGAGAAGGGATGAAAACGCTGGAGGTCAAATTCTCCACCCAGGACCCAGAGATGCTCGACATCCTGTCCCACATCGATTGTTACTTCTCCGCCAAGGACAAGCAGCTGTTCGACCTGTTCAGCCGCATCGTCGACGAAGGGCTCCGGCAGGCGCCCGGATACAAGATCATGTGCGACGCGTTGCTTATCGAGAGCCTGACGGTGATGATGCGTTACTGCTCCAACGCCACCCCGGCCAACGAGCAGAACCAGTTGAAGTTCCCGGAGTCCACCACCTGCACCAGCCCGGCGATCCAAGCGGCCAACGAATACATCTTCCGCCACATCAACACCAACTTCTCGATTGTCGACCTGGCCAAGGGATGCGGATACAACCAGGACTACCTGTACCGCACCATCAAGAAGGCCTTCGGCATCAGCGCGATCCAATATGTCAACAAACTGCGCTTCGAGCAGGCCAAGCGGCTGATGGAGCACACCGACCTCTCCCTTTCCGAGATTGCGTGGAACCTTGGCTTCGACTCCATCCAGTACTTCTCCAAATTCTTCCGCCAGCATGCGGGAACCTCACCCACCGAATATTGCAACCGGGTGAGAAGTTCGGTGCGCATCGATTACTAATCTACGGATTTCCGTAACATTTTCCCCTGTTTTCCCCTACTCCACCTCCGAAGAATCCCCAATAATTCGGAGGTGAGGTTTGTGTCAGCCCGTCACGGGCTGGGGCAGACCGATCTACGGTGAGGTATCTCTATGGGTGACACAATACTGATCAACGAGGATTTCCATACCTTCGAGCTGGGGGACTTCCCCTTCGACAGGGAGCACTCCGCCATGGGCGAGTACCACTTCTACCCCGAAAAAGGCTACAAGGGCATCTGGTACGACCCGATCACCAACTGGTCCTACCGGGGACCGTCTTGGATGGTCACCGATCCGGCGCTTGACGGAAGACACTGCATGGAACAGCAGCGCATCGCAGCCCCGGGACTGAAAAAAGCGGTTCCGGTGCTTCGCGCAGGAGAGACCGACTGGAAAGACTACACCGTCACAGTGGAACTCCGTCCCGCCATCGACAGCCAGATCAGCGGCATCGCCTTCCGTTATCAGACCAGTATGATGCACTACGGTTTCTTCCTGGTGAAAGGAGGAGTCGAACTGCATCGGGTCAACAAGCTGGAACGCACCGTCATCGCCAACGCCGCGCTGTCCTGGTCCACCGACGAGTTCCATACACTCTCCGTGACCGTCAAGGGAAACCATTTCTCCTGCTTCCTGGACGGCACATTGGTCATGGAAGCCACCGACGAGACCTGGAAGGAAGGATGCATCGCCCTTTCCGCCTCGATTCCCACCCAATACCGTTCCGTCGTCGTGACCATGCCCGAAGGGGCATGGAAGGAACTCGAGGCATGCAGGGCAGCCCACTCCGAGGCCGTCAAGCGCAAGGCGGCGACCTATCCGAAAGCCAAGCTCTGGAAAACCATCGACCTGAAGGATTTCGGAGGAGGACGGCAGATCCGCTTCGGGCATCTGACCGGAACCAAGGAAACATTCTTCGTCATCTGCCAGAACCAGCGGCGCGTCTATAAGGACCGCTACCCCTTCATCAGCTGCATGACCGCCGTCAGTTTCGACACCGGCAACGTGCTCTGGCAAATCGGGGAACCGAACAAGAAAGACGACACGACCATGCTGACCACCGACCTTCCCTTCCAGGTCTACGACATCAATGGTGACGGCAAAGACGAGGTAATCTGCAGCTGGGACTCCCAGCTGATGGTCCTCGAAGGGGCGACAGGCAACGTGCTGAAGCGCATGCCGACCCCACCGAACGACCAGGATCCGGCGACGGTCACCGGCCTGGAGTTCGGAACCTACGCCTCGAGCCGGCTCAACGTCGACGCGATCCGGATCGTCAACGTTTCCGGAAACAAACGGCCGAGCGACATCCTGATCAAGGACCGGTACAGCCGGATCTGGATCTACGACAAGGACTTCCATCCGCTGTGGAAGTTCAGCCATTACAACACCGGGCATTTCCCCTACAATTACGATTTCGATGGCGACGGAAAGGACGAAATCTTCAGCTGCTACAACATGATCGACCACGACGGGAAGCTCCTGTGGAGCCTGCCGATCACCGTCGACCATACCGACGAGATCATCGTCGGACGCTTCAACCCTGACGACCCGGACGAGGAAATCGCCATCGTCAGCGGTTGGGAAGGTTTCATGATCCTGGACAAACACGGCACCATTCTCAAGCGGGACATCAACGGGCACGCCCAACGGATTTCCATCGGGAACTACCTGCCGGAGCGCAGGGGGCTGGAAATCTGCACCACCACCTACTGGGGAAACAACGCCATCATCTACATGCACGACTGCAAGGGAAACGAGCTGTGGCATAAGGAGCTGCTGTGCAACGGCAACATCATCACCCCGGTCAACTGGGATGGCAGCGGCACAGACCTCATCCTGCTCAATGGCGATGTCACGCATGGCGGGCTGGTCGACGGCAACGGGGATGTCATGGTACGTCTTCCCGACGACGGACACCCGACGCTCTGCTGCGAGGTACTCGATGTCACAGGCGACAGCAGGCCGGAAATCCTTTGCTGGGACAACAAGCGGCTTTGCATCTACACGCAGGATGGAGAGGCGAAACCCAACAGGAAAGGAGTCTACGACCCGGAAGGATACGCGGTCTACAATGCCTCCAACTACCGAGGAGAGTTCAGCTTCCCGCGATGGAGATGACCCAGAAGGGTCCTGAATGGAAGGGCGGTATCGGTACCATGGAAGCATTCCGCGCCAAGGCTTCTCTTTCCATCGGCAAACGGATACACTTTCGCCCATGAGCGAGATGTGCTACCGCTGTTTCCGGCCCAAATCGAACTGCCTGTGCCCGTACATCCACGAGGCGGACACTGGCGTCAAATTCGTCATCCTCATGCACCCCAAGGAGGCATTCCACCAAAGAACAGGAACGGGCAGGCTGGCGCAGCTCGCCTTGCAAGAAAGCGAGATCATCATCGGCATCGATTTCAGCGGCAACGAGCGGCTGAACAAACTACTGGGGGATCCACAATACTATCCGGTGATGCTCTATCCGGGTGTCGACGCCTATACCAGTGACAGTCCCCTGCTCCGGCAGCAGGTGGGGAAAGGCCGCAGACTCCTGGTGGTGGTAGTCGATGCCACGTGGTTCCTTGCCGCGAAGATGGTACGATTGAGCAGGAATCTGCAACTTCTACCAAAGCTCTCGTTCAATCGAGGCTATCATTCGGAGTTCACCTTCAAGCACGAACCGGCAGAGTATTGTCTCTCTACCATCGAGAGTTGCTACTATCTGGTCAAGGAATTGCAGGAAGGGGGGATCGCCAAACCCTGCGATGTGGAATCGATGATGGGGGTATTCCGGAGAATGGTCAAACACCAGCTGGACAGCGAGGCGGCACGACGGGCAATCGAGGGAGACGGCCCCCAGCATCCCTGGAAACACGACAGGGACAACTGCTAGTCGTCGCGGCTTTCCAGCATCCACCGGATTTCTCCATAGGAGAACCCCTTGCGCTGCATGCGCATCAGGCACTTCTGCCGGTCAGGGCTCTGCCGCCGCGCCATGTCCCAGGCAGTCCGGACATACTGCTCGCCATGCTCAGCAAAAGCCTCGTCCACCACCCTTCTTGCAAGCTGGGAGGAAACGCCCTTCGCCGCGAGGCGTTCGAGCAGCAGCACCTTCCCTTCCGGATTCCGCCTCTGGCGGCTACGGACCATGATGTCCGCATACCGCTCATCGCTCTGGGCGCCATTCTCCTGCAATGCCTTGAGCGTTGCGGCGATGACGGCAGGGGAATACTGCTTCTGCGTAAGCTTCTGACGGAGCTCCTTGGCTGTATGCTCGCGCACGGCAAGGTATTTCACCGCCTGCTCCATACAGGAAGAGGCGTCATGCAGCGCCTTTATCCGGAGATACTGCTCCTCATCAAGCTGGGCACCTTCCTCAAGATGCCATGCCTCAAGCTGCTTCGGGGAGATATAAAAAGGAGGATTCTCCTGTGAGAGGGCGAAAAAGCCCTCTCCGGAGGATCCTCTCTTGATGGTAGCGTATGCCAACGGTTAACGCTTGCTGAACTGGAATCTGCGGCGTGCCTTCTTCTGGCCGTACTTCTTGCGCTCGACCATACGGGAGTCACGGGTAAGATATCCATTCGCACGGAGAGCCGGCTTGTTCGCCTCATCCTCGACGACCAATGCCCTTGCCAGACCATGGCGGCAGGCGCCAGCCTGACCGGCAGGACCACCACCGACGACGTTGATCAGGACGTCAAACTTATCGGCGTTATTGGTGACCTCGAGAGGCTTCCGGACTTGGTTGGCCTGCAGCGGGTTCACGAAGTACGCGCTCAGTTCCTTCCCGTTCACCGTAATCTTTCCATCGCCTTCGCGGAGGTACACGCGGGCAACGGCAGTCTTGCGTCTTCCGACGCCAGTGCCAAGATTTTCCACTTTCTTTGCTTCTTTCTTAGTTGCCATATTGCGTCCCCTTACTTGACTTCGATAACTTCAGGCTTCTGGGCCATATGCGGATGATCCGGACCAGCATAGACATGCACGTTCCTCATCAACCTGCGGCCAAGTCTGTTGTTCGACAGCATGCCCTGGACAGCTTGCTCCATCGGATAGACGGGATTGCGCTTCAGGGTGTCGTTGTAGTTCTCGGCTCTCAGGCCACCAATGTAGCCAGAGTGGCGATAGTACATCTTGTCCTTGGCCTTGTTGCCGGAAAGCGCGGCCTTCGCGGCATTGATGATGACGACGTAATCACCGATTTCCTGATGAGGCACATACTCAGGCTTGTGCTTGCCACGAACCAAGGAGGCGGCCAGAGCGGCTACCCTGCCAAGTTCCTTTCCCTCTGCATCGATCAGATACCATTTTCTCTGGAACTGCGACGGCTTCAAAAAGATCGTGTCCATAAGACCCTTTCCTTCTCGCAGGAATGTCCTGCAAATTCGCTACCCGCGCGCTGCGGGCGCCCGTCATGCCTTCTTCCTGAATGGTCCGGTTCCCTCGTCCGAAGACGTGTCGAACCGAGGCCAATCCTCCTCTTGGCTCTCCGATGCGACCACGCAATGCTCCCCTGTACTCCTTGGGAAAGGGCAGAATGTTGGAAGAGTAGGTACTCCGCCGACGGGAACATTGCGTCTCTTTCACCGGTTCCCCGCAAGGAGAAACACCAGGATGGAGACACTCCGCTTCTGTACGCCTGAACGTACAGCGAATCCATCTTATCGCACAGGCTTGCACCATGTCTAGTGGTGACCAAGAAATAATCCAACCACCTCCACGCTCAGTCGGCAATCCGCTCCAGCTTCGCGTATTTGCTGATGAAAGTGGCCTTCTTGCCGCCATCGAACAGGACGACGACCACCTCGGGACCGCTCCCACTTTTCACCTGCTGGACCGTACCCGGACCATAGCTTTCGCTCAGCACCCGCTCACCGGGATGGAAGATCGTCTTGCCGGCGCCATCGTCATGGGTCACCTGGAACTGGAACTTCTTCGGGGATGGGCCGAAGCCCTGGTGGAGCGGCACAGTGCCAGCGGTGATTCCCTCGCGACGCTTGCGTTTCTCCTGCAGCTGGTCCATGCCCCGCCAGCCGCCACCCACTCCGTGCTTGTACAGCGAGGATCCCCGCCGCCATCCTCCGGAGGAGAACAAGCCATCGTCATCCCCATACAGGGGAGCGCGCTCGTCATGCACCTCCACCAGACCTGGGTCGATTTCCTTCAGGAAGCGCGATGGCTGGGAAGGATTGGTCTGCCCGTAACGCATACGCCTTGCGGCGCTGCACAGCACCAGGTCCTTTCGCGCCCGGGTGACCGATACATAGAACAGGCGCCGCTCTTCCGTGCAGAGCGGATCCTCGTCCATGCTCATCATGCTGGGAAACAGGCCTTCTTCCAAACCGACGACGTAGACATGGTCGAACTCCAGGCCCTTGGTGTTGTGCATGGTGATCAGCGTGACTCCTCCCTTGGCGCTCGGATCCAGGTACCCTACTGTGGTCGGGTCAAGGGCAAGGGTCTGGAGGAACTCGGTCATGGCGCTCCAGTCGGAGCCGTACTGGCTCGCCTGGGTGACCAAGGTATCGAAGTCCGCCACCCGGGAACCTTCCTGGCTGGTCCGCCCTTCCTTGCGGTCCATGTCGGCGTAATAGCTGTACAGGTTCGAGGCACGGAACAGATGGTCCAACGCATCGACCAGCTTGTTTTCCCTCAACAGGTCGGACGAGTCCTTCAGTACCTGGAGGAAGGCATCCGCCCCCTCCTTGGCCTTCCCGGACAGAGGGGCATGGGAAAGGCCCTCGACGCAGTTTCCTCCGGCAGCATCGATGGCTGCATCGATTTTCATCATGGCGCCGGGACCGATTCCACGGGCAGGCTTGTTGACCATACGCCTGAAACTGACGACATCCCTGGCATTCGAAAGCAGGTACATCATCGCCAGGCCGTCTTTGACCTGCTCGCGGTCGTAGAACTTCAGCGCACCCACCACCTTGTAGGGAATACGGAATTCCGGGAGGGTAAAGACGTTCTCGAAGGAACCGCTCTGCGCATTGGTACGGAACAGGACGGCGGTATTGTCGTAGTCGCCGACGCCCTTGATCTTCTGGGCGACCAGCTCAGCCTCGGCGACTTCGTCCTCCACGTAGTAGAGCTGGGGTTTCTGGATATCCTTGTTCTCGGTCCAGAGCTTCTTCAGGTCCCCCTTCTGGTGGTTGTGCCTGATCACGCTGTTGGCCAAGTCGAGGATCGAGGGGGTCGAGCGGTAGTTCTGCTCGAGCTTGATGACCCGCACATCCGGCCAACTCCGCTTGAAGGCATCGATGTTGCCGACTTCGGCGCCACGAAAACGGTAGATGGACTGGTCGTCGTCACCGACGACGCAGACAAAGGAATGAGGACCGACCAGCTTCTGCAGGAAGGCGAACTGGCAGGCGTTGGTGTCCTGGTACTCGTCGACCAGGACCACCTGATAGCGGCGATGGGCCCAGTCCGCCACCTCCGGATCGGCAAGCAACTGGGTCGATTTCAGGATCAGGTCGGCGAAATCGACGTTTCCGGTACGGTCCAAGGCCTTCTGGTAGCCCTCGTAGAACTGGGCAAGCTGGGCATCACCACCCCCACGGACCATGGCAGGGGTAACGCCCTTGTCCTTCAGCAACCCGATCTTCCGGCTCTGCTGCCGCAGGATTTTCGGATCCTGGTCGGGGAAGGTCTTTTTCAACAACTCGAAGCTATCGCTGTCGTCGTAGATGGAAAAACGAGGGGAAAGGCCGGCCTTGTCGGAAAAACGGCGGAGCATGAAAGCCCCGAAACCGTGGAAGGTCCGGACGGTGGCATGGGAGTCCGCTTCCGCATCCCCGACCATCTTCAGCACACGCTCCTGCATCTCCCCGGCCGCCTTGTTGGTGAATGTCACCGCAAGGATCTTGAACGAGGGAATGCCGAGCTCCCGGATCGCATAGGCGATCTTGGTGGTGATCACCCGTGTCTTTCCGGAACCCGCACCCGCAAGCACGAGCAGCGGATGGTCGAATTCCAGCACCGCTTCCTTCTGGGGGCCGTTCAGCCCTGCGAGCATTTCCCCGATATCAGCCATGAATCCTCCAATGCGACAGCTTCCAAATCCATGTCCTTGACGGAACGGATACCGGCCTGCACCACAGATCCGGGCTTCAGGTCGCTGCCGATGACAACCGTCAATCCATCGACATCAGGAGCCTGGCCGTAGATGCGGCCCAAGGCAAGCTCCTCGCCCTTGACCGGTTCCTCGATCAGGACAGGGAAGCTCTTGCCGACAAAGCGCTCCAGCCGCTTGTGGCTGATCTCGCTCTGCAAGCTTTCCAACTCTTCCTTATAGAGTACCGCTTTCTTGTGGGCTGCGGCGTGTTCTTTCCCGCTACGCATCGTGTAGCCCTTGGTGCCCTGCTCCCTACTGTAGCAGAAGACACCCATCCAATCGAACTGGGCTTTCTTGAGGAACTCCTTGACCGTCCGCTGGCTCTCCTCGGTCTCGCCGGGGAAACCGGTCATGATGGTGGTGCGGATCACCGCATCGGGAAGCTCCTTGCGGATCGCTTCGACCAGCGCCAGGTACGTTTGCGGATTCCCCACCCTTCCCATCTTGGAGAGTACCTCGACCGCCGCATGCTGCATCGGCACGTCGAAATAGGGCATCACCTTGTCTTCGTGCTCCTTGACAAAGGCGGGAAGCCACTCGGGAAACCAATCGGGGTGGATGTAAAGCATGCGATACCGGAACTGCCCGGGAATCCGGACCAAAGCCTCCATCAATTCGCGGAAGTGGCGCTTGCCGTCCCAGTCGGAGCCATAGGCGGCAAGATCCTGGGCGATCACGTTGATTTCCCGGACACCCTTGGCGGCAAGGCTTCTCGTTTCCTCAAGGATCTGGTCCATCGGGCGGCTGCGGAGCTCGCCCCGGATCAGGGGGATGGCGCAGTAAGAGCACCAGTGGTTGCACCCCTCGCTGATTTTCAGGAAGGCGCTGCCGGGATACCCGAACAGCTCGTCACGCTGCCACGCGTCGTTGTCCGGATCGGGATACTCGGGCACCAGCTCGGCACGTTCGCCCGCTTCCACCTGGTCGACCACCGTCCCGATTTCCTTCAGGTCACGGTTTCCGAAGATAGCGTCCGCCTCGGGAAGTTCCTTGAACAACTCGTCTGCGTAGCGCTGGGCCATGCATCCGGTCACCACGAATTTGGCTTTGGAATTCTGCTTTCTCAGGGAGAAAAACGTGTTGACGCTCTCCTCCCGGGCGGTATCGATAAACCCGCAGGTATTGACCAGGACCAGATCTGCGGCGGCGACCTCTTCGGTTCGCTCGTAGCCTTTCGCTTCCAATTGCTTCAGCATCACTTCGGCATCAACCTGGTTCTTCGCGCATCCCAGGCTCTCGATATAGACCTTCCTCACGTCTCGGCTCCTCGGCTACCAACCTTACCCCAGATGGGAGGAACCACGCAAGGGCGCTTTCCATTAACTCATTTCCTTCCAACAGGTTGGATTTTTCTTTCCCCGCATGAATCAACTCCCTCCATTCCAAGGCAGGCTTGGCATTGCGTTTGGAACAACGTTTTTTGCACAATCAGGGCATATTGTGGGGAATTGGTGGGATTTCTGTATGTTTATGCGAAAGCAGATGCAAAATATCTCCTTTCATTGTAATTATATAGCAATTTTATTCAACTCTTTATTGCCACGAATATACTCTTGAGATATTATTACACCGAATGTTTTTAGAGGGGCGCTTTGTCCCTATTTTCGTATAAACAAACCAGAACTCAGAGGAAAGTAATGGCGAAGTATATTGTCAAGAGAATCATTGGCATGATTCCTACCATGCTGATCATCATCACCTTGAGCTTCTTCATCGTGCGTATCGCCCCCGGCGGTCCGTTCGCTTCGGAGAGAGCGCTCACGGAGACCATCCAGAAAAACATCGAGGCGAAATATCACATGGACGAACCCCTCGTCAAGCAGTATGGACGGTATCTGTTCGATGTCCTGCGGGGCGACCTTGGTCCTTCCTATAAGTACAAGGATTATGACGTCAACTACTACATCGGGCACAGCCTTCCCAATTCGATGGCGCTTGGTTCCATCGCGATGGTGCTGGCGATCCTGGTGGGCGTCACGCTGGGAATCTTGGCAGCCGTCTACCAGAACAGCTGGATCGACTATCTCTGCATGGCGCTCGCGGTGTTGGGCATATCGATTCCGCTCTTCGTCATAGCTCCGGTCCTCCAGCTGGTATTCAGCCTGAAGCTCAACTGGTTCCCGACCAGCGGCTGGGTGACCACCGGCGAAGGCTGGAAGACGGTCGTGCTGCCCACCATCGCCCTTTCGTTCAGCTACTTCGCCACCATCGCCCGCCTCACCCGCTCCTCCATGCTGGAGACGCTGCGCAGCGACTACATCCGTACCGCGAAGGCGAAGGGCATGAAGGGTTCCACCATCGTCCTGAAGCACGCCATGAAGGGGGCGATGCTTCCGATTGTCAGCTACCTCGGTCCCGCATTCGCGGGCATCATGACCGGCTCGGTCGTCGTCGAGCAGATCTTCCGCGTGCCCGGCCTTGGCAAGTTCTTCGTGCAGAGCTCGTTCAACCGCGACTACACGCTGATTGTCGGTGTCGTCATCGTCTACTCGGTGATCCTGATCATCGCCAACCTGATTGTCGATATCATCTATGCGCTGCTTGACCCCCGCATCGCCTACAAATAAGGAGACCTGACATGTTTTTCAAGAAAAAGAACCAGAAAGCAGTCAACGAGTTCAATCAGGTCGTCGAAGGGAACAGCCTTACCAAGGATGCATGGAAGCGTCTGCGAAAGAACAAGATGGCGGTCATCGGCATGGTCGTCGTCATCTTTTACGCGCTGATTGCCTTGAGCGCCTCGATCCTGCCGATTTACCGCTATGACGAAATCATCCTCGACCACCAGAACCTTCCCCCCTCGCTCACCAAGACGGCGGGAGAGCTGATGATGAAGAACCGCCTGCAGAGCGTCTATTTCGACGCGTGGAAGGCCGGCGAGCTGAAGGTGACCGAGGAGGAATCCCGGCAAATCAACGAGTGGATCCAGAAGAACGAGTCCACCAAGGTCTGGAACTGGATGTATGCGGAGGGAGAGCGGCAGCGCGAAGCCGGCACCTTCACCTTCAACAAAAGCGCGCAGCGCATCTACGACCGCCTCGTGAAGAAAATCAACACCGACCTGCTGGTCTCCGTGACCAAGGCCTGGTATGTGGCTGATTCGGGCAAGCGCGTCAATCTGCAGAAGATGAGCGCGGACGAGCTCGCCCGGATCTACGCCGACATGCTCGGCATGGACAAGCAGGTGGTCGCCGATGCCACCGACAAGGAGGTCGAGACCGCCTTGGTCAACGACCTGAAGGCCAAGAATCCCGACATGAGCGACGAGGACGCCAACGCCAGCGTCGCGATGGAAATGGAAAGCCGTGGCGACAAGGCGATCGAGCGCATGAAGAAGACCAACCTGTACGGCAAGATCATCCTTCAGGGCACCAAGAGCCTGAAGAAATCGCTGGAAGCCAAGGCAGCGGAGGGTTCCATCAAGTTTCCGTTCAACGAGACCACGCAGGTCAACGACCACCTGATCCTGAAGGTAAAGGCGACCAAGATGCACGAGCGCAGATATCTGCTCGGTACCGACTATGTCGGCCGCGACATGCTCAGCCGCGTGATCTACGGCGGACAGGTCTCCATCTCGATCGGCCTCGTCGGGGCCATCACCAGCGTGCTGATCGGCATCCTGGTCGGGTCCCTGGCCGGATACCTGGGAGGAAAGATCGACTATGTGCTGATGAGGTTCGTCGACATCATGTACGGGCTTCCCTACATGCTGCTGGTCATCATCTGCATGGCCATCTTCGGCAGGAACATCATGAACCTCTTCATAGCGCTCGCGATGGTAAGCTGGCTCACCATTGCCCGTATGGTCCGAGGCCAGATCATGAGCCTGAAGAACAGCGAGTTCGTCGAGGCCGCCCGCTCCATGGGTGCCTCCACCGCAAGAATCATCGTGCGCCACATGATTCCGAACTCCCTGTCGGTCATCATCGTCTATACGACGCTGCGTGTCCCCTCCTTCATCATGCAGGAGTCTTTCCTGTCGTTCCTCGGCCTTGGTGTCTCGGCACCGTTCACCTCCTGGGGTTCCCTCGTCGGTGACGCCGTCGACGCCATGACCCTGTATCCCTGGAGACTGCTCTTCCCCGCCGCGGTCATGACGGTCTTCCTCTTCGCCATGAACTTCTTCGGCGATGGTCTCCGCGATGCCTTCGACCCGCAGTCGAAGAACCAGCAGTAAGAGGTGCAGCCCATGTTGATTGAAAACGCAAAGACCGTTCTTTCGGTCCAAGACCTGAAAACCTACTTCAAGACTGACGCCGGTATCGTCAAGGCGGTCGACGGAGTCTCCTTCGACCTGCACGAGGAAGAGGCGCTCGGCATCGTCGGCGAGTCCGGATCCGGAAAGAGCGTCACCAACCTCTCGATCATGCGTCTGATCCCCATGCCCCCGGGCAAGATTGTGGGCGGACATATTTATTTCGACGGGCAGGATATCGTCAGCATGCCCGAGAACCAGCTCAGAAACATCCGGGGCAACAAGGTCAGCATGATCTTCCAGGACCCGATGACCAGCCTGAACCCGTTCCTCCGCATCTCCACGCAGATGATCGAGACAATCCGCCTGCACGAGAAAGGAGTCAGCAAGAAAGAGGCCCTCGAGCGCTCCATCAACCTGCTGAAGCAGGTCGGTATCCCTGCGGCGGAGAGCAGGATTTTCTGCTATCCCCACCAGTTCTCGGGCGGCATGAGACAGCGGGTCATGATCGCCATGGCTCTCTCCTGCAAGGCCGAGGTGCTGATTGCCGATGAGCCGACTACGGCTTTGGACGTCACCATCCAGGCCCAGATCCTGGAGCTGATCAAGGACATGTCCGCCAAGCGCCATACCGCCGTCATCATCATCACCCACGACCTCGGCGTCGTTGCCGGCATGTGTGACCGCGTCTGTGTCATGTACGCCGGCCGCATCGTCGAGAAGGCCCTGACGGACGACCTGTTCGCCAACCCGATGCATCCTTACACAGAAGGACTGATTGCCTCGGTGCCGCATATGGACCCCACCAAGAAGAAGGAACGCCTCTTCTCCATCGAGGGGCAGCCGCCGAATGTCATCGACCTGAAACCCTGCTGTCCCTTCTATCCCCGCTGCCACAAGAGCCAGGCCGTCTGCGAGAAGGCCTATCCGCCAAAGTACGAGGTGAATGGCGAACACAGCGTCTCCTGCTGGCTGTACGCTACGGAAGAACAGAAGAAACAGGCCCTCGAGGAGGTCAATGCAAGATGAGCGAACAGAAAGAACCGTTACTCAGAGTCGTCGGACTCAAACAGTACTTCCCCATCCATGCCGGTTTCTTCAACCGCGAGGTAGGGTATATCCGCGCGGTCGACGACGTTTCCTTCGACGTCTATCCCGGCGAGACGCTTGGCATCGTCGGCGAGTCCGGATGTGGCAAGTCGACTACCGTCAGAAGCCTCAGCCAGCTCTACAAGCCCACTGCTGGCGAGATCTGGTTCCAGGGCAAGGACCTCTGCAAGGCGAACGAGAAGGACCTGCTGCTTGCCCGCAAGGACATGCAGATGATCTTCCAGGATCCGTATGCGTCCCTCGACCCACGTATGACCGTCCGCTCGATCATCGGCGAACCGCTGCACATCTACAACAACCGCGGCATGCTGGACCACAAGTGGACCGAGAGCGAGATCGAGCAGCGCGTCGAGGACCTGATGGAACGTTGCGGCCTGAACAAGATGTTCAAGAACCGCTACCCGCATGAGTTCTCCGGCGGACAGCGTCAGCGCATCGGCATCGCCCGCGCCCTCGCCCTGAACCCGCAGATCATCCTTGCCGACGAGCCGGTCAGCGCCTTGGACGTCTCCATCCAGGCCCAGATCCTGAACCTGCTTGGCGACCTGCAGCAGGAGCTTGGCCTGACCTACATCTTCATCGCCCACGACCTGGCGGTCATCCAGCATATCTCCACCCGTGTCATGGTCATGTATCTTGGCGCCGCGATGGAGACGGCAGACGCGCTGGAACTGTACGCCAACCCGTTGCACCCCTATACCCAGGCCCTGCTCTCAGCTGCCCCGATTCCCGACCCGAAGGTCGAGCGCCAGAGGCAGCGCATCATCCTGACCGGCGACGTGCCTTCTCCGGACAAGGAATACCAGGGTTGCAGGTTCTACGACCGTTGTCCGAAGAAGATGGAGTTCTGCAAGAACCATATCCCCTCTTTCCACGAGGTCAAACCGGGCCACCGGGTCAACTGCTGGCTCTTCGATCCCGACCTGCAGAAAAAGCAAGTGGAAAACTAGTCAGGCAACCCGAGGCGGAGGGAAGGGACTGTCGCGAAACGAAGGTTCGTGGCAGTCCCTTCTTGCATACCTGCTGTCAATCCCGGAAAGAGACATGAAGGTCCTGGTCGAACGGCCGGTCGACATCCAGCGCCAGTCCGCTGACGGCGCCGATTGCCTGTGCGGCCCGCTCGGTACGCCCCAGGCTGGTCCGCTCAGGGATGATCTCGATGGTGTGGCTCTCGTCGTCCTTGGTCACCAGGCTGAAGACCACCATCGCCTTCTTGTGGCGCTTGCGGCTGGGCTTCGCGTCCGCTTTCGTGTCGCCTTTGACGAAATGGGTGATGGCCAGCCCCTTGATTTCCTCGTAGGGAAACACCTTCTTCTTGACAAACGGGCCGAAACCGAACAAGGAAACCACCGTCTTCTTCTGTGGGTCGAATACCCATCCCTCCCGATAGAGCAGCCCGAAGAAACAGAGCAGGGAGCAGGCAATGGGAACCGCGAACGAGCCAGTGGCCTCGGGATCGCCCATGGTGACCACCATCCCCCAAAGGAAAAAAGCAAGGGAAAGCGCGTATATGGCCTTCCGGAACGAGGTGGCCTGGTAGACAATCCGACCAGCCTTCCGTTTTGTCGTCATACGGATCATGCTTCGCCCCCTATATACACCAAACTGCATTTTCTTACAGATTCTTTTGCAAACAGTTTGATTTTTTTAGGAAATGATGGTGTAATGTACTCTAAGATATTTCTGGTATTTTGAATACCATTACGAAGGAGATTCAGTCTATGAAGAAAACCATGACTTTTGCCATTGGCGCGCTTCTTGCCAGCTCCCTTTTCGTTTCTTGCGGAAAGAAAGCTGCTGAGACCAGTGCCGCTCCGGCCGCACAGACTGCCGCCAAGCCCGCCGCAGCTGCCGCTACCGCCGCCCCGGCTGCAAAGCCCGCTGCCGCTGCTCCTGCCGCTACTGCCGCTCCGGCTCAGGCCGCTGCACCCGCAGCCGCTCCTGCCGCTGCCGCTCCTGCTGCCAAGAGTGATGAGGTGGTGTTCCGCATCGCCAATGGTGCCGAACCCGAGTCCATCGATCCGGCTCTGATCCAGGGCGTTCCTGAGCACAGAATCTACGAGGCGCTCTTCGAGGGTCTGGTAGCCACCAATCCGAAAGATGCCAGCCCGATTCCGGGTGTCGCCGAAAGCTGGGAAATCAGTGATGATGGTACCCGGTATACCTTCCATCTGAGAGATGCCAAGTGGTCTGATGGCGAGCCGATCACTGCGGACGATGTCGTCTACACCTGGTTGCGCGAGCTGAATCCGGCTACCGGTTCCCGCTATGCGTGGTTCCCCTGCATGTTCCTGAAGGGCGCTTCCGAATACAACAGCGGCAAGGCTGACGCTTCCGCCGTGCAGATTCGCGCGCTGGATGCCCACACCTTCCAGATGGATCTGGTCGGGCCCCTTCCGTACGCGCTCGGCGCTCTGATCCACTATTCCTTCGCCATCCTGCCGAAGCATGCGATCGAGAAGTATGGCGCTGACTGGACCAAGCCCGAGAACTTCGTCGGCAATGGCCCGTACGTGCTGAGCGAGCACCTTCCTCAGACCTCCCTCACCGTCGTCAAGAACCCCAACTACTGGGATGCTGACAACGTGAAGCTCGACAAGGTCGTCTTCTACGCTTCCGACAGCCTCACCACCAACTACAACATGTATCTGAATGGCGAGATTGACTGGGATACCTCCGTTCCGCTTGACCAGCTTGACGCTGCCAAGATGAGACCGGACTTCAACTCCGCCCCGCAGCTGTCCACCTACTACTACGTCCTCCAGAACGAGAAGGCTCCGGTGAACGACGTCAGAGTCAGAAAGGCTCTCGCGCTTGCCATCGACCGCCAGGCTCTGGTCGACCAGGTCACCAAGGCCGGTCAGATTCCCGCTTGGGGCATCGTCCCGTCGATGGCCGGCTACGATTCGCTGGAGTTCCCCAATGGCGACGACCATGAGGCCGACATCGAGCAGGCACAGAAGTATCTGGCTGACGCCGGTTATCCGAATGGTGTCGGTTTCCCGACCCTGACCGTCCTGTACAACACCAACGACTCCCACAAGAAGGTCGCTGAGTTCGTCCAGCAGGAGTGGAAGACCAACCTCGGAATCAACGTCGTCCTGGAGAACCAGGAGTGGCAGACCTATCTGGCCAACAGAAACGCCGGCAACTTCCTTGTCGCCCGCGCTGGCTGGGTTGGCGACTACCAGGATCCGAACACCTTCCTTGACATGTTCATCACCGGTGCCGGCATGAACGGCGGAAGATACTCCAACGAAGAGTACGACCTGCTGATCAACGAAGCCGCCCGCATGCCGGCCGGCGAGGATCGCTTCGAGGTCCTGAAGACCGCGGAAGACATCATGATCAACCAGGATCAGGCGCTCATCCCGTTCTACTACTACACCACTCTCAACATGATTGATACCAACAAGTGGGGTGGCTGGTATCCGAACACCATGGACTACCATCCGGTCAAGGATGTCTACCTGAAGAAGTAACTTCAAGCAGAGTCACCAAAAGCCGCTCCGAAAGGGGCGGCTTTCTTGTCTTCGGGATCAAGTGCCACGAGAAGGATGCCGCCCTTGCGCAAAGAAATTCCAACCTAGGGCTCGGCATCTCATCTCCCGTGTAAGGAAAGCTCAAAACAAGGAGACCGAATACAGCCTCCTTGGAACCCTCAAAGGGGAGATGACATGCAGTCATTTGTTTCCCAGGGAAACGAGTTGTATTACCGGATCTGCCAAAAAAACGGGAAGCACGCATTTGTGCGAACTTGATTTCCTCCTTCCCGATGACGCAAAAGCCATCCCGGTCGAATCTAGAGCTCGCGTACGAAAGAACATGCCTCGATTGACGCGTTCAAGCAGAAATTCCCGGCTCTTGCCACCAATCCCTGCATCATCAGCCAGAAAGACAAAGATATCCATATGTATCCCTGCTATCTTGCATGGTGTAGCAAAGCAAAAAAGACGCAAGGTTTTCTGCCATCCCCGCAATAAGGCCTAAAAACTTCTCGTTCTCCGTAAAAGACATGTTGGACCATCATGTACCACATAAATTGCGGCAGTGCCTGATATGGACTCAAAGGGGGCGTTCTAAACGAATGGAGAGAATCAATGTGCTTGAAGATAAAACCCACACCCTTATATGCTTTCGGCTTCCACGGTTTATGACAATCTTCTGATTTTTCCCTTAGTTTAGGCATTGAGCATCTCGCCACCCCAGCCAGAAATAAGACTCTCTAGCACCACCGGCAGCCATGCAGATGCCTCACCTTCTCTTCCTGTCCGTACACCACCATGACCAGAGCTTACATCGCACAGGAAACTGTAGCAGTCCATAGATATCTTCTTGATAGAATCAAAAAATCCTTGACGCAATAGCGAAACTATCACAGAGTATAGGAAACGATTACGTAAACGTTTCCTTAAAAGAAGGCTATCATGGACGAATCTCTTCACTACTCATTCAAGATGACCATCTCTCCCTGCCGCAAAGCGATGGGAGTTGCTGCCGGCATATGTGGCGAGCGTATACTGTGCAGTCTGTTGGAGGAAAAAGCACATGTTCGTGTAATTATGGGATCTGCTCCCAGCCAAGACGATGTTCTAGCTTACCTCCGGAACAGTAAGAAAATCGATTGGACAAGGATTGAAGTGTTCCACATGGACGAATACGTCGGAATCTCTCCTGATGACAAAGCCGCATTCTCAAACTATCTGTGTAGAACGCTCCTCGATTATGTCCCGATTGGAGCCTTCCACAGGATAATCGCCGACACCAGAGAGCCGGAAGAAATATGCAAAGAATATGGAGCCCTTCTCAATGAGGCACCGATAGACCTGGTTTTCCTCGGAATAGGGGAAAACGGACATATTGCTTTCAACGACCCAGCCATGGCGGATTTAAGAGATCCTCTCACCATGAAAGTCGTCCAACTAGACGATGCTTGCAGAATGCAACAAGTACATGACGGTTGTTTCCCAACCATTGATGCAGTACCTAAACAGGCGGTCACGCTTACAGTTCCCACATTGTTGAAAGGATCCCATCTGGTCTGCACTGTTCCAACCATCAGAAAGAACAATGCATGCCTGCGACTGGTCATGGGAAGCATCAGCGCCGCTTGTCCCGCAACAGCGATGAGGATACACCCTGATGCAAACATTTTCATGGACAATGAGTCAGGGAAAGGCATTCCAGAGTTTGAAACTGCCGAAACATGTATCGGCAAAAAAGACAAATAGGAGGTTTGTCATGAAAAAACTATTGTCAGCATTGGCAATCGTTTCCGTGTTGTTGGTTCCATTGTTCGCAAATGGGAAACAAGAGCAGAAAGAGGCTGTTACAGGCAAAGGCCCGTATGAAGTGAAATTCTCTACCGAGAATGGAGCAGAAGACGTAGAGACAAAAGCCCTAATGGAAATCAAGGAAATCCTCAACAAAAGCGGGAAATTCAAGATTGAGGTATTCATCGGCGGAGCTCTTGGAGAAAACGACGACACACTCGAGCAGGCGATTCAAGGCGCACCTATTGTAACCGTATCAGATCCGGGACGGCTTATGAGTTTCGTCAACGCCTATGGAATCATACAGATGCCATACTTCATCGACGACATCTCGGTCGTCAACAGGCTTATGGATACGGACATCTACAAGAACTGGGAAGACCAGTTTGAAAGCCAAGGAATCAAGCTCCTTACGTCAAATTGGTACAGTGGGCCACGGAATTTCATCCTCAACAAGGAAGTCCATCAACCTTCCGACCTGAAGGGACAGAAAATCAGGACAATTGCCAGTCCTCTGTTCACGGAAAGCGTCAATGCGATGGGTGCCGTTGCGACTCCCATGTCATGGACCGAAGTCTATTCCGGCATCGAGCAAAAAGCCATCGATGGCTGCGAAGCACAAACACCGACCTCGTATGCATCCCATCTCTGGGAAATCTGCAAGTACACAAACAAGACTGAGCATTTTCAGCTGATTGGGTGCCCCTGCATCGGAACTACGACATTCAACAGTTGGGATCCAGAAGCCCAAAATCTGTTTGTGCAGACCTTCCGTGACGTTGGGAAAAAATACCAGACACTCGTTCTCAACATGATTGAGGAAGAAGAGAAAGAGATGGCTAAGAAAGGAATGGTATTTGTCCAAGTTGACAAAACGCCCTTCAAGAAGGCCGTCGAACCCGTGTACGAAAAGCTTGGTTATACCGAACTGAAAGAACAATTGGTCAAGGAACTTGGCCTATAATCTTATCAGGTTCCCCGCCTTTTGGTGGGGAACCGTTGGGAGAAAGATATGGCGGAGAGAAAAAAAGCCCCATTGAGGGTTTTGTATGAATATGTCTGCAAGGGGGAGCAATACTTGGCTGCTGCACTGTTCATCACGATTGTTGCCCTCGTATTTATTTCAGCATTGACCCGCAAAATGGGATTTCCCATCCAATGGACCATGGATATCACCAAAATCTGCTTTGCATGGCTCTCCTTCATAAGCGGAGACATTGCTCTGCGCAATGGAGCTCTCCCAAGCATGGACATGTTGGTGAAGAAACTACCAGACAAACTACAACTCATCATCAAGTACATGGTTTGGCTGATGATGCTGGCGTTGTTGGTTTTCTTTGTGTATTTCGGACTGAAGCTTGCTAGCTCAAATTCCAAACGTCAGTTTCAGACCTTGGCGGTCAGCTACTCGGTGGTCTCCATGAGCCTTCCTGTTTGTGCTCTCTGCATGTGTTTCTCCGTCATGTACTCCATTGCAAATGATGTCAAATCTCGATGGGAAAACAGGAGGGGAAAATGATAATTCTTCTCGTATTGTTCGTATCATTGCTTTTGTTAGGGATGCCAATCGCCTTTGTAATCGGCATCGCCGGCACTGGTTTTTTCTTCACATCACACTCGGTTCCCTGGACGGTGCTGGTACAACGTGTTGTCGCTCAGACCCAGTCGTTTACCTTTCTTGCGGTTCCATTCTTCATTTTTGCCGGAAACTTGATGAACGAGACAGGCATCACCAAAAACCTTCTTTCGCTTGCCCGCCTCCTCACGCGCAGCATGTATGGAGGGGTCGCTCAGGTCAACGTCGTTCTTTCCACGTTGATGGGAGGAGTTTCCGGCTCGGCAGTAGCGGATGCCAGCATGGAAATCCGCGTTCTCGGCCCAGAAATGGACCGGCAAGGTTACCCCAAAGGGTATACTGCCGCAATCACGTGCCTCTCCGGACTTATCACCGCCACTATCCCTCCAAGCCTCGGTCTGATCCTCTACGGTTTTCTGGGGAATGTCTCAATCGGCAGGCTTTTTGTGGCAGGCATCATTCCCGGCCTTCTCATGTGTCTCTTCCTCATGGTTACGGTGACCATGACAGCAAAGAAGCACCACTACGACCCGCCCAAAGAGGGGGCAAAGGCTCCGACCTGCAAGGAACTCTGCACAAACCTGAAAACTTCCATCTGGGCGCTGTTGTTCCCATTGATTCTCATTGTCGGCATCCGTTTTGGGGTTTTCACGCCTTCTGAAGCGGGAGCTTTCGCTGTGGTATATGCTCTTTTCTGTGGTGCGTTCATCTACAAGGAACTCTCTTGGACCAAGTTCAAGAAAGCTTTGAAAAATGCCATCTCAGACCTAGGAAGCATCATCATCATTATCGCTTTCAGTGGGATTTTCGGATATGCGCTCACTTACGGAGAAGTACCCGTATTGATGAGCAAGGCCCTGCTCTCCATTACCGATAACGGCACATTGATGATGCTGATCATGATGGCTTTCCTCTTTTTCGCAGGCATGTTTCTGGACAGCGATGTAAACACGTTGCTCTTGACTCCCCTCTTCGTTCCGGTCGTGACTGCCATGGGTATCGACCCCGTCCATTTCGGTATCTGCATGTCTACCATGATCACCCTTGGTTGCATGACACCCCCGGTAGGAACCGGCATCTACGTGGTGTGCGGCATCGAAGGCTGTTCGATTGGAGACTTCATCAAAGAATCCATTCCCTTCTTTGTGGCAATCCTCATCGAAGTACTGGTTCTTATTCTCATTCCCCAGTTGTCTCTCTTCTTGCCGAATCTGGTATTTGGATAAGACCATGCGGAAAATCAATATCAGAACCAATTCCATTCATGGTTTCCAGGATGCGTATGCTAACACATCCTGGAGAATTTCCCATGCAAGGTATGATGCAAGGACCAACGACATCGCAACCTTCGGCATCCTTGAGAAACACCTCGAGACTGAAGAGGCTTTTTTGCTACTGGAAGGAAACGCGTTCCTCGTGACCGCAGGCAAAGAAAATATACCATCTCCCCCATTGGTAACTCCCTTTACGAAGGGGGAAGTTCTCCTTGTAGAGAAGGCCGAATGGCATGTATGTATACATACCCCAGGCAGTCATATCCTCATCATCGAGAACGGGAAAGAATCGAAAAGCGAACAGAGCGTTATCGACGCATCCATGCGCAAGGCGATTGTTAGTCGTGTTTCATAGACGGCCTGCCGATTTACGCATATGATGAACAAGAAGAAAGAATTGGTGGCACGCTGATGGCTACGCTCAAAGATATATCGAAAGCAACCGGTTACTCGCTTGTCTCCATTCACCGGGCCCTTTACCATAAGGAGGGTTTGAGTGACGAAACAAGGCAAAAAATCCTTGATACCGTCAAAGCGATGGGATACGAGGTCAACTACATGGCATCCTCTCTCAAGAGGAAACCCCTGCATGTCGTCTTCGTAGGCAAGAAACCCCGAAAACCATTTGATTACCATGATATGCTCTCCCAAGGAGTAAGGGATGCCTTCCACCAAAACCAAGGGCTGAACATCGAGTTGAAGGAGTATTACTTTTTTGGCGCATCTCCTGTCGAGCAAGAAGAGATGCAATGCCAAATTCTAGATACCCTCTATGGTCTTCCCAACCTTGACGGAGTCGTGATCATGCCTGCCAGTACAGACATCAAACTCCAGTTTGCCGTTCAGAAACTGATAAGCAGGAAGATTCCTGTTGTTTTTGCCGACGACTCTTTCGAACAAATGGACTATTTCTGTGCAGTCCAACCATTCAATGACCGCATTGGGCAAACAGGTGCGGAATTCATGAGCATGATCTGCCCTCCAGGCAAAATACTTGTCGCTCTTGGAAGTCCCAACAGCAAGGGCCAGTCGCAAAATTTCCAAGGATTCGAAACCTATCTCAAGGAACATGCCCCCCGTTATTCGTGCATCCCTGTGGAGAGTTGCGACAACGAGGAACAGCTGGTACGGAATCTGGCTTCCAAAATTGATGGCCAGGTCGTCGGTCTCTACACAGTCCGGGAATCCAACACTCCGGCCCTGTGTAAGGCGGCACGGCTCTCCGGCCGCACAGACCTGCGGGTCATCGGATGCGACCTCTCCAAGGAAAACCAAGCGTTCCTCGAAAAAGGCATCCTTACCGCCATTCTTGACATGGACTCCTATCGCCAAGGCTACCTGGCGATGCACGCATTGCAAGACTATCTGCTCAAGGGCACCACTCCCAGCCACAAGCTCATGACCGTCCCCGTCCGGCTGGTGATCAGAAGCAATCTGGACTATTACAAGGCAGAGCTTCCAAACAGCTGAGGCTTGTCAGGCAAGCCCCCTACAGGACAGATCCATCCCATCCTGCGATATCGTCGCTACTGAATGGAGCGTCAATCGGTTTGCCGTAGATGTTCTCGTAGGCCGCCTTCTTCATCTGGTAGTCCGCCTCGGCCATCCGCACGCTCGCCTCGCGGGGACTTGCCCCTTTGGGGGGATAGAGCACACCGAGCAGGTGCAGGGTGTAGCGCACCTTGTGGAATGGAACCTTGTCCATCCGCTTCTCGTCCCGGATCTCGACAAAACAGGAAACAACCGGCTTGTCAAACAGGCAGGCGTAGTAATAGGCCCCGCGCTTGCATGGCCTGGGCCTTCGCCACCCCCACCACATCTCCTGCTCGGGGTATATCAGCACATAGCCGCCCTTGTCCAACGCCTTGTGCATCTCCGGCTCAAAGAAATTCCGCAGGTAGAAGCTGTCAGAGGCAATCGGAATCAGGTCGGTGTTGGTCAGCAGGAAGCCAAGCAAGCCCGGAAGCAGCAGGTTTCCCAGCTGGCTGACCACATACAGTCTGCGCTTCCCCTGCTTGATGGCGAAGTGGCGCAACACGCAGTTGTCGAACTGACTGAAGTGGTTGCTGGTCAGGATCGCTCCCCCTTGCAGGCCTTTCAGCTTCTCTTGCCCGACAATCCGGGTATGCATGTTGCAAATGAACTTCTCTCCGACACCAATCATCAGGTCGGCAGCGAGGTTCTTCAGAGGGAAAAGCAAGCTTTTCCGGCCTGCAACGAACTTGTCCAGCACCTTCTGGCTCTCCTCAGGGGAAAGCACCGGGTCGGAGAACTCCGCCTTAGCATGGAAATCCCCCCGCTCGAAGTTGGAACGGATGTTTCCGATGACACGCAGGCGGTCGGGACCGAGAATCATAAGCGCGGCTCCTTGTCCTCGACAAAAACCTTCCGGAAGGTCAGGTCGCTGTGGCTGATCTGACGGGCACGTTCGACCATCAGGCGCATGTGTTCGCCGTCCTGCGCCACCTGTTCGGGACCATAGTTCCGCTTGACCTTCAGGATTTCCGGATAACAGGAACAACGGCTGGCATACTTCCAGAAATAGTCCTCATAAGCGACCCCATCGTAATGCCACGGCTTCTCGTAGAGGTTGTAATGGATCAATAGAGGATCGGTGATAGGAGCCTCGCCCTTGACCGGCATGGTATCCCACCGGGAATCGATATAGGCGATCTTGCCAGCGCACAACGCGTTCAGATAGTCCTGGTCGGGAGCGATACAGTCGAACTGATACGTATCGTAGTAGTGAAGGAAACTGGCAGCCAGGTTATGCTCGCGCAATGCCTTCATGCCCAACAGCAATACCCCGCTGTTGATATAGTCGGTGCGCTTCACGCCAATCGCTTTTTCCAGATACTCGACCAGAACGGGGACGTGCTGGATCGAGTGGTCGGCTACCGCGCCAATCAAGTTCTCCCCGAGGTCGATATCGTACATCTTGGCGATATCGGCATTCAGGACGACGTCGCTGTCGATATAGATCCCTTTATCGTACTCGGGAAAGAGCCTGGGCAGGAACAGGCGGTAGAAAATCGTGATCGTGAAGAAATCGGCACGCAGGCGGTTGCCCATGCGGTCGGTGATGGCGGACAAGTTTTCCGTCATAGGCCGGAACACGATCTCCACGTTCGGTCTGGCGAAACTGCTCATCGAAGCGCGATGCGCTTCGGAAAGATTCTGGTAAAGGACAATCAGCCGGTACTGGCGGGCGGGGTCGACATGGTCGACCAGACTGGCGACAGCAACCGTGCAGAACGGCGCGAACGCGTCATCAATCGTAAAGAAAACCGGAATCACGTCATGTTCAGTCATTTTTGACTTCTCCTTGCGAACGAATCGCGGACATGTGGTACGCATATTGGGAAAGCAGGTCGTCATAGACATGCAGATGCAGGATATCGTGCATCCGGTCCACCTGCCATGGCTTCACGGTGACAGCGTGCAACCAGGGAAGAAACCGGAAACTCGTGGTGAAATGCTGCAGGATGGTGCGGCGATGGAGCCTGCGCTGCTCGTTGTATCTCCTCGGTAACAGTTTCTTCTCCGCAGCCAGTTTGTTCAGGGCCGACTGGTCGGGCATGAAAAGCTGTTGGGTGGCGCACATGTGCCTGCACCGCCGCAACAGCCCGGATTTCCGGATCTGGACCATATTCATAACCAATACCCCGCTGTTCAGGTAATCGAAGACATGGCGGCCATGGTGGAAGAACCAGCGGCCATAATAGTCAAGGACACCGGCAATCTCGAAGCCCTCCATGTCGGTATGGTACAGGTCGTCCAACGGCGCACGGGCGATCACGTCGGCATCCAAGTACAGCAACCGGTCGGGAAGGTCATCCAACAGGTCGACATACAGGCGCAGCATGCACAGCGGAGAGAAACGGGTCTCCATGTTTGGGGCAGGAGGTTCAGCCATGAACTGGCTGGTCATGTCGTACAACCGGACCCAGTTGCCGGGGTTCTTCTCTTTGGCCAGCTTGTCCAGGTATCCGGCAAAAAAGGAAGGAATCTTCTGATAGGCACGCGTGGAGGTCCGGCATTCCATGGTCAGCACGCGCACATGCAGTTCGGCTGTTTCCTGTTTGAGCACGGACAGCAAGGAAATCAGAATCCCGTCCTCTGCATTCCGGTCACCGCAGTAGAGCAGTTCCATCGTCCTTCTCCTCTGCCGGCAGATACGTCACATAGGCGTACCTGCTCTCTTTCGCCGCGCAGGCCTGCATGAGGCTCGCCACCCCATCGCACAACGCCCGCTTGCGCTCCCGCCTTGTCAGGCCCGTATCGTCCCCGACGGGCCCCTCCAGGTAGACGGTCGTCCTCGGCCTCTTGCCGAAGCGCCGCCTCTGGTAGGTTGTTGTCGCCACATACACCGGAGCGTCAAGCTTCACCGGATAGGTGAATGACACCGGAGCGAAGGGACGGATACCCGTGTACCAAGGCCAGACGTGCGCCTCGGGATAGACATAGATGCCACAGCCCTCACGCACCCGCTGGGCGACCGCATCCTCGAACGCATGCATCTGCCCCACACTCGAGGGAACCGGCAGGATCCCCCACATCGGAAGAAGCCTGCCCGCCAAGGGAATTCCAAGGTTCGCGCTGCTCCCGATCCAATACTTGCGCCTAGAAGGGTTTTCCAGAAACGGCATCACGACATCGCCGAACGGCTGGGTATGGTTGGCGTACACGAAGTACCCCTGTTTCCGGTCCTTGGGAAACCTGGCCCGGTTCACCACCTTCAGATGAAGGGCAAAGCGGCAGTAGACCAAAGCAATCAGGAAGCCACACCCGTAGAGCAAGTGGCTCAGCAAGCGGTAGAAGGGATTGGCGTGCACGAACCGGTAGTGTTCATCCACCGTCTTCGCCTGATTGGCCGTCTGGACGAAGTCCTCGGTAAACGAACGGTAGTACCGCACCCGACCCTCTGTCTGTCCTCGTTCCTCCCTCATATGTCGTTCCATCTTACCTGACGGCAAAGGAAAAGGCAATTCAATGTGGACAGTCACGATTTTCTAGTGTCATAGTTGGTTTGCACTATCTCTTCGATTAAAATTATAATCATCACACATGAGAAGATGGATCTGCCTGCTCGCCATGCTTTTTGCCTCGACCGCCCTGCCGGCCGTGCCGGTCCGTGTCGCCTGCGTCGGGGACAGCATCACCTATGGGCTGCGGCTCATCGACCGGAAGAAGGACTGCTACCCGGCAGTGCTGCAACGACTGCTGGGGAACGGATACGAGGTACGCAATTACGGAGCCAACAGCGCCACCGTCCAGGAGAGCGGGAACCGTCCCTATACCCGTAAGGACGTCTACCGGGAAAGCCTTGCCTGGCAACCTGACATCGTCCTCCTGCTCCTCGGCACCAACGACTCCAAGAAACAGAATTGGGAAGGCGTCGATTCCTACATGGAAGCAATGCGCAAAATGGCCGCAAGCTACGAGAACCTTCCGAGCAACCCGGAGATCTATGTGATGACGCCACCGAAGGCTTTCAGCGGCTATGCCGGAATCAACGACGACCATATCGGGGAGGAAGCCGAGGCGCTCCTCGCCCAGAACGGCTACCCGGTCATCGACCTGCGCGCGGCCTTCGAGGGACACCGGCAGTGGATCGGCAAGGACGGCATCCATCCCAACAGGGAAGGCGCCTCGGAAATTGCAACACGCATTGCCAAAAAGTTGCAATACGATGCTGGAAAACCCTAAAAGCCTGTACTATCAGCGCAAATCCTTTGACAGTTCGCAACAACCGTTCGTATACTCACCTTAGCCGCTAGGCTAAGGAGAACCGTATGAAAAAACTGATTTCTTTGGCTCTGTCCCTCTCTCTTGCAACAGCATTGTTTGCAGGTGGCGCGTCCGAAGCTCCCGGAAAAACGGCAGCCTCCAGTCAACAGTCCGGCCCGAAGGCCTACAAGGTAGCCCTGATCATCGAGAACACCATCGACGACAAAGGCTGGTGCCAGGCCATGCACGACGGCATCCTCGAGGCCCAGAAAGAGCTTCCCGGACGCATCGAGTACAGCTACAGCGAGAAGATGGCGCCGGTTGACGCCGGATCTGTCGCCCGCCAGTATGCGGCCAAGGGCTACGACCTGATCATCTGCCATGGAGCCCAGTACAAGAACCTGGTCATGGAAATGGCTGACGAATATCCCAACATCACCTTCGCTTTCGGTACCAGCGCCGAAATCGGGCCGAAGAACGTCTTCACCTATATGCCCCAGAGCGAGGAAACCGGATACCTGTCCGGCATCATCGCAGGCCTGACCACCAAGACCGGCACCATCGGCATCGTCGGACCAGTAGATGGCGGAGATGCGGCCCGCTATAACCGCGGCGTCGTCCTCGGCGTCAAGGCGGTCAATCCCAAGGCGAAGATCCTGGTCGCCCATACCGGTTCCTTCAGCGACTTCGTCAAGGCTGGCGATCTGGCCAAGGTCCAGATGCAGCAGGGTGCCGATATCCTGACAGGATCCTCCCAGCAGGCGATTGGAGCCCTCCGCGCCGTCGCCGAGGAGAAGGACAAGGACATCTACTGGGTTGCCCAGGATGGAGCTCTGCTGACCATTCCTGAAGGCTATAAAGTCATCGCATCCTCTTCCTACAACTACGGCGCCGTCATGGCCGGGCTGGTCGGGAAGCTTGATGCCGGGGTCAAGGGCGGAGAGTGCATCCCGATGAACTTCAACAACGGTGGTTTCATCTGGGCGTGGAACGACAACCTGAAGAAGGCGGATGTCGCAGCCAAGGTCGACGAAGCCATGGCCAAGTTCAAGGCCAAGGCCGACACCCTCGACTGGGCGAGCGTCGATTACTCCAAGCTCTGATCTCCCACGGAACCGGCTCCCTCTTTCCGGGGGCCGGTTGCTCTTTTCTTTTCCTGCAAGGAAACACATGGAACGAATCACCAGTCTCCGCATGGAGCACATCACCAAGCGGTTCCCCGGAACCCTTGCGAGCGACGACATCTCCATCTCTGTCGGCGAAGGCGAGGTTCTCGCGCTTGTCGGTGAGAACGGCGCGGGCAAAACCACCTTGATGAACATCCTGATGGGCCTGTACCAGGCCGATGAGGGAACCATCTTCATCAATGACAGACCAGTCCATTTCTCCTCCCCCAACGACGCCTTCGCGGCCGGGTTGGGAATGGTCCACCAGCAGTACATGCTGGTCCCCAACATGACCGTCACGGAGAATATCGCCCTTGGCTACAAGCAGGCGTGGAAACCCCTGAAACTGCATACAGCCATGGTGCGCAGGCGCATCCTGGAAATCTCTGAGAAATACGGGCTTGCCGTAGACCCCGACGCCTATATCTGGCAGTTGTCGGTCGGGGAGCAACAACGAGTCGAGCTGGTCAAGACACTCTGCCTTGGAGCCAGGTTCCTCGTGCTCGATGAACCCACCAGCGCCCTGACCCCCCAGGAAACCGACGAGCTGATCCTGCTGTTGAAGCGGATGACCAAGGAGCTCTCGATCATCTTCATCAGCCATAAGCTGCAGGAAGTCGAGAGCCTTTCCGACCGCATCACGATCCTGCGTCACGGACGCGTGGTCTTCAACGGCAACACCAAGGACCACCCCGCCGGAGAGATCGCGGCCCTGATGACCGGCCACGAGGTGGTCATGCCGGTCAATGACAGCAAGCCGGCCGAAGGAGCGAACGCCTTGGAGATCGAGCACCTGGTGGTTCCCAGCGACCGGGGCTTTTTGGCGATCAACGACCTGGACCTGACCATCAAGGCAGGCGAGATTGTCGGCCTGGCCGGCGTTTCCGGAAACGGACAGCGCGAACTTGCTGAAGCCATCAACGGCTTGAGGACCCCAAGCGGGGGCACCATCCGTCTGCTCGGCCAGGACATCACCGGGAAATCGGTCAGGGAAATCATCTCCATGGGTTGTGGATATATTCCCGAGGAACGCAATATCGAAGGTATCGTCCCTTCCTTCAGCATCCAGGAGAACCTGATCCTGAAGGATGCGGACAAGCCCCCCTTCTCCAGGGGAATCTTCCTTGACCGGAAGAAGATCGCCAGTTATGCCGAGGAAATGCGGGATACGTTCGACATCCGCTGTCCGGGCGTCAATGTCGCGGCCGGAAGCCTGTCGGGCGGCAACATCCAAAAGGTGATTCTCGCCCGCGAGCTGAACCGCAAGCCGAAGTTCCTGGTCGCCGTCTATCCGATCCGCGGCCTTGACCTGGGCGCGGCCCAGTTCATCCACGAACAGCTGCTCGCATTCCGGGCGAAAGGCTACGGAGTCCTCCTGATCAGTGAGGAGCTGGACGAGATCCTCCAGCTCTCCGACCGGATCGCGGTCATCTTCAAGGGCAACATCCAAGCAGTCCTGGGCAAAGGCGAAGCGACCAAGGAACGCCTTGGCGTCCTCATGGCGGGGGTACAGTCATGAACAAGCGATTCATCCTCATCTACAAGAGCTGCATCGTCCTGCTGGCGGTCATCGCCGCCATGGCGCTGGGCAGCGTCATCCTGATCGCCATCGGGGCGAACGTGCCCAAGACCTACGCGGTCATCGTCTTCGAACCGCTGAAGAACATCGGCCTGCTCGCCGAGGTGGGCATCCGCATGATACCCCTGACCATCATCGCCCTGGGCATCGCGGTAGCCTATCGCAGCGGAATCATCAACATCGGTGCCGAAGGGCAGATGATGATGGGCATCCTCGGGGCGGCGGCAGTGGCCCTAGCCATGCCGGAAACGCCCAAGCCGATCCTGATACCCACCGCCATGCTGGCAGGCTTTGTCTGTGGCGGACTGTGGGGGGCGCTTGCAGGCTACCTGAAGGCAAAACTGCAGGTCAGCGAGCTGCTCTCCACCGTCATGCTGAACTACATCGCCGAGCAGTTCTACACCTTCTGCCTGCGCAAACCGATGCTCGATCCGGCTGAAATCACGATGGGAAGCGGCACCCCGCAGACCATGCGGCTGACCAAGAACATCTGGCTCTCCCGCATCATCACCGGCACCAGGCTCCACACCGGACTGTTCATCGCCATCATCCTCGCCGTGCTGGTCTACTTCCTGCTCTGGCGAACCTCGTTCGGCTTCAAGATGCGCGCCGCGGGAGCAAGCGCCCGAGCGGCACGCTACGGGGGCATCGCCGTCGGCACCTGCCTCGTCGCCGCCATGGTCATCAGCGGAGGTCTGGCCGGCCTTGCCGGGGCGATCGAGGTAATGGGTGTCCATCACCGGGCCATCGGCGGCATCACCAGCGGCTATGGCTTCTCCGGCATCGTCGTCGCGCTGTTCGGAGGCCTGCACCCCGCCGGCATCATTCCAGCCGCCTTCTTCTTCGGCCTGCTCCTTGTCGGAGGCAACATGACCCAGAACGCGGTGGGAGTCCCCGCCAACATGGTCAGCGTCCTGCAGGGCGTCATCATCCTCGTCATCGTCGCGACCCAGATGGTGCTTTCCAACAAGTACCTGATGGAACGGGTCTGGAGACACTTTCAGAAGGAGCAAGCAGCATGAATTATCTCGTCACCATCCTCACGCTGGCCATCGCCAGCAGCGTCTCCCTCCTGCTCGCCTCTCTCGGCGAAATGATCAACCAGCGCAGCGGCGTCTTCAACCTCGGTTGCGAGGGCATCATGGCGGTCGGGGCCTTCCTCGGCATGTTGGTTCCCTATCTGGTCGGGAAAGGCGGGCCGACAAGCGGGATCTACAACGTGCTGGGACTGTTGCTCGCCACCGGCATCGGAGCCCTGCTCGGCCTCTTCTTCGCCATCTTCGTCGTCACCTTCCGGGCCCCTCAGGGCATCGCCGGCATCGGCTTGGAAATGTTCGGTCTGGGTGTCGCAGGCACGCTGTTCCGCCACTTCATCGGCGGCACGCAGAGCGTTCCCGGCATCACCACGCCTCCGATTCCCCTGCTGTCGAAGATCCCCGTCCTCGGCCCGGTCCTCTTCAGCCAGAACATCCTGGTCTACGTCGCCTATCTTTGCGTGCCTCTGTCCTGGTACCTGCTCTTCAAGACTCCCTGGGGGCTGAAGGCAAGAGCCTGCGGCACGACACCACGGGCAGCCGACTCGATCGGCATCAACGTCAACCGCATGCGCTACCAGGCCTTGGCCATCGGCGGAGCCATGGCGGGTCTCGCCGGGGCATACCTCTCGCTCTGCCAGGCGAAGATGTTCAGCGACAGCCTGATCAGCGGACGTGGCTTCATCGCCGTCGCCCTGGTCTACTTCGGACACTGGAAGCCGGTGAAGATCATGTGGGGCGCACTGCTCTTCAGCCTCGCCCAGACCTTCCAGAACGTCATCCAGTCCCTCGGCATCAACTTTCCCTACGAGTTCGCCGTCATGTTGCCCTATGTGCTGGTCATCCTGGTCCTCGCTTTTGACCGGGAAAGCCAACGGCTCGGCCCTACAGCCCTAGGAGCTCCGTTCAACAGGGAAATCAGGACCTGATTCCTCACTCCCCGTCCTGCGGGGAGGCTTTTTTGACGCATTGAATGAACGTTCACCTATAATTTCCGTATCATTTTTGCTTTTTCCATGCAATATTTTCTTGGATGAACGATTTTTCGTGTTAACATTCATCCTGTGAGCGTGACACTGAAGGACATCGCACAGGCTACGGGATACTCCATCAACACCGTCAGCAGGGCGCTACGGGACGACCGGCGTATCAGTGATGAAGCCAAAGAGAAGATCCATGGCGAGGCCAAACGGCTCCGCTATATCCCCAACGCGATCGCCAGCGCGATGCGCTCAGTCCACACCAAGAGTATCGGGGTGGTCACCGCCGACAGCGCCAATCCTTTCTTCAGCGAGGTGAACAAGGGAATCGAGGCGATGGCGGAAAAAGCCGGCTGCCATATTCTGGTGGGCAGCACCGAGGAATCCCTTACCCGGGAGAAGAACCTGGTCAACCTCTTCCTTTCCCGCATGGTCGACGGCCTGGTGGTCATGCCGGTCTCCGACACGAGCGAGGAGCATCTGGAGCTCTACCGCTCGCTCCCCGTCCCTTTCATTTTCGCAGGCAGGCATCTGGAAGGCTTTGACGACCACTGCATCCTCCACGACGACGTCACCGGGGAAAAGGAGGTGGTCCGCCACCTCTTCTCCCACGGACACCGGCAGATCCTGATCCTTACCGGACCGGAGCAGGTGTCCAACACACAAGACCGGCTGCAGGGGGTGCGCGAGGCGTTCAGGGAAGCAGGGGTCCCCTTGGAAGAGTCCTCCATCTGGGCGACGAACGGCCATGCCGAAGAGGGATATGCCGCCGTCAACCAGGCGCTGAACAAGGGCCTTCCCTTCACCGCGATCACCTGCTTCAACGACCTGGTCGCCATGGGAGCGTTGAAAAGTCTTTCCGAGAACGGGCTTTCCTGCCCGCGCCAAGTGGAGGTGGTCGGCTATGACAACCTGTACATGTCCCAGTTCATGCAACCGGCCCTGACCACTGTCGATGTCCCGAAGTTCCGCCTGGGCTATACCGCCATGGACCGCTTGGTCTGCCATATCAAGAATCCGTCGGCGGCTTATGAGAAGGTAATGATGCCCACCCGGCTGGTATTCCGTGAAAGTACCAGGGGTGGCAAGTACTAAGACCGATTCATGGTGAGAAAAGGAGGTTTCCACATGAAGAAGAAATTGATGGTTGCGCTAGCCGTTTTGCTCGCGGCATCCGGCTTGTTCGCGCAGGGAAGCAAGGAGCAGGGACAAAGCCAGAAGGCTTCAGGTCCCGTCGAGATCACCTTCTGGTCGTTGTTCACCGGTGGTGACGGCGAGTTCTTCGACGCGATGGTCGACGAATTCAACAAGAGCCAGAACGAAGTGGTCATGAAGAATGACACGGTCAAGTTCGACAACTACTACACGAAGCTGACGACCGCACTCGCCGCCAAGAACGCTCCGGACGTGGTGGTCTGCCATCAGGCGAACCTGATGAGCTACGCCCCGAACGGCGCGTTCGTCGCCCTGGACGACTATGTGTCCAAGGATGTGCTGGACGATTTCCCGGCAGCCCCGCTTGACGCCTGCAGGTACAATGGCAAGCTCTACAGCCTGCCGCTGGACGTCCACCCGATCGTCATGTACTACAACACCGACATCCTCAGCCAGGCAGGTATCACCAAGCTGCCTTCCACCGCCGACGAGTTCCTCCAGGCCTCCAAACAGGTCAAGGAGAAAACGGGAAAGTGGGGCATGCTGGTCGACAATACCACGGGAACCTACAAGGCCTACACCCTCTTCCGTCTCTTCTACTCGATGATCTACCAGCAGCACGGCACCTTCCTGACCGACGACAACAAGGCCGCGGCCTTCAATACCGAGGCGGGAGCAAAGGCGCTCGACTGGCTGAAGGAAGGAGTCGCCGATGGAGTCAACCCGAATGGGTTGGACTACGACGCCGCCATGAACATGTTCAAGCTGGGCGACGGAGCCTTCTATTTCAACGGCGTCTGGGCGACCGGCACGCTCGAGAAAGTCGACGGCCTGCACTTCCAGGCCGCCCCGCTTCCCGCGCTGATGGGACCGGAACCGTGGGCTTGGGGTGGATCCCACACGCTGGCGGTTCCCGTCCAGAAGCACATGGACGAGACCAAAGTCAAGGCAGCGGTCACCTTCATCGAATGGATGACCGGCCATGGCGAGATGTGGGCGAAAGCAGGACACATTCCTGTCCGCAGCAGCGTCCAGAAGAAGGAAGCCTTCAAGGCCCTGCCCTATCGTCCTGGTTACGCAGGAGCAGCCGGCTATGTGAAGGCCTGCCCCGGCATTCCCGCGTGGGAGGAGATCTACGGTACCTGCAGCGACCTGCTGGAAGCGGCGGTAACCAAGAACCAGGATACCAAGACGGCGCTTGCCAACATGGAGAAGACCGTCAACGACATCCTCGCCAAGTATTGACCAGCACCATCCCTGCACCCCAGCTGGGGTGCAGGACATATGGCTGGACGCTTTGCGAAAGCAGCCAGCCATATGCAATAGGAGGTATTGCATGATTCCAGGCAATAAGGACAACCGGGACGGATGGCTCTTCTCGATTCCCTTCCTGTCCGTATTCGGCTTGTTCATGGTCTATCCGCTCGCGTTCGGTTTCTGCATCAGCTTCTTCAAGTGGAATATCCTCGGGACTCCCTCCTTCATCGGACTGAAGAACTACCTTGACCTCTTCGCAGACCCGAAATTCTTCAGCAGCCTCTGGCACACGCTCAAGTTCGTGCTCATCACCACCCCGGTACTGCTGGTGCTCGGATTCCTGATGGCGTTGCTTGCCACCAGCAAGAGCCCTCTCGCCTCGGCCATGGAGACGGTGTTCTTCATGCCCTACATCTTCAGCATGACGGTAGTCTCCACCCTCTGGGCCTGGCTGATGCAGAAGGATTTCGGCATCTTCAACCACTGGCTGACCCAGCTGGGCCTTCCCCCAGTGGGCTGGCTGACTAGCGACAAGGTCGCCATCTGGTCGGTCTGCATCGCCACCTTCTGGTGGACCGCAGGATTCAACATGGTCCTCTTCACCGCCGGCATCAAGCAGATCCCGAAGGAAGTCTACGAAAGCGCCTCCATCGACGGAGCCGGGGGCTGGACCCAAGTCTTCCATATCACCATCCCGCTGGTCTACCGTACCACGATCCTCTGCCTGATCCTGCAGGTGATCGCCTCGTTCAACGTCTTCGGACAAGTCTATGTCATGACCGGCGGCGGTCCCGCCGGCTCGACCAGAGTGCTGGTCCAATACATCTACGAGAATGGATTCAAGTACTTCAAGATGGGATACTCGGCGGCCATGAGTTACGTGCTCTTTGCCATCATCCTCCTGGTTTCCCTCATCCAATATCTGATTCTCGACCGGAAGGAGGCGTGACATGGCGCATAGCAATTCGGTCTACAAGCGCGAGAAACTGGTCCTGGACATGCTCAAGCGCCTGGCAGAGCTCCTTCTCATCGTCATCTGGCTTTTTCCCCTCGTCTGGCTGGTAATCACCAGTCTGAAGACGGAGGGTGAAGTGGTCACCAAGGTCTTTACCTTCCTTCCCGTCCACCCCACCCTGTACAACTATACCAAGGCCTTCACCTCGACCTACATCCTCAACTGGCTGGGCAACTCGCTTTTCGTCAGTCTCGTCACCATGGTCCTGACCATCCTGGTGGACGCCCCGGTGGCCTACGCCTTCGCCAAAATCCATTTCAAGGGAAGCACTGCCCTCTTCTGGATGGTCATGGCAGGGATGATGGTGCCGTTCCAGGTCCTGATCGTCCCGCTCTATCTGCAGTTCAACGCCTATGGACTGGTGGACACCCTTACCGGAGCCCTGCTGCCCCGGCTCGCCATGCCTATCGGCATTTTCATCCTCAAGCAGTTCTTCGAGGAAATCCCCGACGCGTTGGAAGAGGCAGCCTTTATCGACGGGGCTTGCCGGTTCTCGATCTTCCGCCGCGTCATTCTGCCGTTGGGCAAGGCCGCCATCACCACCGTCATCATCCTTTCCTTCATCAACGCCTGGAACGACTTCCTCTGGCCTCTGATCATCATCAACGACACCATCAAGTACACGATCACCGTCGGCATCGCCAACTTCCAGGGAACCAACGGCACCGAATACGCACTGATTATGGCAGGAGCAGCCATCGCCAGCCTGCCGCAAATCGTCTTCTTCCTCGCCTTCCGCCGCCAGATCATCGAGGGAATCGCCATGAGCGGCATCAAGGGATAAGGGCATGCCTGACAACCAGCCACTTCCGATATTCGGCCCCGAGGGGCTTCTGCTCTCCTTCAACCAGGATTGGAACGGAAAGGACAACCCGCAGATTGGCGCCACATCATCCGGACAGGGATTCCGGATCCAGTTCCAGAACGGAAACAGCCTGCAGGTCCAGGTGGTCCGGAAGGGCAATCTTGCCCGGATCGCCACTCGCTGGCGCTTCGCCCAAGAAGGCGGATACCGCCTGTACGCCACCACCCGGCTCTCCCATGAACAGAAAGCCCCGGAAATCTTCCTTCCCGCCATCTGGTACCAGGGCAACCGTCAGGGAGAGGGAAAGTTCCCCTCAGAGACCATCGCCGAGAACTTTTCCTTCCTGGAGACCCGTTCCAGCCTGCCCTGCGCGATTGTCCTTGCCGGGAGCAGGAACACCCTGTGCCAGTGCATCTCCCCTGCCCCCTGCGAGCCTCTCGCCTCGGTCAGCTGGAGGGGCGATTGCGCCATCACCACTATTCCCGGGGCTGAATGGCCCTATTCCTACAGGGGAAAGGGGAAACTGGTTTCCACCCAGGACGAGACCAAGCCACGCTGGCACTTCGCGCAAGGAACGGAGTACGAACGGGAATGGACCATGATGCTCACCCCCTCGGACGGAGTGCTTGCCGCATGGGAATGTTTTGTCCGTGCGTTGGAGGTGCGACCTCTGTGGAAACCCGCCCTCAGCTGGGAGCAGTACGGAACCACCAAGCTTGCCCATCTGCTTTCCCTGATCCGCTTCGAGGACGGCGAGCCCTACCTGCTCATGGGCTCCGGCAACGGCGAGGAACAACAAGTCTACGAGTTCACCGCGGGTTCCTTCCTGGTCAAGGGGCTGGAGGCGGCGACCGAGTTCGCCACCACCCCAGCCTGGATGCTGCAAGAACCCCATGTCAGGGAAAGGCTGGGCGCGCTCATGCCCAGACTTGGAATCTCCCGTCTGGAGGAGGCGCTTCCCCTCTTGGCCTTGCGGCTGGGGCGCTACTATCTCAAGGCCGAACGCGCTCCAGGCATCTGGCAGGACTGCCATGACCTGGAAAGCGGACTCTGGGGAGGCTACCTTGGCATCGGCGAGCATCCAGAGTTCCGGATGATGGTGAACAGCCGCACTACCGGTGAAGCCATGCGGCAGTACGTGTGTCTGTATGAGGCGCTGGAACCATACGGTCTGGCTGACGGGCGCTTCCTGGAAGTCGCCGGCCGGGTCGCCCAGTTCTTCTGCGACATCCAGATCTCCGGAGGCTCCTTCGGCCGGTGGTGGACCACCAAGGGAAGACCGGAGAACACCAGCGGAACCAATGGAGCCTATATCGCCACGTTCCTCTGCACCCTTTTGCGCCATAAGGACGACGAACGGCTGAAAAGCCACCTGTTGCTTGCCTTGGAGTACTACGGCAGATTGATTGATGACGGGAGATTCTACGGAGATACGCTGGACGCCGACTCCTGCGACAAGGAGGCGGGAGTGGCCCTGCTCGACCTGATGCTCCACGCATGGAACCTACTGGAGGACCAGCGATACCTCGACTGGGCGCGAAAGGCTGCCCGCTTCGTCCTTTCCTGGACCTGGCAGACGGACGGGTGGCTGGAACCGGATTCGCCGATGGCCAAGCGCCATTTCCACACCCAAGGAATGACCAGCGTCTCGATTGCCAACCAGCACCTGGATTTCTATGGCATGCTCGTCGCCCTGCTCTTCGAACGGCTTTCCAAAGCAAGCGGAGATCCTTTCTGGCACCGGCAGGCGGTGATGATGGAAAACGCATCCCGGCAGCTGGTCGCCACCGAAGCCGACATGTTGGGAAGGAGCGAGGCATATTATGGCTGGCAACCGGAACAGATGAACCATACCGACTGGGACTACTTTGACCGGGAAGACCAGATCCGCGGCACCTTCGCGATCGACATCGCCTGGGTGGCGGTTCTTGGATATGGCGCCTGGCTGACCTTGCAAGAGGAGGGATACATCACATGCGACGAATCAGTCTGATCAGTTTGAACCTTTGGAATACCGAGCGTCTGGATGAGCGAAAGGATTGCCTGGTCTCCTTCGTGCAGTGTTACCAGGCAGACCTGTTCTGCTTCCAGGAAATCAGACCAGTGCTCTGCGACCTGTTCGACCAGGCGCTTCCCGGATACCGGCGGGTCGAAGGAGCCGAACCTGGGTGGAAGGAAGAAGGATCCATCTACTATCGCGAAGAACTTTTCCAAGAAATCGGGCACGGCTATGTCGACCTGCATATGCCTGAGCGAAAACGCGGACTTTTCTGGGTCCGGCTCCAGGACCAGGATGGGAGGCGCTTTGTCTGCGCCACCGTCCACTTCACCCACCAGCTCAACGCCGACGAGAACCGGAGCGGACTTCCCTGGCGTCCGGCCGAGGCCCGGCTTGCCGGCAAGGCGCTGAACGAAATCGCCAAAGACGAGCCTGTCATCCTTGCCGGGGATTTCAACGACCCGGTCCAAGTGGTCAGAATCCTGCATGAGGAATACGGACTCGAGGACCTGTTCAGGAAGATGGGCGTCCCCAGTCCCTGCACCTTCCCCTGCCTTTTCCTCTCCGACGAAGACTGGCAGGTCGAGGCAATCGACAAACTGATGGGAAGGAACATACGGCCTTTGGTGGCCACCAGCCCCCACTACCACACCACCGGCCACGTGCTCAGCGACCATTGGCCGGTCATGACGATCTTCGAGCTGGAATAAGCGGCCGATTTCCCGCATACTGTCCCCATGCGTCTGACCATGCTATTCCTTTCCTCGATCCTGCTGCTTTCCGGGTGCCGGCAGCAGGGCTACGACCGGCAGAGCCTGATCGCCTTGGGAACCGTCTGCACGATCCAGCTTCCCGCCGGTACCAACCCAAAGGTCTATGACCAAGTGCAGAAGGCGATAGATACCGTCGATGGAGAACTTTCCCGCACCAAGGACTCCAGCCAGATCGCCATCCTCAACAAGGAAAAACAGGCGGTCCTCTCCGATGACGTGCTGGCGCTCCTGGAAGAAGGCATCGAGGTGGCGGAGAAGACCGATGGAGCCTTCGACCCGGCAATCGGCGCGCTGACGGACATGTGGGCGATCGCCACCGACCATCCCCGGGTGCCTAGCGAGGAGGAAATCCGGGGAGCCGACACCAACTGGCGGCACATCCGGATTGCGGGAAACCTGGTTACCATCCCCTCCAACATGGAAATCGACCTAGGAGCCATCGGCAAGGGCTACGCCGCCGACCGGATCAAGAAAACGCTATGGGAGAACGGTATTACCAGCGCGCTGGTCAACCTAGGCGGCAACATCTACGCCATCGGGGAAAAACAAGGTGGCGACCCTTGGGTCATCGGTCTGAGGGACCCGAACGGAAGCGAGGGACAAGCCTTCATCACCATCCAGGTCCGTGATCTCTCCTTGGTCACGAGCGGCGCCTACGAGCGCAACTTCACCCAGGACGGGGTCACCTACCACCATATCCTGGACCGAAAGAGCGGCTACCCGGCCGAAAGCGACCTCTCCTCCGCCAGCATCATAGGCCCTTCCAGCACCCTCTGCGACGCTCTCTCGACCAGCGTCTTCGTGCTGGGAAGCGAGAAAGGAATGGAACTTGTCGAATCCCTGTCCGGATACGCCTGTGTCCTGGTAAAGAAAGATGGCACGATCCTTTTTTCCCATGGGTTCCCCTACCCGTACCAGCTGGTCAAGCACGTATCTGGTTGAAGTAAACGCTTTATTCTCTCTTGACCAAGCGCCTTGATGCTCCGATGATTGGAGTAAGAGGTAGCACACCAATGAAAAAAGTATTCATGAGTCTGGATACTGAGGGCCTCAGCGGCCTGACCAGCTGGAAAGAGATGACTGACGACCCGACCGCCGCCGGGAAAGCCTATATACGTGAGTTGCAATGGATTCTGGACGAGCTCTTCCAAGCCGCCCCGGAACTGGAAGAAGTGACAATCTGCGATTCCCATGCCCGCGGGGAAAACCTGCCCTACGGGGTATTCACCGACCCGCGTGTCACCATGATCAGCGGATATCCGCGGCAGGACTACATGCTGGCGACCCTGGATGCCTCATACGACATGCTGATGCTGGTCGGCTACCATGGCATGATCGGAAGCAAGTATGCGTTGATGGACCACTCCTACTCCAGTAGCGCCATCTACAATGTCAGGATCAACGGCGTGGCGGTCGGCGAGACCGAACTGAACTGCTACTACGCCGCGACCTTTGGCGTCCCCCTCGGCTTCGTCGATGGTGACGACGTTCTGGAAGAAGAACTGAAGCACACCGGCTTGAAGCCTGCCTTCGTCCGTACCAAGGAAGGACTCGGGCGCTTTGCCGCGAAACTGTACAGCCCCGGATACCTCGAGCCGAGATTCCGCGAGGCAGTGCGCAAGGCGGTTTCGGATTGCAAGGCCAGCAGACTGCCGGTGATCAAGGCGGAAAGCCCTACCACGCTGGAAATCGATGTGATGACGACCGTCATGGCCGACGCCGTCGAGATGATTCCCGGGGTGACCCGAGTCGGGGGAAGGACCATCTCCTACACCAGCGCCTCGTTCAGGGACATCATGCACATCATCCTGGTTACCGCCCTGCTGGCCGGCCGCTACCATGACTACCGCTGACATGCAGCTCATCGAACGGATCCGTCAGGCATACCCGACCTACAACAAGACGCGCAAGCGCATCGCCTCGTGCATCCTGAACAACCCCGCCAAGTGCTGTTTCCTTTCCTTGAAGGAGTTCTCAGCCCTTACCGAGACGGCAGAGCTGACCATCCTGAACTTCTGCAAAAGCGTCGGTGCCGACGGCTATATCGAGCTACGGCACCAGCTGCAGGAGTACGTGATGCAGTGGTCACATCCCTTGGACCGCATCAACGCCCTGCAGGCTACCGAGAACGGCGGCGAGGAGGAATTCTACCAGAACATCTGGAACCGGGAACGGAACGCCATGGAAGCCACGGCACAAAGGAATCCGTATGGGACAATCCGGCAGGCGATGGGACTGATCGCCAAGGCAGACAGCATCTTCATCGCCGCGCACAACGCCAGCCACATCGCCGCCGACTACCTGGCAATCCGCTTCCACACGTACGGCATCGTCATGCGCCACCTTGACCTGGAGAACCCCAGCAAGTGCATCCCCGAGCTGTTCGACACCCGCTACAAGCACCCGCTGCTCATCGCCATCGCCACCCTGCCCTATGGCAAGGACACGACGGCAATCACCCGCCTGTGCAAGGAACAGAACGTGGCGGTCATCTCCTTCACCGACAGCGACAGAAGTCCTTTGGTAGCCAACTCGACCTGCTCGATCATCTGCCCGACCAGCGAGGCCTTCGGCGGACTGGTGAACGTCTACACCCCCTTCATCGCCATGTTCGACACCATCTCGATCCTCTTCAACCGCTACTACAAGTCCAACTCCAACGACCAGAACGAGCGTAGGCTGGAAAGCCAGTATGCGGCCATGCTGGAGGAGCCGATCACCACGCTCTGACGGAGACGACCTGGTTTTCACGCCGTCAGCAGGGGATTACCCGAGAAGCAATTCGCCTTTTTCTGAGGATCGTGCGAATCGCATGGCTCTGTTTTGTATCCGAAGAAAAGAGAATCCACACCCGCCCAGAGCGGGATTTTCCCGCTACCTCCTATCCACTTCCCTCCCGATCCATGCAAAAGAGAGAAATTATTATTTCCTTTCCCTGCAACATGTTGTATCCACAATCCGGAATCTTTTCCCTTTTTTCATGCATCAAACCTCCGAGAACGCCGGTATGGTAGTTTGGAGGTGATATATGTACCATGCAAAGGAAGGCACCCTTGTCGACGAGGAACTGAAGGACCGGCTGATGAGCAAGGAGATCCTCGCCTACATCGCCAGCCAGTTCGTCGACGACTTCGCCCACATGAGCTGGAAGCAGGTCCTGCCCTACCTGGAGGTACCTGGAGGACCCGCTGGGCGGCGGCGTCTCCAAGGGGGAGCGGAGCGAGAGGCTGAAGGACGGGTGGGACGTCGAGCTTCCGCCCCAGGAAGAGGAGGATACGGGCATGTTCGAGGGCGCAGGCCGCTCCTTGTGGAAGGAAGGAGTCCAACAAGGCAAGGAAGCTACATTGTTGGAAAACCTCCAGAGCCTTGTCAAACGGCTCCACCTGTCGACAGAGCAGGCGATGGACGCGCTGGATATTCCTCCGGAGAAACGGGAGGGTATCCGTAAGAAACTCCTGCCCTCTTCATGATGGGAGAGAAGTATTGGATGTGAGATGAGGGAATGTTGCCGGCAAAAGCGCGCAACATTCCCTTTTTTCTATCCCTACCGTTCCGCTTCATCCCTTCCACATCTAGAGAGAGCGCCCCAAGAAAGAGGATGAGGAACCTCAATTTCTGTCGGAGTGCGGCAACCACACGGTTTCCCCCATCCTTGGACAGAAAAAAGGAGCTGTCTCTCCAGTCCGTCAGGACTATGGGAACAGCTCCTTTTCCTGTCACCAAACCTCTTTCATTCAGCAAAGCTGGAGGAAGGCGTAGTAGGCCTTGTAGGCCTGGTAGATGTCGAACTTGCTGGTCAACTCCCAAGGAGCGTGCATGCTCAGCACGGGAACTCCGCAGTCGATGACCTGCATGCCCCAGGAGGCCGCCATGTGGGCGATGGTGCCACCGCCGCCGATATCGACCTTCGCCAGCTCGGCAATCTGCCAGGTGACACCACCTTCGTTCATCATCTTCCTGAGCTTCGCGATGAACTCGGGGTTGGCATCGCTCGCCCCGCTCTTGCCACGGCTACCGGTATACTTGTTGAAAACCACCCCGTGGGCCAAAGGCGAAGCGTTGTCCTTGTCGTACAGGCCGGCGTTCAGCGGATCGTAGGCGCTGTTCACGTCACTGGAAATCATCAAGGAGTTCTCCAAGGCACGGCGGAGCGCGAACTCGCCACCGCCAAGACGGTCAACCACTTCCATGGTGGCGTTGTCGAAGAAGTGCCCGCGCATGCCGGTCGCGCCGAAACTGCCGACTTCCTCCTTGTCCACCAGCACACAGGCGCTGGTGTAGGCAGGAATCGCCTCCTCCTGGTCCAGCAGGGCCTGCAGCGAAGGATAGGAGCAGGAGCGGTCGTCCTGTCCATAGGCAAGGACCAAGTCACGCAGCAATCCGCTGTCGCGGGCCTGCCCCATCGGAACGATCTCCAGCTCGGCAGAACGGAAATCCTCCTCCTCGATGCCAAGCTCCCGCTTGACGAAGTCCAGAATCTGCTTCTTGCCCTCATCGTCTTTCTTCGCGAAAGCGCCGAGCACCAAGTCAAGGTTCTCGCCGTCGACGAACTCGCCGGCCGTCTTCTTCATCTGCTCCTGGGCGATATGGGGAAGGATGTCGCTGATACAGAAGACTGGATCCTCCGGCTTCTCGCCGATGCAGACATCCACCTGGGTACCGTCCTGCTTGAAGACCACTCCATGGATGGCAAGCGGGAGAGCCAGCCACTGGTACTTCTTGATGCCGCCATAGTAATGGGTGTTCAGGTAGACCACCTCGTCCTTCTCATAAATCGGGTTGGGCTTGGCGTCCAGCCGGGGAGAATCGATATGGGCGCCAAGGATGCGCATGCCTTTCTCAATCGGTTCCCTGCCGATCCGGTACAGGGCGATGCTCTTTCCCATCTTGTTGCAATAGACCTTGTCGCCTGGCTTCAGGCTGGAAACGGCAAGGACGTTCCTGTATCCGGCTTTCTCGGCGGCGGCGACAATCTGCCGGGCGCACTCACGCTCCGTCTTCCCATGGTCGAGAAAATGCTTGTACCCCTCAATCAACTGCGGTAAATCCTGCATGGCTTGCTCCTTCAAAACTGTGCGATGACGTCGGCATCCAACGCCTTGATGACCTCGACGGCCAGACGGGTGCTTTCCTCCACATCGCGGTACTTGGCGATGCCATAGTGGGTATGAATGTACCTCACAGGCACTCCTATGACGATAACAGGTGTCGCCTTTTCACTCAAGTGAATCGGAGCGCCGTTGGTCGACCCGCCAGTGCGGACGCCGCTCTGTACCGGGATGCCGAGTTTTCCGGCAAGATCCAAGGCGAAACGCTGGTAGCGGGGGTTGGTGATCATCCGCTTGTCGATGAAACGCAGCATCGGCCCTTTGCCGATCCTCGTCTGTTTGGCGTACTCGCCCACTACCGTATCGTCGGCAGGACAACCCTCGAAGACAATGGCGATATCCGGCTTGACCCGCTGGACCGTCACGGTAGCCCCACGGGTACCCACCTCCTCCTGCACACTGAAGGCAGCGGTCACATTGACCCCCAAGGACCTCTCGTCCTTGAGCGCCTCGAGCGTCTTGACGATACAGGCGCAACCCAGGCGGCAGTCAAACGCCTTGCCGATCAGATTATCGTGCTCCTCATCGTAGGTTGTAGTCACCGCGGGGACGGCCGGCTCGCCGATACGGATGCCATACTCCTTCACCGCCTCCTCATAGCTGGAGGCTCCGACGTCGATGGTCAGCGAAGCGACATCCAGCGGAGCGTTGCGCTCCGCCTCGGACATATAGTGGGGCGGCACGCTGGTAATCAGGCCGGGGATATAGGCGCCACTGGCGTTCCGGACCATCACCTTGTGGGCGGGAAGGTCATGAGTGACGATACCGCCAAGGACGATGAAATCCAAAGTCCCGTCCGGGCGGATATCCTTGATCATGAAGCTCACCTCGTCGGTATGGGCGTCCAGCATCATCACCGGCTTGCCGGCGCCTTGACCGGGCATCTCCACATACAAGTTGTGGAGGTGGTCCTCTTCCTGACGGCCATAACCCTTGGTGTACTCCCTCAGGACATTGACGGCGTCATACTCGAACCCCGACGCCCCGTAGGCATCGGAGACACGCTTGATCATTGCAATAGATGCTTCTTTGTTCATCTTCATCCTTCTTTTTCATAACGGAAAATGACAGGCGCACATATGGCCGCTCGCCACCTCGCGCATGTCGGGAACTTCATTCTTGCAAATATCCTTGCAATAGGGACACCGGGTATGGAACTTGCATCCCGTGGGGACGTCGATCGGGCTGGGAGGCTCCCCCTCGATCACATACGTCCGCTTCCGATCACGGGGATCCAATTTCGGCGAGGCGTCCATCAGCACCTTGGTATAGGGATGCGCCGCATGGGCGAACACCTCTTCCGTCGCCCCATACTCGACGATCGAGCCGAGGTACATCACCTCGACCTTCTGGGTGATGTGGTGGATGACGGCAAGGTCATGGCTGATGAAGAGCATGGTCTGTCCGAGCTTCTCCTCCAGGCTCCGTAGCAAATTCAGGATCTGCGCCTGGATCGAGACATCCAGGGCGGAAACCGGCTCGTCGGCCACAAGGAACGAGGGATGCAGGGCAAGGGCCCGGGCGATGCCGACCCTCTGCTGCTGGCCGCCGGAGAACTCCCCGGGATAGCGACCCATCACCTCCTTCTGCAACCCGCAGAGGGCCAAGAGTTCCTCGACACGGCTGTCAACCTGCTCCTCGGGGACCACATGGTGGACACGCAGCACCTCGGCGATGATGTCATGGACATTCATGCGCGGGTTGAGCGACGAGGACGGGTCCTGGAAGACCATCTGCATCTTCGGCCGGATGTTTCGGAGAGCCTCACCCTCCAGGCTTGTGATATCGGTACCATCCAGGACGATACGGCCCTTGGTGGGTTTGTACAGTCGGAGCACGCACTTGGCCAGCGTGCTCTTGCCGCAACCGGACTCCCCGACCAGACCGAGGTTCTGCCCCTTCTCGATCGAGAAGCTGACATCATCCACCGCCTTCAGGTACTTCTGCTTGCGGCCGCGGACCAGGTCTACCACCGTCCGCTTCTCGGCGAAATACTTGGACACATGATCGACTTGCAACACCGTTTCAGCCATGGACCACCTCCTCGACGGGAATCAATCCGGCAAACCGCTCCACCACATCGAAGCGGTGGCAACGGGTCAGATGCCCCGCCTCGATCTCCCGCAGTTCAGGAAGCGTGGTGAAACATTCCCCCTCGGCATACTTGCACCTTGGGGCGAAGGGGCATCCGACAATCTCCATGGAGAGATTCGGCGGCGTGCCGCTGATCGTCTCCAGTTGGTCCTGCTTGCCGTTGGGAATCGAATTCATCAATGCCTTGGTATAGGGATGGCGGGGCTTGGAGAACAGGGTGACCGTGTCGGTCATCTCCACAATCCGTCCGGCGTACATGACCGCCACCCGGTTGCACATCTGGGCGATGACCCCGAGGTTGTGGGTCACCATGATCAGGCTCATGCCCATCTCTCCTTTCAACTGCTCGATCAGGGTAAGGATCTGGTCCTGGATGGTGACGTCCAAGGCAGTGGTAGGCTCATCGGCGAGCAGCAGCGCGGGATGCTCGGCAAGCGCGATGGCGATCATCGCCCTCTGCCGCATGCCACCGGAGAACTGGTGCGGATACTCTCCCAGCCGCTTCTCCGGCTCGGGAATCCCCACCAGCTTCATCATCTCGACCGACTTCGCCTCGCGCTCGGCCTTGCTCAGGCCGTCACGCTCGAAAGCCTCGTAGATCTGCTTGCGGATGGGAAGCACCGGGTTGAGCGCCGTCATCGGCTCCTGGAAAATCTGGGCAATCTGCGCCCCACGGATTTCCCGCATCTGCCTCGGGCTCATCCCCACCAGGTCCTGCCCGCGGAAGAGAATCTGTCCCCCGACAATCCTGCCAGGCTGCTTCAACAGCCCGAGGATCGAACGGAGCGTCTGGCTCTTGCCGCAGCCGGACTCTCCCACCAGCCCGAAGCTGTCCCCCTCGTAGAGGGTGAACGACACCCCGTTGACGGCCTTTACCGTCTCATGACGCCCAACGAAATAGGTCTTGAGGTCCTTGACCTCGAGCAGTACGTTCCGGTTTTCCATCTCAGCGCCCCTTCCTTCTCAGGATATCGGTCAGACAATCACCGAGCAGCGAGAAACCCACTCCGCAGATGGCGAGGAAAAGCCCGGGGAAGAAGGTGATCCACCAGGCATAGCTGATGAAGGCACGTCCCTCGTTCAGGATGGCGCCCCATTCCGGCGAAGGAATCTGGACACCCAGTCCGAGGAAACTCATCGATGCTCCGGTGAGCATCGTCATGACGATGTCGCTCGCCCCATAGACGATCGAGCTGGAGATGACGTTGGGAAGCAGGTGGCGTAGCAGGATGCGCCGGTCGGTGAAACCCTCCACACGGGCCGCCTGGATGAACTCCACATCCTTCAGCCGCAACACCTCGCCACGAACCAGACGGGTGTAGCTCATCCATCCCACCAGCCACAGGGCGATGAAGACATTCTGGATGCCCGGACCGAGGATGGCCATGATCACGATGACCAGGATGGTGAACGGGAACGCCATCAGCACATCGATGATCCGCATGACGACGTTGTCCAGAAGCCCGCCATAATACCCTGCCAGCAAACCCAGCACAGTACCGATGGCAAAGGGGACGATGACGCCAAGGACTCCCATCTCCAAATCAATCCTGGCGCCGTAGATCACGCGGGTATAGATGTCGCGGCCGTAATCGTCCGTACCAAAGAAATGGACCCGGCTTGGTCCCTGCAGAGCCTGTGCGACATTGATCTCCAGCGGGTCGCCATGGGCGAAAAGCCCCGGGAAGAGGGAAATCAGGAAGAAGACCGCCACAATGACCGAGGCGACAATGAAGGTCGGCCTACGGGCCCAATCAGGGATGCGGACCGAGGGATCCTTCGCCCGTCGTTCCATATGTGCTTTCAGGTTGACATTACTCATGGTAGCTGACCCTCGGATCCAGAAAAGAATACAAGATATCGGTGAGCAGGTTGATGACCATCACCATGGCGGCGAAGATCAGCACCAGCGACTGGACGACCGCATAATCACGTCCAAAAATGGAATCAATCATCAACTTCCCGATTCCAGGAAGGGCGAAGACGCTCTCGGTGATGACACTGCCGCCAAGCATGTAGGCAATGCGGATGGAAAGCAACGTCACATAGCTGATCAACGCGTTGCGGAAAATATGGCGTCCTTTCACCTCGCTCTCGGGAATGCCCTTGCTGCGGGCGAAGTCGACATAATCCATCCGGGAAATATCGACCACCGAGTTGCGCAGGTCCCGCATCAGCAGCGCGATCAGGCTGAGCGAATGCGTCAGGGCGGGAAGCAACAGGCTCTTGCACTGGGTCCAGAAGTTGGTCGAGTCCCAGCCCCCGGCAGGAAGCCAGCCAAGCCTGACCCCGAAGAGCATCATCAGCAACAAGCCGACCCAGAAGGAGGGCATGGCGATGAAGACCAAAGCCAAGGCCCGGATGCCTTGGTCCGCAGGCCTGTCCTTGTACTTGCCTGCCAAGTATCCCAACGGAAGGCTGATCAGGATGGAGAGAAAAGCGGAGAGGACGGTCAGCTTGACGGTGACCGGGAAACGGGCCGCGACCAGTTCCGCCACCGGGCGACGGACCGAAAGCGAGGTGCCCAGGTCACCATGCAGGATATCCCGCATGTAGCGGACATACTGGATGGGAAGCGGATCGTCCAGACCGGCCCTCTGATGGAAGGCGGCAATCGCCTCGCTGGTCGCCTTGTCCCCCAGGACCATGACCGCGGGATCCCCTCCGATGAAGCGCATGAGGAAGAAGATCACCACGGAAATGACAAACAGCACGGGGATGATCTGCAACACACGCCTGACGCAGTAATTCAATCGCTCCATTTCATACTCTCCAACCAAGGCAAACGCAGGAAACCGGCCACCCGAAGGCGGCCAGCTCCGCACAAAACCAGAACATCAAAGTTCCTTGACCCAGTTCTTGCACTCATAGACGCCGAACATGTTGACCGAGACTCCACTGACCTTCTTGCTCTCGGCCCAGGCGAATCCGTTGCTGTACAGCGGAATCACGTTGGCGTTGTCGTACACCCTCTGCTGGATCTCATGGTACATCTGGATGCGCTTGGTCTCGTCCAGCTCCCTGAAAGCCGCAGCGTTCAAGTCCTCCAACGGCTGGTCGACAAGACCGGTATACCAGGCCTTGCACTGGTCGTAGTCGACCGTCCAGCCGGTCACCTCGGAAGGATCCTGGATGTCGTCAATCCACATCAGCAACGTGCATTGATGCTGCAGGCCACGATACTTGGCAGAAAGGCTGGCCCGCTCCATCAGTTCGATGGTGCAGTCGAACCCCGCCTTGTCCACCTCGCTCTTGATCAGCGTTGCCGCTTGCTCGTAGAAGGTGCTGCCGCTGGAAACGGAGATAGTGAACTTGACCGGTTCGGTGTATCCTGCCTCCTTCAGCATCTGCTTGGACTTTTCCGGATCGTAGGTGGTCACCGGCAGGTCCAGGTTGCACCACTTGCCCTCGGTCGGGCTGACCAAGGCGACAACCGGCTTGCCGAAACCGCCGGCCAGAGTGGAGAGTTCCTCCTTGTTCAGGGCGTAATACATGGCCCTGCGTACCGCCGGATCATTGAACGGCTCCAGCGTGGTGTTCAGAATCAGATACCGGATCTGGGTCGACTCAAAGACATCCAGGTTCAAGTTCTTGTTGTTCCTGATCATCGGCAGCAGCGAATACGGCACATCATTGATCACATCGACCTGTCCGGACTGCAACTGCATCAGGCGCGTGTTGTCGTCGCTGATCAGGTTGTAGCGGATACGTTTGGTCTTCGGATACCGGGAATCCCAGTAATAGGGGTTGGCCACCAAGGTGAGAGACTCGCCACGGTTCCAGTTCTCCAACATGTAGGGGCCGGTTCCGAGGGGCTGGGCGCCGAACTCGGCGTCGCCGACCGACTCCCAGTGCTTCTTGCTGCCGACCACCATGTTGAAGTTGGCCAAGTCGTACAGGAAGGGAGCGGCAGGCTCCTTCAGCTTGATCACCACCTGGCTGTCGGTCGCCTCGACGGTATCAATCATCTCTGCGATGAAACGATAGCTGGACTCCTCGTAGTCTCGGGCACGGTACAGCGACCAGACCCAGTCGTCGCCAGTGACCGGCGTGCCATCGGAGAACTTGACTCCCTGGCGGAGATTGAAGGTATAGGTCATGCCGTCAGGACTGATAGTCCAATCGGTGGCGAGCACCGGAAGAATGTTTCCATCAGGACCGACGGTGACCAGGCCCTCGTACACCTGCTGGGTGACACCGACCTCGGCCCCGCCGACACCCGCTCCATTCGGATCCAAGGTAAGCGGCTCGGAGAGCTTGCCGACCACAATCTGGTCAGCGTACTTCGGCGCCGCAGCGGCTGTTCCGCCCTTTGATGCCGGAGCGGATGACTCGGAAGCGCCTCCTGCAACGACTGGCAGCAGTGCGAACAATGATACGACAGCCAGCGCCAACAACGTTTTCTTCATACCAACACCTCCAAAATTGAAGTAGAACCAAAAGCTCCTCCCCATCGAGAGGATGCTTATCCGTTGCAGATATAGTATCTACTTTAAAAACCAGTAACAAGCACCTGTATACATATTTTTGCAAAATCTTACATGCTGTATACAAAAACAATTTGAAACAACCTTTCCCATTTATCCACTTTCTGCTAGATTGTGGGCATGCAGTCCATACGCCTTTTGCCACATACCTACCGGGGAACCATCAGGATTCCCGGATCGAAAAGCCAGACAATCCGCGCCACCCTGATCGCCACCTTCGCCCATGGCGTCAGCACCATAGCAGGAGTCCTGCAGAGCAGGGACACCAAGGCGTGTTTCCATCTGGCCGAAAGCCTTGGAGCAAAGCTTTCCTTCAGCAAGGATGGCTCGACCCTTACCGTGGACAGCACCCACCTGGCCCTGCGGGACGGACTCGCGCTGGACTGCATGAACAGCGGCACCACCCTGTACCTTGCCACCGCCATGCTCGCCACCCTGCCGTTCCGGTTCCTCATCACCGGGGACGAGCAGATGCAGAAACGTCCGGTCAAACCGCTCCTCGACGCCCTCTCCTCCCTGGGAGCGAAGTGCGAAGGGGACCACGCTCCCTTTACCATCCAGGGACCGATTGCCGGCGGCACCTGTACCATCGAGTGCCCGACCAGCCAGTACCTGTCGGCCCTGTTGCTCGGCCTGGCCATGGCAGACGGGCCCAGCGAGATCGAGGTACCGCTCCTCTACGAGCGGCCCTATGTCGGCATGACCTTGCAATGGCTGGAAGAACAGGACATCTCCTACCAGGCCAATGGAGACTGGAGCCATTTCCATGTGGCCGGGAGACAGCGCTATCAGCCTGTGCGGGCCCAGGTTCCCGGAGACTACAGCTCCGCATCCTTCTTCTTCGCCCTCGCCGCGCTGGACGGAAGCACCATCACCGTCACCGGACTGGAGAGGAACGACAGCCAAGGGGATAAGGAAATCCTGCGGATCCTCGAGGCGATGGGATGCGAGGTCACCTACGGCGAGCACAGTGTCACCGTCACCGGTGGCAAACGCCTCCACGGCGGCACCTTCGACCTGAACAACATCCCTGACGCCCTTCCCGCGCTCTGCGCCGTCGCGACGGCGTGCGCGGGGACGGTCAGACTGACCAACGTCGCCCAGGCCCGCATCAAGGAAACCGACCGCATCGCCGTCATGCGGACGGAACTGGAGAAGCTCGGAGCGGAAGCCACCGAAGAGCCGGATGGCATCATCATCCAAGGGGGGAAACCCCTGCACCAGGCTGCTGTCAAGGGACATGGGGACCACCGGATCATCATGGCTCTCAGCATCCTTTCCAGCAGAGTACCCTTGACCATCGACGACACCAGTGCGGTGGACGTCACCTTTCCCTCCTTCTATTCCCTGTTGGAGAGTCTGCGATGAAAACCACCATCTATGTCATGAGCGCCACCGGCAACAGCCTGTATGCGGCGCAAAAGCTGGCCCAGTCGCTCGGAGAGAGCGAAATCGTACTGCTTCCCAGCGACAAACCGGTCATCCTTACCGAACGGGTCGGCATCATCGGACCAGTCTATGACGGATTTCCCTCGCCCCCTGTCGTCAACTTTCTCAGAGGGCCTTTCCGCCAAGCGGACAAGAGCCAGGTCAAATACCTGTTCTGCCTGCATACCTGCGGAAAGTCCCCGACGTTCGCTCCCCACATCATCGAGAAGCTGGTGACCGAGGCGGGATGCGCCCCCAGCTACCAGAACTCGGTGCGGATGATCGACACCCACGTGGGGATGGTGCCGATACGGGCCAAGCTCGACTGGAAGCCGATACTCGACAAGGCGGATGGAAAACTTGCCCGGATTGCCACGGAAATCGGCGAGGGCGCTCTCCGTATTCCTTCCCGGCGTCCGCTTGCCGGCTTTGCCCTTCGGTTCCTCATGCCCAAGGCGCACCAGACACAGGGAAAGACGGGGAAGTACCTGTCTGCCAGTGATGTCTGCATCTCCTGCGGGGCCTGTGCCCAGATCTGCCCCACCTGTGCCATCACCATGGAAAAGAAGAAACCCCGGTTCGGGGCTGGCTGCATCGGTTGCTTTGCCTGCCTGCTCGTCTGCCCGAAGCAGGCGCTCCTCTACCAAATGAGGAACTGGCAGGCCTCCTACATCAACCCCCGCAGCCATATCGAAACGTACAGGAGTACCCTATGGAAAGCCAATTCGACCAAGTAGTGGACCGCGCCGACACATTGTCCGTCAAATGGAACAAGGACGCGATCAAGCAGTATTGTGCAAACCCGGACGCCGAGCCCTTCTGGGTCGCGGACATGGACTTCCGTGCCGCGAAGGAAATCCAGGATGCGGCGCTCTCCGCCGCCAAAAGCGGAATCTACGGATATCCCCACTTCGACGGAGTCAAGGAGGCATTCTGCGACTTCGCGAACCGGCGACACGGTACCCGCTTCACCCCGGGCGAGGTGGTCACCTTCCCCGGCGTGCTGGTATCGATCAGCATGCTGATGCAGTTGCTTACCAGAGAGGACGATGGCGTGATCGTACCGCTTCCAGCCTACAAGCCCTTCATGGACATCACCCGCAACCTGAACCGGAAGCTGATTCCCTGGCCGATGCGCTATAATCCGCAAAACCACCGGTTCGCTCTGGACTGGGAGAGCTTCGACACATTGGCGGGCAAAGCCAAACTGGTGGTCTTCTGCTCCCCGCAAAACCCGACCGGGGATGTCTTCGGAAGGGATGAGCTGGAGAAGTTGGCGCGCAAGGCGGCCGAGCACCATCTTGCTGTCGTCAGCGATGAGATCCACGCCGACCTCTCCTACGCCAAGCACCTCTCCATGGCGGAGGTGGCCAAAGACTTTCCCATCCAATGCGCTGTCTGCATGGCCCCCTCGAAGACCTTCAATGTCGCAGGAGAGCATTTCTCCGTCGTCGTCACCCGTGACGAGGAGCTTAGGAACCGACTGGAAGCCATGAAGGAACAGAACCGGATTGGCGAGACCTCCTTCTTCTCCACCACCGTCGCCCTTGCCGCCTACCGGCATGGATACGACTGGCTGATGGAGTTGATTCCCTATCTGGAAGGCAACGCGGCCCTGATCGAGTCCTACCTTTCCGATCATTGCCCCGGACTGGCTTTCGTCAAACCGAACGCCAGTTTCGTCGGCCTGATCGATTGCTCCCAAGTCCTGCCTTTGTTGCAGGAGGACGAGAAGGCGCATCCCGAGCTGTACGACCCCAAACTCAGCCCCATGGGCGGGACGGCAAGCCGTTTCTTCGGCATCAGGGCACGGGTCTGCTGCAACGACGGCACCTGGTTTGGTGGGGGAGACGCCTATCGTGGCTTCGTACGATTCAACTATGGAGTGCGCAGGGCAAGCGTCCTTGAGGCGATCAGGCGCATGGCCGAGGCGGTCAACCAGCTCAAGCGCTGCTGACCCTTGCAATCCTGACGAGATGGTGCTATCTTTGAGTTATTGGCATATGCCAGTAATAAGGAGCTGTCATGCCTCGCCCCATACGCGCCAGAATCATCTACCGGAACCCTTGTTGCCGCCGATTTGAGCCGGTACCAGCCTCGGATGTCCGCATCAACCTGACGATGGACGAGCTGGAAGCGCTCCGATTGGTCGACCTGGTACAGCTGGACCAACAGTCGGCCGCGGAACGCATGCAGGTGGGGCGAAGCACGATACAGAACATCTTGGGAAGCGCGCATCAGAAAGTCGCCCAGGCGCTCGTCAACGGCACGATCCTCACCATAGGTGGAGGATGTGTCGCCTTTGGCGAGGACAAGGGCTGGGGATGCGCGCGGGACGGGAAACCCGTCAAGGAAGGAACCATGAAGATTGCAGTACCCTATGAGCAGGAGATGGTGTTCCAGCACTTTGGAAAGAGCGAGCAGTTCGCCATCTATACGGTCGAGGCGAACACGGTCAAGCACCGCGAGGTAATCGGGACAAACGGCCAGGGCCATGGAGCCCTCGCCGGCCTTTTGAGCGGGCTGGACGTCGATGTCGTCATCGCAGGAGGAATCGGAGGCGGAGCCATCACCGCCCTGCAGGCAGCCGGAATCACCTGCTATGCCGGAGCACAAGGCAAGTGCGACGACCTGGTCCAGGCCCTGCTCGAAGGAAGGCTTGTCCAGGAAGGACAGCCCACCTGCGGGTGTCACCATCATGATGATGGATGCGGACATCACGACCACGAGTGTGGCTGCGAACACCATTGCTGACAAACACCGCTACGGAGCGGGATGGGGTGTCTCCCATCCCGCCCGCCGAGGCGTACCAGCTTGCTTGTCCCTAAGAAGGAAAAAGGCTTTCCGTTCCTTCTTTTCCATTAAAACCTACGGAAACGCATAAGCGTTCATCCTGCCAGAGGCTGGCAAGAGAGCCCGGCAAAGGATAAGATGGTTGGGGTGAACACCCGAACATCCATAGACATGACCGAGGGCCCACTCGCAAGCGGCATCATCCGCTTTGCCATCCCCGTCGCCCTCGCCAGCATTCTCCAGCAACTGTTCAACTCCGCTGACATCGCCGTGGTGGGCCATTTCTGCGGCAAGGCCGCGATGGCGGCGGTGGGGGCGAACAGCAGTGTGATCAACCTGCAGGTCAGCCTGTTTTCAGGACTGGCGATCGGTGTCAATGTCGTCATCGCACAAGCGCTGGGAAAGGATGACCACGAGAAGGCCCGACGTGGTGTCCACACCGCCATCGCCCTCGGGCTGGTCAGCGGCCTGTTGCTCGCATGCCTTGGCTTCTTCACCGCCCGTCCGCTCCTGACCTTGATGCAGGCCCCGGAAGACGTGCTCGACCTGGCTGTGCTCTATCTGAGGATCTATTTCAGCGGCATGCCGGTACTGATGCTCTATAACTTCTCTGCAGCGGTCTTGCGCTCCTGGGGGGACACGAAACGTCCCCTCTATACCCTGTTGCTTGCCGGCATCATCAACGTGCTGCTCAACCTGCTCTTCGTCGTCGGCTTCGGCTGGGCTGTCGCAGGAGTCGCCATCGCCACCGTAATCAGCAACGCGGTGAGCGCCATCATGCTTCTGAACTTCCTCCATAACGAGAAGGGAGACATCCATCTCTCCCTCCACGACCTCGCGATCACTCCTGCCCTCTTCACGGAAATGCTCCACATCGGGCTTCCGGCAGGTCTGCAGAGCATGCTCTTCTCAATCAGCAACGTGGTGATCCAGAGCGGTTTCAACAGCTTCGGCAGCGCCTGTGTCGCCGGCAACGCCACCGGTCTGACCTACGAGAGCTACACCAACTACATGGACTCCGCCTTCACCCAGGCCGCCATGACCTTCTCCAGCCAGAACTACGGGGCGGGGAACCACAAGCGCTGCAGGCAGGTGATGCGGCTGTCAATCCTGCTGGGCATGCTGGTCGTCGGGGCCATGTGCCTGGCCTGCACCCTTTTTGCCGAGCCCCTCTGCCGGATTTACACCTCGGACCCGGAGGTGCTCGCCTATGCGGTATGGAGAATCGACTATGCCCAACGCTTCCAATGGATCGCCGTCCTCTACAACGTGACCAGCGGAATCCTGCGCAGCATCGGCTATTCGGTCATCCCCACCATCATCTCGGTTTTCGGCATCTGCATCTTCCGTCTGATCTGGATCGCCACCATCTTTGCGGCCCACCATACGTATCCCGTCCTCGCCTCGGTCTACCCCATCACCTGGCTTCTGACCAGCGTTCTGATGGTGGCCGCCTATTTCCTCATCGCCCCACGGGCATGGAGGAAACGGGCACCCTCTTGAGCTTATGACCCAGAGCCGGGAACTACCTGGTTGCGCATCTCCTTCACCTGGCTCACAGACAGCCCTGTGTATTCGGCGACCTTCCCGTCCGGTTCCCCGGCCTGGATCATCCGCAACGCCATGACGGCCCGTACCTTGTCGGCACCTTGTTCGATTCCTTGCGCGATACCCCGCTTGATGCCTTCATCGAGGCCTTGTTTAATCCCCTTCTCGATCCCCCTGTTCTCGACCTTGTCCAGCACCTCGCACATGCCCACACCTCCCGTCTTCGGCAAAATCCCGAGCACTTCCTCGAATCGCCGGTCGCCAGTCAGTACCGACAGCAGCTTCAGCGTCTCGTCCACGTGCCTGATCGCGCCATCCTCAGCCGGGCGATAGTCGCCCGTCAGCCGCATCTGCACGAAGAAGTCCGCCACATACCGGAAGTCGCTATGGAACCACCCTACCTGCTCCGGCTCCAGAAACGCCACCTCGAACAGGTTCCTCATCTCGTAGTCGCTCACGAACGGACGCAACCGCTCCGGCATGTCGATGATCCCCGTCAGGTTCCTCGGGTATGGCCACCTCTTCATTCCAAAGTATAGCACCATTGTGGCGACCGGATACACACTGCCCACATTCCGCCCTGAAAGCTGCGCCCGATAGGACTGGAAGTCGTAGCTCCCCACCCGCACCGGCATGAACCGCTCGGCCTTGCTCTGGTGCTCCAGGCCCACCATGGCAAGCGTCACCTTCCCGTCCCTGAGCCGCTTCGAGACGTCCCGCTCCAGCTCGTGCAGCCTCCCGTCGGCCTTGTACTGGCTCCGGTCCCCCGCGTCCTCCAGCTCCCCGGGCAGGACCACCTGCTCGCCGTGGAACAGAAAGCCGTTTAGGATGTCGGCGAACACGTCGTTGTGTTCGGCCAACGCCTTTTCCGCGATATCCTTTTCCCCCATCCTTCCTCCTCGCCTAAGCACCTCCCTTCCATTGTCCTCCAGCGCTTTCAAAAAGAAAACAATTCCCTCGAGCAGGCATGGGGAATAACGCTTCACGTTCTCACCAAAAGAATATCCAACATGTTGCTTTGCAACAAATTGGATTATTGCCAGAGATTCCAAAGCGTTATCGGAAATCCCCGCCCTCAGGCAATAGTGCGAGTACCAGAACGGGAGCCTGAGCGCTCTTGCCATGCACAGCCCCTCTGGTGACAATACAGGCATATGATCGCAACATTACTGGCTGAAGAAATCGTCATCCTGTTCGTGATGATGGCATGCGGCATCCTCATCGTCCGCCTCGGGCTCCTGAAGAGTTCGGACAGCAAAGTGCTCTCCATCCTTTGCGTCTATCTGATCCTGCCTTGCACCTTCCTCAAGGCGTTCCTGATTTCCTACAGCCCGGAAATCGCCAGCGGTTTCCTGCTGGCGGTCATCGCCTCGCTGACCATCCATTGCATCCTGTTCGCCATCGTCGCGCTGATCTCCAAACCTTTGCGGTTGACCGGATTGGAGAAAGCGTCGCTCATCTATTCCAATGCCGGCAACCTGATCATCCCCTTGGTGACCAATGTGCTGGGCCCCCAGTGGGTCATCTATTCCAGCGCCTTCGTCCTTGTCCAGCTCTTCTTCCTGTGGACCCATGGGCTCTGTCTGGTCCGGGAGACGAGAGGCTTCGCCTGGAAGGAAATCTTCACCAACTGCAACCTGATTGCCGCCTGTGTCGGACTGGTGGTGTTCCTCACCCATCTGACCCTTCCCGTCTTGGTGACCAGGGTCCTGGGAAACATGTCCGCGGCCGTCGGTCCGATTTCGATGCTGATGATAGGCATGGTCTTGGGCGGCATGAACTGGAAAGAGGCACTCTCCTGCAGACGGATCTACCTGATGGTGGCATTGAAGATGGCCGCCCTGCCGTTCGTGGTCGTCTCGGCAATAAAAAATTCCCCCCTGGGCACCCTGCACCCAGAGGGAAGCACGATCTTGCTGATCAGCCTGCTCGCCTCCATATCCCCGACAGCAACCACCGTCAGCCAGATGGCCCAGCTGTACGGCGCCGACAGCAAATACGCGAGCACGATCAACATGATGACGACATTGGCCGCGCTGGTGACCATGCCGTTGATGGTTCTCTATTATCTGGCTTGAAGCTTCGGTTCCAGGTAATCGAGAATCTTCTCGCTCGAGGAAAGCACCTTTTCCAGCTCTTCCCCGGTAATCTCGACGATTCCCCACCCTTGGTCGAATTCCTGGTATCCGGAAAGCTTGTCTGCCTCGGCGGAAAGGCTCTTCACCTCGGGGTCGAAATCGGAGCAGATCCGAAGCAACTCCACGCAATCCTGGGTCGGAGGCACCTCGCGTCCATGCAGCACCAGATACGCCTTCAGCATTTTTTCCGCCGCTTGCTCGGCATGGAAACAAATCACCTCCGCCCGTAGAGGATCCTCGTCAAGCAGAAACTGGGTCGCGTTGAAATCGTCCTGGGCCGCGCGCACCCATCCCCGGAGCTCGTTCTCGTCCATTGTCCTCACTCCTCGTCCACGTTCTTCTCTTCCAGCACCTCGGCGCTGGCAGTAGTCTGCCGGTCCATCTTCTGGAAGTCCCGGTTGATCCTGCGCACTTTCAAGCCCCAGATGCAGAGGGACAGGCCGAAGACCACCAACAGGAGGCCTACCACCAGCAACAGGGTATGGCCGACTGCCTGGGGAGCCACGAACAGGAAAGCGGCAATCACCAGAGAGAAGATACCGTCGGAAAGGAAGCCACCCACCGACTGGTCGTTGTCCCGCCTCAGCAGAAAGGCATTGACAATCGAGAGAATGCCGCCGATGGCCATCTGCGCCCCCATCAGGTACATGACCAGATTGAAGCTCTTCTGGGCGTTCATGATGCCCCAGAGGCCAAGGACGATACAGATCAAGCTCTTCAGAACGGTCAGCAGACGGAAATACCCGGTCCAGACGGCGAAGGTGAGCACCGAGCGCAGGGTGCCGATGCCGCTGACAATCAGGGCGACCCCGGTCACCGTAGCGATGACGGTAGTCTGGCTTGTCATGACGACGATGCCGAGGATTGCCAGCATCACGCCCAGCACCACGGCAAAAAAGAGATGTCTTGTCAGAAACGAATCTTCATTGTCCATACGAACCTCACGTCCCTCTACTGTACAGGAAAAGGAGCATTAGGGTAAGGTGGGACCATGCGGTACCCATACCTTTTTCTTGACTGTGACGGAACCTTGTTCGACTTCGACCAGAGCGAGCGCAACGCCATCAAATTCCTTTCCGGCCAGATTGGTTTCGATTACGAAAAGGGGATGCCCATCTATCATCAGGTCAACGCGCAGTGCTGGGCTGAGCTTGAGCAAGGATTGATGGACCAAGAACAGCTCCGGGTCGAGCGTTTCCGCCGGTTTCTTCCGGTGGTCGGCTGCAAGGCCGAACCCGAGAAGGCGAACGAGATCTATGGGGATGCCCTGGCAAAGGAGGGCATTCCCTACCCCTTCACCAAACCGCTGCTGACCCGGTTGCGGGCCCTTGGACACAAGCTCTACATCACCACCAACGGTATTCCCGCCACCCAGTGGGGCCGTTACCACGCCAGCGGGATCATCCCCTACGTGGACGGCATTTTCATCAGCGGCGAGCTCGGCTACAGCAAGCCAGACCTGCGCTATTTCGAAGCGGTATTGGGAAAACTGGGAAATCCGGACAGGAGTCTCTGCGCCATCGTCGGAGACAGCCTGACCAGCGACATCCAAGGGGGAAGGAACGCGCACATCCACACCATCTGGTATAACCCCGGGCACAAGCGCTCAGAACTTCCGGACGACCAGCTGGACGACCTTACGAAGCTGCCTCTGCATATCTGACCTCTTTGATCTCGAGGTCGACGATGATCGCGGCATTCGGCTCCAACTGTGGCAGATACCCCGATGCAGCCACCAGCGGATAGGGAACCCAGAACCGGTAATGGGCGCCTGGGTGCAGAAGCTGGATGCCGTCCTTCAGGAATCCTGAGGCTAGGGTATCGACGGTGAAAACATCGCTATGGCCCCGCTGGCTGGTTCCCACCAGCAATGTGCCGTCCAGCATGGTAATCGTATAGTCGATGGCGACGGTGTCCTTCAGACCAATGAGGGGCTTCGTCTCATCCCCTGAGTCGAGTACCTGGTACTGGATCCCGTCCTCCATCGTCACCACCTCTTGCCGCTTCCCGTTCTCGGCGAAGAAAGCGTCCGCCTCCTTCTGATGCTCCGTCGCGAGGGCATCGTATTCATCCTTCGCGCGGGAAAGCAACTGCTGCTGGACTGTCCTGAGCGTCTCCTCCATCTCCTCCTGACTGAACAGAGGGGCTTCGTCCCTCGCGTCCAAGGCGCCTTGGGCGAAGTACTGCGCGTCGAGGTCGTCGAAGCCCTGCTTGGCGAGCGCCTGGAAGAGAAGATAGCCATAGGTGTAGCTGAACTTGCCGTTCAAGTCTTCCGGCTTGGGAAGCGTCTGGTTTTTGGCGTTGGAATCAGTGGTCGCAACGGGGGCGGGAGCCGCGCTCATCACCGCCAAGGAGGAAACCCCGGCACTCAGTTCCCGTTTTTTGGGGGCGCGCGTACAGGAGGCAAACGTGAAACACGCAGCCAAGGGGCACATCAGGGCATAAAGTAACGTTCTTTGCATACCAGCTTATCATCGCACGCGCCCGCATCCACCCCCATATGGAACCTCACGGCTGTAACGACATATTCACTGTATACCCAAATCCCGCATGTAGTCCACAAGAAATGCGTGCCTCTGCCCCTATTGACATACCCCTAGGGGGTATATATAGTATGATTACCATGAACGAAGAGAAAAACACACGAATGGAATGCACCTGTTGCTCCCACCGGACGAAAATGCGCACCACGGAGGAGCTTGCGGACCTGAACAGGAGGCTGAACCGCATCGAGGGACAGATCAAGGGAATCCGAGGCATGCTGGAGAAAAACGCCTATTGCCCGGACATACTGATGCAGGTCAGCGCCGCCAACGCGGCCCTGAATTCCTTCACCAAAGTCCTGCTTGCCAGCCATATTCGCAGCTGTGTCGCCCAGCATGTACGCCAGGGTGACGACTCGGTCATCGACGAATTGGTGGAAACCTTGCAACGGCTTATGAAATGAGGCTGACGAAATGGAACACTATCAAGTTACAGGCATGAGTTGCGCGTCGTGCAGCGCGCACGTCGAGAAAGCCGTCAAGGGCGTCGCGGGAGTATCTTCCTGTTCGGTCAGCCTGCTGACCAACTCGATGACGGTCGAAGGCTCCGCCAAAAGCCAGGACATCATCAAGGCCGTAGAGGATGCCGGATACGGTGCCAGCCTGCAGGGGCAAGCCAGACAGGCAAGCCACGCCAGCGAGGAGGCGGCCCTGGAAGACCACGAGACCCCGGCCCTCCGCAAACGCCTTTTCTGGTCGATCGGCTTTCTGCTGGTGCTGATGTACTTCTCGATGGGAGCCCACATGTGGGGCTGGCCGGTACCAGCCTTCCTGCAAGGCAACCATGTGGCCATGGGCCTCTTGCAGATGATTCTCGCCGCCATTGTCATGGTGGTCAACCAGAAGTTCTTCATCAGCGGGACCAAAGGGCTCGTCCATAGGGCCCCCAACATGGACACGCTGGTGGCCATGGGTTCAGCGGCAAGCTTCATCTGGTCCACTGTCGTCCTTTTCCTGATGACCGGCGCGGTTCTCGCGGGAGACTCCGGGCGGGTCTTGAGGTTGATGGACGAGTTCTACTTCGAGTCGGCAGCGATGATCCTCACGCTGATCACCGTGGGCAAGATGCTCGAGGCGATGAGCAAAGGACGCACTACCGACGCGCTGAAAAGCCTGATGAGGCTGGCCCCGAGGAATGCCACTCTATTGGTCGACGGCAAAGAAACGGTCGTTCCCATCGAGGATGTCCAGAAAGACGCTGTCTTCGTCGTCCGGCCCGGAGAGGCGATTCCCGTCGACGGGGTCGTGACCGACGGCGCCAGCGCCATCAACGAGGCCGCCCTGACCGGCGAGTCCATCCCGGTGGACAAGCAGAAGGGAGACCTGGTGAGCGCAGGCACGATCAACCAGTCCGGCTTCCTCACCTGCCGAGCCACCCGTGTCGGCGAGGACACCACGCTGAGCCAAATCATCCAGATGGTCGGAGACGCCGCGGCGACCAAGGCACCAATTGCAAAGATCGCCGACAAGGTCAGCGGGATCTTCGTTCCGGCCGTCATCTCGGTCGCCGTGGTCACCTTGGTCATCTGGCTGGCTGCCGGGGCTGATTTCGGCTTCGCCTTGGCCCGTGCCATCTCCGTGCTGGTGATCAGTTGCCCCTGCGCCCTTGGATTGGCCACTCCGGTCGCCATCATGGTGGGCAGCGGGAAGGGAGCCAAAAACGGCATCCTGTTCAAGACTGCCGCAAGCCTTGAGGAATGTGGACAGGTCGACATCGTCGCCTTGGACAAGACCGGCACCATCACCAGTGGAGAACCGAAGGTGACCGACCTGGTTCCCGCTGAAGGAATCGATGAGAAAACCCTGTTGGGAAAGGCCTACGCGCTGGAAAGCCAGAGCGAGCACCCGCTCTCCAAGGCAATCATGCAGGAGGGGCGGGAAAGAACCCTTCCCCTTGCCCGCGTGACCGACTTCAAGGCCCTCTCGGGCAGCGGACTGACCGCAAACCTGGAGGGGCAGTCACTGGTTGGGGGCAACCAGACCTTCGTCGAGGGCTATGCTCCGATTGATGAAACGGCCAGAAAGGCGGCCCACAGCCTCGCTGAGCAAGGCAAGACTCCCCTCTTCTTCGCCCAAGCAGGCAGATTCCTCGGAATCATCGCCGTCGCCGACGTGATCAAAAGCGATAGCGCCCAGGCGATCAAGGAGCTGAAAGGCATGGGCATCAAGGTGGTCATGCTGACCGGAGACAACGAGCGGACCGCCCAAGCAATCGGTAAAGAGGCTGGCGTGGACGAGGTCTATGCTTCGGTCAAGCCGGACGGGAAGGAGGCTGTCATCAGAAGCCTGCAAACCCAAGGCAAGGTCGCGATGGTCGGGGATGGCATCAACGACGCCCCCGCCCTGACCCGGGCTGATATCGGCATCGCCATCGGCGCCGGTACCGACGTGGCCATCGACGCCGCCGACGTGGTGCTGATGAAAAGCAAACTGACCGACGCGAGCGCAGCCATCAGACTTTCCCGGGCCACGCTGAGGAACATCCACGAAAACCTTTTCTGGGCGTTCTTCTACAACGTGATCGGCATCCCCCTCGCCGCCGGAGCCTACATCCACCTCTTCGGATGGGCGATGAACCCGATGTTCGGAGCTGCCGCGATGAGCCTTTCCAGCTTCTGTGTGGTAACCAACGCGCTGCGCTTGAACCTGTTCAACGTGCATGACGCGAGAAACGATAGGAAGAAAACGCAAAAAATTGGCAAGAAGGAGACCAAAAGTATGACCAAGACAATGAAAATCAACGGAATGATGTGCGGCCACTGCGAGGCACGTGTCCAAAAGGCACTCGAGAGCATCGACCACGTGACCAGCGCCAAAGCAGACCACGTCAAGGGCGAGGCGGTCGTGACGATGGACGCACCCGTCGACAACGCAGTCCTGACCAAGGCGGTCACCGACCAGGAGTACGAGGTCGTCGACATCAAATAATCCGCATCATCTGGAGCCACGGCTTGTATATGGGCCGTGGCTCTTCTGCATCAGGTATTCAATGAAGCCAACGAGGAGAACAAACTTGCATTCAAGTGGACAAGGAGAGCCTCCTTTGCCCGACCACGGTTCTCGGCTATGATGGCGGAGACCACATCATGATGTTGCTGGTACGTGCGCTCCAGGCTATTCGATGTCCCGTTCAGATTGTTGTACATGGAGACCCGATAGCTTTCTTGCAGGGCTGGCTCCAACGTGGCGATGATGCGCTGGCATCGGCTTGCGCTGGCAAGAAAGCGATGGAACGCGATATCTAGTTCATTGAATTTCCGATCGTCCTGCGGTTCGGACTCCAGCGTCTCTTTGAGTTTCTGGTCGAGAATCTCCAATTTCTGCAAGTCGATATTGGTCAGATACTTCTCGATGATGGCAGGTTCAATCAGCTTTCGCAACTCATACATGTCCACTACCTCGGAACGGTTGATGGAACGCGCGTAGGTCCCCTTCCGCGGCACCACCTCCACCAACTTCTCCGCCTGCAACAGGATAAGAGCTTCTCGAACGGGAGTCCGGCCGAAACAGCTGGACTGGACAATCTCCTTCTCGTTGAGGTATTGCCCGGGCTTGAACTCACAATTGAGCAATTTTTCCTTCAGATACGAATATGCGGTTATTTTCTGTGTTTGCCCCTGCATGACATCCTCTTCCCATCATTCTCTCCTCTATTGTAGATTGCCAATTTGACTCTTGCAACGAGAGAACGGCACCAATGGCCATGCTTCTCACCAAATCAAATATATCAATAAGAAATATATCAGTAAATATACTTATATTTTTCGTTAAATCAAGCAAAAACATTCATTGTTTCAATTACATATTTATTTTTCTATTGACAGATATCAGTTGTGATATATTATCAAACATGTTTGGAGGAAAGAACTTCTGATATCTTTATCCAACCAATTTGGGAAATTTAATATATCAGAAGTAAGCCAAGTATGAAAGCGTTGATTTTGGAACAACCATTCCATCTGACCCTACACGATGTCCCGACGCCGGAGATTCCCCCTGGCTGGGTGCTTGTCAAGCCAATCGCGGTCAGCATTTGCGGTTCCGATTATCACTCCTACCGGGGCGAGAACGCACTCCTTACCTATCCCCGCATCCTTGGGCATGAGGTCTGCGGAAGGGTCGTCAGTACCCGGCGGGGAAGCGGGTTCTCTGAAGGCGACAAGGTTGTCCTGATGCCCTATCTTTCCTGCGGAAGTTGCAGACCCTGCAGAAAGGGCAAGACAAACTGCTGTGACCACCTGAGCGTGTATGGCGTTCATCGGGACGGCGCCCTTGCAGACTATTTCGCCGCACCTGCAGACCATCTGGTCAAAATAGAAGAGAAAGTTGATGCATCCCTCGCGGCACTTGTGGAACCACTTTCCATCAGCACCCATGCGGTCGAACGAAGCAGCGCCCGCAAAGGCGATGACGTGCTGGTTCTTGGAGCCGGCCCCATCGGAACCGGTGCCGCATTGATGGCCAGACACATCAAGAAGGCTCATGTAGCCCTTGCAGATCCCGATCCGAGCCGGCGCGCTTTCGTCGCCAAGGAGTTCGGGTTTGCCGACGTGTTTGACCCGAACTCCAGCGACTATGAAACCGAAATCCGCGAGTGGTCGCATGGTCAGCTTGCCGATATTGTCATCGACTCGACTGGAAACAACCTGTCCATGGCACAAGGACTCAACATGCTTTGCCACGGGGGACGGATGGTATGGGTCGGCATTTCATCCAAAGCGATTGCACTGGACGGCACCGCTTTCCACGTCCGGGAAACCGAATTATTTGACAGCAGGGCCGCATTCCCCAGCGATTTCGATGAAGTAATTTCCGCCATCGAGTCAGGATTGGTCAATCCACGGGGAATGATCACCCATCAGGCGACATTCGTCGAATCAGAGGAAGCTTTCCGCAAGTGGGAACAACTTCGAGGCAAAGTATTCAAGGCCATCGTGAAGATGGAATAGAAAGGAGCAAAATATGAAGAAACTTGTTGCAATGGTTGGCATGTGCCTGGCTGCGGCATCCATGCTGTTTGCAGGTGGTGCAAGCGAGCAGCAGAAAGGTGGGACAGCCGCAAGCACGGCAAAACCGATTACCATCCAAATCGGCTACGAGAACAACCCGGGAGAGCCAATAGACCTAGCATGCCACGAATGGCAGAGATTGCTCGAGAAAAAGAGCGGCGGCTCGATGAAGATTGAGTTGTTCCCCTCTTCCCAGCTCGGTTCCAAGACCGACCTGATTGACCAGATGATTGCCGGGGCTCCGGTGGTCACCATCGCTGATGGTGGCTTCTATGCAGAACGCGGCGTTCCCGATTTTGGTATTGTGTTCGGGCCATATCTCTTCCAGAGCTGGGATGACTGCTGGAAACTGGTCGAAAGCGATTGGTATCAAGAACAGGTCGATAAGCTGTCAAAGAACGGGCTGCGCGTTCTTTCCTCCAACTGGATTTACGGCGACCGCCACACCATGACCACCAAACCAGTGCATTCTCCTGCCGACCTGAAGGGCATGAAGATCCGTGTCGCCTCCTCCATCGTTTTCATCAAAGGATTCGAGGCTCTCGGCGCGACGCCGACCCCGATGGCTCTTGGAGAGGTCTATACGAGCCTGCAACAGGGCGTCGTTGACGGGCTTGAGAATCCGCTCACCGTCCTTGACGGCGGTAAGTTCGGAGAAGTGGCCAAATACCTGATTCTCGATGGACATATCAAGAACTTCACCACCTGGTGCACGGGTGAGGCTTTCTTCCAGAGCCTGACCGACGAACAAAAGAAGATGCTGGTCGACTCCGCGAACGAGGCAGGCTTGTACAACAACAACCAAGCAAAGGATCTTGAGTCCAAGTCCCGTAAAAATCTGGAAGCCATGGGCGTGAAAATCTATGAACCGACCGCCGATGAGAAAGCGGCCTTCCAGAAAGCGGCTGCAGCTTTCTACGAATACCCTGAAATCAAGGGCAAATGGACTCCTGGCCTCTACGAGAGGGTCAAGGGCATCATCGCCGGAACTGGAAAATAAAATGTTTCTCCAGGTTGCTCCGGGGTGTTTCCCGGGGCAACCGTTTTCTAGGGGCATTGTATGGATAAGAAAAAAATCAAAAACATCATTCTTAATCTCGACCTGTACATTGCGGGATTGTCCTTCGCGGTGATTGTCCTTGTGACATTCTGTGGCGTGTTGATGCGCTATGTGTTCCACAATCCGTTTGTCTGGGAAGAGGAAGTCCAAGTGGGGCTGTTTCTCTGGGTTGTCTTTTTTGGCGGCATCGCCTGCTTCCGAAAAAAGATGCATGTCTCCATCACCAGTCTGTATGACCATTTCTCCCGCAAGGGGAAACTGGGGGACTCCCTGGTTGTCGCCGTGGTCGTTGTTGCCACTTTGCTGTATCTGCTCGTGCAAAGCTCCGCGATGGTCGCAATGTTCATCCGTACGGACAAAACGACATCAGTACTTTCCGTCCCTTGTGCTTTCATCTATGGAATCCTACCACTGTGTTGCCTGTTGATGATCGTCCAATACCTAGCAGTCTCGATTCCAGAAATCGTAAGTCTGGCTCATCCGCAAGTAGCCACCGCCGATACGGAGGAAGCAAAATGGGTGTGATTGGGTTGTGCGCAATCGTATTGCTTGTCTGCTTGTTCATCAATGTACCTGTGTTTATCGCGGTTCTTGCCGGTAGCATGGTCTATTTCCTCCACTCTCCTGTTCCAAGCATGATTTTCGCTCAGCGGGTAGCGAGCGGCATCCAGAACTCGACCCTGCTGGCAATCCCGTTCTTTGTTGCCAGTGGCGTGTTCATGAACAATAGTGGCGTCACCAGACGGGTCATGGAGTTCTGCTCGCTGGTCACCGGACGAATGGCAGGAGGCCTCGCCGAGGTCAACGTCCTGCTCTCCACGCTGATGGGAGGCCTGTCCGGCTCCGCGCTGGCAGACGCCGCCATGGAGGCGAAAATGCTGGTTCCCGAGATGGAGAAACAGGGATATTCGAAAGAGTTCTCCACAGTCGTGACCGCTATGAGCGCCATGATAACCCCGTTGATCCCTCCAGGGATCGGCATGATCCTGTATGGCTGTATCGCCAATGTCTCCATCGGCAAGTTGTTTGTCGCCGGCATCGGTCCGGGTCTGTTGCTGTGTGTCAGCATGATGGTTCTGGTCTCGGTCATGTCGAAGCGGCGCGGCTACGTACCTATCCGCACCGAAAAACTGTCTCGAAAGGAAATGTGGAAAGCTCTCAAGGGAGCATTCTTTCCGCTCTGCCTGCCCATTGTCATCATCGGTGGCATCAGGCTGGGCATTTTCACTCCGACCGAGGCGGGAGCTGTCTCGATTGTCTATGCCATGGTGCTGGGATTTGCCTATCGGGAACTGGACCTGAAGGGCATCTGGAACGCCATCATCGACACGGTGCAGACTACTGCCGGCATCATGCTGATTGTCGGCGCGGCAAGTTCATTCGCATGGTTCCTGACTAGAGAACGCGTACCGCAGACCCTGACCGAGGCGGTTGTTTCCATCATCTCGAACAAATACCTGTTCCTGCTGTTTGTCAATGTTTTCCTGATTATCGTCGGCATGTTCATCGAGGGCAACGCGACTATGATTGTCCTGGTTCCGTTGTTGGCACCAATCGCAAAGGCCTACGGAATTGATGAAATCCAGTTTGCCATGACTTTTGTCTTCAACAATCTGCTTGGCTCGCTTACTCCCCCGATGGGCACGATGATTTTCGTCACCTGCGGGGTGACTGGTTGCCGTTTCGACAAATTCTTGAAAGAAGCAGTCCCTTTCTACGCACTCGTGTTGGGGTGTCTGCTGCTTTTGACCTATACACCGTTCTTCTCTACCTGGTTGGTAAACCTGGTGTACTGATAATTCCTGAAGGAAGAGGCATTACATGCAAGATACAAAACTGATGATCAAGGACGTGCGCATCTACAGCGCACTGAGCAAGCTTTCCCGCCCGATTGCGGACTCGACGCACGACATTCCCGCCATCAAATTCTACGTTGTAGAACTCGAAACTGCCGGTGGAGTAACCGGGCAGGGATACCTGTTGGCATTCCACTACAGTCCCAACGCCATCGAAGGATGTCTGAAGGACTTGAGAAAGTTCGTCCTGGAACGTGGCTATGCAATCAACCAGACGGTCAAGTTGCAACAGGACTGGGACGTCGAGACCGAATACTTTGGCTCCATCGGACTGCAACGTTGGGCCTATGGCGCCATCAACGTCGCAATGTGGGACGCCTGGGGCAAATACCTCAGACAACCTATCTATAAACTGCTTGGGACCAACGGGAAGAAAATTCCCGTGTATGGCAGTGGCGGATGGATCAACTACACTCTTGAAGAACTGCTTGATGAAGTGACCGCCTATAAGGCCCGTGGCTTCCAGGCGGTCAAGGTCAAGGTGGGAAGCCCCGACATGGAACGCGACATCGAGCGTCTGACCAAATGCCGCGAAGCCCTTGGCCCCGGAGTAAAAATCATGATGGATGCAAACCAAGGCATGTCCGTCAGCGATTCCATCAAACTTTCCGACACAGTCAAGCCACTTGGCATCCACTGGTTCGAGGAACCCGTTTCCAACAAGGACTTTGCTGGCTACCAGATTATCCGTAACAAGACCGGCATCAGTTTGGCGATGGGCGAACGCGAATACGACCTTGAGGCTCTGAAGGAACTGATCCGTCGTAATGCTCTGGACCTCTGGCAGCCTGACATGCTACGCCTCGGCGGAGTCGAAGGATGGCGCAACAGTGCATTGCTGGCCAACGCCTACCAGATTCCTTGTCTGCCACACTACTATAAAGATTACGATGTGCCTTTGCTCGCGACAGTACCCAATCCGTACGGGTCAGAAAGCTTCGACTGGATTGACGCCATCATCGACAACAAGATGGAAATCGAAAACGGGTATGCGAAACAACGCGAGGGCAACGGCTGGGGGTTCAGCTTCAAGCACGAGTTCCTCACCGAGATACAATAGCCGTCATTCTGCAAAGAAGCATCCTCTTTCCTCTTTTTCAAATAGGCGGGAGGGTGCTTTCCCTTGGAGGACTATATGCCACAGTGGAAAAATGAAGAAGAGATGTTCTCCCTAATGAAGAAACACCTCTACACCCCAGTCGTTGGGGATATTCTGGACGCAATGGGGCATGCCCACCAGTTCCTGCCTGCCAACATCAAGCCGCTTACCCCGGAGATGAAAGTCGCAGGGTACGCGATGCCGGTACTCATGATTGATGTGTACGGCCCCCAGAAAAAACCATTCGGGTACCTGACCGAAGCGCTCGACCAGTTGCAGGAAAACGAAATTTACCTAGCAAGCGGCGGTATGAAACGGTGTGCCTATTGGGGTGAGTTGCTGACTGCGACCGCTCGTACCCGCAAGGCTGCCGGAGCGGTTTTGGACGGGTACCACCGGGACACACCGCAGGTGCTTAGCCAGAACTGGCCGGTCTTCAGTTGCGGCAGTTACGCGCAGGATAGTTCAATCCGCACGCAGGTGGCCGACTACCGGTGCATGATCGAGGTCGGGCAGGTAACCGTGCACCCGGGAGATCTGGTCTTCGGAGATGTCGATGGCGTGCTGGTCATTCCATCTTCCATCAAGGACGAGGTACTGGAACGGGCGTTTGAGAAAGCCAGCGGGGAAAAATTGGTCCGAAAGGCCATTGAAGAAGGAATGAGCGCCACAGATGCCTTCAAGAAATATGGAATCCTCTGAAAAACAACGGGCCTTTCTTGTCCGTCAGGGCGATAATGTCGCCGTGGCACTCCAAGATCTTGTTCCCGGGCCAGTCTCCATCACGGGAGATACCAGACCTTTTTTCCTCCGAGGAACACAAAACGTTCCCCAAGGACATAAGATTTCGGTTGTTTCCATTCCCTGCGGGCAACCCGTGGTCAAATACCACGTCACCATTGGAAGAGCGACAGTCCCCATCGAGGAAGGATCGTGGGTGCACCTGCACAATATGGAAAGCCTGTACGATGAACGGTCAAACAAGGATATCGACAGCGCGACAGGACTGCCAAAGGATATCCCCTATGCATGAGCATCTGAGCGGATATCCTCGCAAGGATGGACGGTATGGAATACGGAACCGGCTATTGGTCGTCTACACGGTGGAATGTGCCTCGTTTGTCGCACGCAAGGTCACCGAGGAATTATGCGACCCCGATGTCGAATGCGTTGGTTTTTCCGGATGCACGGATAACGCATACGCGGTCCATCTGCTCGTCTCTCTCCTACGCCATCCGAACGTCGGTGCCGTACTTGCCATCGGGCTTGGATGTGAATACATCCAGGCCGAATGGCTCGCCAGCTCAACGGAAAGCGAAGGGAAACCGGCAGCATGGTTCACCATCCAGAAGGAAGGAGGCACCATCCCATCCATAGCCAAAGGCGTTTCCGTAGGAAACTCGCTTCTTCGACGCATCCATAAGGAACCACGCTCCGACATGCCCATAGAAGCACTTTGCATTGGCGCCGAGTGTGGAGGAAGCGACTGGACAAGCGGCATCGCGGGCAACGCTGTGGTCGGCACATTCTTCGACAGGCTTGTCGACCGGGGAGGAACCGCGGTATTCGAGGAAATCGTCGAGGCGGTCGGACTCAGAGACATGTTGACGGAACGCGGAATCTCGTCTACGGCCAAAATGGAGATTGAAGCCACATACGACAAAGCCATGAAGTACTGTCGTTCCGTCCGCCAGTATTCGATCAGCCCCGGCAATTTCGCCGGCGGACTCTCCTCCATCGAGGAGAAGAGCATGGGCGCCTTGGTGAAGAGCGGGTCACGACCAATCCAAGGAGTGCTGAAAGTCGGCTCCGACATTCCTCGCCCCGGACTCTGGCTCCTGGACTCCACCCCGGATCCATATTGGATGCAGTTCGGCATCACCAACCCAAACGACAGCGAAGGCCTAATGGCGCTGGCAAGCACAGGGTGTCAGCTGACATTTCTGGTAACAGGGAGAGGATCGGTCATCGGGAGCGCGGTCGCACCCGTATGCAAGATTACAGGAAACCCGGATACGTTCAGGCACATGGAAGGCGACATGGACTTCAATGCAGGCAAAATCCTGGAAGGACAATGCACGATGGATGAACTGTCCGATGAGCTTATGGAGGCTGTCCTGTCCTACGCATTGGGCAAGAAGACGAAAAGTGAGGAACTGGGACACAAGGAGTACTGCATTCCCTACAAGTACCAAGAACGTTCGGTCATTTGCGGCCGGATACATTGAAAAATTGAGAGGTTTTGCATGATTGGCATCATCACAGGAGCATCGAGTGGAATCGGACTTGGCATCGCCAAGGTCTTGGCGGGCGAGGGACATACGGTGTACGCAGTCAGCCGCACGGGAACAACAAAAGACCCGCAGGAACCGGCAAACCCGCAAATCATTCATATCAAGGGCGATGTGTGCGACGCAAAGCAAATGCAAGCCATTGTAGAGGACATTGTCAAAAAGGAGAACGGTCTTGACTTCCTGGTGAACAACGCGGGAATCACGGTCAAACGCAGGGCAGAACTTATTACGGACGAAGAATTCGAGCGGGTTCACAGAGTCAATGTGTTCGCGCCGTTCCGTCTCTCAGTCATCTGCTATCCCTATCTGAAGAAGTCGTCCCATAAGGGAAGGATCATCAACATCAGCAGCATGGCGGCGCACCTTGGTTTCGAACTGGTGGCACCCTATTGCTCCAGCAAAGGCGCCATCGCCTCCCTGACCCGTGCACTGGCGATCGAATGGGCAAACGACAACATCTGCGTCAACAGCATCGCACCGGGCTGGTTCCCTTCCGAACTCTCCAAGCAGGTGATGGACGCAAAGCGTAAAGCACAGATTCTCGCCCGGATGCCAGTACATGCCTTCGGCGACACGGCAGATATCGGCGGCATGGCCGCGTTCCTCCTCTCGGACCATGCGAAATACATCACTGGGGTCGACTACAATATCGATGGTGGCGCTTTGGCCTTCGGATTCTGAATCCCATCAAGGGGAGGGTTCTTTCATGCCGACCCTCCCCTTTTCCGCTTACGCTTGCATCACCCTATGGCTGACGCAAGCCGCATCAACCAGATTCCAATCGAGTTCTGCTCCGATTCCGGGCTTCTCCGGTACCGTAATGATACCATTCTTGATCGGAAGGTCCCCCTTCATGGGAAGCCGATAATTATCTTCAGGCACGAAATACTCGAAATACCGGCAATTGCTGATGGCGCAACTGACCTGGAGGTTGGCCATATCCATGTAGTTCATCGTCGTCGTGTGAATCTCGCAATTCAATCCGAACGATTCGGCGGTATGGGCAATCTTCATGGTTCCAGTCACACCATCTTTCCAGCTGACATCAGCACGCACGATATCTGCAGCTCGCTGAGCGATTACTTGCGCTACGCCGTAGTTCGCGCCACGGGTCGTCTCCGTGGCAGCAATGGGAATGTCCAATGTTCGGCAAAGCTCCGTGTATTTATACAGCTCAAAGTCACGGAAAGGTTCCTCAAACCACAGATAATCCAATCGTTCCAGTTGCCGCCCTACCCGGACAGCCTCGTCCAGTGTATAAGTGGCAACCGGGTCGCTCATCAGCGTGTACCCGGGGCCTACAGCCTCCCTAAGTGCCTCGTGGATCTGCATATCCATTTCCACGGGCCCGCATGGGTGTGCCTTGTAAGCAGAAATCCCCATAGCCTTATATCGTAGCGCCTCCTCCACATACTCCTTGATGGTCGCATGGAAGTTGCCACTCGCATACACCGCAAGAGAAGAGCGGTTCCTGCCCAAGTAATCGCAGAGCGGCACTCCTGCATGTTTCGAGGCAAGGTCATACAGGGCCACATCGACAGGACCAGGCAAATAGACAGGGAAAAAGGTCAGATGCCGGTCAATGGTCCAAAGTTCCTGCCAAATCCGCTCCCGGTCGTAGATGCTCCGTCCGAGCACCACGGGGGCGATAGTCCGGACCAGGTAGTCCTCTGTAGTGGCACCGCTTCTCGCCGCAAGTGCGGTGGCTATTCCTTCCATACCTGATTCATCGGTCAATTTCAACACGACAACATCCCAGTTCATCTGGGCCGCACCTTGGCGGGCCTTGTCGAACAGACATTTGTTCCTAGCAACCCACCAAGTCTCAAACTTTACGATACGCATACTACTTCCTCTGCTATCTGATATATCAGACACAGGACAGTATACTCCAAGAACTACGCGTCTGCATCAGTTCATGGAATTTTCTTTTTTCCAGAGCGAACTGGCCAATCTACGGGCAATGTATAGGCAATAGAGGCCCCATATCGCCCCAAGCAGGTCGGCAATCACATCACCGCCACTTCGCGTACGGCCGAAGAACGGTTGGATGAGTTCCAGCCCTACACCCAGCACCAGCGCATAGGTAAGCGCTTCGCTGATATATGAGTGGCGGGGCCGACGCCAAAGCCCGAGGGAGAAACCCAGCGCAGCATAGGCCAGGAAATGGCCCACCTTGTCGGAGAACGGCAGCCAACCGGCCACCGTAGGAACCTTCTCGCTTGCCTCCAGGCTAAACAGGACAATCAACGCAGTACACATTACCGTCAGGCACAGGCCGGCAAAGGAAACCCATCGGTTCTTCATAAGGACCCCTCCGGATGATACAGATCTCCCTGCCAGGCATCCAGTCGCTCCATGCGCTGCCGCAGCTTGAAGAGGAAAAGGTTCTTTTCGCCGAAATCCCTCGGCGCGGCAAGCCGGTGACGTGGAGTTTCGGCCACCAGGCGCTGGATCACCACGCTCGGGGGAATATGCCTGAGCACCTCGACCGTGTTTTCCAAGTGTCGTGTCATCGACGGCGCACTCACCTCTCCCTCCATGAAATCGTCGTACAGCGCGGTCCCTCCGGTGATATCCAGGTTATGGATTTTCAGTGCCTCGCTACCGGCTGATGCGACCACCCTCGCCGTATGCAGGTAATCCTCCAGTCCCTCGCCGGGAAGCCCCAGGATGATATGGGTGCTGACCGAAACCCCTTTGGCGTGAAGCAAATCGCAAGCCCGCTCGTAGCAGGCGACATCGTGTCCCCTGTTGATACGGCGCAGCGTCCTGTCATTGGCACTCTGCAGTCCCAGCTCGACCCACACCTTCTTCACCCTACCTTGGTACGAGGCGAGCAACTCCGCCTTCGCTCCGTCAATCTCGTCGGGACGGGTAGAGACAATCAGCTCCTGACTCTCAGGCAGAGCGGCAAGGGCGGTATCGTAGAGCAGCTTCAGCTGCCCCACCGGCGCATACGTGTTGGTCCAGGCCTGGAAATAGATGCTGTACATCTTCGCCTTGTAACGACGGGCGACAAAGGCCCTGCCCCGGGCCACCTGGGCCCTGATCGATGCAAGCCGTTCCGCCAAGGGCAGACGGTAGAGCAACACCCGCTCGCTCATCGACTCGTCGAACGAGAACCCCGCCCCGCTCTCCTCCGGCCGGAGATAGGCCGCCTTGCTCCCCGTCGCATCGCAGTAGGTACAGCCACCCGAGCCATCGCTTCTCCGGTTCGGGCAGGAAAAGCCGCCATCAATCCCGATCCGGTAGACCGATCCGCCGTAGCGCTGCATCAGATATGTGCGGTAGGTGTTCCAGCGCTCCATCAGATGATCACACCTACCATCACGTCATAGTTGCAACTGTGGGCGGCGAAGCCCCCACCTGCGAAGACACTGCCAATCGGCGTGGTGACGGCGACTCCAGCCCCTGCCCCGATATCCCAGAAAAGGTCGCCGTGGAAGAAATGGCCGATGGCGAACTGTCCCTCAAAGGGATCCTGGTCATCGAAGACCAGAGCCCCTACTTTCGCCAGCACGTAGATCGGACACCCCAAGACCGTCGCGACCCGGATGCGGTAGCGCATGCACCCCCCAGCCACATCCTGGCGGAGCGTCGCATAGCTGTATCCGGGAAGTCCGTTGACACCGCCAATATCGACATAGGACTGGTTCAGCCCCTCAGACAACCGCAACCAGTGGAACTCCAACTGGTAGCCCAGCATCTCCCGCTCGCTGCGGATCTCGATATCCTGCCGTAGCAGTGCCTGCAGGCTATAGCCATACTCGGTGCCATCCTTCCACTCGGCCTGGTAGCGCACGTCGGCCCGGAAACCGCTTTGGATCAGGCTGCTCTTGTGCATCGTGTCGACCACGACCGAAGCGTAAGCCCTGCTCATCCAGAAGGAGGTCTCGCCATGGTGGATGTCACACCAGCGGAACTGGTTGCCGATGCGCAGGTTGAACAAGTCGGCATAGTCATACAGGAAACTCAAATCCCCCAGGACGCCCATGTCCAGAGCAGCCCTGCGGTCCCCGTAGTCCAGATTGCTGCCAAGCTCGATGGAACCCATCGACCAGACGGCGCTGCCTTCGAACCCGAAAATATGGGAGTTCATCGACACGAAGGGCAATGTGACCGAGACTCCCATGTCGCCGCTCTGCCCCTGCTCGTACCAGAACTTCAAATGCTCGACGGGCCCCATCTGGGTGAAATCAAACTGGGTCCGCAGGTTGAGGACCGCCCATGTGGCCTGCTCGGGTCCATTGTTGGAGACCCCTGCCTCGGGAATGCCACCGATGGTGAAGCGATGCTGGGGAATAGCATAAGAGGAGGTGCGGATCACCAGCTGGGTAGTCCCGTCCGGCAGGTCCTGCAAATCATAACTCAGAGAGGCAAAACGGTAGGTAGAGCGCAGCCGTTCGAGATATCGGGAAAGCCGCACCCGTTGCTTCTCGTCAAACACTTTTCCCGTAAAGCTGGCGAAATCCTGCTTCTTCAGCCGCTGACGCTGGACGATGGTCGAACGGTCCTCGATCAGGACGTCGCTCACCACACGAGGTTCCACCAGCTGGTAGGCTCCAATGCGTTCCGGGTCGTAGCTGGCAAGGGCACCCTGCGCCTCCAGTTCCCTGGCAAGCGCCTCGAACCGGGGAGCAAGGACCTCGCACTCCTTTCTTCCTTCCGCGACGATCTCCTCGTAGTCTCCGAAGGCCATCGTCCCATACCCCTCGACATGGGGCAAGACCAGGATGTCGGCACCATCGTATTGCCGGACCGCCGGACTCTGAGTGACCAAGGTAGCCACCTGCAAGGCAGCATCGGTCACCGACTGGATTTCCGCCTCACCAAGCATCTGGTGCCCGTTGACATCCACGGCGATCACATAGTCGGCCCCCAGTTCGCGGGCAAGATCGATGGGAACGTTGTCCACCAAGCCACCGTCCATGGCCAGCGAGCCATCCGGCTGGGGATAGGGGGCGAAGATGACAGGCAGGGAAATGCTGGAACGGACGGCATCCACCAGTGAGCCATGGTCGTAGACGATCCTCTGGCCTGTCACCGCGTTGGTGGCCACGGCGCGGAAGGGAATCGGAAGGTCGTCGAAATCGACCACTCCATCCTGTCTGCCATACATGCGGTTCAACAGGTCAAGCAACCGGGAGTCTCCGAGCAGACCCGGAGTGCTGCCGATACGCTTCTGGCTGAAGCCGAGAGAGATGACATTGTCCTTACGGGGAGCAAAAGCCTCGGGCATAGGAAACGGCCGCTCGCTTGCCGGCTCCAGCACGACGCTCATGAAATCGTTGCTCGATGCGAAGGCGTCGATTTCCTTCGGAGTGTAGCCCGCGCTGTACATGGCCCCGATCAAGGCGCCCATGCTGGTGCCAAGGACCATGTCGACCGGTATTCCGTATCTCTCGACCGCCTCGATCACGGCGATTTCCGCGAACCCCTTCGCACCACCGCCACCGAGGACCAACGCGACCTTTGGCCGGGCCGACAGGGGAAGCGCCACCAAAAGCGGGAGCAACCACGCCAGAAACCGCCTGCCCATGGAACCTCACGCTCCCAGCACCGAGCCTAGAATTCCCTGATTCCCGTTCAGGAAGGCAAGGGCGTCCATCTCGTTCTTCTGTTGCTTCTGGAGCCTGCTGACCCAGAGGATTCCTGCGCCGGTCTGCACCGCCAGGCCACGCTTCTTGTCCTTGCGCAGCACCGTTCCCACCGCGCCTTCAACCCCATCCTCATATCCGCTCGTCCCGGTCACGTACAGCACGCCTCCTTGGAAGGTGGTCTGCGCCTTCGGCCAAGGATACAAGGCACGGATCTGGGCGGAAATCTCCCGGGCAGGGCGATTCCAGGAGATGATGCCGTCCTCATGGCTGAGCATCTTGCAGAAAGTGGGCTCTCCGCTCTGGGGAGTGAAGACGAGGGGCTTGGACAGCGCGTCGACCACGAAACCGGGAGCAAGACGGGAGACCTTCTCGGTCAGGGACCCATCAGTCTCCGTTCCGTCCAACGGGAAACGCATCTGGGCGCACAAATCTCCGCTGTCCATCTCCTTGGCCAGTCTCTGGATGGAAATGCCGCTCTCGGTCATGCCGCCGAGAATCGCCCCTTGGATCGGGCTCGGTCCACGAAGGACCGGCAAGAGCGACGGGTGGATGTTCAGCGCCAAGTCGAACAGCGCCAGGAACTTCGGCCCGAAGAACTTGCCGAAAGCGAAACAGACCAGCGTGTCGGCTCCGAGCGCGCCAACCGCGCTGCGGGCCTCGCTGCCAAGATGGTCAAACTGGACGACCGGCAGACCGAGCCGCAGAGCGGCCTGTTTGACCGGAGGCGCCACCAGGACCTTCCTGCGGCCTTGGGGCTTGTCCAGGCTGGTAAGGACACCCACCACTTCGAAATGTGCGGCAAGCGCCTCGAGCGTGGGAACGGCGATATCGGGAGTACCGGCAAAGAGGATCTTCACTTGTTCCTTCCAAAACGATTCTTCCGTTTGAACAGCTTGACCGCCTGTTCCTTTTCCACCTCGTCCAAATGGTCGATGAACAGGACGCCATTCAAATGGTCGTACTCATGCTGGATGCATCTGCCGTACAGCCCGTCAGCGGTGACGGTAAAGGGCCTGCCTTCCACATCCTGAGCCTGCACAGTGACCTGGCGGGGGCGTTTCACCTCCCGGTAGACACCGGGAACGGAAAGACAGCCCTCCTCCATCATCACCTCATCCATCGAAGTCTGCACGATCTGGGGGTTGATGAAGGCGCGACGCACCTCGTCCTTGATCTCAATCACGAAGAAGCGTTTGGGAATGCCGACCTGCGGAGCCGCAAGCCCCACTCCATCAGCCTTCTCCATTGCCTCGAACATGCTTTCCACAGTCTTTTTCAAATCCTCGTTGAACTCGGTCACCGGCGCGCACTGCTGGCTGAGCACAGGGTTCCCTAGCTTCAAGATATGCAACATGGACCACTCCTCGAACATTTCCAGCTTCAAATGTACACGTATTGGTCCGGAATGCCAACTCTTCAGAGCATCTGCATCGGGTCGATATCGACCTCGACATAAATGCCGGAAGGAACCTTGAACAGGCCCAAGGCGCGGGCAACGACCGCCTGCAATTTTCCGGGACGCAAGCTCCGCAGCAGGATATGGTGACGGAAATAGTCACCCTTGCGCTCAATCGCGCAGGCATCGTTGCACATCACCTCCACAGCCCCATCCGGATCCAGGCTCCGCACCAAATCCCCCAATGTGGCGCAGGCGGCAACCACCGTCTCCTCCTTCCGGCCCCGCAGGACCAGGTTGACCAGACGGCTGTACGGAGGGAACCCCGTCATCTCGCGGTTTGCCAGCTCCGTCGCGTAGAAAGCCTTCAGGTCCCCCCGCTGGGCGGCGACGATGGCGGCGTTCTCCGGATGGAAGGTCTGGATCACCACCCTACCCTTGTCGTTGTACCGTCCCGCTCGTCCCGAGACCTGGGTCAGCAAGGCGAAGGTGCGCTCCTCGGCACGGAAATCGGGGATGTTCAAGCCGCTGTCGGCAAGGACGATGCCGACCAGCTCGACTCCGGGGAAGTTCAACCCTTTGGCAACCATCTGGGTACCCAGGAGAATATCGATCTTTCCCTCGCCGAAGGCTTCGATGATCTTCCGGACCTTGTTCTGGTGGCTGTCGCTGGCCGAGACATCGGCATCGACCCGGGCCACCCGCTTGCCGGGGAAAAGCGACTGGACCTCGCTCTCCACCATTTCCGTCCCGAAGCCACTGTATCCGACATCCAGCGAGTGACATTGCGGACAGACATGGACCGGACGGGCATGGTAGCCACAGTAATGGCAGACCATCAGGTTCTTCGACTTGTGGTACGTCAGCGAGACCGAACAGTGGGGACACGTCATCTCATACCCGCAGCTCTTGCAGTGGAAGTAGTAGGAGAATCCCCTCCGGTTGAGGAACAGGACCACCTGCCTGCCACGCTGCAACACCTGGCGCATCGCCTCCTCAAGCTGGGGGCCGATTGTGGTGGAGACACCCTTCATGTCGACGACGCTGATTTCCGGAAGCTTGCCCCCGCCAACCCGGTGAGGCAACTCCATAAAGTGGATCTTCCCCTCCCTGGCCAACTTCCATGCTTCCATCGACGGAGTCGCCGAACCCATGACCAAGAGGGCATGCTCGCCCTGGCACCGCCACTGGGCTACCTGACGGGCATGGTAGCGGGGGGTCTGGTCGGCCTTGTAGCTGTTTTCGTGCTCCTCGTCGATGATGATCATGCCAAGCCGCGGCACCGGAGCGAAGACCGCGCTGCGGGCCCCGATAACCAGATCGACGCTGCCATTGCGGATCCGCATCCATTCCGCCAGGCGCTGGCTGTCGGTCAAGGCGCTATGGAGGATGGCGACCCGGTCGGCGAAGCGCTTCTGGACCATCTTCGCCAATTGGAAGGTCAACGTGATCTCAGGCACCAGGTAGATGACCTGCCTGCCTTGGGCGATGACATGCTCGGCACTGCGCAGGAAGACCTCGCTCTTGCCGCTTCCCGTCACGCCGTACAGGTAATACATGGGATATTCCGCCTGGCCGATTGTCTCGATGGCCGAGGCCTGTTCCGGGGTGAGCTGCCTCACGACCCCCACCTCGTCATCAGCCTCCATGCTCATGGCAGGGACGATGCTCTCACGCTTGCCGCCAGGAACCATCAGGGCAAGCGCCTCTCCCTGGCTGCAGAGATAGAAGCGGCTCATCCACTCGGAGAGCCCGATCTCTCCCGAACCGAAGACCGGCTCCTTGTCGATGACGCGCTTGAGGGGAAGCACCTTGAAGCCGGTGGCATCGAAGGTGGATTGCAACCCGACCACATAGCCGGTCAACTCCTGCCTTCCAAATGGGACGACGACCCGCTGCCCGACAGCGACAACCATGCCGTCAGGAACCTGGTAGGTGAAACTCTGCTTCAGCGGGCGGTCAACCAAGATGGAGGCGAACATCACCGGCCTCGGAGAATCGGGAGACGGAGGATGCCGGCGATACGCTTGATGTCGTTCCAGACATCCCTTTTCAACGTAGGATTGCGAAGCACACCGGCCGGGTGGTAGGTGACCACCGTCGGAATCCCGTCAAGCTGGAACGTCTGCTCCCGGAGCCTTCCCACTCCCTCGACCCTACCCAGCATGGCATGGGCGGCGGTCGCTCCGGAAAGGAGGATTGCCTGTGGCCGCACCAGCTGGACCTGCCGTTTCACGTAGGGAACGCAGAGTTCCACCTCGTCTGGAAGCGGGGTCCGGTTCTGGGGGGGCCTGCATTTGACGATGTTGGCGATATAGACATTCTTTTGGCGGGAAAGGCCGATCGGGCTGAGCCAGGAGTCAAGGAACTGTCCGCTCCTTCCGACAAAGGGACGACCGGTGGCGTCCTCGTCGGCCCCCGGCCCCTCGCCGATCACCATCAGCAACGGGTGCATGGCACCTTCCCCGACCACCGCATGGTTCCGCCCCTGGCAGAGCCGGCAACGCTGGCAGGAAAGCACCATGGAGGAAAGCTGCTGCAAGTCGGCGCTTCCGATAGCAACCGGTTTCTCCTCTGCAAGGGAAATCTCTATCTCGGTATGGCGGTAGGGCTCCCCGGTGATGCAGGCCCGCGCCTGGTCGCACAGGTCGGAAAACTCCTTCAGGGCCTCGATCTTCTCTTCCCGTGTCATGTTCACCGCTCCTCGAACCAGGCATACTCGTCCGGGTCATAGCTGATCCGGGCAAGGTAAAGCCCCTCGCTCGGGGCGGTACGTCCCGCCCTGCCGCGATCCTTCGAGTCCAGTATCTCACGAAACGCCTGGACACTCAAACCTTGATGGGCGCAGTCCAGCTGGGTTCCGACCAAAGACCGGACCATGTGATACAGGAAGGCGTTGCCACAGATCGTGTAGGTCAACAAACCGTATCCATAGGAATCCTTGCCCAAGGTCCACTTGCTGACATAGATGTCCCGGAACTTCGAGGGAGAAAGGTCTCCGGCGGCGCAAAAGGTGGAAAAATCGTGGGTTCCCTGAATACAAGCCGCGTATCCTTCCAGCAGTTCCATCGAGGGCAACTCCTTGACCGCGTAAATCCGATGATGGTCGAAAGCGGTCACATCGTCTATCTGCTTGACAAGATACCGGTACTCCCGGGCCATCGTAGTGAATCTGGCATGGAAGGAGCCATCCACCTCCTCGGCCTCCATGACCCGGATGTCGGGAGGAAGCAAATGGTTCAGACGAGGCTTGAACGCCCTGACAGGAACCTTGCTGCGGATATCGAAATGACAGACCTGGCCCAACGCATGGACACCACTGTCAGTCCTCCCACTGCCCTGGACATCGACCTGCTCCCCCAACATCGCCAGCAGCGCCTCCTCGATCCGTTGCTGCACGCTCACCCCGTTTTCCTGGCTTTGCCAGCCATGATAACCCGCTCCGTCATAGCTGACAGTCATACGGATGCGGCGAAGGCCTTCGCCAAGGGGGGCTAGTGGGGGCCGGTTCCAGTCGGTACGTGCCATCGCTTACGGTGCGGAAGATCCCGGAGTCTCGAACATAACCCGGTACTGGGAGGGGGTCGCCTCAAGGGTGATGCTGCCGGAAACGAAGGCTGTCTGGTCGAAATCCAGCACGACCGGGGCGACGGCGATGCCCCGTTTGTCGACTTTGGAAAAATCGACCGAGGCTTTGATCATCTCCGGATTGACAAGGTAGATCACGTCCCCCTTTCCGGAAATCTTCACATCGACCGTTGCCGGGACGGTGGATACCGCCACCACCAAGGCAGGAAGCTCCACGGAGACCGGGATGGTCACATTGCGGCTCTCCCGGTTGGCGTAGGAACCAAAGACATAGAGCAACAGGGCGGCGATCAGTGCGATCACCTTCGGCATCCAGCTCGCGAGCAAACTATGAAGAACCTTATTCCGCCTGAACATTGGGCACCTCCTGCTGCAGCTCGTCCGGGGTCACGTCATGGTAGCTGAACAGCGCCAGCAAGATCCGCTTGATGGTGGGGTCGTCCAAGTCATAGTACAGGTTGGCGTTATAGGCGACGGAAACCGCCTGGGTCTCCTCGCTGACGACGATGACGACCGCATCGCTCTCCTCTGCCAGACCAAGCGCCGCACGGTGGCGGGTGCCGAAGGACTTGCGGATGTCGGTCTGGTCGGAAAGCGGCAGGTAGCAGCCGGCCGCGGTAATCCTCCCATCCTCGATGATCATGGCTCCATCGTGCAGCGGCGTGTCGTGGTCAAAGACCGTCAGGATCAAACTCGTGGAGATGTCGGCGTCCAGATAGGTACCGCTGTCAATGATGTTCTTGATGCCCAAACGGCGTGGAAAGACAATCAAAGCGCCACGTTTCTTCGTCACCAGGACATCGCAGGCGTTCAGGACGCTATCAATCTGCTCGCTGGTGGTGGTCTGTCCGCCAAGGCGGAACAGGCGGCCATGGCTCGACCACAGCTGGATGAAGGAGCGGCGGATTTCCGGCTGGTAGACGACACAGATGAAAATCCATAGCGGCAGGAAACAGATTCTCAATACCCACTCCAGCACGGTAAGATTCCACAGCATGCAAATGCCGAAAAGCACGACATAGCTGATGATCATACGGATGATCTGCTGGGCCTTGGTCTGGGCAACTCCCTGGTAAAAACGGTAGAACACCCAGGCCAGGAAAAGGACCTGGACGGCCATTTTCACATAGTCGAGCGTCGATTCCATGGTCAAACTCATGCGAGTTTCTCCTTATTCCTCATCCACGTTGATCCAGTTCAGGGTACGGCTGACCGCCTTGCGCCATTTCCGGATCTTCTTGTCCCGCGTCTGGGCATCCATGTCAGGCTCCCACCTGCGCTCTTCCTGCCACTGGGCGCGGAGCTGGTCGAGATCCTTGAACACGCCGCTGGTCAGCCCTGCCGCGTAGGCGGCACCCAGTGCGGTGGTTTCCACTATCTTAGGACGAATAACCGGGATTGCCAACAGGTTGGACTGGAACTCCATCAGCGGAATGCTGTTGGTAAGTCCCCCGTCAACCTTCAGCTCCTTCATATGGATGCCGCTGTCGCTCTCCATCGCCTCGAAGATATCGTTGGCTTGGAAGGCGGTCGCCTCGAGGATCGCCCTGCAAAGGTGGGCACGGGTCGCGAAGCCGGTCAGTCCGGCGATGACGCCACGCGCCTCGGACCTCCAGTACGGAGCGAAGAGCCCGCTGAAGGCAGGCACGATATAGACACCGCCACAGTCGGGAACACTTTCGGCCAGCTGGTCGAGCTCGGGGGCGGAAGAGACGATCTTCAGGTTGTCGCGGGCCCACTGCACCAGGCTTCCCGCCACGGCGACCGATCCCTCAAGGGCGTAGGCAGGCTTCCGCCCATCAAACTGGTAGGCGACCGTGGAGATCAACCCCATCTTCGAGAAAACGAGGCGGCTGCCTGTGTTGGAAAGCAGGAAGCAACCCGTGCCATAGGTGCATTTGCCCAGCCCCTCGGAGAAGCATGCCTGTCCGAACAGTGCCGCCTGCTGGTCGCCCAAGATGCCGCAGACCGGCACCTCGCCAAGGAAGGGACCGTCGAGCACCGTCGTCCCGTAGACGCGCCCTACCGACGGGACGATTGCCGGCAAGCTCTGCCGGGGAATTCCGAAGAGCCTGAGCATGTCGTCATCCCACTGCAGCGTCTCGATGTCCATCAGCATGTACCGGCTGGCGTTGGTGGCGTCGGTGGCGATCACCTTGCCTCCGGTCAGGTTGTAGAGAAGCCAGGCATCGATCGTTCCGAAAACCACGTCGCCCTTTTCGGCCGCATAGCGCAGTCCAGGCACATGGTCCAGCAGCCAGGCGATCTTGCTGGCCGCGAAATAGGGACTCATGCGCAGGCCAGTCTTCTTCTGGACGTACTCCAGCGAGACCTTTCCGGAAAGCCGGTTGACCAGTTCCGCACCTCTCAGGTCTTGCCAGACAATCGCGTTGTAGTAGGCACGACCGGTCTTCGGATTCCAGGCGATGACCGTCTCGCGCTGGTTGGTGATGCCGACTCCCCTGACCTGGTCTGCCGTCACATGGGCCTTCTCCAGCGTCTTGACAATGCAGGTCGACGTGTTGGCCCAGATCTCGTACGGGTTATGCTCCACCCAGCCGGGCTGGGGATACACCTGCTTGTGCTCCATCTGATAGGAAGCGACGATATTCGCCTTCTCGTCGAACAAGATGAAACGGGTGCTGGTCGTACCCTGGTCAATCGATCCAATATACTGCATGGAACACATTCCTCCCTTTTCCGTAAGTATACGTCATCCTGCGCTTCCCATGGGGAGAGATTTTATGGACGGGAACGCATTTCCATGATTTCTTTCGGGGTATATCCCCGGTTTGCCCACATGCGGCTATGGTTGTGGAAAGGAATGGAGAACGAAAGCATGTTCCGCATCTCGTCGTGAGAAATGGTCGGGAACTCCAACAAATCGAAGATCTCCGCAAGGTCGTCCACCCCCCTTTCCCCTGCGGACATATCCGCTGAAGACGCCAAGACAGTAACGGCTTCTGGTCCCTGTCAGGGAGAACCGGTCACGCAGATACCGCTGGAAGACCTTGGACTCCGGAGTCTCGTCGTAGTAAAGCGGATCGGCATACCAGGCAAGCTGTGCAAGCGTCGGCCGGTACCACGGATGTTGCTCCTGCTGCTTTTCCAGCAACGTTATCTCGCCACGGGGAACAAGGGGATGCACCACCAGATTCCGATAGCGCATGGCAGCCGGGCAATCATCGGGTTCGGCTTCGAACAATTCCCTCACTTTCCCATTGGTATGAGTCCATACAGATTTCCCAGAGCCTGATAGAACGACGGTTCCATGATTCCCTCCTCTTCCTATGGTACTCCATGGTTTTATCCATGGATACCGTTTGCATAACCATTACAATACATATATACATTCCTATTTAGGAATAGATTATTGATAAAGCATAAAACATGCTGCCGGAGAGACGCTTCCAAGAAGCAACTGGCTCAACCTGCGAGGAATTCTTCCATGGCAGCCATCTCTCTCGCAGCCACCTTGCGTCCCTCCAGATAGACATGCATCAGCACATTGGCGTCATGGCATACCGCGCCAACAGGGAGGGCTGCGTCAGGCCTGATGGCAAAGACGGTGCCCTTCCGTTCCTCTTCCCGGACATAGGCGGTCTGGGCGTTGTAGGTCTCGTGGCGGATCGCCAAGTCATGCAAGGCGTGAGGATAGTTTCTCAGGCTCCATCTGAGCAGGCCCATCTTGCCCTGCGGCTGTTTCACGTAGTCCAGCGGCTGGGTCAGGATCACCACATTCTTCCCATACCCCATTTCCTGGAATTTCCGCAGGGGAATCGAATCGGCGATACCGCCATCCAGATATCGTCTGCCATCGATGACCGAAGGGGTTGAGACAATCGGCATGCTGGCGGAAGCCTGCATCCACCTCAGGTCGACGCCGGTGCCTTTGTCGCACAGCTGGTAGACGGGCTGTCCGTTCTCACAGTCGGTGGCCACCACAAAGAAGTGCATCGGGTTCTTCTGGTAGGTATCGACATCGAAAGGATCCAGCCGGAAGGGAATCTCCTGATAACAGAAACGCCCTCCATACAGGTCGCCGGTGACAAGCAACGAACGCAGACTGCAGTAACGCCAGTCGTGGCAGAAACGGACATTGTACCGGATCACCCGCCCAATCTGTCGGGACTTGTAGTTGCACCCGAATGAAGCTCCGGCAGAGACGCCGATGGCTCCATCGAAGGTGATTCCCTTTTCCATCATCACATCCATGACCCCAGCGGTGAACATGCCCCGCATGGCGCCACCTTCCATCACCAATCCTGTGCCCATGACGACCCCTTGGGGAAAATTGTAGCCGACTCGTCCTGAATCGGACAAGCCAAGGAGTTGACGCGTGGCCCTGCACCGGCCATTATCCATGGTGGACAGACAAGGAGCAAAGGAATGCTTATTGATTTGACGTACCCCCTGAAAGCCACGATGATCTCAGCCAATACCGTTGGAGGGCCAGGCCATCTGGGCACCCACTTCGACATCATGGACAAGCAGTTCCCGCTGGACTACTCGGAGACCGAGGGACTGCTCTTCAACGTGCCGGGAAGAACGGAAATCGGGCTTGGCGATGTAGACCTTTCCAGGATCCACCAGGGAGACTTCGTGCTGCTGCGCACCGCCTGGATCGAGGAACATCCCTACGACAGCCCGGAGTACCACCATGGACATCCCCAGGTGAGCCATGAGCTCATCCAGGCCCTGGTAGGCAAGCACATACGTCTGATTGGTGTCGACAACTCGGGCCTGCGACGGGGTCCGGAGCACACCCCGGCCGACCAGTACTGCGCCGACCACAGCGTCTTCGTCATCGAGAACCTCTGCAACCTGGACGTGCTGTTGCTGAAAGCGGGAAGCAACCGCTTCCACATGCACACCTATCCGCTCAATATCGCGGGTCTCTCCGGAGAACCGGCCCGTGTCGTCGCGGAAGTGCGATAAAGGAAAATCCGCTGCTATTCCTGCCGGCCCTCGACCGTCCAGACCAGCTCTTCACGGTCGTGGGTCAGATAGGCTCCGATGCCCCGCAGGATTGCATCGTCAACATGTTGCGCCTGCACCACCTCGATACCAAGCAGGTTGGAAATGGGAGGAGCCAGGAAACGGCTGGCATAGGCGATTTTCCCGCCAAGGACCAGAACATTCCCGTAGAGACGGCGGGGAATATTGGTCCGCAGGACCGTGGCAATCCTCGTTCCCACATCATTGAACACCCTTCTGGCCCAGAAATCCCCCTGCACTGCCCGGCGATTGATTTCGTCGACGTCGACCAGGTCGGGGAAACCGGAAAGCTGGTGGTATTCACGGCGGATTGCCTTGCGGGAGACATAATCGTCCACAAGCCCGTCATGGTAGGGCTTCTTCTCCAATTGGATGGCAGGCTCGTCCTGGTCGTCTACCAGGATTTTTCCCTTGTAGGAGATGGCATAGCCGAGACTGGTGCCCAGCATCAACCCACTGCAGGAGGGATGCTGGCGGGCAACCCCGTAAAAGGTCTCGCCAAGCAGGAACGCGGTAGAGTCGTTCAGGTAGGTGGGCCGCATGCCAAGCCCAAGGAAAATTGGAGACATGCTTTGCCCGTTCATCGCGCTGAACTTGCGGGTCATGTGGAAGACACCGTGGGCATAATCAAAGGGGCAGGAGACACTGACCCCGACCCGGACGACTTGCCCTTGGAAAGGCTCAAGCACCTGGCCGAGCGCGTTGATCAGGTCGTATGCGGAACCATCGCTGTGAGAGGGCACCGCCTGACGGCTTCCCTCAACGAACGAACCATCCTCTTCGCACAGGCCATAGGTGATAAAGGAATCACCGATGTTCACCGCCAGCATCCGTCCCATACAACGCCCTTTCCTTCCCGCACATTCCTTATACGACAACACACCTAAAAACACAAGATAACCACCGGTTGCGTAGCGCACCGGTATTCAGGTACAACCGAAGCATGGAAATCACGGAAACGCAAGTCACCCCTCTCGCGGGAAGCTATGAGCTGATTGTCGCAGGCGCAGGAGTCGCCGGCATCTCTGCCGCGGTCAGCGCGAAACGACTGGGCATCCGACGGGTGCTGCTGCTGGAACGCCGAGTCCTGTTCGGGGGGCTGGCCACCAGCGGACTGGTCGGCTACTATGAGCCGCTGGACGATGGGAAAGGCAACAGGATCATGGCCGGCATGAGCCAGGAGCTAGCGGAACTCGCCCTGAAGTGGGGCTATCAGGCTCTGGATGAGCGATGGCGGGGTTTTCCCCTTTGCGGACCGGAAGGGATTCGCAGCAAGTTCCATTTCTCCCCCAACATCTTCGCCCTCGCGCTGAACGACTTGCTGGACAAAGAAGGGGTCGAGGCTCTGATGGAGGCGCTCGTCGTCGATGCTGCAAGCGACCAGCAGGGAACGACGGTGATAGTCGAGACCCGGGACGGAAGACGAGCCTACCATGGCGCCGTCGTCATCGACACCACAGGAGACGGCATCCTCTTGGACCGCCTGGGAATCCCTACCAGGACAGGACGGAACTGGTTCACCTACATGGCCTACCTGAGTTCCCTGGACTACGCCAGACAGGCCGTAGCCGAGAAGAGCGTCGAGCATTTGAACCAGTGGATCAATGTCGGCAGCAATCTCTTCGGAGCCAACCAGCCCACCGGGCTTTCCCAAAGCGCCGGGACCACCTGCGAGGACGTCACCTTCCTGATCCGGGAAGGTCAACGAAGGCTCCTCAAGCGACTGGCGGAAACGAAGGGGAACGGCAGGGATATCACCGCCCTACCCACCATGCCCCAGTTCCGGGAAACCCGGAGAATCGACGGCAAGCGTACGTTGACCGAGGATGATGCGTGCCAACACCAAGCGGACTCGATCGGACTCTGCCCTGATTTCATCCATTCCGGGCCTTGGTATGAGATTCCCTTCGGTACGCTGTACCATCCGACCGACGACCGCATCCTGACCGCAGGCCGATCCATCAGCGCCAACGGCTGGGCGTGGGAGGTGACCAGGGAAATCCCGGTCGCAGCCCTGACCGGACAGGCGGCCGCCACCGCAGCCAAGCTGATGATCGAGGGGAAACGTGGAGCGGATGCGGTCGATATCCGTACGTTGCAAGAGGCGCTGGACCACCAGGGAATCCCGCTCCATTACCCGAATTGAGCAGGATCCTTGATGTGGCAATGGGACTTGCGTCCATCCGCCATGTCGTAGCGCACGATCTGGCAGTTGTGGATGCGGATAGACTGAAACTCCTGAAAGGAATAGCTACGGAAATAGGTGGCCGTCAACTTGCTCATCATCCCGTGGCAGACCCACAGGACATTCTCTCCATGGAAGCGTTCCGGCAGCGTGTCGATGACCTGGTAGAGCCTCGCGGCGACGTCCACCAGCGATTCCCCTCCGGGAAAACGGCTGAAAGGGTCTGCCTTGCGCTCCAGGTAGCGTGGATCATCATATCCCACTCCCTCCAAGTCGCCGAAATCGATCTCGTGGATCCTCGGTTCCAGAACTGCCGTCAAAGAAAGCGCCTCCTCGATGCAGCTGGCTGTCTGCCGTGCCCGCAGCATCGGGGAGACCAGGATATGCCGGATCTGGTTCTCCGGTTGGTGCTCCTTCAGGATCCTTGCCGCCTCGCGCGCCTGCTCCCACCCTTTCTCGGTAAGGGAAACATCCACCATCCCGCAGATCTTCCGCCTGACATTCCACTCGCTCTCGCCATGGCGTACGGTAAACAGATACATGATTCCTCCTTCAGAGCGGCAACCGCTCTACCCTGCAGCCAGGAAATTCCTGACGCAATCGCGCCGACGAGGCGAAGACGACTGTCGCGTCACACGTGGCAAGGGATTCAGCCAGCACACGGGCGCCCTCTTGGATTTCCTCCGGGGAAATCGAGATCAGGTCGGAACGGCGTTTCGTCCGAAGGGCCTCGTCATATCCGTAGAGCTTGCGGCGGAAAAAGGTGCCCAAATCCTGATTCGGCCCTTTGGGACGCAACTCGATGCCGACATACGAAATCTTCGCCTTCTCCAGCTCGGAAGGGTCGGCCGGATGCAAGGCCTGCGCTTCCAGGCTCTTGCGATAATCCTCCAACGAAGCGGAAATCCTCGGGTCGCGGTAGGAGGAAAAGACAAACAGCCGCTCCATCAGGTCCGGCCTGGCGTCAACACCATAAGCCCCCCCGCGCATGCGTACCAAGTTCCACAGCCACCCAGTCGCCAGCATCTGGCTGAGCAGGGTCTGTGCCACCTGCAGACGGTCGGTCGTCTCCGGAGTCCTGCAGACCTGGCTGACATAGGCGACATTGCTCGGAAGGGCGAATGTACGCTTCAGATGCTCATCAGGACGGAGAAGCGTGAATGGACGACCCGCCTCCTGGCTGCGGCCGGCGGGGAAATGCCCGAGGAAACGAGACAGGGCATCCACCAAGGCACCGTCTCCACTGGTGGCGCCGACCACCAGCCTGCCACGCTGGCAGAGCAGTTTCTGGATTCCGAGCATCCGCTTTCCCAGAGCGGCGTAATCCGATTCCTTGATGCCGGCCAGCCAATTCCACTGGACGATACCCCCAAGTCGCTCGGCATCCTGGGCGGCTTCGGTAAAGACCGATGAGGCACACTGGCTGGCAAAAAGGGTCGCATTGTAGTTGATGCTGTCGGCAAAATCCCCTTTCAGGTCGCCCAGCGCCACTTTGATCCGTGCAGGATCCGCAAGGTCGGCACCCAGAAGAAGACGAGCTGCGAAGTCCAGCGCCTCGTCACGATCCTGGCTGAGGAATCCCATCTGGACGAAGAACCAGCCGCGGTTGGTCCGCCCGCGCATGTCGCTCGCGCTGTCTGTGACCACGTTGAAGCCTCCGAAAAGGCGCTTGATGGCAAGACTCACCGCCCTGCTGTCCAAGTCCCCGCAACCGGTCATGGTCAGCAACCGGCTGTAGAGGGTCAGCGGAAGGTATTCCTCCTCGGTGAAGTCGGAGACGTCGATTGCCAGCGTCACGTAGTCGATACCACAGGTGTACTGCTTCCGCCACCAGAGCGGCACTGCAGCCACGCTTCGTTCGTCATAGGCGTCAGGAACGATTTCCAGCGGAAGATCGGAAAGGGAAAGATGGGGCAACGTGGCAAGCACCCGGGGATCGTCGGCAGTATCCTCAAAGACCTGGAAACGTCGGTTCTCCTCCTTTGTCCCCTCGTTCAAGGCGGCACGCGCCTTCTCGTCCAGCTCGTGCTTCTGCTCGACGAGATAACGCTCGTCGGGCACGACGCTGACCAGCACCCGATGATGGTTCGCGAGCAGGTGCTTCTCGATCCAGTGCTCGAAGTAGCGGCAATCCTTCGCGATCTCCTTTTCCAGCAGGTCGAGAACCGGAGCCGTCTCCATCGTGGCGAAAGGTCCCTTGCCATCCATCCACCCATGGACCGAACGGCTGAGGATCCGGAGTCCCATCGGCACGCTGCCGGTGATCTCCTGCTGCTTGAAGCGGGCGCGCTTCAGGCTGCTTTCGATTGCCTCGCGGCCGATGCCCTCCTGGCAGATCTGCTCCAGGCTGGCAAGGATCACCCGTTCCGCCTCATCGGCGCGGGCCGGATCGATCCCCTTGAAACCGACCAGGAAGGTCATGTCACGCAAATCGGCGATCATGCCGCTCTCCGGGGAGATATCCTCTGCAAGGCCGCTGTCCAGCAACGCTTTGTACAACGGACAGCTCGGGTCATCCAGCAACAGGTCGACGATGGTGTTCAGGGTCAGGATCGACAGGCTGTCGTCGGCAGGTTCGGTAGCCCAGCCAAGGACCACCGAGGCATCGCCACGCTTGCCTCCCGCTTCCTTCGGAGCAAGGAAACGGACCCTGGCGTCCGGCTTCCACGTGGTGCTGCGCCGAGGGGCCGGAAGCGGCTCCGTATGGGGGGCGTCATGCAGATAACGCGCATCCAGCATGTCCAGGATCTTCCGCATGTCGTTGTTCCCATAGACCAGCAACCGGCAGTTGCCGCTGGCATAGTGGTTCCGGTAGAACTCCTTGTACCGTTCCCAGGAAAGGTCGACAATCGAGATGGGATTTCCTCCCGACTCGTAGGCATAGCAGGTGTCGGGGAAGAGGCTTCGGCTGACACCTCGGGCGACGATGGAGTCATGGTCGTTGGCAGAGCCGAGCATCTCGTTGAAGACCACCCCTTCCCAATGCCCTCCCTTTCCATCGTCAACCAGGCGCACGCCTTCCTGCTCAAAGGTCTCCCTGCGGAGCAATGGGGCGAAAAGGGCATCGGCATAGACGTCCAGCAGATTGTCGAAATCCTTGGGAAGCGGACTGGACGCCAGGTAGATGGTCTTGTCCGGATAGGTCATGGCGTTCATGTAGGTGTTGACGCTCGATTTGTCCAAGGTGATGAAGGGGTCGTGGACCGGATAACGGCGCGAACCGCTCAAGGTGCTGTGCTCGAGGATGTGGGCGACACCGGTATCGTCCTCAGGAAGGGTGCGGAAGACAAAGCTGAAAAACTGCTCGTTGTCCCCGTTCTCCACAAAACAGACTTCCATGCCGCTGGCATGGACGAAACGATATCCGACTGCCTGATATTCTGCAAGCGGCCGTACCTCTTGCAACGTGAAATGGGCGATACAGTCGCCAACAGCTGGTTGATCCATATAGCGTAACCGTATCCGAAAGTCGTCCATTTGGCAACTTGCGGAACGAGGCTGATTGGTCCATGCTAGGCTATGCATCATTTTGGAGCCCATACCAGCGTTGCAAAAGGCCTGTGCAATGCAGTTGCGAACGCCCATGCCATCGGAGCGGACGCTTTCGCCCTTTTCACCAAAAGCCAGCGGCAATGGACCGCCCCGCCGCTCAAGGAAGAAGACATCCAGCGCTTCAGAAGCGCCGTCTCCCGGTTTCGGTTCGACCCCAGACAGATCCTTCCCCATGCCAGCTACCTCGTCAACTTGGGCAACCCCGAGCTGGAAAAACGCCAGAAAAGCCTCGACGCCTTCATCGTGGAGCTGGACCGGGTCCGGCTTCTGGGACTCTGCAAGCTGAACGTCCACCCCGGCAGCCATCTGGGACGCATTTCCGTGAAAGAGGAACTGCGCTTGATTGCCGACAGCCTTGACCGGGCGATGGAGCAGGTCCCCGGAATCCACCCTATCCTGGAGACTACCGCAGGTCAGGGAGGCAACGTCGGAAGGACATTCGAGGAGATCCGTGACATCATCGCCCTCTCCACCTATCCTGAGCGGCTTGGTGTCTGCATCGACACCTGCCATTGCTTTGCCGCCGGTTACGACATCCGCACCCCGCAAGGGTATGAACAGGTGATGGAGCGCTTCGGCAAGGTCATCGGATTCGGGAAACTGGAAGGCATGCACCTCAACGATTCAAAGGGAAAGCTTGCCAGCCATGTCGACCGCCACGCCCCGCTGGGCAAGGGGGAGATCGGGCTGGTTCCCTTCGCCTTGATCGCCAAAGATCCACGTACCAGCGGCATTCCGCTGATCCTCGAGACTCCTGTGGAGGAGAAAAGTCCCGCTCCCAGACAATGGAAGGAAGAAATCGCCTGGCTACGGGGCCAGCGCACGAGCGAAACCGCTACAGGTACTCCGAGAAACGGTCGGTAACCACCTGAAGAATCTGCTGGTAGGCATCCTCCAAGGACTCCTCCACCAGCGTCATCTCCCCGCTTTGGTCGACCAGGCTCTGGCTTCGCAGATTCCAGAGCTGGATGTTCCCGGTGACAATCCAAAGGGGAATGTTTTCGATTTCGGTCTTTCCTTCCTCGCGGATTTCCATGGCAAGCAGGTAGGTCGCCCCAGGATTCTCCTGGCGCACCAGCCGCAACTCGTCCTCACCCATCTCCCCATCAAGCTTGACGATCGTGGAATCGACGCCCTTGCCAAGCAACCAGCTGGAAAGCGACGCTTCGACCCGTTCGCTGTCGAATGGGCCCGCATTCACGACCCCCACCAGCATGGCCGAGCCGCTGTACTTGCTGACCCGATGGTAAGGGAAGGAGACCTGGCTAGACTGATAGGCGGCCTCGAGGGATGCATAGAGGCTGGCATCCAGCACCGGACGCAACCGCTCCAACTTGTCGGCGATATCCAGCGAGAAAACGATCGATCCCTTGTCGCTGATCGCCACGCTGTAGGGGACAAACTGGAATTGCCCCCGCTCCCCGGAGCCGAAAAGCAACGAGTCGGTACGGGGCTTTCCCCAGACATCGGTTGCGTCGAAGGTGGCCCTGACCGAGGCGTCCACCACTTTCGGGTTGAACAAGATCTGGCGGCGACGCACCTTGACCACGACCTTCGGCCCGCGAGGATCACGTTTGGAGAGAGAGATCCGTATGGCGTTCATATACGAGACGGCAAGTTTCACCAAGCCCTGCACGTCGTACGAGGATGGCTGGGTGGCACAGGCATAGACCGCATCGAGCAACGTGGAAATCGCGACACCGTCACGGTTGTTGCGATAGGCCTCGTCCACGTCTGCCATCAATCCCTTGACCAGCGCGTCCTGCTGGATCTTCGCCTTCTGCAGGTCGGTCCTGCGGGACTCGATGGCACTGGTGCTCGCCTCCGCCATCAACCAGATGTCCGGGCCACTCCCGAACTCCCGGACCACGCCCAGGTCATACTCAGGCAACTTGTCGGTGGTAGAGAAAGTACGCCACCCACTGACACTGACATCTTCTCCCAAGGACTCGGAGAGTTGGGAAAGAATATCGGAAAGCGCTTCAAGACGAGCGTTGAAACTGTTGGAGTCGCTTCCATGGCCGACAAAAACGGTCACCCCCTGCCGGGGAATCGGATGGCTGACCCACGAAGGACGGAGCGCCGTGCCGTCAAGCACCTTGCAACCGACGGCAAGAAAGGCAAGACAAGGAAGAACTACCAGTGGTAGCCAACGCCGCACAAAAGCTGATACCCGTCCTGCCATGCCCGCTTCTCCTCTTGGTTCCCATAGTATAGCAATCTCCCGCTGACCGCGAAAGAAACCGAGGTGGTCACCATCGTCCGCCAAGTGACCGACGCGCTCGCCCCGAGGGCGAAGGGCGAGGCGATTCCCATCCTCACCGCCGCACCAATCGAGCTGTTGCGGAGGAACCAAGTATGGCTGACGCTGGAAAGAGGCCAGAGTTTCTCAAGCCCTGCCTCGAAAAGCAGGTGCCTGTCGAAGCCGGCCACCGCAAGGGACAGTTGAAAAGGATAGGGCCAGGAAAGACTCCACGAAAGCTCCCCCCCAAGGGGGAAGATGCTGAACCAGCCCTCCACACCTTGCCCGCTGGCGGGAACAAGTTCCTGACCGAGCCGGATTCCGTGGTCGCTGAGGGCATCAAGGCGGACAACTTCCCCATAGACATCCCGGGCTACCAATAATCCTGTCCGTCCTTCCGCACTCCTGCTCTGGCAGACCAGTCCAGGCTTGAAGGAGAACCCCTCGGCGGGACGGGCAAGATAGAGCTCCTCCAACACCACTGCGTCCGAAGCGGGAGGATACAGCAACAGCAAATCATAGGAAAGCTGGCTCTCCAGCAACTTGCGCAGCCGCCCTTCCCAGCCGCTGGTGGCGACAAGAGGCCGCTCGACGATCGAGTTTCCACCCGCAAGGAGTGTCACCTCAAGACTGGTGACCGAATCATCCTGGCTGAACGAGGAGAGGGTCACCAGCAGGTTTTCCCCTTCCAGCCCCTTGGCCGCATGGCGCACCGCCAGAGCGACAGCCCGCTCCGCCTGTGGGGCGCCAGAGGCGTCGATTCGCACGGAGAGCGCTCCCAACGGAGAGAGCAGGCAAAGGGTCAAGGCCAAGGCCCAAAACGGCCGCATTACCGCGCTCCAATCTCCAGGATACGGCAGATCAGACGGGCGCTGTCCCGCATGGCAGGAAGCGCCGCCCATTCATAGACCGAATGGAGATTATGCCCGCCGGTGAAAAGGTTCGGACAGGGGATATGACGGTCATGGGCCATTCGGGCGCCATCGGTACCGCCACGGATCAGCGACTCGTACAGTGGCATGCCAAGTTCCTTGCCTGCCTGCCAGATGCAGTCGAGCACCAAAGGCTTCTTTCTGGCCTCCTCGACCATGTTGTAGTACTGATGTTTCACCTCGACATCAATCTTGCAACCGGGATAGGCCGCCTCCATCGCCTGGCTCAGGCTCTGCATGACGCTGATGCGGCGCTCGATCTCTTCGTTCTTGAAGTCGCGCAGCAGAAAGCTCAGCGTGCACTCGTTCAGCGCCCCTTCAATCTTCATCGGAGCGTAGAAGCCATACCTTCCGTCAGTCGCCTCGGGGCTCTCGGCCTGCGGCAGGCTGGACAAGATGCGGCTGGCAACGGTAATCGCATTGACGATCCGCCCCCGGCCGCTACCGGTATGGTAGCTGACGCCGTGGATGTGAAGCCGCACACCGGCGGCACTGAAACACTCCTGCTCGATCGAGTAGCGTGGGCCGCCGTCAACGGTATAGCAGAAGTCACAGCGGATCTTGTCGTATGGAAAACAGTCCATACCCATGCCAGTCTCCTCGTCGGAGGTGAAATAGACCTCGACGGGACCATGCTGGATAGTGGAGTCGGCAAGGATTCTCTTGACCACACCCATGATTTCGGCGACACCCGCCTTATCATCGGAACCAAGCAACGTCGTGCCGTCACTGGTGACCAAGGTCTCCCCTTGGTATTGCGCCAGCTCCGGGTTCTCGCTGGCTGCGATCACCAACCCATTGGGCAGGGTAACGTCCCCTCCTTGGTAGCGCTCGATGACCTGCGGCTTGACGCCGTTGCCCTTCACATCGCTGGCAGTGTCCACGTGTGCCATCAATCCGATGGTCGGCTTGCGCTCCTTGCCCTTGCTGGCCGGTATGCGGCCGATCAGCACACCATGCTCATCCAGTTCCGTATCCTTGACCCCAAGGTCCTGCAGTTCAGCCTGCAACATCCTGAGCAGATCCCATTCGATATCGGTCGAGGGATGTTTGCCCTGCTCGGCGGCAACCTCGCTGCTCTGGGTATCCACCTGCGCATAACGGACAAACCGCTCCAATATATCCTGTGCCAACGCGTCACGTTCCATCTGTAAGCTCCTCTGGCATATTTAAACACAAGGAGCAGGAATTGTACACGCACAGAAAAGCCACGGGGCTCCCCCCGTGGCAGGACAAAGGACTGGATTGCTTCTATTTGTGAAGGGATGACCAGAGATCGTTGAAATGATCCATCAGCTTGCTCTTGTTGGCGGCCAGATACCCATAATCCAGATCCTTCAACCCAAGTGTGTTGTTGGCGGGAAGGTCGCTCGCCTTGCAGTTCCTGTTGGTCCCGCGGCCGGCAAGGTCGGCACGCCTGTCCTGGAACTCCTTGGAAGCAAGCAGGTCCATCATGGCCTGGGCCGCGGCAAGGTTCGGAGCGTTCTTCACGATGGCAGCGCCACCAGGCATGGCGGTATTTCCCTCCTTCATGTAGACAAGGCGCATGGTCGCTCCTCCTTGGGCAATGATGCCGGCAGGGGTCGACTCATACGAAAGGCCAACGGCATACTCGCCTTCATTGACGAGATTGAAGACATCCTTGGAGGAGTTGGTAGAGTAGCAGAGCGGAATCAGACGGGCAATATAATCCCACCCTTTCTGGTCGTCGAACGTATCGCCCATGACAGCAAGGACGGTCTGCAGTTGCCGGTATCCGGAAGAACTTGCATCCGGGGCCGCGATGATGATCTTGCCTTTAAGCTTCGGGTTGAGCAAGTCCGCATATCCCTCGACGGTCACACCAAGCTCCTTCAGCACGTCCGGATTGATGCACAGGGCACGGGCAAGTGCCACGCGTTGTTGCTGGCCACCGGAAAGACGCTCAGGCATACGGTCGGCGAGCATCTCTACATGGACAATCCTCAAGTATTTGTCGGCCCGCTCCCGTATCTCCTCGGCAGGGAACTTGCGGTTCTTCAGCCCGAACTCGACGTTCTTGCGGACCGTCATGTTCGGGAAGATGGCATAGTTCTGAAAGACCATACCGATGTTACGCTTGGCGGGATCCAAGTCATTGATACGCCTCTCATTGAAGAAGAAGGCTCCTCCCTCGATTGAATTGAACCCCGCGATCATGCGCAGCAGAGTCGTCTTGCCACAGCCCGAAGGGCCGAGCAAGGTGAAAACTCTCCATTCCTGATAGCAAGTGACAGGTCTGCGATGACCGTGTTGGCTCCGTAGCGTTTCACTGCATGCTGGATGGTAATCGTCACGCTCATGGTTTCTCTCTCAGCCCTGCTTCCAATGGGAAAGCAGATACCGTTCGGCCTCGGCGCTCCACAACCCGTTGTGCGCATCGATGATATCGGCGATTGCGGCGCATCGCGCGTCCTTTGCTCCCAGCCCCCGGAACTCCTCCAAGGCGGTCAGGGGCATGTCGATATGGGTATAGATCAGCTTCTTGCCACCAGGCAGCTGAGGCTGGTGGAGCGTTACCTCCGCCGCGCAGTTCAGACCTCCGACATGGGTCACCATCACCGCCGGGTCGAGGATTCCCTGCTCGGTCATCCGCAGCGACTCCTTCATGTCCTCGGTGTTGCCGCCGGTGGTGCCGATGACATGGGTCGCGTTGTAGTGGACGTCGTAGAAATTCAACGGCGCATGCAGGTTCTTGTCGGTCGGACCGGCAAAGAAGTTCAGGCACCCGTCCCGGCCAAGCAAGTCCCCTGCAGTCTCGATCACGCTGGCGATCGGGGCGAAACAGAAGACATCGTCAAAGCCATCGGGGGCGTAGGCGGCCCGGATCTCCTTCGCCACATCACCCATCGCCGAGGTGTCGACGATCTCGATACGGACACCGAGCTTCTGCTGCTCCTCCCGCGGAAAGAGCTTCCGCGCCCGGGCAAGTCGTTCCTTGTTGATGTCGGTCAGGACAATCAGCGAAGGACGGTTGTCGATATGGACCGCATAGGTCAGCGCCCCCAACCCCATCGGGCCGGCAGCGGCGACCAAGGCCATCTTTCCTCCCCGTTTCACCCCCATCGAATGGACGTAGGAGCCCATCTTGGTATGGAAGCAGGCGTGGAAGGCGCCGATGCAGCAGGACATCGGCTCGGCAAGCGAGGCCTCGAAGTAGCCATCCCCGTCGTAGCGCAGGAGACACCCCAGTTCCATCACCTCGTGGGGCAGGATGCAGTAGGTGGCGTCCCCGCCACAGTACTCGTAGGAATAGCCCGGAGAGAACATCGTCCCCTTGTAGTTCAGGGCCGGCTGGCTGGTGAACTTCATTCCTGGCTCGAACTGGTCCTTCCACTTCGCACCCACTTGGACGATGTCGCCGGCAAACTCGTGGCCGATGATGGCGGGATGCTCGGCGACGTCCGGATGGACCCTCTTGTGCTTGGTGCCCAGGATGGCGCACTTGTAGGTCGACATGCAGATTGTATCGGAAACGACCTTCACCAGTATCTCGTCGTCCTTGATGGGCGGCAGTTCGAATGTGTCAAGTCGCAGGTCATTCGCACCATGCAGACGGACAGCTGTAGCTTTCATCGTATACCTCGATCGGGGAGAATTCCCAATTCCATGGTATGGCCAGGAAAAGCTATTGTCAATGCAAATATTTTTGTTTCAAAACCAATTTATTTTTATTTTAAAGAAGCATCATGCGAGTTTACGAAAAACACCCATATTTATATCGATTTTTCTGCATCTATTGTATCATTGCAAAAGCAGAAGGCAAACCGACAAGACTTCCTACAGAAGCCTCTTCAAATTCTCCATATCGCTCAACATCTGGTATTTGACCAGAAACGCCGCATGATAGCAGCTCTCCTCGTAGCGCCGTTTCAGCACATCCAGCAACGGCATGACGTACGTTTCCGTCTCGGCGATGTACTGCGCCATTTTCTGCCTGGAGAATCCCCCCGCCATCAGAGAGATGTTGTTGCAACGGTCCAACACTTTCACGATGGTCGCGATCCGGTTTCCCGAAATGGCGTCATAGTACGCCTTTTCCCAGCCGTTAGGCCGCTCCTCCGGTTTCGTCACCAGCCGTACCGCCTGGCGCGCCACCGGGCCGACAGGAAGATCCTCTGGCTGGATCCTCTTTCCGTTTCCGTCCAGGCAGTCCTCGCACACATCATGCAAAAGCAGGGCCGCGATCAAGTCATCCTCATGCAACTGGAGCGCCAGCGCATGGCAGGACATGAGCAAAGGATGATAGATATACGGGACCTTTCCGTTTCCTTTCCGGTACTGGCCTGCATGCATCTTTCTTGCATATGGGAGAGCCGCCGCCGTCTGCCTCGCTCCTGAACCTTGGGCGAAACTCCGGATGAACGCATACATGTGGTCCACCGAGAACATCTGGTCCTTCAGTTCCCACGAAAAAGAACCCGCAGGGCTTGTGGAACAAAGTTCGGCAATCGTCGTGTCCAGGACCTCCGCAAGGCTCTCCAGCTTCTCGAGCTGTGGCAGATAGACATCATGTTCCCAGGCGCTTACCGTCTGGAAAGAAACCCCCACCAGGTCCGCGACTTGTCCCTGCGACAATCCTTTCCGTTTCCGACAATACAGAAGATTCTTCCCAATCCGCATCCCAATCCCCCCAAGAGGACGGCGTTCCCGCAAGCATCCCCCAGAGGTACAGTGTACAAGAGAAGCCACCGAAACAACAGCAAGCCACCCAAGAACTCCGGATCGTCCCGACTCGTGCCCGGCTTGCATGCCACCAAACAAAATGGCCCTCCTGGGAAAGAGGGCGCAGAAAACCGAGTGCAGGAAGCGCTCAGCCGAGCAAAGGCTTCCTCACGTGCTCGTCGAAGAAGGCGTCGAACGTATCGGCGGTCAGTCCGGTGAAAACGGTGCCGTCGATCATCAGGTTGGCGCCGGGCTCCTTGCAGTGGCCCATGCAGAGCGTGCCCCCGAGGCTCACCTTGTCCTCCAGATGGTTCTTTTTGATCTCATCCTGCAGCATCTGGAAGATCTGCGGGGATCCCTTCACATGGCAGGAACTGCCAAAGCACACTTCGATTTTCATACCTTCTCTCCTTTTTCACGTCTCTGGTCCAGGCGCGTGTTGCGGAACCACAGGCAGATATCAATGCTGACCATACAGGTGTTCAGATAGTAGAACCAATAGGCCAGGTTATAGGAATGCAAAATGGTCTTGGCGACGATGCCGCAGAGGTAGCCGATGACGATGAAGACCTCGAAGAAAAGACTCTTTCCCTGGGCCGTGCGGCTCTTCAGCGAGCGTCTGATCGAGAGCGGCCAAGACAGGCCGAAGCAGATGACCATCACCGTCTCCAGCAGGCTGGCGACCATGTTTCCATTAGAGTTCATACGTTGCCTCCTTGTTCATATCCGGTCGGCGATAGTCCGGCAGCAACTTCGGGGAGTAGGTCCCGCCGGTGATACCGGCACCAGTCCTCTCCTTGTTGAATGCGTCGACGTGGCAGAGCGTCAGTTTGCCGACCTGCACCTCCTTGCTGCGCGCGGCGGCGACTTTTCCGGCATCACGGCCGAAGACAATCACGTCCAGCAGGCTGTTGCCCATCAGACGGTTACGGCCATGGATGCCTCCCGAAGCCTCGCCCGCGACGAACAGGTTCCTCACGTTGCTCTCGCAGTTGGTATCGATCTCCACGCCTCCGTTCTGATAGTGCAGGGTCGGATAGACGAGAATCGGTTCCTTGCGGATATCGATGCCGTACTTGGCGAACATGCGCAGCATGGCGGGAATCCGCTTCTCGATCGTCCCTGCTCCATTCTTCAGCTCGATCATCGGGGTATCCAGCCAGACACCCATGCCGCCGGTCGGGGTGGTGATGCCCTTGTGCTCGCCCTTGCACTCGCGGATGATCGCCGCAGCCTCGACGTCACGAGTCTCCAACGGATGGACGAAGACATCTCCGTCGCAGTTGACCACCTTGGCCCCCAGGGAACGGACCTTCTCGGTGACCAAGGCACCGAAGATCTGCTCGGGGAAGGCGGCACCGGTGGGGTGGTACTGCAAGGTATCGGCATACAGCAGGCGGGCACCCGCACGGTAGGCAAGGACCAAGCCGTCGGCGGTGGCGCCGTAGTGGTTGCTGGTCGGGAATCCCTGATAGTGGAGCCGGCCGGCTCCGCCAGTGGCGATGATCACGGTCTTTGCCCGGGCGATCCTGACCTCTTTGGTCTCCATGTTGAGCAGCACTGCTCCCGCACAATCGCCTTTCTCATCCTTCAGAAGCTCGATCGCGCTGGTGAAATCGACTACAGGCACGCCGAGGTTCATCACCTCGTCGCGCAGGGTGCGCATGATTTCGGCACCGCTATAGTCCTTGGCGGCGTGCATCCTCTTGCGGCTGGTCCCGCCACCATGGGTGGTGATCATCACTCCGTCCTTGTCCTTGTCGAACTCCACCCCAAGCGAGTCCAGCCACTGGATCGCCTCGGGAGCCTCGTTGACCAGCTTGTAGACCAGCTCCTTCTTGGCGGCGAAATGCCCGCCCCCATAGACGTCCAGGAAGTGGATGGCGGGAGAGTCTCCCGGCTTGTCCGCGGCCTGGATGCCGCCCTCGGCCATCATGGTGTTGGCGTCACCCATGCGGAGCTTGGTCACCACCATCACCTTGGCGCCGGCGTTGTGCGCCTCGATGGCGGCCGAGGCACCTGCACCGCCACCACCGATGACCAGGACGTCGACGTCATAGTCCACATGGGAAAGGTCGACGTCCTTCGGGTTGATCCGGCTGCGCCCCTGCAGCAGGTCGGCCAGCTCGAGGGGAACCTTGTCCCCTTTGTTCGGGCCAATCCGGAGCGTGGCGAACTGGCTCTTGATATAGTCTGGATGATAGGTGGAAAGGACCTGGTCCTTCTCGTCAGCCGTCATGCGGCGAGGCTCCAAAGCGGCATTTGCCGCGCGCTTTGCCTCGACTTTCTTGATGGATGCCAGCAATGTCTCGTCAGTATACATGGCTCTTCCTCACTTCTCGATATCCCTGTGCTCGTACAGGTCTTTCAACTGGTCGTTGCTCTTGGCCATCAGATCCTCGAGATCTTTCTCGAACTTGCCTTCCTTGATTTCCTGTACCCGTTCGTCCACGTGGACCGAATGGGGCGCCAGGTAGCGGCCGTTCAGACGACGGGCGAGCAGGGCGACCTGCGGGTGGCTGATCTCCGCCGGGCAACGGACAGAGCAGATACCGCACATGACGCAGTCGAAGGAAAGTTCCGCCACTTTGGCGAAATCGCCCCGTTGCGCGTAGGCGATGTACTGCATGACCTTCAGGCCCTGGGGACAGGCGCGGGTACAGGCGTTGCAACCGACACAGCTGTAAATCTCCGGATAGAGCTGCATCATCACCTGCTGCTCCGGCTTGACCTTCCTGATGTCGTAGACCTGCTTGACGAGCGGGAAGAAGGGAAGCGTAGCCACGTACATCTCGTCCTCGACCTTCGTCTGGCAGGCAAGGGCGGTCTTCAGCTGCTGCTGGCCCTTGATGCGGTAGATTGTGGCGCAGGCTCCGCAGAACCCATTGCGGCATCCACAGCCGCGCACGAGCTGGTAGCCGGCGTACTCCATGGCCTTCATGATGGTCAGGTTGTCGGGAACCAGATACTGTTTTCCAAAGAAATAGACATGCACCATTTGCACACTCATATCCACATGCTCCTCATCAATACTCGTTCGGCAGTGCATCCAGCTCGTCAAACCGGAATACCGGACCGTCCTTGCAGACGTACTTGCTGCCGATGTTGCAGCGTCCGCACTTGCCGATACCGCATTTCATGCGCATCTCCATGGTCGTATAGACCTGGTCCAACGCGAAACCCAGCTCCTTCAACCCCGCAAGCGTAAACTTGATCATGACCGGAGGTCCGCAGATCAGCACCTTGCTGGAAAGAGCCGGCTGCAGTTCCTTCACATAGTTGGGAACAAAGCCGACGTGGCCGTCCCACCCTTCCTCCGCACGGTCGATGGTAAGGCGGACGTCGATCGAGCCATCCTTTCCCCACTCCTCAAGCATCTCATGGTAGTCTACCAGATCCTCCTTGGAGCGGGAGCCGTAGATCACCATCACGTTGCCGTAGTCCTGCCGCTTGGCACGGACGTAGTTGATGACGCAGTGCAGTGGCGCCAAACCGATGCCGCCGGCCACAAAGACCAAATCATGTCCTTTCAGTTCCGTATCCACAGGAAAGGGCCTGCCATAGGGACCGCGCACCAGAATCTGGCTGCCTGGCTCCAAATCGTGCAGGTACCCGGTCACCCGGCCCACCTTCTTGACGCTGAACTCGATGAAATCCTGCTCGGTCGGACTTGAAGTGATCGAGATCATCGACTCCCCTTGACCGGGGATGGAAAGCATGGCGCACTGTCCAGGCTTGTGCTCGAACGGCTTGCCCCCTTCAGGAGCGGAAACGTAGAAGGACTTCACGTCCGGCGTCTCCTTGACGATCCTCGTCACGACCGCAACATGCGGAATCAATGCTTCCTTGTCCATCACGCATCCTCCCCGAGCGTCTTGATCACCTTGACGATATGCATATGGATCGGGCACCGCTCAAGGCAACGGCCACAACCCACGCATCCATAGACCCCTTGGTGTTCCTCGGGATAGTAGACCAGCTTGTGCATGAAGCGCTGCCGGAACCGCTCCTTCTGGGTACGTCTGGGATTGGCTGCCGCCATCTGGGTGAAGTCCGAGTACATGCAGCTGTCCCAGCAACGATACCGCTGGACCCCGTGACCTGTGTCGAAGTCACGGATGTCGAAACACTGGCAGGTGGGACAGACGAACGTACAGGTGCCACAGCCTAGGCAAGACTGGGAAAGCTGGTCCCACTCGGGCGAATCGAACAGCTCGAGCATCTTGGCGTCCTTGCCGAACTTGTGCATGTCCAACTTCCCGAAAGGAAGCTTCTCCACCAACTTCCGCACCGCTTCCCTCTGGCGCTCGACCACCGTATCGTCACCATCGGTGAAAAGGGAATCAAGGCTTTCCAGCAGCTTCCTGCCCTTCTCGGTATTGGCCTCGAAGTAGTAGCCGTCGGCGCACTTGTAGCTGTCGATGTCGGCACCACCCTTGGTGGCGTCGATGCCGTACAGCGAGCAGAAGCAGGTGCTTCTCGGCTTGGTGCAGGCGAGGCTGATGATGGTTGCATGGCGACGGCGGTTCTGGTAATAGGTATCCACCGGGTCGGCAAGGAAGACGGAATCCAGGATCTTGAAGGAGGCGACATCGCACGGACGCACCCCGAAAACCACGAAATCCTCGCTTTCCCTGCGCGGGTCGACCACCTCGATCTTGTCCTGCTGGAAGCGGAAGGCCGCCAAGGTCTCGCTCTGCGGGAAGAAGAAGTCCTTGGCGCTGCGCAACGTGTTGGGAGCCTCGAAGTAGACCGTCCCTTCTTCGTAGCGCTCGAAAGCCGCGCTCATGTTCTCCCGCACCGGCAGATAGAGCGCCTCGGTTTTGGCAATCGCCTTGAAGAAGGCGTCCAGGGTGTTCAAAGCAAGCTTACGCATTGTCCGCACCTCCTTCCTTCAGCACGACCGAAGGGTCGGGATCCGATTCCTTGTAGGCGAAAAGAGGACTGACCCCCTCGCTGCTCTCACCCGCCTGGTAGTTGCCGTACAACTCGTCATAGTCCTTGATGAACTTGCGGTTGATCAAGTGCAGAGGGATCCGTTCCGGGCAGACCCGGGAGCATTCGCCACAATCGGTACAACGGCCGGCGACGTGGAAAGCGCGGATGATATGGTACATGTTCTCCTCGAAGGCGTTGACTGGGGCCTTGGTCGCCGCACCAGACTTGTCATTTCCGAAGACGCAAAGCTCGCAGGTGCAGGCCGGACAGACATCGCGGCAGGCGTTGCAGCGGATGCAGCGGGAAAGCTCGCCGCGCCAGAAGGCGAAACGCTCCTCCGGGCTCTTCTTCTCCACCATCTTCACGCCACGGAAACGATTGGAGTCCGGATTCAGTGTCCCCTCCTCTCCAATCAGCTCGTCGTAGACCATGTGCTTGCCACCTTTGCAGCAAAGGCAACGCTCCTCGACGACATCGTTCTTGGGATAGCTCATCTCCCCGGTCAGGGTCTTCACCTTGACCGTCGTTCCATCAGAACTCATCTCCAGCACGTCACCACTACTCTTGCGCAGGGCCTTGTAGCAGTCAATCATTCCGCCGCAGGGAATGCCGACGATATGGACCTGGTCCCTCCTGATGCGGTGCTCGTCCAGCAACTGGTTGAAGCTGTAGGTATCGCAAGGCTTGAGGAAAACCAGACTCTTGCCCTCCATGCGGCTGACCTTGACCATGTACTTGGAAAGGTTCGGCCCGCAGAAGTCGTTGTACACGAAGTGGGCCTTCAGGTCCTCGACGCTCTCGAAGAAGGCAGGCGTGACATCATAGTCGAAGTCACCCTCCCGCCAGCCGACCACGCGCCTGACAGCCCCGCTGGAAAGCATCTCGATCGCTTTCGCTTTCATTTCATCTTGCATCGCAGATCCTCCAGACGCTTGTTCGGTCCCAGTTTGCCGACCGTCGAAACGAAATCCTGCATCACATGGGCGAAACGGTTGCCCTCGGCAGCAGACACCCACTCGACGCGGGTGCGCTCCTTCTCGATGCCAAGGTAATCCAGCATGGAGAAGAGCAGGGTCATGCGCCTGCGGGTGAAATAGTTTCCCTTGGTATAGTGGCAGTCACCCGGGTGGCAGCCGCAGAGGATCACCCCGTCGGCGCCGCGCTGGTAGGCGCGGAGGATGAAGATCGGGTTGACGCGGCACGAACAGGGCACGCGCACGATCTTCACCTCGGCGGGGTACTGCAGGCGGTTGGTGCCGGCAAGGTCGGCACCTGCATAGGAACACCAGTTGCAGCAGAACGCCACAATCTTGGGCCGGTACGTATCATTCACTGGCATATCGCATCAACCTCCGAGAGAATCTGGCTCGTAGCGAAGCCCTTCAGGTCCATGGCTCCCGACGGACAGGCGACGGTACAGCCGCCACAACCCTGACAGAGCGCCGCGTTGACCTGGGCGACACGACGGGTCACGACCACGCGGGCAGGCATCTTGAATTCCTTGTCCACGTAGGTGATCGCGCCATAGGGACAGACATTGGCACAGGAAGAGCAGCCGTTGCATCGCAGTTCATTGCACTCGGCGATACAGGGGTTGCCCGTCAGGTGGTCCTTGGACAACAGGCCGATCACCTTGCTCGCCGCCGCTCCCGCCTGGGTGACCGTATCGGGAATATCCTTCGGTCCCTGGCAGGCGCCGGCAAGGAAAATGCCTGCAGTCGGGCTCTCGACCGGGCGGAGTTTCGGATGTGCCTCGGTGAACCAGTCATTGGTATCCATCGAGGCGGTCAGCATCGTCGCCAGATGCCGTGCGCTCTTGTCCGGCTCCATGGCTGCGGCAAGCACCACCATGTCGGCCTTGATGTGCAGCTGTTCGCGGGCCAGCAAGTCGGAAGCCTGCACGTCCAGCGAACCGTCAGCCTGGGGAACGACCTTTCCGACCATGCCCTTGATGTAATGGACGCCGAACTGCTCCACCGCCCGGCGGTAGAACTCGTCGAAGTTCTTGCCCGGGGTACGGACATCGATATAGAAGACATACACCTCGGTGTCGGGGTAATGCTCCTTCACCAACATGGCGTGCTTGGCCGTGTACATGCAGCAGATCTTGGAGCAATACTCCTTGTCCCTGCAGGAAGTTCCGCGGGATCCGACACACTGGACGAAGACCAAGGTCTTGGGAGGCTTGCCGTCAGAAGGGCGCAACAGCACGCCGTTGTTCGGCCCTGCCGCGTTCATCAGACGCTCGAACTCCAAGGAACTGACCACGTCCTTGCTCTCCGTGTAGGCAAACTCGTCGAATGCGTCCAACCGGATCGGGTTGAAGCCGGTGGCCACCACGATGGCGCCATAATCCTGCTCGACGAAGCGGTCCTGCTGCTTGTAGTCGATGGCACCGACACCACAGACCTTCGAGCAAAGGCCGCACTTGCCCTCCTTCAGCATCTTGCAATAACGGGGGTCGATCGTCGCAACCTTGGGAACCGCCTGGGCGAAAGGAATGTAGACCGCATGGCGGTCGTCCAGCCCGAGGTTGAACTCGTTGGGCACCTTCTTCATCGGGCACTTCTGGGTGCACAGGCCACAACCGGTGCACTTGTCCTCGTCCACATAGCGGGCCTTGCGGCGGATTTGCACGTGGAAGTTACCGATATAGCCCTCCACCTTCTCTACCTCGCTGTAGGAGTAGATGTGGATCTTCTCGTTCTGCGCCACATCGACCATTTTCGGGGTCAGGATGCAGCTGGCGCAGTCCAGCGTCGGGAAGGTCTTGTCCAGCTGGGTCATCTTCCCTCCGACCGTCGGCTGTTTCTCGACGATATCGACATCATAGCCCGCGTCGGCGATATCCAAGGCCGCCTGGATGCCGGCGATGCCACCGCCGATGACCAGGGCACGCTTGACCACCGGGTTCTGGCTCGGAGTCAGCGGCTGGTCGTTGCGCACTTTGGCGATGGCTGCCCGGCCGATGGAAATGGCCTTGTCGGTCGCCTCGGCGATATCCTTGTGGATCCACGAGCACTGCTCGCGGATATTGGCGATCTCCAGCATGAAGGAATTGAGTCCTGCCTGCTGGGCCGCCTTGCGGAAGGTCCCCTCGTGCATGCGGGGGGAACAGGAACAGATCACCACGCCGGTGAGCTGCTTCTCCTTGATGGCGTCCTTGACCAGATCCTGCCCGGCAAGGGAGCACATGTAGGGATAATCGGTCGCGACGACCACTCCCGGCTCCTTGCCCAGGGTCTCGGCGACCCGCTTCACGTCAACGGTCGCCGCGATATTGGTGCCGCAATGGCACACGAACACTCCTATTCTCTGCATCGCTTCACCTATTTGTTGAACTTTCGCATCGCGCTGACCAGAATCTGCTGTGGCATCTGGTCCTCAAGCCTGCCCACCATGTCCTGCGGGGTCATGTGGCTGCCCTCCTTGGCGCGTTCGACGTAAAGCCGGACCGCCTCGATCAGCTTGGCAGGCTCCACCTGCCGCGGACACCGCTCGATGCAGGCCATGCAGGAAAGACACCGGTACAGGCTCTTCGAAGAGAGAAGCGGCTCAATCTCCCCACGTTCGACCATGAAGACGAACTCGTTGGGATGGTACTCCATCTCCTCGTAGCAAGGGCAGGTCGCCGCGCATTTGCCGCAACGCATGCATTTCAGCGGATCCACCCCACTGATGCGCAGGATTTCCTGCTTCATCGACTCAGCACTTTCCATGTTCTGCCTCCTTCAGCTCCTTCAAGCCCAAGGCGTAAGCCAAGAGCTGGGTGAAATAGAAGACCGGCATGTCGTAGTCAGTGTTGCTCGTCAGGTTGTACTGGCAAAGCGGGCACGCAGTCACCAGCAGGTCGGCCTGCATGTCCTTGGCGTTGGCCAGGATCCTGCCGCTCTTGTCCCAGGCGATCTTCGGCTCGTCCAGACGGACATAGCCTCCGCAGCACTCGTTGCGCATCGCCCAGACGACCGGCTCCGCACCCAGGGCACGGATGAAATCCTCCATGACCTTCGGATTCTCCGGGTCGTCGAACTGCATCACTTTGCCTGGACGCAGCAACAGGCACCCGTAATAGGCGCCGACCTTCATCCCCGCCAAGGGACGCTTGACCATCGAGGCGAGCTTGTCGAAACCGACCTTGTCGCGAAGCACCTCGAGGTAATGGAAGACGCGGGTCTCGCCATGATACGGATGGTCCAGCTTCAGATAGTTGTTGACCTTGAAGTCGAAATCCTTGTCCTGCATGTCGGCGTTGGCCCGCTTGATCACGTTGTGGCAGGCGGAGCAGATTGTCACCAAGTCCTGGCCAGCGTCCCTGGCGGCCGCCAAGGCGCGGATGGCGCTCAGCTTGGTCACGATCTCATCCTTCGCCGCCGTATAGACACCGCCGCAGCACTGCCACTCAGGCAGTTCCGCCAGCGTGAAGCCGAGCGCTTCGGCGCTGAGCCGGGCGCACTCGTCCAGCTCCTGCGCCTTGTTCTTCAGCGTACACCCGGGAAAATAACTATAGATACTCACGGCACACTCCTCAAACCATCTGTTCGGGATGGAACACCTTGTCGAACTCCGCATCCGAGAGGAATCCGAGGGCCACGCAGGCCTCCTTCAGGGAGATGTTCTCTTCGAACGCCTTATGGCTCACCTTTGCCGCACGCTCGTACCCGATATAGGGGTTGAGCGCAGTGACCAGCATCAGCGAGCGATACAGGTTCTCGTGCATCTTCTCCTTGTTGGGCACGATGCCGACCGCGCACTTGGCGTTGAACGAGAGGATGGACTCGCTCAACAGACGGGCAGACTGCAGGAAGTTGTAGGCGATCACCGGCATGAAGACGTTCAGCTCGAAGTTGCCCTGGCTGGCGGCCATGCCGACGGCGACGTCGTTGCCGATGACCTGGACGGCGACCATCGTCACCTGCTCGCACTGGGTCGGGTTGACCTTGCCCGGCATGATCGAGGAACCCGGCTCGTTGGCAGGAATGGTAATCTCCCCAAGACCATCGCGGGGACCGCTGGCAAGCCAGCGCACATCGTTGGCGATCTTCATCATGTCGCAGGCCAGCGCCTTCAGGGCGCCGTGGGCGAAGACGATCTCGTCCTTGCTGGTCAGCGCATGGAACTTGTTCGGCGCCGTGACGAAAGGCTTGCCCATCAGCTTGGAAACGTACTCGGCGACCTTGACGTCGAAGCCCTTGGGCGCGTTCAGCCCGGTGCCGACGGCCGTCCCGCCGAGCGCCAGCTGCCCCAAAGCGGGAAGCGCCTTTTCCAGCAGTTCCTTGTCCTTCTCCAGCGAGGACCTCCAGCCACTGACCTCCTGGCTGAAAGCGATGGGAACGGCGTCCTGCAGGTGGGTTCGCCCGGTCTTCACGATGCCTTCGTATGCCTTTTCCAGTTTCTTGAAAGTGGCGACCAACGTATCGATGGCGGGAATCACCCGGTCTTCGATGATCACCGAAGTGCTGATGGAAAGCGCGGTCGGGAAGGTGTCGTTGGACGACTGGCTCATGTTGACATCGTCGTTGGGATGCAGGAGCTTCTCCCCCGCAATCTGGTTGCCCCGGTTGGCGACCACCTCGTTGACGTTCATGTTGCTCTGCGTGCCGCTTCCGGTCTGCCATACCACCAGCGGAAACTGCTCGTCCAGTTTTCCACTGATGATCTCGTCGCAGGCCTGGCTGATGGCGGCAAGCTTCGCGTCAGTCATCTTCTGCGGCTTCAGGTCATGGTTGGCCAGGGCGGCCGCCTTCTTCAAATAGCCAAAGGCATGGATGATCTCCTTCGGCATGGTCTCGATCCCGACACCAATGTCGAAGTTCTCGTGGCTACGCTCGGTCTGGGCACCCCAGAGCTTGTCGGCGGGAACTTTCACCTCGCCCATCGAATCATGTTCAATGCGATATTCCATTTTCCTTCCCCTCAGAACTCCAGCTGGCTGATCACGCCCTTCAGGCAATCGGCACTGTGGCGCATCAGCGCTAGCTCCTCATTGGTCAGCGGTGCGGGAAGTCTTCCCTTCACGCCGCTGTGGCCGACGATGGTGATCATGCTCAGGCAGACGTCGCTGATCCCATACTCTCCGCCCAGCATCGACGAGACGCAAAGCGCGGAATCAGCACCGCAAAGAATCGCTTTGGCCAGGCTGGTCACCGCGGCGCTTACAGCATAGAATGTCGCGCCTTTGCGGGCAATCACCTTGCCGCCAGACTTGCGGATATAGTCCTCGACCTCGCTGTGGACCAAAACCGGCATCATCGGGTCCTTGTGCTCCAGACACGAGGCATACTCGTCGATGGGGATGTTGCTGATGTTGGCCATCGACCAAGGAACGAACGAGCTGTCACCGTGCTCGCCGAAAACATAGGCATGCACGTCCTGTTGGTTGATCCGATAGTACTCGGCCAGACGGGCGCACAGGCGGCTGGTGTCCAGCAGGGTCCCGCTTCCGACAATATGGTTCGCGGGAATGCCGGAATACTTGATGAACTGGTAGGTCAGGATGTCGACCGGGTTTGCAACGACGATGTAAATCGCATCCGGGGCATGCTTGGTGATCTCGGGAATGACCGATTTGGTGATGTTGACGTTGGTCTGCGCCAAATCCAGGCGGGTCTGGCCGGGCTTGCGGGCCACCCCACTGGTCAGGATGACCAGATCCGAGCCGTCCGCGTCATCATAGGTTCCCGCGTAGACCGACACCGGTCCGCAGAACGGAGTGGCCTGACGGATGTCGAGCGCCTCGCCCAAAGACTTCTGGGTGTTCACGTCAATCAAGACAATCTCCGAAGCGACGCCCGTGACCGCCAGCGTGTAGGCTATCGTAGATCCGACGCTGCCAGAACCAATGATGGTAATTTTGTTGCCCATAACACTCTCCTTATTGATCAAACCATCCATCTGAACGAAACATTCGATTAATTAATGTTACTCTATTCACATATTTAATCTTTTATTTCACAATCTGTTTCTATTATAGCAATGATTTAGAAGAATGTTAAGACCAGCCTGGAAGTTATTGTTCCAAACTGGTCATTTCTATGCATTAATGAAGAACTGGCGTCTACTGCTTGTAATACTTGGCAAGCAATGGCTTCACGTCGTCGACGATTCCGTAGATGCCAAACACACAGATGATGATTCCGGTCAGGACCGGAGAGCGCTTGAGGGTGCTACCGATGCTGATCATGCTGGAGGCGACCAGGTAGGCGCTCTTCGGCTCGGTGGTGACGCTGGACAGCCACTCGTTGAACGCCTGCCCCTTCGTTCCTCCGAAACGATAGTAGCGATAGAGGGACATGATCGAGGCGGCCACCACCCCGGCGGCGACCGCGACCGCGGCGGCCGCGGCGATCTTCCCCCACCAGACGGCATGGGGGATGCAGGCATAGACAGCCCCTGCGGTCAGCAACACCACCGACTTGACCACCACTGTCTGCAGGTCTTTGTAAAAGGCCTTCTGCATCGATGGAGCCAGATCTTTGGCTACCGATTCCCCCTCCGCCATCAACGCCATCCGCTTCTCGGCAATCCGGCCCTCCAGTTCCTGGTATGCCTCGTCGGAAAGCAACTGGCGGGACTGTCTGAGCAGCTCCTCGCCATCCTCCTCGCTCTCGCTTGCCTGCACCCCGTAGCTGAACTCGATGTAGGCCCTGCCGTTCTGCTCCTGGAGCGTCTGCTCCACCACCTCGGCTCCCGTGACCGACTCCAGGCTTCTTTCCGAGTCCAGTTCGTCTCCGACGTAGTCCCGGATGACCGGCAGCTCGGCGTCGATCATCGCCGCCACCCTTGGCAACAGCTCTTCGTCGCTCACCCGACTCTGTACAGCCTCGCTGACGGCGCTGTCGCACCCCGAAAGCGGGATAGCCAAGAAGACGACGAGGACCACATTGGCCCACTGTCTCCATTTCCTTCGTTGCATGATTCCTCCTTCTCCGCCATCTAGTCTCCGTTCCGCTCCTCCCAGACCGGCCAGGGGGCGGGAAACGCAAGACCGACCAACAGGGAAATGCGGACATCCGGACGGTTTCCCATCGTCTGGCGCCAGATGGCGCTTTCGCTGGCGAACACCCCGGTGGGATCGAACATCACGATCTTCGGCTCCACAAGACAGAAGCGGGCGGCATGAAACGTCCAGCCAACGGCGACCTCATGCAGGTAGAGATGGTCCTCCTGTGGTTTGTCGGGACCGAAAAGATATGCGCTCTGGAACATGCCGAGACTCAGGAAGAAGCCGGAAGAAAACGGACGGTAATCGACCATCAGCCCCCACTCCAAGGCGGAGACCTCCGCCCCGGTGAGCCGATAGCTGAAGGAAAGGGGAAATCGGAAAGCGAACTGTCCGCTGCAACCCGCAACCGCTTCCAGGCGAAGACACAACTCCGGCGTCCAGAGCGCCCTGACCGCCATCGCGTCGAGCCCCAAGGCGAAGGTAGACCGGGCCGCCCCGAGAGGAACGAGGGGAAGGACCAGAGCACAGCAAAGCAACACACCACGCACGGAATGACCTCCATGCGTGTCACGCTATCGGAAGACGCCCTCGGCGCCTATCGTACCGTGGTACTCGTCATGTACCCTGAGATTGCTTTTTCACGGCCTCCTCGAAGGAGGGAGCCTCGGCAGCATCACCACTGACGGAGACCGGTCCGTAGCCGGGCACCTGGTTCCATCCCAGCGCCTTCATCAACACCTCCTTGCCGTTCTCCATCCGTCTCAGGCCAAAGGAGACCTCCCCGCCATCAGTCATGAACGTCAGGGTATAGCGACCCATGTCCCCTTTTTCCAGCGCGAAGGAACGAAGCTCGCCCACCGGGATGGTCCAGGCGAGCTCGCAAGGGACATGACGGTGCTTGCTTCGTACATAAAATTCGACAGAAGCAGAGGTTACCACCAGACGACCGTATTCGACCTGCCCCTGCAGGCGATTGGCCCGGGTGGCCATGAAGGAACAATCGAAAGGCTCTTTGCGCACCTTGCGCACCCGCTCGGGGGTGAGGCGGTAGCCACCAGCGTAGAACATCCAGACCCACAGCGGCATCAAGGCGAAAATGCCGAAATAGAGGGGAAGTCCGATGAAGGAACGGTTGAGAAAAGAAACCACGAACACCGACACCAACAGCATGAACGAGGCGAATGTCTTCATACCCTCCTTGTATCATGACCAGGCCAAAGTCTCAAGCGACCTAGGGGAAAATGCGGTTCATTAGTACAGGAGGTTGTACCATGCACGTACACACGAAAATCGCTCTGTTCCTCCTGACGGCCATCGCATGTGCCGCCATGGGGTGCAAATCGGAATCCACGCCACGCTCCACCCTGGAACTGACGATGGAGACTCGCAATGACAGGGAAAAGCTGATTGTGCCTGAGGGCTCGTCTCTGGAAATCAGCAAGTACCTGGTCAACGGCAAAGGACCGGACGACGACACCTTCTCGGTCGTCTCGACCAAGCAGACTGTCTCGGTCAGCGGTCTGCGAATCGGTTCCTGGCAGGTGACGGTCGATGGACTGAATGCCTCGGGCAGCAGGCTGGCAAGCGGAAACGCCACCATCCAGCTCCAACCCGAACCAACGCCCCAGACCATCTACCTGGACACGCTGGAGGGCAGCGGCGCGGCACGAATCACCATCCAATGGGACAGCTCGCTGATCGCCGATCCCTCCCTGACCCTCGACCTGGCAAGACAAGGAGAGAACACCACCCAGCGGCAGGTGCTCGACACCTCCACGCTGGAAGGCGGCTATGCCAGCTGGAGCAGCAACAGCCTGGAGGCAGGTTCCTACACGCTGGTCGGCAAACTCTTCGCCGGTGGCATCCAGGTTTCCGGCTTCGTCGAAGCGCTGCGCATCGTCGATGGACTGACCGCCGAAGCGACGGTGACCATGAACCTGGAGAAAACCACCGCGATTCCCGCCACAATCAACCTGGTCAACACCATCGGTGAACCAATCCTTTGCACAATCACCGGAATCTCGGAGCAGATGGACGCGTCTACCGAGGTACGGGCCACAATCGAGCCCGAACCGGGCAGCGAAGTTAGCCTGACCTGGTACCAGGACGGAATCCAAGCGGGTAATGGCCTGACCTACCGTTTCACACCGAGCCTGGGCAGCCATCGCTTGGACGTCCTGGCCTCGGGAAGCGGCAAGGCAAGCCTCGGCTCGGCCTCCTTCACCTACGAGGGGACCCTTTCCGGGTTTCGGGGCGTCCCGGTCAGCATGGGCAAACTGGTCGACACAAGCGGACAACTCAAGGCCCCCGCAGGGAGCCAGCTCGCCTTTCTGCCCGACGGGAACCTCCTGGTCGCGGGGGGCGGGACAATCCAGATCTGCAAACTGGTCAGGGGAAAACCGGTCGTGGTGCAGAACTACAGTTCCGCAAACGCCGCCAGCTGGCCTCTCTCCCACATCAGCGACGTAGCAGTCGACCTGGACAAGTCGATGGTCTTCATCGCCGACAACACAGGCAAATGTCTCTGGGCCTTCTCCTACGACAGGGAAACCAAGAAGCTGACCTACCTGCGCAAATCGGACAATCTGACCTACGCCGCATCCAGCGGAGACTACACGATCAAGGAGACAGGCAGATTGCAGATCGACAGCTCCAGGGGGCTCGTCTATCTGAGCCTGACCGACGACACCAACCGGGTCTTCTCGCTGGCTTACCGAGAAGAACCTGTAAACGGGCAATCCTTCCGGGTCCCATTGCCCTTGCATTTCTCCACCAGCTCAATCACCGCCAGCGATGGAGAGCAGTTCGTCCCGCTCTTCTGGAGGACCGCCATCAGCGATGATGGAAACTACATCGTCGCGCTTGACGAACACAACCTGTTGGTCTGGTCGAACACCATCGGGCGGAGCTCCCTCGGCCTGAACCCGCTACCGGTCACCCTGTTGTGCGCCACCTCCAGCTACCGCGCCGTGAAGGTGCGGGACATCGCGATCCTCAGCCCCAGCAGCGTGGTCGCCGCCTCCGACGGTGGGGTCTACCTGCTGTGCGGAGATCTCTCTGCCCAGAATTCCGCCGCAATCGCCAACTGGAAGATCCGACAGGCGAACGCCGAGGGACAGGTCAAACTGACTGACGGAACCACCGCCACCTTCGACGGGATGGAAGTACTGTTCATGAGCGAACAGAACGGGATGTGCTATGGCCTTTGCACCGGAAGCGGCAGCATCCTCTCCATGGCAAAAGGGGATGATGGATCATTGCTCTTCAAGGGAGCGACCGACTTGGACGGCTTCCCGCCAGGAGAACTTGCCCTCTCCCCCGACGGGAAAACGATGGTGGCCTCCTCGGCCACGGAAAACGGGCTGGTGCTGTTGCAGCTTCCCTGACAGCACGAATAACGAGACAATCAAAGAACAACAGAGAGGGGTTGCCGACCGGCAACCCCTCACACGACGACTCTTGGTCTTGGAATCAGGCTTTATACAGCGGAATCTGCCTGTAGCTGGTATGCAGGTATTTCTCGCTCACCTCGGAAAGCGGCTCACCCAGGAACTCCTTGTAGATCTTCTTGATCGAGGGGTTCTCGTGAGAGCGGCGGATCTTGCAGTGCTCGTCATCGCTGTACAGGCCTGCGGCGCGTTCCGCCCTGATCTCGTCATCGGCGCCGTAGGGCTGGCCTCCACCGGCGACACAGCCGCCACGGCAGGCCATGATCTCGACGAAGTCATAGGGTGCCGGCTTTCCGGCCTTCTTGCACTCCCGTACCTCGTCAAGCAGCTCCTTGGCGTTGGCCATGCCATGGACGACGGCGACACGGACCTTGCGGCCATCCATGTCGACCTCGCCGACCTTCACTTCCTTCAGGCCACGGACAGCCTTGACCTCGACATCCTCCAGCTCCTTGCCGGTGACCGCGTGGTAGGCGGTACGGATGGCCGCCTCCATGACACCACCAGTGGCTCCGAAAATCGTACCGGCGCCGCTGTACTCACCAAGCGGGTCGTCAGCCTCGCTCTCCGGCAGGTTGGCGAAGTCGATGCCGGCCTGGCGGATCAGTCTGGCCAGCTCGCGGGTGGTCAGGACCAGGTCGGTATCCTGGAAGCCGGAGCTCTTCATCGTGTCGTCTTTGATGATCTCGTACTTCTTGGCGGTACAAGGCATGATGGCGACCAGGAAGATCTTCGACGGATCCAGCTTCTGGTTCTTTGCGAAGTAGGTCTTCGTCATCGGCCCCTGCATCTGCATCGGGCTCTTGGCGCTGGAAAGGTTGTCCAGAAGATCCGGATAGTATTCCTCGGCGTAGTTGACCCAGCCAGGGCAGCAGGAGGTGAACTGGGGCAGTACCCCACCCTTGGTAAGGCGGTGCACCAGCTCGTAGCCTTCTTCCATGATGGTAAGGTCGGCTCCGAAGTTGGTGTCGTGCACGTACTTCGCGCCAAGGCGGCGGAGCGCCGTGTAGATCTTCTTCGTGGTGACCGTACCGGCGGGAAGACCGAACTCCTCGGAAAGCCCGACACGGATGGAAGGAGCGATCTCGGCGACAACCACCTTGTCGGGATCGCCGACCGCCGCCTCAAAGCGTCCGGTATCGTCCTTCTCGTAGATGGCTCCGACCGGGCAGTGGGCAGCGCACTGGCCGCACTTGATACAGGGACTGTCATCCAGCTGCAGCATCGCCGCAGGAGCCATGGCGACATCACCGCCACGACCGATGAACTCCAAGGCGAAGACGCCTTGCAGGTCCTGGCAAACCTGCACGCAACGGCCGCACTTCACGCACTTCACCGGGTCAAGCACGATCGACGGACTGGAGGTGTCCTTCTTCGCGCGGAAGTTGACTCTCGGCTGGAACGGCTGCTCCCGGATACCAAACTCGGTAGCCAGGTTCTGCAATTCGCACTGGCCGTTGCGGATACAGGTCAGACAGGAGGCCGGATGGGTGGACAGCGTCAGCTGGAGCACCTCCTTGCGCACCTTTCTCAATTCAGGGTCGTCGGTAATATAGGAACGACCCTCATCGCATGGAGAGGCGCAGGCCCTCATGATCTTCGGGCTCCCCTCCTGCTTCACGATACACATGCCGCAGCTTCCGAACGGCTTGAGGTCCGGATGATAGCAGAGCGTCGGGATTCTGACGCCGGCTTTCTTGGCTGCCAGCAGAATACTGGTCCCCGCTTCCACTTCCACGGGAATGCCATTGATTTTTACATGTACAGTACTCATTGTCTTCCTCCCTGGCTCATTTCACGATAATCGCGCCGAACTTGCAGCTCTGGCGGCAAGCGCCACAGCGGATACAAACGGTCGGGTTGATCACGTGCTTTTCACGGACAGCTCCCGTGATAGCGCCCACCGGGCAATGGCGCGAACAGGCGTTGCAGCCGATGCACTTCTCGGAAATGATCTCGTAGGTGATCAGCTTCTTGCACTTGCCTGCCGGGCACTTCTTGTCGACGATATGCGCCTTGTACTCGTCGGCAAAGGTCGCCATCGTGGAGAGGACCGGGTTCGGGGTCGTCTGGCCAAGGGCACAGAGGGATCCGCGCCGCATGGCTTCGCCAATCTGCTTGATGGTTTCCAAGTCCTCCATCGTGCCGGCGCCGTTGGTGATCTTCTCCATCAAATTGTAGAGGGACCTGCCACCGATACGGCACGGCGCGCATTTGCCGCAGGACTCGTCAATCGAGAAGTTCAGGTAGAACTTGGCGACGTCGACCATGCAGTCGTCCTCGTTCATGACGATCATGCCGCCCGAGCCCATGATGGAGCCCAGCTTCTGCAACGTGCCGTAGTCGATGCCGGCATCAAGATGCTCGGCAGTGATGACACCGCCCGAGGGTCCGCCAGTCTGGACGCCCTTGAACTTCTTGCCATCAGGAATACCGCCGCCGATATCGAAGATGATGTCACGCAGCGTGGTACCCATCGGAACCTCGACCAAGCCACTGTTGGCGATCTTGCCGGTCAGGGCGAAGACCTTCGTGCCATGGCTGTCCTCCGTGCCGATCTTGCTGAACCACCCGCCACCTTTGGTGATGATGACCGGGACGTTGGCCCAAGTCTCGACGTTGTTGATGACGGTCGGCTTGCCCCACAGACCCTTGGTGGCCGGGAATGGCGGACGAGGCTGCGGCATGCCGCGCTTGCCCATGATGGACTGGAGCAAGGCAGTCTCCTCGCCGCAGACAAAGGCTCCCGCGCCGAGGCGGATCTCGATATCGAAATCAAAGCCGCTGCCAAGAATGTTTTTGCCAAGCAGCCCGTACTTGTGGCTCTGCTCCATGGCAACTTCCAGACGATGGACGGCGAGCGGATACTCGGCCCTGATGTAGATAAAGCCCTGATGTGCTCCAATCGTATGGCCGCAGATCGTCATGGCCTCCAGGATGCTGTGCGGGTCGCCCTCGATCGTGGAGCGGTCCATGTAGGCGCCCGGGTCACCTTCGTCGGCGTTACAGACGACATATTTCACGTCATTGACCGCCGCTTTGGTGAAGTTCCATTTCATCCAGGTGGGGAATCCGGCACCGCCACGTCCGCGCAGACCGGAGATTTTCATCTCGTTGATGACATCTTCCGGGGTCATGTCGAACAGCACCTTCTCCAGCGCCTTGTATCCGTCACGGGCGATATATTCCTCGATATTCTCCGGATCGATGAAACCACAGTTGCGAAGTACGATACGGAACTGCTTCTGGTAGAACTGGATGTCTTCGCTGCCGACATGGGAGCTCTGGCTCTTATCGTACAGCAGGCGCTTGACCTCGCGGCCCTTTACCAGATGCTCGCTGACCAGTTCCTTCGCGTCGCTTGGCTTGACGTTCACGTAGAACGCGTCTTCCGGCAGGATCTTGACAATCGGTCCTTGGGCACAGAACCCGAAACAACCGGTCTTGATGACCTGCACGCTGTCGGCGATACCCTGCGCCTTGCACTCTTCCACCAGTGCCTGGTAAATCTGGTCGGAGTGGCTGGACTCGCATCCGCTGCCGCCACAGACCAGCACGTAGTTTCTTAATGCCATTGTCTTCCCCCGTTAGTTCTCGGCAGGATGGACGACGTGGTCGCTTACCTGCTTCTTTCCGATGATATGCTGGTCGATGATCGCCTCGACGACAGCCTTGTCGACCTTTTCATAGACCGTAGCCGGCATGCCGGGAGCGGTGACCTCGACGGTCGGCTCCACGCCGAGACCCATGGCGCCGGTCTGGGAGACCAGGACGTTATGGATTCCCTTCTGGTCCAGCAAGTCCAGGAAGCAATCAACCACCTGCTTGGCTCCGGCGGCGATGCCGCTGGTGCCCATCCCCACGATGACCTGAATGTCCTTACCGGCATTCTCGCGTTTGGCCATCGCCTTCTCGCCTTTTTCGCGAAGCGAACGCAATTCCTCAAGTGTCATAGTCTTCTCCTTTTGACAAAACCAGCCGCCGTTCCACCTTCCATCGCTCGAGCTCTCCCTCTTGCGAGCGGAGATAGGCTCGTGCCAGAAGCAGCGCGTCACCCTTTCGCAAATCGCCCAATTCCTGAACCAGCCCGCTTTTCGTCACCCGGTAGGAACCTCTCCCCTTGGGAGTGTCCAGGCTTCGGAACACCGAAACCTCACCGGCCCTTGCATCGCTGAGCAGCAGCAGTATCGTCCCTGGGATATCGCCTGTCGGCGGGGTGTCCACATGGTGCAGGTCGCACACGAAGCGGACTGTGGTTCCTTGGCCCGGTTGCGAGGAAAGGTGGAACTGTCCACCGGTTTCCCTCATCGCCTCGGCCAGAAACGGAATCCCAAGGCTGACTGGACGACCTGGGTGCTTCGAACTTCCTCCGTGAAAAGGGTCCAGCACCTGGTTTCGCATCGTTTCATCCATTCCCTTGCCCGTGTCGGTCACCGTGCAGGCGAGCCTTCCGGCGTCTTCCTCGATCGTGACCTGTACCGAAGGGGCACCTGCCTCAAACGAGTTCTGCACGATATCCAGGAGAAAGTCACAGATGAACCGGTGCATCCGTTCAGTTGTACTTTTCCAGGATTCCGGCCACCTGCGCTTTCGTCACCTTGCCATAGACCTCACCGCCGACCGTCATGACCGGAGCAAGACCGCAGCAACCGAGGCAGCGGACGGCATCGAGGGAGAAACGACCATCCTCGGTCAGTCCTCCGACATCCAGATTGATGGAACTCTTCAGCTCATCGACCAGCGCCTGGCCACCCTTGAGATAGCAAGCGGTACCCAGACAAACCTGGATGTTGTATTTGCCAGGCTTGTTCAGCTTGAAGAAGTGGTAGAACGTGATGACCCCCCAGATCTTGGCGAGCGGGACATCCAGCATCTCGGCTACCTGGTCGGCAGCCTCGCGGGAAATATAGCCCTGCTCTTCCTGGACCTTATGGAGCACCATGACCAGATTGCCTGGTTTTGTCTTCCATTCCCCGATGAACGCAATCAGTTCCGGGGAAAAGTTCGCGATATTCTTTTCTGACATGGACCCTCCAACCCATTGGATAAGAATGATAGTTGCAACCATTATACCTGAGAGGGGGATAATTTGCACGAGCAATATACAAATTTTTCACCGGAACGGAATTTCAATATCTTTTTATTGCAAAGAATTGCAAGTTAATGTTATAGTAATCACATAAATCAGAGAGGAACGTATGAATAATGAGCAACTCGTGAGAATCACTCGATACTACCGGGCCCTTAATCGTCTTCGGACAATCGGGCTCGAGAAGGTTTTCGCACACAACCTTGCGGACGCGGCAGGCGTCAGTCCCGCCATTGTCCGCAAGGATTTCTCCCAACTTGCCATCCATGGCCAGAAACGTGGCGGCTACGAGATCACCGACCTGATCGGCGTCCTCGGCTCCCTGCTCGGGAAAGGAGACCCTCAGAACTGTATTATCGTAGGGTGCGGGCGAATCGGCAAGGCATTGATCCATTATACCGGTTTCGAGCCTGACGGCATCCGCATCGTCGCCGGATTCGACAACGACCCGAACGTCTACACCGACTCCTCCAGCCCGATTCCGCTCTACTCGCTGAACCGGCTGGACGAGATTGTCAGCGCGCTGAAAGTCAAGGTCGCGGTAATCACCGTTCCCGAGGTGGCTGCGCAGGAAAGCTATGACCGCCTGTTGAAAGCGGGGGTACGCGGCATCCTGAATTTCAGTCCGGTCACTCTGAAGCCGGTCCCCCAGGAGGACGGGACGGTTGTCGTCGTCCACAACATCAACATCGCCCTGGAGCTTGAGCAGATCTTCTACGAGCTGAAGTTCCCGGCGATGGGCCACCGGGAGTAATCTCCTACCGGACTTCCGGAAGTTCGTAGAGCTCCATGCTGACCGGCAGATGGTCGCTGTAGCCGGTAAGCAGCTTCCGGTCCCAGGCCAGCGGCGCCCCGTCGCTGGCCACAAGCGGACTCCTTCCATGGACGGAAAAGGAGGAGAACTCCCACCCCTGACCGTCAAACAGGCGCCATGAGCCAAGGATCTGGTCATACTGATGCCACGTGCCCGAGTAGGCATAGCTTCCCGGCTTGTCCCTCACCACCGCACTGTCCATCCACGGGTTGAACCAGAGACCAGGTCCGATATGCCTGCTTCCACTGACTACCAGCGACCCCTGCCGGGACCACAGTGCCGTCTGGCCCAGACCCGATGGCACCAAAGCAGTCTGGGTGGCACTGGCATACCCCTCGTCGGGATCCTCGTTGAAATCTCCCAAAGCAATCACCAAGGAAGAAGGATATTCGTCACAGACACGGGAAACCACCCGGGCAAGGGCGATGCGCGTCGCCTCGCTCGCCTGTCCGTCCAGCCGGCTGCGGGCATGGCACCCGAGCAGGACCAGCCGACCTTCGTCGAATGCAGCCTCAAGCACCGGACGGCTCCCCTCGACGGTATGGCAGCGCACCCAGTCAGGACGGCTTCTGCTCACCATGCCGATCCCGACAGCGTCCCCTTCCCGTTTTGCAAACGCATAACAGCCAAGCCCATGGGAAGCCAGCTTCCGTTTCACCAGCGTCTCGACCACCCCAAGGTTCTCCACTTCCTGCAGGAAGAAGACCGACGTGGAGGAGAGAGAGCCGGAAAGAAGCAAGGAACCCAACCGGTCGACCCGGGCAAGATAGCTCGCCTCGCTCCAGCCCGAGCCAGGAAGATATTCCTGGTATTCGGTGCCATCGAGACTGGCGTCGAACAAGTTCTGCACGTTGTAGGAGGTGATGCGGAACACCGCTCCACCATCGGCCTCATTCCTGCACGAGGCAAGAAGGATTGGGAGAAAAAGGATTGCCAGCAACTTCATATCCTATACTACGGCACAAATGGCGGACATGATTCGCTACAGGCAGCATTCCTTGTTCCAGGATGTTGTTCAGCTTCGGGAGTTCTTGGCGAGGGAATAGCAGAAATAGAGCTCCGCCAAGGCATCCTGGACATCAAACAGCCCGATATCCATCGTCTTCGCCTCGAGCAGGCCCTTCTTCAAATGGTCGAACTGGTGGTTCCAGCCGACATCGGCTTCATCGAGCATGCCCATGCAGAAACTCCTGACCCCTTCCCAGTCCTGGTAGGTGAACATCCTGATCACCTCGTCGTAGTGGGAATCGATTGCGGGCAGGTCGCGGGCGTCCGAAAGGAAGCCGGAGAGGAAATCGTCCACGTCTCCGTTGTTCATCATCTCATACAGATGGGCGAGCCGAGGGGACCCGAAAAGCAGGAAACTGGCCAGGACGGCATAGCGGGTCTGGCGGAACGTAGCGCTACGATGTTGCTTGACTGGGAGGAAGAAATCCTCGTAGAACAGGCCCTCCTGATCCATCGTCCGCTTGGCGATCAGGTAATCGATCTCCTCGTCGGTATGCTGGGCGCCACGGCTCAGCTTGTTGACCAGCGGCAGATAGCGGGAATCACCCCGGGTGATGCGGGCAAGGGAGCGGCATGCCATCGACCGCACGGAGGAGCCCGCGTCGTCCGTCAGCGAAAGCAAGGTGTCCACCGCCCTCCAGCTGTCCACATAGGAACCAAGAGCGCCGATGGCATCCAGCTGGACGTAGGAATCGTCGTCCTTGGCGATGCGGATCAAGTCATCCAGCAGTTCCGGGCGGGGTTTCTCGCCAAGGGTGCGGATGGCCTCCTCGGTATCAGGCGCGAAGGGATTGGCCAGGATTTCCCTCAGCTCGCTGGTGGCCATGCCGTTCATGTTCGAGCCAAGATCCAGTAGCAACGCCCTGCGCTTGATCGGGTCCCGCTCCTTGGAAAGGTGGTCCATCGTGCTGACCGCGCGGATGCCGCGTAGCGAGAAGACGACGCTTGCCGCGTCGTGCATGCTGGCCGACCCACCCTCGCGGAGCATGAAGCTCAGGCCAAGCACGACCAGGACCAAAATCAGGGCGAAGACGAATACCAAAGAATATCCATTGCCGACAAACCACGGATTGACCTTGTCGGCGAGGAATCCGCTGATCATGCCGGCAACTAGGGCAAAGAGGGCGATGACGAAGTTGACCATGGCGTTGAAGCTGATGCTATCCTCGTCCGGCATGACCTGGGTGACCAGGCGGATGCAGAGCATGTTGGCGGAAGACAGGAAGAAGTTGGTCAGGAAACCGAGGATCATGAACCAGACGAAGGGGGCGCTGGCGGGAATCGTCGCCCAGACGACCAGCGTGATGGCGGCGAAAAGACTGGAGAAGATGACCAGCGGCTTGGAACCCAGGCGGTCGGCAGTCGACCGGGTCACCATGCCGGCGCAGACATAGGCCAGCCCCAGCGAGACGCTGTAGAACATGACCAGACTTTGGGAGAAATGGGACTCGACGCGCATGAAAGGCACCGACATGTTGAAGACCACCATCGTCATGGTGATGATCCAGCGCAGCACCAGGCGCCGGCGCAGCATCTCGTCCCGCATGCCGATCCGCAGCTGGTAGAGCACCCCGTGCCCGCGGGTGTATTGGACGGTAGAACGACAAGGAATCTTCCCGACAAAAGCGGCGCTTATCATGTTGGCGGCGACTCCCACCATCTGCAGGGCGATCAAACCGCTGACCGTCATGAAATAGGAAAGCCGCATGACCAGACCCGTGATGAAACGGAAGAACATCGAGGATCCCTGGTAGGCGATATTGACCTCTGCCACCACCTTGCCCCGGTTCGAGACGGAAGAGATGCTTTTGATGGTGAAGTCATTGAAGGCGATACCGATCATGCGGAAGACGCAGAAAAGCGTGAACGTAGCCAGCAGAATCAGCCGCGCCTGCCATTCAGACACATGCAGCAGTGACAGATAGGCAAGACAGAAGAAGGCCCGGATGTACCAGCAGAACATCTGGCTCTTGACCTGGTTGCGGCCACGGAAAAGCAACGGCACCAAGGGCAGGACGATGCCCGCAATATAGGAGGCCGACGAGATATAGCCCAAGGCCATGTTGCCGGCGTGGAACTGCACGGCGAGCAGGTAGACGATCGTATCTCCAAGAAGCGGATAGGCGATGCCGTTGATGCATTCCTCGATGACCATGGCCCTACGGCCAATCTGCTTTTCCGATTCCCGGAGATATTTGGTCCCGTTCATACGCGACGGCTGTTACTGGAGGTCAGTCTTGCGGGTCACGATTTTTCCGACGATCCCGTAGGCCTGGGCCTCGGCACTGTCCAGCCAGTGGTCGCGCTCGGTGTCCCGGGAAACCTCTTCGACGCTCTTGCCCGTCTGCTCGGCAATCACGCCATCCAGCTTGGCGCGCAACTTGACCATCTGCCGGGCATGGATCTGGATATCGGTGGCGACACCCTTCATCCCGCTCATCGGCTGGTGGATCAGATAGCTCGAGTTGGGAAGCGCGTAGCGACGGTCTTTGCCGACAGCCAGGTACAGGAGCGCCGCGGCGCTGGCAACCAGGCCGCAGCCGACCATCAGCACCGGGCTGGAGACGAAACGGACCATATCGAACATGGCATAGCCGGCATCCACATCGCCGCCAGGGCTGTTGATGTAGACGGTAATCTTCTCATTGCTCTCGCTGTCGAGCACGAGCAGCTGCTTGATGAAGGCGTCAGCGCTATCCTTGTTGATCTCACCGCTGACCATGATCGAGCGGGTTTTCAGAAGCTTATCCTGCAATGCGGGATCCGGTGCTTGTTCTTTCTTCTGTTCTTCTGGCATGAATGCTGTCCTTTCGTAGGGCCACAGGCCCTTTGCTAAATAGAACACAAACTTCACCTATTGGCAAGTAGAGCACGATTGCATTCACGCCCCGATGGCCGGTATAGTTCAGTGGCAAGGAGCAAACCATGAAATGCGCAAGTGTGGCCATCATCGGCCGTCCATCGTCGGGCAAGAGCACCCTGGTCAACACCATCTGCGAGATGAAGGTCTCCATCACCGCAGCAACACCACAGACGACCCGGAACGCCATCCGCGGCATCTACACTGACAGCCGGGGACAGCTGATCTTCACCGACACGCCGGGCTACCATATCAGCGGCCAGAAGCTCAATCTGAAACTGCAGGAGACGGCGGTCGAGAGCCTGGCCGACAGCGACATGGTGCTCTACATCATCGACCCGACCCGCAAGGGGGGCAGCGAGGAAGAGGCGATCTGCGAGCTTCTCTCCAAGACCAAGTGTCCTATCATCGCAGTGGTCAACAAGAGCGACATCGCCACCGGAAACCAGCAGGACGAAGCCACCGCATTCCTGAAGGACCACCTTCCCCAAGCGGAAATCCTGAAGGCGACCGGCTTGAAGGACGAAGGCGTCGACGAAATCCTGATCGCGCTGTTCAGCCACGCCCCCGAGGGCCCCATGCTCTATCCGGAAAGCGAGCGGACCGACCAAAGCCTCGAGTTCCGCATCAGCGAAATCATCCGGGAGAAAGCGATTGCCACCGTGACCGACGAGATTCCGCATGCCATCTACATCGAACTCTCCGATCTGGAAAACCAAGTGGCCACCAACACCATCTGGATCAGGGCCTTCATCGTCGTCGAGACCGAGAGCCAGAAAGGCATCGTCATCGGCAAAGGAGGCGCCAACATCAAGCGTATCCGCGTCGCCGCTTTCAAGGACATCAAGAAGATCTTCCCGGAACGCAAGTTGCAGCTCGACCTACGGGTCAAAGCCCAGAGCAAATGGCGCAAGAACGACCAGATCCTCGCCAGAATCATCGACAAGGTGGGAGA
>OMYY01000028.1 GCA_900315435.1 uncultured Spirochaetaceae bacterium
TAAGTGGCTCAGTTTAGTCCGGAATCATGGCTCCGCTCCAACCGGAACGGTGGCTCTCGACGACCGGACAGGTGGCTCAAAATAGCCTGAAATATTCATCGGTGACGTCGTCACCCGGAACCATATCAGCAACAGTTTTGCGGTACGGGCATCCGGATGTCAAAACAGACAGTAATCGATTATGTCGGGCATCTCATCGATTCCTATCTATTGTTCTCCGTACAGAACTATGCGGCAAAGCTTCTGGAGAAGGAGCCGACACCCAAGTACTATGTTATGGACACCGGTTTCCTGGGGCCCTTCCTCCTGAACTGCGATACCGTCCAGTTGGAGAATTTGGTCGCGATCGAACTGATTCGAAGATACGGGAAGGAAAACATCTATTATTTCGAGATGAATATCAAGATTGACTTTTATGTTCCCAGTGACCAGCTTGCCATCCAGGTGAGCTGGAACATGTGGGAGAATGATGATACCAGGAGCAGGGAGGTCGGTGCCTTCGTCAAACTGCATTTGTCCTTTCCTGACGCAAGATGTCTTGTACTCACGAACAGCGAGAAGGCTGAGCTGCAGGTCGATGGAATGCAGGTGTCCGTGGTCCCCGCATGGGAGTGGCTTCTGCAAGAGAGAAGCGAACAGGATGCGAACGTACCAGTAACAAGTGGATTTCGTCGCCCGGAAAGACGGGGCCTATGTCTATTATCAGGTTTGCGCGAACATGACCGACCCATCGACTTTCAGTCGGGAACTGGCCCCGTTTGCAAGGATCCGGGACAATTATCCGAAATTGGTCCTTACGTTGGACCGGTTTACCCATGGGAATGACCAAGGGGTCCTGGTCGTCAATATCGTGGATTGACTGGCAGGAAAGGCAGGCGTCTGAGCATCACCAGTTCTGTGGCAGGAGGGGAAGGTGCAGGTCGTCCATCATGATGTCGATGGTTGTGCGGTCATAGATTTTCTTCTCAAGGAAGAACTGGATCGAGACATCGAGCAGGTTGGAGGGATTGAACGAGTAGCCGGCCTTTCCCAAGAAGTCCTTGGTCTTGTCCAAGGAAAGATTCAATACGATGGAGAGGGCAAGGACCTCTTTTCTTTTTCTTGCCTAATGCCGTGTGGTATGATTGTTTGAAGGTCCTCTGCGTTCATTGCTCCGATTTGCTGGTGCAAGAGCCATGCGCGAGCTTGGCTGTGACCTGAAAGACAGGCAAGGGCTTTTACACCCCGATTTTTGGCGATTTTCACACGCGATGTTTGCAGTGGCCACATATGCCTGATAGCAATACCATCTCCACATGAGCCAGAGAATTTCTCTGGAGGGATGCAAAAATGACAGGAAAGAGATACACCGCCACTACCGTTACATGTTCCTCCTGGTTGCCAGGATTCCGTAGGAAAACGGGAATACCGGCCGAGGGAACGCTCAGAGACGAAGTCAAGAAGCTTTGTCTTGGCGGCAGGTATTTGCCAGCAACATCGGGAATTCAGGAACGGGGCGAGCGTATCCACCCCCTATTCCAGTCTGCGCTGCAACGCATCAATCTTGTGGCAAGCATGGCTTCTGATTCAGCCTTCATGTATGATGGCTCCAAGGAGAAGATTGTGGCTGGTGTGAAGAATGGATCCAAAAATGGTTGCAACATGTTTCCCCGGAATACACAAGTTCCAGATGGAAAAGTCGCTTCTTTACCTGACCAGTCCGCAAAGCCTCTCTTTGCTGATTGGCCGGATCATCATGATATGCAAGCTATAGCCAGTGCGCTGGATGGAGATGGTACCCATGCCTGATGCCTATGTCCCTCCCTTCCATGTGACCGAAGAGATTACCAATCTAACGGTTGAAATCGGCCAGTATGTGGGTACTGTCGCTGCTTTTGCATTGTTGCATCCAAATCCGGTGCTGAGAAGAGAGAATCGGATTCGTTCCATTCACTCTTCCCTTGCGATTGAACAGAACACGCTGACTCTGGATCAGGTGACCGATATCATCGACGGGAAACGAGTCCTTGGCCCACCGCAGGATATCCGGGAAGTAAAGAATGCCTATGAAGTGTATGAAGCGGCTGCTTCGTTCGATCCCTACAGCGTGAAGGATCTTCTGCGCGCACATACCATGATGATGGACGGGCTGGTCAAGGAAGCGGGTGTGTTCCGGTCCGGAAATGTCGGAGTGTATGCTGGTTCCCAACTGATTCATGCCGGCGCGCCAGCAAGCTTTGTACCAGGGTTGATGGAACAGCTTCTTTCTTGGATGAAGAAGTCGCAGTATCATCCGTTGATTAAAAGCTGTGTGTTCCATTATGAATTCGAGTTTATCCATCCGTTTGCAGATGGTAATGGCAGAATGGGAAGACTCTGGCAGTCTCTTGTTTTGCAGAAATGGCATCCAATCTTTGCTTGGTTGCCGATTGAAACGCTGGTTCATGAGCACCAGAAAGCGTATTACCGCGTGCTCCGGCTTGCGGATAATGCAGGGGAATCTACTCTTTTCGTGGAATTCATGCTACAGATGATTCGGGATGCATTGCAGGATCTTTCCAAGGCGCAGAGTCACAGACAGCAAACGAGAGTGAAAAATGTCGGTACAAATGTCGGTACAAATGTCGGTACAAATGAAGAGAAACTGCTGCTTCTACTGAAACAGGATGGTACGTTGACCGCAAAAGTTCTTGCCGGAACGCTGGACATTACGCAGCGGCAGGTGGAGCGAATGATTGCGAAGCTGAAGGTGGAAGGTATCCTGGTTCGGCATGGTGCCACGAAGAATGGTTTCTGGGAAGTGGTAAAGAAGCATCCGAGATGTACCATGGACACCACAGTATAGGCCCCATCGCTTGGAGCAACAGCTTCCTTCTTTTCTTTTGTATACATGACAAACGCTTTTGTCCGCCCTGGAACGAGGAACCAACATGGAAGCGCCCTTCCAGAAGGATACGGAATGGTCCGGTGTATCGGCAAGCGACCCATGCTTGGTACCTAGAGGGGAGAGTAAAAGCTGTCGGGTGTGCCACTGTGACATCAATTGCCGTCGATTCTTGATGCATCCGCTACACGCAAGTTTCCCAGCGACCTGTCGATCTTGCCTTCATACAAAAGGTGTTTCGATGTGTCCCAGGTACGGAGATATCCCGCAAGTGCAGGGTCACAGCAGTAGACATAGGCGCCGCGCATGCCTCGAGAGAGCAGTACGCGGTAAATGTTACGGACGTAGGTGTCGAACTTCTCTGGATTGTTTTTTGTAAGCGCTGGGTCCTTGTTCGCCGCTTTGTGTGTCACAAGGCACTTGTGTTCCGGGTCATAGGCGAGGTCGCCACCGATGATGACACCCACATAGTCGAACTCGAAACCTTGGGCGGTGTAGATACAACCGACCTGTTTGATGCCTGAAGGCTGGTACGCCCATTCATACCAAGGGACATATCCTAGTTTGCGGGCAACGGATGTGAGATTTTCTTGGGTTTCCCATGGCATGGCGAAGCTACCGATATGCACATCCTTCACGAGATTGCCATCAGGTCCCAGTGTCTTTGACCACGGCCAGCAGAACCCGGCGCAGAGACGGGCGGTGGTTCCCGGTTCGTTGTTTCGAGCAACAATAGCTTGATACAGCTCCTGCGGTGAATCGAATACCCGGAATTCATAATCCTCCGGTCGGAATGTCTTGGTGACTTTCTTCTTATTGCTGTCCTTGTACAGCACTTGGTCCAGCCAATCAAGGTAATTGTCGGAACCATTGCATCTGAATTGGGATTTCAGGGTCACTTCTTCAACCGTCGCATTGTATCTTTTGGCTGTTTCCCGGATCAGCTGGGTTGATCCGATTTCCGATCCGCGGATGACCTGCTTGTCGTCGATGAAGAAGACGGAAATCTTTGCCGAGCGAACCAATGTCTCGATCAATGATAGGTTCGTCAGTTTCTGTGCAGGGGTATACCTGTTTGTCGCTTTTTTGACAAGGCGATGTGCCTCATCGACCAGCAATACATCCACCTTGTTCTCGTCATAGTCTGCAGGCAGGAACGAAGCGATGTTGTGGAAAAGATTCTTTGCTTGCGATCCGCGGCGCAATTGATGTTTGATGCCTTCCATGAGCGATTTGGACTTTGTGGCATAGCAGACATAGAGTTTTTCCTTGGAGAGCAGGGCCATGATGTGGAGCGCGATGACTGTTTTGCCTGTGCCCGGGCCACCTTTGATGATGATGACCGCCTTTTGACCATCGGCGCCTTTCAGCTTGCGTATGCGGTCAAGGATGCAGTTGCGAGCGACAATCTGGTCTGCAATGAGGGAGAAGGCGTCCGCTTTTCCTTCGTCCAGCATCTTTGCCGCCGATTCCAACAATTTGGATGACGGATGGATGGGGGAACGCTGGACCTTGTTGAAAATCGAAAGTCCTTCGCCGGAACCAAGCCACTGTCTGAGCGTAGCGGCCAATTCCACGACTTCGTTGCCTGCGTAGGTTCGGAACTCTTTCAGTAGCCTGGCGTATTTCGGGTCGAACAAGACATCGGGTTTGCCGCCTTTACGGTAGTTGTAGCAGTAGGCGATTCCCTGCAAATGGGTGTCTTCTGCGGGGTTCGTGTAGATTTCTACGAAGTTCTCGAGATACTGGTTGTATCCCCGTACTTGTTGGGATGGGTGGGCGACACTTTGGTTTCGGCCACCGGTAAACGCATCTACCAGATAGTCATCATCAATATCCTGTTCGACATCGAAGTTCCCGTTGCTTTCCGCAGGGCGGACTCCTTTGTTTTCCCATTGCTTCATTTCGATATGGACCACATGGTTGTGGTTGTCGCATCCGCGTCCATAGAGCATGCAGTCGATACGCTTTTGGCTGTACGGAACTTTATATTCCATGGTCACGTATGTGCCTTGTACTCCGGCTAGTTCCAGCAAGTCCTTGATTTGCAAGCTGTTCGCTTGCCAAGAACGAATTTCGGGTTCTCCGGGGTGGACACCTAGCTTGTCCGCCGCATCCAGCATTTTGGGAACGAACTGATGCACGAGGACATCTTGCCTGAAATCCGACTGTGAAGCCTGATATAAAATGCGATTGACGACCATGGGTATGAAGTTTCCTCTATGGACACCAGTATATCCCATTGGCAAGGCGCTTCCTAGGTGAATCACCCCTTCTGCGGAATAGGGAAAATAGGCGGCATCTTCTTTTCGCGCATTGGGTTTCAGGCTCGCTGACGAAGCTGGTTAGAAGCATCTGGGGATGCCGTCTGCCAGAAATCTGACGGATCAGTATGACAGAGGTTTCAGCATGAGCAACGTCAATAAAATGAGGCGGCTTTGCTCCGACTATCCAATTTTGCAGACGCTGTCTGCAAAATTAAGCTGGAGCCATTACGTTGAACTACGTAAGATTGACGATTTGTAGGAAAGGGCGTTCTATCATCCGCGAGTTAAAACGCCAGAGGAACAGCATGTGGTATCATCGGTTGCTCTTACGTCATGATAACGATACGGTTACGGTGATGAGCCTGACTGAAAAAGGACAAGCGATAAAAACAATTTCCTTTTTTTGAAACCAAAAGTTGCCGTGCAGAAACCTCACGATCAGCACAACTATTGTTTGACAGTCTGATGCTTGCATAGGTGGTTGTCGGAAACCATGAGCCTTTGAAAGGAGGGCATGGTATATGACGAATTTCGATTATCTTTCAGTCGAGCCACAATTCGGTTCGAAAACACAATGCTCTTGTGGGCTGATTCTCTGCGCGATACAACGATTTCATTGTTTCGCAAATTTATATTGGTTTTGGTTTTGCGAAATCAAAAAGCATCCCCTGTATCGGGCCAAGCCAAGGTAGCCATGACGTTCAACCTCTGGAATCCGAGACAAGTCGGCCTGTCCGTGGTGAAGGTACTGTCTTTTTCTTTGTTTCCTGTTACAGTAATGGGGATTGATTGTTTCGGTTGTGTGTGACAGGAAGTTTCTCGATGGATAAGACGACATTGCAGGAAAAATTACGGGAAGGACTCCAGGCTGTCTTGCCGATTATGGCGATTGTCCTGGTGCTTTCCCTGACTGTGGCCCCAGTCCCCACCAACGTGTTGTTGGCGTTCTTGCTGGGAGGGGTGTTCGTCATCGTCGGCATGATGCTGTTTTCCAGTGGTGCCGAGATGGCGATGGGGCCGATTGGCGAGCGTATCGGCGCGCGGTTGACCAAGAGCAGGAATGTCGCCCTGATGCTGGTGGTGGCTTTCCTGCTGGGCTTGATGATCACGATGAGCGAGCCGGATCTGCAGGTGCTGGCAACCCAGGTGGAGGAGACGATTCCCCGCATGGTTTTGATAGTCAGTGTCGCCGTGGGTGTGGGCCTGTTCCTGGTGGTCGCTTTGCTGCGCATGCTCTTCCAGGTCTCGCTGAAGAAATTGCTGATTTTCCTGTATCTCGGCGTTTTGGTGTTGTCCTTCATCGTCCCGCGGAGCTTCCTTGCGGTCGCCTACGACTCCGGTGGCGTGACTACAGGTCCGATGACGGTGCCCTTCATCATGGCCTTCGGCGTCGGTATCTCCTCGTTCCGTAGCGATGAGAACGCCTCGGAGGACAGCTTCGGTCTGATTTCGCTTTGTTCGGTCGGCCCGATTCTCGCCGTCCTGCTGCTCAGCCTGATCTACCATCCGCAGAGTGCCGCGTTCTCCATGCCGGTCACTCCGACGGTGACGGAATCGGTCCAGATGGGGGCCTTGTTCACCGAGGCCCTTCCGAACTATCTCTCCGAGATCGGCATCGCCATCCTTCCGATTGTCGGGTTCTTCGCCCTGTTCCAGCTGGTCGCCCTCCATTTGGAGAAGAAGACCCTGAGCCGGATTCTGGTCGGTATCGCCTACACCTATGTCGGGCTGGTGCTTTTCCTTACCGGTGTCAATGTCGGATTTATGCCCTGTGGTACCTATTTGGGCGGTGTTTTGGCTTCGCTCCGCTACAGGCAGGTCATCATTCCAATCGGCATGCTGATCGGGTACTTCATCGTCAAGGCAGAGCCTGCCGTCTATGTGTTGGAGAAGCAGGTCGAGGAACTGACCCAGGGAGCCATAGGGGGAAAAGCGTTGCAGCGAAGCCTGTCCTATGGTGTCGCCGCGTCTGTCGGCCTGGCGCTGATCCGGGTTCTGACCGGGATCTCGATCCTGTACCTGGTGGTTCCCGGATACCTGCTTGCCATCCTCCTTTCGTTCTTCGTTCCCAACATCTTCACCGCCATCGCGTTCGACTCGGGCGGTGTCGCCTCGGGCCCGATGACGGCCACCTTTCTGCTTCCGTTCGCTGAAGGCGCCTGCATCGCCCTTGGGGGAAATGTGGTCACCGATGCCTTTGGCGTGGTCGCCATGGTCGCCATGACCCCGCTGATTTCCATCCAGTGCCTGGGCCTGATGTATCAATACAAGTCGAAGCGCAAGACTGTCGGCGCTCGCTCTACCGATCCGTTCGCCTATCTGGATGATAAGGCGATCATCGAGCTGTAAAGGGGGTGGGCATGAGCACTATCTCGTTTCTGATCACGATTGCGGCCCGCAAGAAACTGCCGCAGTTCCTGGAGCTCTATCAGGAGCGGAACATCCTGACGAGCTACATCACCTTGGGCCACGGGACGGCGCGCAGCGACATGTTGCGGGTCCTGGGTCTGGACAACTCGGAAAAGGCGGTGATCTTCTCCTTCATCACCGACGAGTCTTGGAAGCAGTTGAAGGAGGACTTGGTCAACAGATTGTACATCAACGTGCCTAATACCGGTATCGCGGTGACGGTGCCGATGAGCAGTGTCGGGGGCAAGCGGGAGCTGGGTTACCTGCTGTACAACCAGACCTATACGAGAGGGGAGGAATCGGTCATGAGGGAAACGCAAACCGAGCTTTTGGTCGTCATCGCCAACCAGGGCTACAACAACCTGGTCATGGACGCGGCGCGTGCCGCCGGAGCTGCCGGTGGCACGGTGATTCATGCACGTGGTACCGGTACCGAACGTGCGGAGATGTTCTTCGGTGTCTCTCTCGCCTCGGAGAAGGACGTGATCCTGATTGTCACGAAGCGTGAGCAGAAGAACGCGATCATCTCCTCGATCATGGAAAAGGCTGGTATGGAGACCGAGGCCAAAGCCATCTGCATCTCCCTCCCGGTCTCCGGGACGGCCGGCATCCGTACCATCGACCGGAAGGAGTAAGCGCTAGGCCTGTTCGGCCTGGTCGATGGCGGAGAGGGCGTTCAGGCTTCGCGGGTAGCCGATATAGGGGATGCACTGACGGACGATAGCGCGCAGGAAATCGGCACTGTTGCCGAGGTGGAAATTCCCTTTCGCGTGGCTGACCAGCTGTGGCTCGCATCCGCCTTGGGCGGCCAGGAAGCAGAAGGTGACCAGCTCGCGGTCTTGCAATGAGAGTCCCGTCCTGGTGTAGTAATCTCCGAAACAATTGGCGGCCAGCCACTGGTTGACCGTGCTCCGGCTCCAGAAGTCCCGCATTCCTTCCCCGAAGATGGCGACCTGCACCTCTGTGCCCTTCTCGCGCCGGTTCTCGCTGGTGGTGGTTCCTTGCTCGGGAAGCGGAAGCTTGATTCCCCGTTTTTTCAGTACCTCGTTGGTGGCTTCGATGAAGGGGTAGATCCGGGCAAGACCGAGATAGGCGGTAGCCTGGTAGAGCACTTCCTTGACCTCGATCGGGTGGAGGACGGAGAGCGCCCCGTCCAACAGAATTTGTCGGTAGAAATCGATTCCTTGGCAACCCATGACCGTGGCGGCAATCGCCAGTGCCCGGCTTCTCTCATCGATGGCGGGATCGGCCTTGGGAACCTCTTCGAAGGAAAACGCGGCCACCTGTTCGAGATAGGAGGGATCGGTCTCCATCATTTGCCGGAACGTCTTGTTCCTTGTGAGTTTCTTTCGGGTTCTTTCTTCCATAGGGCTCCTCATAGGCAATTCCTCATTGCCCGACAAAATCGCTATACGTCTGGTAGAGGTGGGCGTAGATACCACCTTTTTTGACCAACTCTTGGTGGGTACCTTCCTCCTCGATGCCCTTGTCGGTCAGCACCAGGATCCTGTCGACGTTGCGTATCGTGGTCAGCCGGTGGGCGATGGTCAGTGTGGTGCGTCCTTTGGCCAGACGTTCCAGGGATGCCTGCACCAGTTGTTCGCTCTCATTATCCAGCGCGCTGGTCGCCTCGTCCAGAATCAGGATCGGGGGATTCTTCAGAAAGACCCGGGCGATGGAGATGCGCTGCTTCTGCCCGCCGGAAAGCTTGATGCCCCGTTCTCCGACATAGGTGTCGTAGCCATCCTTCAGGTGCATGATGAAGTCGTGGGCGCCTGCCTCCTTGGCGGCGAGGACCACCTCTTGGCGGGTCGCTCCCTTCTTGCCGTATGCGATGTTCTCGAAGACGGTCCCGCTGAACAGGTAGACGTCCTGCTGGACGAAGCCGATGTGCTCTCTCAGACTTTTCTGCGTGAGGGTCTTGATATCCTTTCCATCGATGGCGATCGAACCTTTGGTCACATCGTAGAATCGGGGAATCAGGTTGCAGAGGGTCGTCTTGCCACCCCCCGAGGGGCCGACCAGAGCGACGTTCTCTCCCGGATGGATATGGAGGTTGATGCCCTCCAGCACCTTGGTTCCGTCATCAGTGTAGGAGAAACTCACCTGACTGAAACGGATATCCCCAGTGACGTCGGCTCCCAGCTCTTTCGCGTCAGGACTGTCGGTGATGTCGCTCGGGGTGTCGATGATCTGGAAGAAACGTTCGATACCGGTGATGCCGCGCAAAAACTGTTCGGTGAACTGCACCAGCAGGTGGATGGCCGCCAGCAGGGTGTTCAGGTAGAGCACGTAGGCGACCAGGTCTGAGGCGTGGATCCGTCCGTGGATCATGTAGAGGGAGCCGATGACGACGATGGCGATGTACATGATGCCGTCAAGCAGCTTCAACAGCGCCTGATACTGGCCCATCAGATAATATCCCTGTTTCTGCAAGTCGAGGTAGGCCTTGTTGCCCGCTTCGAACTTCTGCTTCTCCAACTCCTCGTTGGCGAAGGACTTGACCACCCGGATGCCCAGCAGGCTGTCCTCGACGGCGGCGTTGATCTCTCCTGTCTGCACCCGCTGCTTGCGGAACATGATCCGCAGCCGGTAGTTGAAGACCAACACGATGGCGGTCATGACGGGAAGCAGGGCGAAGATGATGATGGTCAGCGACAGGTCGATGCGGCTCAGCACGATGAAGGCGACAACGAACTCGAAGAGGGCGATGAAGACGTTCTCCGGTCCATGGTGGGCGAACTCGGTCACATCAAACAGGTCGTGGGTCATGCGTGCCATGATCTGTCCGATCTTGGTGTTGTCGAAGAAGTTGAAGGACAAGGTCTCAAGGTGGTCGAAGAGCTCGCTGCGCATGTCCCGCTCCATAGAGGCGCCCATGATATGGCCGACGCTTGCCATGTAGTAGCGGGCAAGAGAATCGATGAGGCGGAGCCCGATGTAGAGCAGACCGATGCGGAGCACCAACTGGACGGTCAGGGCAGAACGGTCCTGCATGCCGGTCTGGGTCAAAAACCGGACCAGCATGGGCAAGACGAGGTCACCGCTCGTGGTCAACGCCGCGCAGAGCGTATCGAGCAGGAACATACCGAGGTACTTCCGGTAATAGGGAAGGAACCTTCTGAGATATTGAGACTTTCTTGGCATGCCCCAAGTCTAGCCGAGGAGGGGAAGAAAAGGCTAGATGCGGAGGAAACAACAAGACCGCCTGAGGCGGCCTTGTTGACGATCAGGATGATTGTCCGGATTCCGGTTCCGGGAATGGGTCGAGAAAGAGTTCCTTGAAGTAGGGCAGCCTGCTGGCCCAGTCGCAGTAGGTATGCCATTCTTCCAGCTTGTGATTGCAACGGGAGTAGTACTGGTTGACCAGGTTCTCGTAGTTCATCGTGCAGGTGCGGGTCTGGTTGTAGCTCTCCGGCAGCATCTGGATCATTGTGTACCACCAGAGCTTGTCCTTGGTGGCAAGATAGTTCTTGCGTGCCGTCTCGAGACCGGCAATCACCTGGTCGAAGAGCTCCAGCATCTCCGGGCGCATATGGTCCAGCGAGAAGTCCGAGCGGGAGAATCTTTTGGACTGGATCTTGTGCATCGTGCTGGTCGAGTTGGCGACTGTGCCGACCTTGTAGGTGTCGTACTCCTTCCACCAGTAGATGGGGGCGGTGATGTCGACCGAGACGAAGATCTGGCGGATGAACTTGCGATGGTCGCTGCCGGCATGGGCCAGACGCCGGGCAAGGTTCAGGTCATTGGGCCCGAAGACGAAGGTCCCGTCGCTTTCGACGTGGCTGTCCATCCGGTCCCAGCTGTTCAAGGGATTGCGAGCGCCACGCATGGCGTTCTCGAAGTTCATGACTGAGGTTCTTGCGAGTGTGAGCATGCCCCCATTCAAATCGGAATCGGCAAACCCGTCAAGTAGAAGAAGAACGAAGAGAGAAGTATACTCACCCTATGAGTATCGAGCGAAGCGAACGGCTCCTAAGGGGGCATATCTCCAAGTTGGTTTCCCTGTATCGGGGTGGCGGGTCAAGTACGCTTTTGACTCCGAAGGAATTGCAGCGGGCGGGGGATTGCCTGCTCAAGCTGCAGCGTGGGTTGACAGGCGGTCGGAGTCTGGCGGGCGCCGGATACATGAACGAGCAGCCTCTGCTCAACTCCTACCTGCTCTACTACTGGCCGGTCAGTTACCTGCAAGTATCGCTTGCTCTTTCATCAAAATCAAAATTACTTTCCCAACTCGGAATGAAAAATGTAGTAAGGGTGTTGGATTTGGGCTGTGGTCCAGGGCCTGCTTCCGTCGCGCTTGTCGATTTGCTGCCCCGGCAGAGCACCATCGAAGTGACGCTGGTCGATTACAGCAACAAGGCGATGAAGCTGGCAGAGGCGATGCTGCCCGCGGGCCATGCCCATGCGACGAAGGTCCGGAAGGACCTGATGCGGGAGAGTCTGGACGACCTGCCCGGTCCTTGGGACGTGGTTCTGATAAGCCACACGCTGAACGAGTTGTGGAAGGATGACGGAGACCAAGTCGAGAAGCGCCACCAGCTTCTGGAGCAGGTCGGAACCAAATTGGCAGAAGGGGGATTCTGCTTCCTCTGTGAGCCTGCGTTGCTTCTGACAAGCAGGAACCTGATGAAGCTGCGTGACACGCTGGTGGAAGGCGGATGGCACCTGCTTGGACCTTGCATGGCCGATTGTCCTTGTCCTGCTTTGCTGGCAGGTGAAGGGCATACCTGCCACTGCGAGGTTGCCTGGAAGCCGGGAGAGCCGATGGCGAGCCTCGCGAAAACGGCCAATTTGGACCGCGAGTCCGTGAAGATGACGTATTTCTTCTTCCAGAAAGGAGGGCGGGAGCTTGCTCCTGCCTTTGCGGGCGGGGCTGTCCACGCCTTGGTTGTCAGTGAAGCGATGACGAACAAGTCGGGAAGGGTACGGTTCCTGTTCTGCGATGGCGAAAAGCGTTTTTCCATCTCCGCCCCAAAGGGAGACCCGCATGCCAGAGAGGAGGGGTTCTTCGGTTTGAAGCGATATGACGAGGTGGTGGTCCATGGCGTGCAGACGCGTGGCGAGGGGCTGGGTTTCGGCTCTGACTCCCATTTGGAAATTCTCTCCAAGGTAGATGGATGATGCATTTGGTCCTCGTATTTCTGATCATCGCGATCGGGGCGTTCCTGCAGAGCGCAATCGGTTTTGGCTTCGGTGTCTTCTGCATGGCGTTCCTGCCGTATCTTTTCCCGTACGGGACGGCGGTAGCCTTCTCGCTGTTGATGAGCATGTGCAACTCGACCGTGCTGACAATCCGCTACCATCGTTGCATCGACTGGAAGGTGGTGCTTCCTTTCGCCATCGCCAACGTGCTGGTAGGCACGACTATCACCGCGCTCAGCGCATCCATCGACAATAGGGCCATGATGCTCGCCCTCGGCTGCATGCTGATTGCCTTGGCAGCCTATTTCTTCCTTGTCGGAAACATCGCGATCCATCCGACTCCGGCAAAGGGCGTTGCATTGGGCGCGGTGACCGGGGTGACCAATGGATTCTTCGGGATTGGCGGGCCGACGACGGCAATGTACCTGCTCCCTTCCTTAGGGGACAAGGTGTCTTATCAGGCGTCAACCCAGTTCAGTTTTGTAGTGACAGCCTTTGCCGCTGCCATGATGCGCATCGCCAAGGGAATGATGCCTTCCGATGTGGTCCCCTCGCTCGGAATCGGTCTGGTTGGCGTAGCGGTGGGGACCTTCTTGGGGATACGCATATTCAGCCGTTTGCACCTGGAAAGTTTCAAACGGCTGGTTTATCTGCTGATCGCCATCAACGGGGTCGTGATTTTGGGAACGAACTGGTAGCTCAGTCCGGTTCCTTGGAGGTCTGGGCGTACTTCAAGGCGCGGACGGCGTTCTCGAATTTCTGATACTTGCCGTTCTTCAGCTTGATCACCACGTTGGTGCCGACGTTGCCCGCCACCTTGACGACGTACTCGGTCGCCTCCAGTTTGGTCTTGAAGTACTTGATGACCTTCGCGCTGTTCTGCCGTTTGACCGACCAGCCCTTGCCCGCGACGAACGAGACCTCGTGGACGTCGCGCACCTCTTTCTTTTCTTCCGCTGGCGCTTGTTTGGGCGCAGGTTCCTTTTTCTCCGGAGCGGCCTTCTTCGCCGGCTCTTCCTTCTTCGGGGCTACTTTCTTTGCGGTTGCCATGATGCTGCTTCCTTCTGTCAAAATGCCATTGTAACAACTATAGCACGGAAACGGTTTATGTTATAGGGTTGGTGTCGGTTCTTGGGGCATGTTGCCTGCTTTTCCGCGCATTGCCTTTCCGTCACGCTTTTCCTACAATGCAGACGAGGTATCTATGCGCGTACTAGTCGGAATGAGTGGCGGAATCGATAGCAGCGTCGCTGCCTATCTGTTGAAGCAGCAGGGCTATGAGGTCACCGGGGTGACCATGCTGATCTGGAATGGCAGGAGGCATCTGCCGAAACAGACCAAACACATGAACAGCTGCTACAGCCCGAACGAGGTCGAAGACCTGCCAAAAATCAAGGAAATCGCCGAGAAGATCGGCATTCCCCACGTGACGGTCGACCTTTCCGACCTGTATGAGCGGACCATCATCGCCAATTTCCAGGAGGAGTATCTTTCCGGACATACTCCCAACCCCTGCATCTGGTGCAACGCGAAGATGAAATTCGGGGCCATGGTGGACTACGCCCGTGAGAAAGGCCTGCAGTTCGACAAGTTCGCCACAGGACACTACGCGCGGATTGCCAGAAAGGGGGGACGGTACGCCCTTGAGCGCGCCTGCGACCCGCGCAAGGACCAATCCTATTTCCTCTATCGGTTGAGCCAGGAGCAGCTTTCCCGTACCCTGTTCCCGCTCGGGGGCATGCTGAAGAGCGACGTGCGCAAGATTGATGTCGCGCAGGGATTCCACAAGGAGGGCCAGGACGAGAGCCAGGACTTCTACAGCGGGGACTACACCGACCTGTTGGACGTGGAGAACAAGAGTGGGGACATCGTCTTGAAGACGGGCGAGGTGGTGGGCCGCCACGAAGGCATCTGGCACTATACGGTCGGCCAGCGCAAGGGGCTGGGAGTGGCGGCTGGAAGGCCGCTGTACGTCCTTTCCCTGGATCCGAAGCGCAACCAGGTGGTGGTAGGCTACGAGGAAGACACCTTGGAGCAGACGGTCACCGCCAGCCAGGTCAACTGGCAGCTCCTCGACCATATCGAAGGAGAGATAGAGGTGGAGGCGAAGATCCGTTCCACCAGCCGGGCGATGGCGGCCGTAGCCAGGGAGAACGAGGACGGCTCGGTCACCTGTAGCTTCAAGGCGCCGGTCAAGGCTGCGACGGCAGGCCAGTCGCTGGTGCTCTACCAAGGCGACGTGGTGGTCGCCGGCGGCATCATCACCAAAGCTGAATGAGGTTGAAGCCACGAAAGGTTTCGTGGTATGACGAAGAAAAGGAGTACTACGCAATGCGTGTCATTATCGAGCATGATTACGATCATATGAGCAAGTGGGCCGCGCGCCACATCGCCAATACGATCAGAGCCTTCCATCCGACTTCGGAGAAGCCCTTCGTCCTTGGACTTCCGACCGGGTCTTCCCCCCTCGGCACCTACGCCGAACTGGTCAGGCTCTACGAGCAGGGGTATGTTTCCTTCCGGAATGTCGTCACCTTCAACATGGATGAGTATGTCGGGATTCCCGAGGACCATCCGCAGAGCTACCATACCTTCATGCGCGAGAACTTCTTCAGCAAGGTCGACGTGCAAAAGGAGAACATCCACATCCTGAACGGCAACGCCAAGGATCTGGATGCCGAATGCGCCCGCTACGAGGAGCAGATCAAGAGTCTCGGTGGCATCCGCCTTTTCATGGGCGGCATCGGCGCTGACGGCCACGTCGCCTTCAACGAGCCCTTCAGCTCGCTGAGTTCCCGTACCCGGGTCAAGACCCTGACCTTGGATACCAAGATCATGAACAGCCGTTTCTTCGATGGCGACATCCGCAAGGTGCCTTCCAGGGCCATGACCGTAGGCGTGCAGACCGTCATGGACTCCGACGAGGTGCTGATCCTGGTCAACGGTCATGCCAAGGCGCAGGCGTTGCAAAAAACCATCGAAGGACCGGTAAGCCAGAGTTGCACCTGCAGCGCCCTGCAACTGCACAAGAAGGGTATCATCGTCTGCGACGAGAGCGCATGCGACGAGCTGAAGGTCGGCACCTACCGGTACTTCAAGGACATCGAGGGTGCCAACCTGGATGTCGAGGCGATGCTCGAGAAATAAGCGGTTCACGCCTGGATGATACTGGCGGCTCCTCGAGGGGCCGCCTCATTGTCTGTCCCGCTGGGCCATGCTAGCCTGTCTCCATGCGATTCGTTCCGACCCTCGCCTTGGTGTTGTTCCTGGCATCCCGATTGTCTGCGGGACGGATGCTTGCCACCGAACATTTCCAGATTGTCTACGATACGGGTTCCGTCCGAAGCGCAGCCCACCTTGCTTCGATTGCCGAGGAGGAATACCAGTCCATTCTGGACTACCTGGGCTGGGACGGTGCGGGACTAGGCAAACTCAGGGTAGCCGTAACTTCCAAGGACGATCTGGTCAACGCCAGCTATTCCCCGTTTCCCCAGAGCCATATCCGCATCTCCACCATCGACTACGGACTGGATTTGGATGTGTGGGAGGACCAGCTTCGTGGAGTCTTCCGGCATGAGCTGTTCCACTATCTGTCTCTTTCGGAGAAACATTCCTTCTGGAACGCGGTTTCCGATATCTTGGGGGATTCCTACACTCCCGTCTATTTCCAGCAGGCGATTTCCCTTACGGAAGGCTCGGCGGTCGCCTTCGAGCGGGGACGGTTGCTTGATCCCCGCTACCGGGCATTGCTGCTCCAAGCCAAATGGGAAGGAATGCTTCCCAAACGGTACCTGGACATGAGCGGGGTACGGGACACCAGTCCGAACGGAGAACTCACCTATGTCTTCGCCGGCGCCTTCTGGGACTGGGTCCGGGGACGCTATGGAGCGCAAGCGTATGGATCTTTCCTTCGCTCGACCAACAACCGGGTGGTTCCCGCTGACTTCGCCTCGCTCTTTCCCCGGTTCTTCGGATGTTCCCTGCATACGGCGTTTGAAGCCTTCAAAGCGCAGATCCCCTTGGTTGAAGCAGGCGGACATTGTACCCCTTCGTGGGAATATGATGCCCTCTATGACCAGAAATCCAATCATATCCTGTATGGAAAGAGCCATGCGGGGGTATTGTTCCTGGATGAGAAACAGATAGCTGTCCTGCCCGGACTGGTATCGGCCGAACTGAACCGGCAGGGGACGGAGATCCTGGCGGTTGTGGAAAGGAAAGGGGAATGGGGAACCCACCGGGCACTCTACCTGGTTGACGGAAAGGGGAGCAGGAAACTGCAAGGAAGCCGGGTGATCGACGCCGCCTGGCTGGACGACCAGGTGGTCACCATCACCTGGAACGACGACCATCAGGTGTTGCACCTGCCTGACGGCGATATCGGGCTTTCGCTGAAACTCCGGAATCTGGCGGGCCTTTCCGATGGAAGGCTTGCCGCCCTGGCCCGGGTCGACGGCCAGTGGTCCCTGGTCGTCATCTCTCCTGACAAGTCCGCTTCCTGCTATCCGCTTGGCGATGGCATCATCCCCGCTTCGTTGTTGTATGACGGGAATCGGCTCTGGTTCACCTGGGCGCGGGAGGGTACGTTGCTGCGGGCCGGATTCCTTGAAGGGAATACGCTCTGGTTGCTCGCCACGGATGAAGCCGGTGGTATCCAGCGAGCCTGTTCCCGTCTTGTCCAGCAACGGTGGTTCGAGCGTGGCTCCCTGGGGTCCTGGCATCCTGAGTCTCTGGAATGGAAGCGTGTCCCTGTGACTCCTCATCCGGTTGTCCTGTGGCAGGAGGAACATCCGGTCCCAAATCCTGTCCAAAGCAGGAACATCCCCATTTCCCTCTATACGAAGGGGACTTTCCTGCCCTATGCGACAGTGACCAGCCTGTCTCCTGCCGACCGGGTGGAAGATGGCGCTGCCTTCGGGCTTTTCTGGACAACCGGTAACCTGGATGGGACTTGGAGGTGCACCTTGGGCGGTGGGTGGGAACAGGACCAAGAAAGGCCTGTGGCTCTGGCATCCCTGTCCGGGCAGGTGGCTCCGCTTGCGTTGACCTGGAAGCTCGCGGGACAGATCGATTCCGAAGGGGCAGGCGAGGTGAGCGGCTCCCTTGGATGGGGGGACGGCCTGCTGAGGGCGAACGCTTCGGGCGCCTATTACCATATGGACGGAATCGACGGGCTGACGGGGACCTTCTCCTTTTCGGCGGGACATGTGGCCCGGACGGGTTTCCATCCCCTTTCCCTAGGAGGGATGGTCCTGACCCCGTCGGTACGTTTGGACAATCAATGGCCATCTTCTGCTTCTTGGCGGAACCTAGGGCTTTCCGTGTCCGTCCGCATCCCGCGCCTGTTTCCTTTCGAGACCTACGGGGACTCGACCTGGAACTGGCCGCTTTCCTATAGGTTCGACCTGCTCCCTGCTTCGGACACCTATCTTTCACAGGAACTTTCCATCCTGCTCTACGGGCGGGAAATCCAGAGGGCGTTGCCATGGGTGCGCCTGTATTGCTACCGGATGGGAGTGTACGGGGGGATTGTCGACAAATACCAGGGAGACCTGGATCCCTCTTGGCCGATATTCGCCCTTCCCGGGAATCTGCAGCACCATCTGAGCGGGTATCTCTCGCTCAACGTGTCGCTGACGGTCAACAACCAGATGCTGGCTGCTCCTCTTGCCCTCATGGTACGGGCGCGATACGACGCCTGGAAGGAACATCCTTTCAGGCTGGAGTTGCTCTTTGCCGTTTCCGGAACCTACCGAACCTCGACCAGCCGGTAGTCCTGGGTGCCCAGGCCGATCTTCTCGGCATGGTCCAGCCCGACGTGCCAGTTGAGGTCAGGGTGGTTGGTGGTCAGGTTGTCGCCGACGTACCGGGCTTTTCCCACCGGACTGGTCGGTACCAGCGGGGCATGGTTGACCGCGTCGCAACAGGCCCTGTCAAGGGCCACCGGATCGAACGAGGCAAAGAATCCGATATCAGGCACGAAGGCCAGGTCGTTCTCGGCGTGGCAGTCGCAGTTGGGGGAGACATCGATGACAAGGTTGATGTAAAAAGCATCTTTTCCCTGCACGACCGCCTTGGTGTACTCGGCAATCTTGCACTGCAGGACATCATTGGTGTTCGAATGGGGATTGCTGATCGCGTCCTTCGGACAAACGGCGATGCAACGGCCGCAACCGACGCAGTTGTCCTGGTTGATGTGGCACGTGTGGTTCTCGATCTGAGGTCCGTCGTTGGCGCAGATGCGCTTGCAGGCTCCGCAGCCAATGCAGAGGTCTTGGTCGACTTCCACCTTTCCCCAGTTGTGCTGCTCCATCTTTCCCGCCCTTGAGCCGCCCCCCATGCCAAGGTTCTTCAAGGCCCCGCCGAAACCGGTGGACTCATGGCCCTTGAAATGGGCAAGGCTGATGATCACGTCGGCGTCGGCAAGGGCACGGCCGATTTTCGCCTCCTTGACGTATTCGGTCCCCTCGAGGGGAACCAGCGCCTCGTCCGAGCCCTTCAAGCCGTCGGCGATGATGATCTGGCATCCGGTGGAGATGGGGTTGAAGCCGTTGAGGTTGGCGGTATCCATGTGTTCAAGGGCGTTCTTCCGGGAACCGACGTACAAGGTGTTGCAGTCGGTCAGGAAGGGTTTGCCTCCGAAGCCCTTGACCAGGTCGGCGACCACCTTGGCGTAGTTGGGTCTGAGGAAGGAAAGGTTGCCTGCCTCGCCAAAGTGAAGCTTGATGGCGACGAACTTGTCGGTGAAATCGATCTTCGCGATTCCTGCCGCGCGAAGCAGTTTTTCCAGTTTGGTGAGACGAGAGACGCTCCCGTGCGATTCCAGATTGCAAAAATAGACATTGCTTGCCATAGCTGCTCCTAGGGGGTTTGGTCAATTGCTTTTGTACTTGGCGATGGTGGTCATCTTCACGAAGAGCTTGGTCATCCGTTTCAACTCCTCTTCGCTCATCTGGGCCCGCTCGAATATGTCGTGGATGAAACGCTGTGTCCAGAGCTTCTCGTCCGGCATCTTGAAGAATCCGACCTTGTCCATGACTGCGACCACCTGCTCGACGCCACCGTCAAGCTTCGCCTTGGTGACCGGTGTCAGCTTGACGTCCGAGTCGTGCAGGTGGCTGAAAAGGGAGTAGGTGATGACCTGGACGGCCTGGGAAAGGTTCAAGGATGGGAACTTCTCGCTGGAAGGGATGGTGACCACCTCCCCGCAACAGGCGACTTCTTCATCGGTCAGGCCGTCGCTTTCCCGGCCGAAGACGATGCTGATGTCGCCTTCGCCGATGCCGCTGAGCTGTTCGGCCAGCTGTTCCGGGTTGACGCAGGTCGCCTTGCGGAACTTGCCGCGGCGACGGGTGGCGGCGATGCTGAGCACGCTCTTTTTCAGCGCCTCGGCAAGGCTGGTGTATTGCTCGCGGTTCTCATACAGGTCCGCGGCGTGGATGGCCAGGGACTTGACCCGGTTTTCCGCGTATTCACGCTCGGTGACCAGCACCAATCTGGTCAGCCCCATCGTTTTCATCGCACGGCAGACGCTGCCGATGTTCGCCCCGTCCTGGGTGCCGACAAGGACGATGCGGATGCGATCAAGATTGTCCTGTTTGTTCATGCCCAAAGTGTACCAAAATCCTCTTCGCATGAACAGGTTGGAAAAGCATTGGAAGAATGGCGCCGGACATGGTATACCTTTGCATATGGACTATACGGGAAAAGACGAGAACAAGAAAAACTACGCCACCATATTCCTTGCGGTCATCACGACGATCATGGTCATGGCCACCTTGAAGGCGCTGAAGGACATCCTGCTTCCGCTGGTGCTCGCGATGATTTTCTTCTTCCTTTTCTCCCCGCTGACCGAGCGGCTGGACCGCTGGCGCGTCCCCCATGCGCTGAGCGTCATCATCTGTTTCGTCCTGACGATGTTGGTCATGGGGGCTGCCGCAGGCATGTTCTACAAGACGATCACCATGCTCATCGGCGCCATTCCGCACTACAACGACCGGCTGATCAGCCTGGACCACCAGCTTTCCGCTTTCCTTGCCCGGTATCCCCATTTGGAGATTCCCGAGGGCACCTCCCTGGTCACCATGCTGCCGGTGAACTGGCGCAGCGTGGCGGTCGATACGTTGACCACGCTGACGGGAAGCATCATCGGCATTGTCAAGCTTTGCGTCATGATCCTGCTCTACGAGCTGTTCCTTTTGATGGAGCGGCCGGTGTTCATTCCGAAAATCCGGGCTGCCTTCTCGGACAGCGGCGCCATCATCGCCATGATGAGCGAGCGCATCAGCAAGCAGGTGTCCAAGTACCTCCTACTCAAGGCGCTGATCAGTTTCCTTACCGGAGTCTTGTTCTACCTGACCGCCCAGGTCAGCGGCATGGAAGTTCCGCTCCTTTATGGAGTGCTTGCGTTCGTCTTCAACTTCATCCCTTCGATTGGTTCGATCATCGTCACCATCATCACCATCGGGATGAGCGTGGTGCAGTTCGCTCCTCGCTGGTCCCCGATTGTCTTTGTCGCCATCATGTCGGTCTCCACCCAGATGGTGTTGGGCAACATCATCGACCCGAAGCTCCAGGGAGGCCAGTTGAACCTCTCCCCGGTGGTCATCCTGGTAGGACTCTCCATCTGGGGATATATCTGGGGAGTCGTCGGCATGTTCCTCGCCGTTCCTGTCATCAGCTGCATCGAGATCGTCTGCGCCAATGTCAAGGCGCTTCGTCCGATCGCGTTGCTGCTTTCCGGTGGTCGTTCCTTCCTGCGTCAGAGCGCAAGCGCCCAGCGGCGCCAGGAGCGCAGGCAGAAACAGCACAACAAGAAGGGAGGCTCGAGACGTGGCAGCGATGTCGTGCTGCCTGACGATTTTTCCGGTCAGGGCGGCGGGCAATGAAGGATTTCCCCTCGCTGGACGAAGCGGTGGCCGCTTCGTATCTGGAACCTCCTGCCAGTTACCAGGCCTTTGCCGCCTTTGTCTTGGATTTCTATGACCATTACGGCCGCACGTTTCCCTGGCGGGAGACGGATGATGTCTACCGGGTGTTGCTCAGCGAGATGATGCTGCAACAGACGCAGACTGGGCGGGTTCTGGAAAAATACCGGGAGTTCCTGTCGCTCTGGCCCTCGTTGGAGGATCTCGCCTTTGCTCCCTTCGACCAGCTTCTCGACCATTGGCGGGGACTGGGCTACAACCGCCGGGCATTGAACTTGAAAAAGTGCGCCCAAGCCTCTGGAGCCTACGGCTACACCCTGCCCTGCGACGAGAAAGCGTTGCTCGCGCTACCCGGCATCGGTCCGAGCACCGCTGCCGCGATCATAGCTTTTTCCTACCACAAGCCGGCCATCTACCTGGAAACCAATATCCGGCGTGTCCTGTTGTTCGCCTTCCATCCGCAAGAGGAGGGTGTGGATGACCGGATCCTCCGGGATGACTTGAAGCGGTTGCTGCCTTTTGCTGGGGACGGGAAGCGCTGGTATTACGCGCTGATGGACTACGGAGTGCTGCTGAAGCATCTGGTTCCCAATCCCAACGCACGCAGCAAGGGCTACCACCGCCAATCCCGTTTCGAGGGATCCAGCCGTCAGGTGCGGGGCATGCTGGTTCACGTGCTCAGCGAGAGTGGGGCGCGGGATGCGCAGACGCTGTATGGAATGCTCCCTTTCGACTCTGAGAGCATCGACAAGGCTCTTTCGGGCTTGGTCAGGGACGGACTTGTCTCGCATGTGGGGCGGTTGTATCGGATTTCCCGTTGAAACGGACGTCGAAGACCAGGCTTGCCACGACAATCAAGGCTCCGATGACCAGACGCGGGTTGACCGTGTTGCCCAGCACCAGGTCGATGGGGATCGATGCGAGGATCTGGCTGGAGGAAATCAGGAGCGAGGAGAGCACCGCGCTGATGCGGAACATGGTCAGATTGGTGCCCGTGACAATCAGGATGCCAAGGATACCGCCGGCGACCGCGAGGAGGGGGGATACCGAGCCCAGCCGGGCGAACCCTTCGGCGGTCTCCTGACGGGACAGTGCCCCAAACAGCACAATGGCGCAGATCAGGCCGCCCAGAGCGTTGTGCCGGGCGCTGAACAGAGTGCCTTTGCGGGCTGCGAAGGCGCTGTTGAGCACCATCTGGGTCATGGTGACCGCTCCTGCGGAAATCGCCGCCAGCAACGCCAGCGGATGGAAGGTTTTGCTGCCGCTTCCCATGACCAGGATGCCGGCGGCCGCCAAAAGCAGCGTCAGCCACTTGGCCGCACCGTAGCGCCGTTTGGGCAGGCCGAGAAAGCCTGTCAGGTCGAAGAGGCAACCGCAAAGGCTTTGCCCGAAAACGGTGGCCGCCATGGCGAACGAGGTGCCCAGCCTGCTGACGGAATAGATGTTGATGACAATCAGGGCTATCCCGAAGATGCCGGAGAACCAGTAATACCAGGGAGCAGGGAGACGCTTGGGATTGAGCGTCTTGTTGCGCTTGGTGAGAGCCATGACCATCCACAAGGTGAGAAATCCGGTCGATTGGTTGATAATCGAGGAGACCCCAAGGCTTGTCCGGCTTGCCAGGGCTGCGTTGCAGGTGATCATCAGGGAAATCGCCGCGCCGGAGAGGATGTCGATGAGGAATGCGAAGGCCATGGCCCTATCCTAGAACTCGACCTTGCCTTTGGCAAGGCGGACAAGATACGATTCGGACTATGCAGGACGAGTTCGAGCAACAACTTTTCCAGAAAGCGGTCATTCCCCACAGCCTCGGGAAATTGGAGAGGCTCTGCCTTCAACTGGCCCGTGGGGGCAAGAAACATTTGTCGCGGCCACACCTGGTGGTTTTCGCCGGGGACCACGGAATCACCAAAGAGGGGGTGAGCCACAGTACCAAGGCGGTTACTGTCCAGATGGCCACGGCTTTCAGCCATGGACAGGGAGCCTGCGGGCTGTTCTGCCGGGAGCTGGGGGTAGGGCTCTCGGTGGTCGACATGGGCATGGACGTTCCCCGGACTCCGCCGGGTATCCAAGAACTTTCCGTCGCCCGGGGAACCCGGGATTTCCTCCACGAGGGGGCGATGACACCCAGACAGTGCGGTCTTGCCATTGCCAGGGGCAGGAGTGTGGTACGTGATCTGGATGCCGACTGCCTGCTGGTCGGGGAGATGGGGGTGGGAAATTCCACCAGCGCGGCGACGATGCTGGCGAGACTGCTCCACCTTCCTCCCGAAAGCGTGGTTTCGGCAGGCTCCGGAGCAAGCGAGGACGACCTTCTCCATAAGCGCGAGGTGGTGGCGGCTTCCCTACGAAGGGATCCGGTAACGGAGCCGGAAGGGGTGCTGTGCGCCTTTGGCGGTTTTGAGATTGCCGGTATGGTTGGTGCGATGCTCGAGGCTGGCGAGCGCCGTATCCCGCTGGTCCTTGACGGAATGATCACGCTTGCCGCGGCGCTTTGCGCCAAGGGGCTCGGCTGCGACACGAGCCTGTGGATCGCCGGCCATCGTTCGTCCGCTTTGGGGTGCGACCAGGCTTTGGATGCCTTGGGGCTGGAGCCGGTGATGGAAATGGGAATGCGTCTCGGAGAGGGTACCGGGGCGCTTTGCGCCTGGCCGATGGTCCGGCTGGCCTCGGTCCTCTGGTATTTGGGGAGTTTCTCCGCTCTTGGCGTGGATGACAGCACCAGGACTCTGCAGGCTTTGGGCATCGTATGATCAGACTGGGAACGACAAGTTATGTCCTGCCTGCCGACATCCTCCCCAACGTCGAGTTCCTCGCAGGCAAGGTGGATGATGTCGAGCTGGTCCTTTTCGAGAGCAAGGAGGCGAGCAACCTTCCCGACCGGAAGGTGGTGCGGAGGCTTGGAGAGCTGGCAGAGGAGCACCATCTTACCTATACGGTCCACTTTCCGCTGGATATCTGGCCGGGAAGTTTCGACGAGGATGTCCGCCGCCACTCGGTGGATACCTATCGCCGCATTATCCGCCTGACCCGGCAGCTTCCGGTGTTCTCCTATGTGCTGCACCTGACTCCCGAGGGCTACGGGAAGGTTCCCTCGGTGGATGTTCCGCGCTGGCTTGACCAGCTGGACCGGAGTTTGGCGGAACTGCTGGAAAGGGGGGAGGTGGAGCCTTCGATGCTTTCCTGCGAGACGCTGAGCTATCCGTTCGATGTGGTGCTTCCCCTGGTCGAGCGCTATGACACCAGCGTGACGCTGGACATCGGCCATATCTGGCTGATGGAGTATGATGCCAAGGAGGCGTGCCGGACCCTGCTACCCCGGGCCAGGGTCTGCCACCTGCACGGGGTGTCCGGCGGCCGTGACCACCAGAGTCTGGCTGCCACGCCCGCGAAGAAGATGCGCGCTTTTCTGGAGGCGTTGCGGGCACAGGATGCCGTGGACGGGAAGGAGCGGGTGCTGACGATGGAGATTTTCGGGCTTTCCGAGTTCGAGACGAGTACCGCATTGTTGGAAAAAGCGTATCGATATATACTGGATTTGAGGAGTTGATGATATGGCTACGATTGATGTACGGCACCTGCATATCGGTGGAAACCCTGCCGCATACCACAGCGGTGGCGCGGAGAGCGCTGGCTACAAGGGAAAAATCACCATGGTGATTGGAGGAGAACGCAGCGGGAAGAGCACATATGCCGAGGATTACGCTCTTGAGGCCGCTGGGGACAGCAACCGGTACTTCATCGCTACCGCCGAGGCCATGGACGACGAGATGAGCAAGCGTATTCTCCGCCACCAGGCCTCCAGGGCCGGACGATTCGTCACCATCGAGGAGCCGATCGAGCTGGCGAAGGCCATCAAAAGCCTGCCCGACAACTGCTCGGTCTGTGTCATCGACTGCCTGACGGTGTGGATGGGCAATCTGCTCTACCACAAGAAGCTTGAGGGGAAGGTTGATGAGTTGCTCGATGCCCTGATCTCCTCCAAGTGCGACCTGATCATCGTGACCAACGAGACTGGCCTTGGGGTGGTTCCCGCCGACCCGGAGTCCCGCAAGTTCGTCGAGGAGGCCGGACGCCTCCATCAGAAAATCGCAAGTCTTGCGGATAACGTCATCGTGATGATTGCCGGCATCCCGCTCGCCATCAAGGGCCAGGTGCTTTGAGCGGTCTCGGACTGGCTACCGCCATCCGGACGCTTTCGCGCTTTCCCGTTCCGGGAGGGACGTGTTGCGAGGGACGGAGCCTGTACTGGTTTCCTGTGGTGGGGCTTCTCTACGGGCTTTCCTATTCCCTGGTCGCGCTGCTGCCCCTGCCGCCTGCCGTCCGTGCCAGCCTGGTGCTGGCCTTTGCCGCTTGGGCGACCCGAGGGTTCCATTATGATGGGCTGATGGATACTGCCGATGGCTTCGGTGGCGGGTGGACGCCCGAGCGCAGGCTCGAAATCATGAAGGACAGCCATGTGGGTTCCTTCGGAGTGCTCGCGTTGGCCGTAGTCCTTCTCGTCCAGTTTTCCGCATTGACTGAGGTGCTGGAGGGCCAGACCTGGCTTCCCATCCTGGTTGCCGTTCCGGTGGTTTCCCGGACGATGCAGGTGCTTGCCTGCGTTGTCCTTCCCTACGCCCGGAAGGAGGGGACCGCCGGTCGTCTGGTACGGGAGGCAAAGGGCCGCCATCTTTTCTTCGGGTTCGTCTTGGACGCGATTTTTCTGTACTATTTTCGTTTCTATGGGTTCCTGGTGTGGACCTTCCTCATCACGCTGGGTTTCTCCCTGCTGTTGTGCCTGGACTCCTGGCGCCACATCAGGGGAGTCACGGGGGACGTTCTGGGGGAGATCGAGGTGCTTTCCTCCACCTGCGCCTTGCTTTGCGCACTTGCATTTGCCCCGTGAAGCGCGTACCCTCTCTATCTATACGGTTGCGGAGGTTTCCCGATGGATATCATTTGTCTTGATTTGGAAGGTACGTTGGTTCCGGAAATCTGGATCAGCTTCAGCGAGAAGACCGGTATCGGACAGCTGAAGATCACCACCCGTGACGAGCCGGACTACGACAAGCTGATGCGCTACCGCATGGATATTCTGCGCCAGCACCATCTTGGCCTGAAGGATATCCAGGAGGTGATCGGGACGATGGCGCCGCTCGAGGGAGCGAAGGAATTCCTTGATGATTTGCGCCGGCACACCCAGGTAGTGATCCTCAGCGATACCTTCAGCGAGTTTGCGGGGCCTTTGATGCAGAAACTGGGCTGGCCGATGATCATGTGCAACAGCCTGCGGGTGGACGAGGACGGCATGATCAGCGACTACGTCATGCGCCTGCAGGACGGAAAGCGCAAGGAAATCCAGGCCTTCAAACGTCTGAACTACCGCACGTTTGCTGCCGGTGACTCCTACAACGACCTGACGATGATCCATGAGGCGGATGGGGGATGCCTGTTCCGTGCCCCCCAGAAGATCCTCGAGGAGGAGCCGGGACTGCAGATCGCCCAGACCTATGGCGAGTTCGCCACGATCATCCGTTCCTTCCTGGCAAAATGACGAAGAAGCAATATACCTCTTTGCTGGTTTGGACGGCCATCCTGGTCGTCGCGCTGTGTGTCGGATTCGCATTACTTCTTTTAGTGTGGCATCCTAAACCCTTGTTTCTCTGCGTGGTTTTGATTGCCGTCGGGGTTGTTGTTGCGATGTTGCTACATACGCTTCGTTTGCTGAGGCAAGATGTGGATGTGGCGCAATCGAACAAAAATCCGAGGAATTTGCAAGAAAATACTTGACGTGTGATTCCTTTTCATCCATTGTAATGGCAATTCCGAGGAGGAAAGCGCAATGGCTGATGCAAATTTCACCAAAGAAATGGAGCAAGAGCTCCTTGCGATGAAGCAGGAGATTCTTGCCCGTTTGGCAGACCAGGCGAATGAGACCCGGGACATCGCCAATTCTGCGGAAATAAATGACTCGATTGATGATGCCTCGAACGAAATCACCCTGAAGAAGCTGGAAGCGGTCAACAAGCTTGACGCCGACAGGCTGAAGGCGATCAATAATGCGCTTGACCGGATCCGTACGGGCAGATATGGAAAGTGTCTGCGGTGCGGGAAACCGATTCCTGAGGCGCGTTTGAGGGCTCTTCCTTTTGCCGTGCTCTGCCTTGACTGCAAGCATGCCCAGGAAGGATTCCATCGATAACCGGTACCAATATCAGAAAAGAACACAAGCAAGGGTCGTACGGGATACGTGCGGCCCTTCGCTTTTTCAGAAATAGGGGTTCTCTGCCTGCTCCTGTGCCAAGGTGGTCTCCGGTCCATGACCTGGCAGGACGATGGTGGTTCCTGGAAGTGCGCGTAGCTTCTGGATGCTTCTGGCCAGTGCTTCATAATTGCCGCCATACAGGTCGGTGCGTCCGACCGATCCGGCGAAAAGCGTGTCCCCGCAGAAGAGCAGATGCCCGTTTGGCACGTAGTAGCTCATCCCGCCCGGGGTGTGGCCGCCGGTGGCGATGACCTGGATGCTTCCGCCAAAAAGTTGTTCTCCTCCTTGAAGCAGATGGGTCGGGTCGGGGAGCTTTGCGAGCTCGTCGTGGTAGATATCCAGAAATCCACGGTCGGCCCCGGTTTGCTCGAAGCGTTCCAAGGCATTCGGACCGAGGAAGTCCTTGTCCTTCTCCCCGACGTAGATTGGCGCGGAGGGGAAGGCCGCATGCACATCCCCGAGGGCTGCGATATGGTCCCAGTGGGCATGGGTGAGAAGTATGGCCGCCACTTCCAGGTGGGTGCCGCCTACCGCGTCAATAAGAAAAGGGGCGTTGTTCCCCGGATCGATGATCCAGCAACGTCCCTTCTCTGCTTCCGCAAGCAGGTAGCAGTTGGTCTGATAGGGACCAACCACCAACTGTCTGACTTGCATGCTCACTCCTTGTTCGAGTAGGTGACCGTGATGGTGCGGCCCTTGATGTCCATGCCGTTCATCTTCCCGATTGCCTTGTCGCAGTTTTCCTGGCTCATCGAGACAAAGCTGTACTTGTCATGGATGCGTACGGCGTAGATGTCCTCCCGCGTCACTCCAATCTGGTCCTGGATGATCTGGCAGAGCTCCTTGACGTAGAGCCTTTTCATCTTGCCGATGTTCAGGTACAGGGTCTTGGCACCTTCGGGAAGCGGTTTCTGCTCGTGGGCCGGCTTGACCTCGGCGGATGCCTGCTCTTCCGTCACACCGGTGGTGGCAGGGTTCGTGCCCTGCTCCTCGGCCTGCTGCGGGCGTGCTGGCCTTTGGGGTCTTTCTCCTCGCTGCGGCCGCTGTCCCCTGCGCTCGAAGCGGTTGCCGCCGTTCATCAGCTGACGAAGCAGATATGCCATGAAATAGCCGCGGAGAGTGAACGGGACGTTGCGCTTGATGAGCTTCTTCAGGTGTTCGAGCTCATCGGGATTGGAATCGGCTTTGGTCTCCTTCGCGAAGGCCTGGATACGAGTGATGATGGCCTGATCCTGATCCGGCTTGTTCTCTTCATTGTCCATAGGGATTGGCTCCTTCCTAATCCTCATGACGAGAGTCATGGGCTGGTAGTGTAACGTAAAACACACGGAACATGTGGTTTTACAATGATAAAAACCAGCATACCCAACCCTCTGTTTCCTTGTCAAGGAAACCATACGTCCCGTATGGAAGCGGCACGATTTTCGTGCTAGGATTTGTCCCATGAACGATCCGGTCGATGTCATCACTCTGCAGAACCAGCTGGAAAAGCTGCAGAAGAGCCTGGAGGAGGGTTTCGCCGCCTTCGGGGCCAGTTGCGCTTCGGCCGAACGTCTTACCCCGTTGGGGGCTTGCCACGAGGAATGGGCGGCCTATGACGCCTGTCTGAACGACGTCAGCAAGGGACAGCGGGACTTCCAACGGCTGAAGCACCATCTTGAGGCGGTCACCGACGCCAACGCCCGGATCAAGGACCAGGAGGCCCAGCTCAAACAGATGGCGTTGGACAAGGAAAGCCTTGCGCCACGTCTTGGCGCCGCCGCATACGAGGCATACCTTTCCGGACACGGACAGGAGCTGATACGCTTTGTCGACCCGGTCTTTCATGACTATGCGGCCGCATGCAGGAGCTGCAGCGACACCGCCTTGGGGCGGTTGAAACTCCATAACCTGGAACGTGGCTCCCGCAAGCTTTTCATCAAGGCAGGCAACCTGCTCTTCGCGGACGAGAAATACCAGTTGGTGCCCAATGCTTCGCTTGTCAGCGAGGTCAACGCCCTCTTGACCCGGGAGAGCGAGGTCCGGCAGAACCTCGCAAGCGACCGGGAGAGCGTCTGTGGGGTGAAGGGAATGACCGACAGGGGCCGTCTGGATGCCGGAGAGCGGGGGCTGAGGGACCGGCAGGGGCAGCTGGAGCGGCTGGCCGGGGCTTATGGCAAGGCGGTGTTCGACCAGATTCCTCCTCCGGTCATCCAGCAGAAGGTAGGGGAAAAGGCCTATCAGCAGGGACTGCAGCTTTTGGCCCTGCAGGAGGCGGTCAGCCAGGTTTCCCAGAGAATCAACCGTATCGAGGGGAACCGGAAAGCCGAAGAGCTCGAAGCGGAAATCGCGTTGCAGAAACAGCGGGTGCAGTTGCTGGAGGAGCAGAAGAAGGAGCTGGACAAGCAGATTTCCCAGCTGTATGGGGAGATGAACGAGCTGCGGCGAAAGGTCTTCAAGCTGCGGGGAGAAACCCATGTCTGACAAACAACTGGAATTCTCCTTCGACGATCCTTCGAAACCCAGGAAGAAACCCTCGAGGAAAAGCTCCCGGAAGAGTGAGGTGCTTGCCCCGACCAGCGAGGGGGCTGCCACCTATGTCGATTTCTCCAAGACTCGGACGCCTCAGCAGAAACCGGCCAGGCGCAAACCTGCTACCCGACGGGGTGTAGTCGCCCACCTTACCAGGAAAGGTGAATTGAAGCTGAAGGATGTGGGTAAACGGAAAGGCTACCGCTCCATTGCGGGCGGCTATGTGGCTTTCCTGGTGCTCGGAGTGGTGGTTGTCTTCCTTGGCATGCTGGTGTACGTGAAAGGCTACCAGGCGCTGACCCGGTTGCCGAAGAACGCTGTGGAGAAAGTCTCCCAGCTGGTCCAGCCCGGTGAAAGGCTTGTCACCGTGAAGATCGAGAGCGGCATGAGCGCCTCCCAGGTGGCGCGCCTTTTGCAGGAGCAAGGGGTGGTGGATGGCGCTGATGCGTTGCTGGCCTTTTTACAGGACCATGATCTTGCCACCAAAGTGCAGAAAGGTACATACCAGTTCCGTGGATGGCCCACCATCGAGCAGGTAGCCCAGGCAATCACCCGTAGCGCTCCCGCCACCCTGTCCATCATCCAGGCAGGCTGGACGTTGAACCAGGTGGACGGATATCTGGCCCAGCGGGGTTATGCCCGGGAGGGACAGTTCCTTGACGCAGCCAAAGCGGTTGCCGCGGAGTATGGCCTTTCCTTCACCGAGGGGTGGTTCCTCTCCGGCAGCTATGGGGTGTCCGGAGCCCGGACTCTGGCCGAGGCGATGCATCAGAGCGCGGTCGACGCCATCTACCAGTTCATCGATGAGCCTCCGGTCCATCGCTGGGGAGTCGAGGCGGTGCTCATCGTCGCCAGCCTGGTCCAGGCCGAGACCCAGAACGTGGAGGAGATGCCGCTGATTGCCGGTATCATCTACAACCGCCTGGAAGAGAACATGCCCTTGGGCATCGATGCGACGACCCGCTATGAGCTGGACGACTGGGCGCATCAGATTCCGCAGGAGACCTACGAGCGGGACACCCCGTACAACACCCGCAGGAAGCCGGGTCTTCCCCCGAGCGGCATCAGCTGTCCCTCGCTGGAAGCCGTCACCGCCGCCTGCATCCCGCTGAAGACAGAAGCCTTGTACTACCTGCACGGAAAGGACGGCCGCATCCATACGGCCACCGATTACGAGGGGCACAAGAAACATATCGAACGGTATTTGTGAGGTGAACAATGGCATGGGTATTGCGATCGGTGCATGTCTATGCACCCGAGGATAAGGGAATCCAGGATATCCTGGTGGTGGGGGAACGGATCGTCGCCATGGGAAAGAAGCTCGAGGTGGTCCTTCCCGGGCTTGAGACCATCGACATGCAGGGAGCGGCCGCGATTCCCGGCCTGATCGACCAGCATGTCCATATCATCGGTGGCGGAGGAGAGGACGGCTGCGCCAGCCGTGTCCCGCCCTTGGAGTTCAGCGACTGCGCCAGGGCTGGTGTCACCAACCTGGTCGGTACCCTTGGCACGGACAGCCACACACGCACGGTCAGGGACTTGCTGGCGAAGACGATGAGTCTAGCCCACGACGGAGTGACCGCCCATTGTCTGACCGGAGCCTACGAGTTCCCCTCGCCGACCCTGACGGGGAACGTTGCGGACGACCTGGTCTTCTGTGGGCCGATCATCGGCTGCAAGCTCGCCATCAGCGACCACCGCTGTTCCTGCCCGACGACAGAGGAAATCATCCGGCTTGCCAGCCAGGTCAGGCTTGGTGGTCTCATCGGCGGCAAGGTAGGGGAGCTGCACATCCATGTGGGAGCCGACGAGCGCGGTATCGAGCAGCTCTTCGAGATCCAGCAGAGGACGATCCTGCCGGTGACCCAGTTCCGCCCGACCCACATGGGGCGGCATCTCGAGCAAGGGAGGAAATGGTGCGAGATGGGTGGTTACACCGATATCACCAGCGGGGAGAAGAGCGCCGACGCGATTGTCACCTTGCTCTCCCGTCTGGATCCCTCCCGATGGGGTCTTGTCACCATGAGCAGCGACAGCAACGGCTCGTTCCCCAAGTGGAACGACAGGCGCGAGATCATCGGTATGGACCGTGGCCGCATGACCAGCCTGCTGGAGACGATGCGCGGCGCGGTGGAAAAAGGCCTTTCCTTCGAGACGGCGATCAGCCTTTCGACCAGCCATGTGGCGGACGCCCTGAAGTTCAAGGACTATGGACGCATCCAGCCTGGCTGCATGGCCGACCTGACTTTCCTGAAGGATTGGAAGGCATACTCGGTCATGGCCAAGGGGCGGTGGCTGATGCAAAAAGGTAACTTGGTGAAGAAAGGGATGTTTGGAGATTAGAGTTGCCTTGTTTCTGAAGAATACCGTATAGTGGCAACCAAGAAGCGGAGGTCCGCAATGACTAAAGAACAAATTCGCAATTTGGTAGGCGTGGTCGTCGTGTCGGCGGTCGTCGTCGTTGGCGCGTTCTTCTTCGGGAGCCGTTCCCAGAAGAAACAGGCTGTCGAGTCGGCGGTGCAGAACGTGGCGCAGGCAGTCCAGGAAGCCAAGGTGGTTCCTGCACCTGTGGCGCCTGCCGCTATCGAACAACCGGCGCCGGTGGTCACTACCCGCGAGGTACAGGTCGCAGGGGCGAGCGTCCGGCTTGCCTTCTCCGAGGCCAGGGGTACGGTCACCTATTCCGGGATCGACACCCAGACAGTGGACCGGTTCTTCGCCAGGGAGGTCGGGGAAATCGACGGCCTGCACTACGCGATGGAGGGTCCGGACAAGGTTCAGGTGTCCTACAACGGCTTTTCCGTGCTGGACGACCAGATTGTCGCGGACTGGCTCATCGAGGATGCCCGGAATCTGGCAAAATAAGTGTCGTTCGACACAAACCCATGAGGAAAGCCGCTTCGCGAGAGGCGGCTTTCATGCATCTCGTCCACTTCATGGCTCTCAGACATGATACTTCGCTTGATATGCCTGGTATTCCCGCATGAAATCCGTGTCGGTCGTGCGGTATGCGCGGAGGTTCTCATGGATGTTCATGTTGTGGCGGAAGGTATCGATGACACAGCCGGAGATGTTGGAGCAGTGGTCGGATACACGTTCCAGATTGGTCAGCAGGTCTGACCAGATAAACCCCGCGTCAACCGTACATTCGCCTTTCTGCAGGCGCAGGATATGGCGGGTACGCAATGTTTCCTTCAGGGAGTCGATGACCTGTTCAAGCGGCTCGGTTTCGCGTGCAGCCTGGTAGTCCGTATCCGCGAAGGCCTGGTAGGAAATGGCAAGGATTTCCCTCACAGCCGCGCAGAGCGTTCGGAATTCTCCAGCAGCCTGCCCGGAGAAGGTGATTTTCTTGTCGACAAGCTCTTGTGCGGATGCAAGGATATTCACGGCATGGTCTGCGATGCGTTCATAATCGCCGATGATTTTCATGTATTCGGTCGCCTGTGCGCTTTCTTCGTTCCCGAGCTGTGTGGAGGTCACCTTGACCAGATAGGTGCCGAGAATGTCCTCCAGGTGGTCTGTTTCGTCTTCTTTTTCCCTGATTGTCCCTGCGGTGGCCGTATCGTAAGCGAGCACGCAATCGATACTGGCTTGCAAGGCGGAAATGGCGGTGACGGCCATTCGGTCCAGTACCTTGCGGCTTTGCTTGAGGGCCAGAGCAGGGCTCTTGAGAAGCCGTTCGTCCAAGAGCGCTGTATGTTCGGGGACTTTCGCATCGGGAATCAGCTTGCAGACAAGCTTTTCCAGGGAATCCCCGAGGGGGAACAACAGAATCGTACAGAGCACGTTGAAAACCGAGTGGACGACGGCAATGCCCATCAAGCTGGCTGGTTGTGCCAGCATGGCAGGAGAAAAGGCTGCCTTGATGATGCAGAAGACGGCAAGCCAGACGGTGGTGCCGATGATGTTGAAACAGAGATGGACCAGAGCCGCACGCTTCGCATTCTTCGTTGTCCCGAATGAAGAGAGGATTGCCGTGATACAGGTACCGATATTCTGGCCCATGATGATTGGTACCGCAGCACCATAGGTGACGGCACCCGTTGACGCGAGAACTTGCAGGATTCCGACAGAGGCGGAGCTTGACTGGATGATGGCGGTAAGAACGGCTCCTGTCAGTACGCCTAGAACCGGGTTCGCGAAGGCAATGAACAGCCGGCCGAATGCTGGAACAGCCCTTAAGCCGGCAACCGAAGCGGCCATCGTCTCCATGCCGAACATCAGTGTGGCAAAGCCAAGCAGGATCATTCCCGTGTCCTTGCGCTTGCTGTTTTTTGCCGTCATGAAGAAGATGATGCCGACCAAAGCGAGGATAGGGGTGAATGCGGAGGGTTTCAGAAGGCTGACAAAAAAGGTATGGCTGTCGATGCCTGCCAGGCTCAGGATCCAGGCGGTGACGGTCGTGCCGATGTTGGCACCCATGATGACGTTGACCGCCTGCCGAAGGGTCATGAGTCCGGAGTTGACAAAGCCGACAACCATGACGGTCGTTGCAGAGGAACTTTGTATGATTGCAGTCACGCCAATGCCGGTAAGGAGGCCTGCGAACTTATTCGTGGTGAGCCGGCCTAGCAGCTGCTTCAAACCGTTTCCGGCGCGGCGTTCCAATGCCTGACCCATCAGCGCCATGCCAAACAGGAACAGGCTTAATCCTCCAACCAGATTCAATACATCAAAGAAATTCAAACGTGTTCTCCAGTGCGCATGCGCGCCGGTCGGACATCCCGGATTGCCAGTATGTCTTGTAGCAAGTTTTTGATTCCTTGCCAATAAAACCATCATAACTATGCATGGATGCCCGCACTTGTTCAAGCAATTGAGTAAGTAGATTGCAATCAAATATGTGCTTGTGTTCACATGAAAACCCGCTTTTGGCGCGGATACCCTTATGCGAAGAAAGACTTGGCTGTGGTTGAGATGGAAATACAGAAAAGGATGCATCGTTTTTCGGTGTTAGGGACGGGATGAAAACGCCAACCGAGGACGACACGACAAGCCAAATCCGAGCCGAAACCAATAGCCAAAGGCAACCTAGAGAATAAAGAAGGTC
>OMYY01000001.1 GCA_900315435.1 uncultured Spirochaetaceae bacterium
GAAGAGGTGCTGGCCTGAGGAAAACGTATCGGGTTGCATCCGACTATGAGCAATAGGCCGGTATTCCGTGTACCCGGAAAATACGGATATCTCTGGTACCGTAACTTTGGTTGTTGTGTGTCCGAACCTCTTCCGCTACAGTCGTCTTCCAGCCGTCTCTGGTTGCGCACAAATGCGGCTGGACGGTCATGGCAAAGTGACACTGTAGCTCATAGGGGATGTTGTTTCCTTGCTTGAGTTGTTACTTGCAATCATGAGGTTCCATTCCCTTCTTGCATGCCCTTGGGTTTCCGCTCCATTCCACAGAAATCTGTACAGAGTCAGGTTTCTCATTATTTCTCTTTAACCTAAATTTACCTTGTTGGTGAGACAAGAATTCTCCCAAAGCTGATGATCTTCGGGTTATCCTTCGCATAAGACCGCTGTTCCACAATGCCGTCTATCGAATACGCGTCGATAAACGAATAGGATGCATCATCGTCCTCGAGACAGATGGCCACATGGGAAATATGGGGCGGGTCATCTCCCATAAAAATCAGATCGCCAGGCTCTGGGGAACGGAGCCTTTGCGTGTATGCTTTGGCAAGCATTGCTGCCGTAGTGTCATCGAACAGGAGCGAGAATCCCGATGCTTGCAGTGCTTCTTTGTACACATTCACCACAAGACCAGAGCAATCGATGGAACCATCCGCTTCATCCCACCAGCTTTGTCGTCCGCCCCATCCATACGGCATGCCTAGGTATTTCCTTGTAGCGATGACGGCTTTTTCTCGAATCGCTTCGCTTGCCGGGATTGTATATTCGGACCTGTGCCTCTGTGGCACAACCAGGGAAAACCAATGCACTCAAGCCTACACAGAATGCATATACCACCTTTGTGGCAACAGGGTGATGGTTCTTTCCTTTCATTTTTCCCATGGGCAATTGCCTCTTTCCAATCGTAACATCTTCAGCAGGGGGAAGACAGTAGGCAGGTAGCATATTTCCAATGGTTTTTCGGGGTAACCGCTTCTCCGATGTTGGGGTGGCTGCCTGGTTGAAGACTTGTAGCGGAGAAAAAGCGTATCCCCTTTTCTTTTGCGGAATTTTCGTATAGAGTCGTGCACGATAAGGAAGGATGCTATGGGACAGAGAGGCGAGGTGTTCTCAACCCGCGTGATGAAGGATGACGTGACCTATTTTTTCAATGTGAAGGAAAATATCTATGGAGAGATGTTCCTGAACATCGCGCAAAGCACGAAGGATGGTGGGCGTTTTGCACGTCAGGCCATTGTCGTCTACCAGGAGAAGCTTGACGACTTCCTGCAGGGGCTTGAGAAACAGATTGACTTTGTGAAGACTCATGCGCCAAAGGGGCGTCCGCTTGATTTCAAACCGATGCACTTCGGCGGCAAGAAGAAAGCTCCGGCTGAGGACGAACCTGTTGTCATCGGTCGTGTCTATGAGTTCAAGACCAACGAGGACGACTGGGGCGATCTCTCGGTGACCATCACCGAGCGCAAAAACAGCGCCGACATGACCTACAACCTTCGCCAGTCGATCAAGGTTTATCAGGAAGATCTCGGCGAGTTTGCCCGCAAGCTCCAGGAAGCCGTCGACTACATCCACATCCATTCCCAGAAATCAACCACCCCGTCCAAGGCGGTCAAGGTCCAGCGTCATTTCGTGGTGCGCAGAAAGACGTCCTCGACCGGCGAGGAGCAACAGAACCCCGCGGCTTCGAGTGGGGAAGGACAGAGCCTAGAAGAGTGAAGGCTCTTGCGTATGTTCCTGGTGTTTCAGGTGAAATGACCTGCGGTGGATGGGACAGAACCCATATTGCCGCAGGTTTTTTTGATGGAGGGCGGTAGGGTAGCCCTTATGGATCTCAAATCCGTACTGGGGCCACTTTTTTGCCGCATAGTCCATATACCGGTCCCTGGCTTCCTTGGCCAGGATCGAGGCTGCCATGATTTGGGGGACTTTCGCGTCTCCTTTGACGATTGCCTGGCAGGGAACGTCGGAAATCTGGGCGGGAACCCGGTTGCCATCAATCAGCACCAGCTGTACATCAGCCAGTTTCTGTACTTTCCTCAAAGCCCTGGTCATCGCCAGCATGGTCGCCTGCAGGATATTGTATGTGTCGATTTCCTGGGCGGTCGCCCAGGCGACAGCCCACACCGACTGTTTCTTGATGATGGCTTCGGCCTGTTCCCGCTCTCGGTGGGTCAATTGCTTCGAGTCGTTGAGCACAACGACGGGAAAATCGTCCGGCAGCAGCACACAGGCGGCGCAAACTGGTCCGGCCAAAGGGCCGCGGCCAGCTTCATCAATTCCTGCGATGCAATTCAGTGGTAGCCCCTGCGAGCTGAACAGTTCTTGCTCCATACGGAGGAAACGGTATAAAATGGGACGATATTTCGTCAAGGATGGTCAACGTTTGTTTCTCAAGAATCTGGAATTGTACGGGTTCAAGTCTTTTGCCGACAAGACGCATCTGGATTTCTCCGAAGGAATCACGAGCCTGCTCGGGCCCAACGGCTGCGGGAAAAGCAATATCGTCAACGCCATTCAGTGGGTTCTGGGTGAACAGTCCACCAAGACTTTGCGTGCAAGCCGCATGGACGACGTCATTTTCAATGGTACTGACAAACGCAAGCCCATGCAGTTTGCCGAAGTGGCTCTGACCATCGACAACTCCACCCATATACTGAACAGCGACGCGACGGAAATCGAGATCAAGCGCCGCATTTTCCGCAACGGCGGCTCCAACGAGTATTTCCTCAACCGCCAGCAGTGCAACCTGCGCGACATTCGCGACCTGTTCATGGATACCGGTGTCGGCAAGACCGCCTATTCGATCCTTGCCCAGGGCAAGATCGACGAGATCCTGCTGCAGAACCCCGACCAGCGCCGGAGCCTGTTCGAGGAAGCGGCGGGCATTTCCCGCTTCAAGGCCGACTCGATTGTCGCCGAGCGCAACCTGGAGAAGACCAACGAGAATATCGCCCAGGTCGAGGTCATCCTGAAAGAGACCCATCGCACCTACGAGACGAAGAAGACCCAAGCCGAAAAAGCCGCCAAGGCGAGGGTGTTGCGCGAGCAACGCTTCAGCCTGGAGGTTGACGTGCAGCTCAACTCGATCAAGACCTACCGGCAGATGCAGGAGAACTTCCGCAAGCAGTTCGCCGACAGCCAGGAACAGTTGTCCCAGCTACAGCAGCAGACCAAGGACGATACCGACCGGCTGGCATCCCTGCAAGAAGAGATGAAACAGCATGGGGCGGCCCGCATCAACTGCCAGATTGCCCAGAAGGAGCTCAATACCAAGCAGCAGGGTCTGAACGAACAGCTTGACATGCTGACCCGCCACTACCAGGAACTCTTCCTGGAGAAACAGCAGTATGAGGCGAAGGCCGCCGATTACAAGAGCCGTCTCGACATGGCCCAGGAGGCCTTGGACGAGCAGAACGAGAAGATGGAAGAGATCAACGACCGGCTGGACGAGGTCAACGGCCGGCTGGAGCGGAACAAGCAGCTTTTGCTCTCCACCAATGCGGAAATCGAGCTGGAAAATGGAAGGATCGGGGAAGGGGAACAGCAGGCGCTCGCTTTCCAGAATCAACTGGAGGACCTGCAGGCGACTCTTGGACAGCTGACCGACGTGATTGTCGTCCAGCTGGACCAGAAATTGAAGGATTCTGGCTATAGCGCCGAGAGCAAGGAGCAAGCCGAACGGCAGTTCAAGAGCCTGCTGGAGAGCCTGAAGCAGACGGCAAGAAGCGGAGACAAGGTCTCGCTGGAATCGCTGGAGCGGCTTTCCGCACTTTTCGACGAGTTCGTCAGCCATGTCCCGACCTTCCTTGACGAACTGGTCGCCCCTGAGGGCATCATCGGCCAGAAGCACCAGATCGACTCGCAGATGAACGAGGTCAAGGAGCGGATAGGAAGCATGCGCGAGCATGTGGAAGAACTCCAGGCAAAATTGCGCGAGCTCCAGGGAAACGTGCAGCTCTATACCGATGCGATCAACCAGGACAACATCCTCAAGACCGAGCTGGATGCACGGAAGAACGGACTTTCGGCCCTGATCGAGCAGATGGAGAAAAACAACGACGACCTGAAATTCCAGTATGCCGACATGGTCCAGTCCGGCCAGACCGCCACAAGCCGTATCGGCACCACCCAGGACCAGATCCGTGACCTGGAGGAGCAGGGCGAGGAAGGCAAGCGCAAGCTGGCCGAGCTGAATGACACGCTGCGGGTGGAAGAGGAGACGATCGGCTCGCTGGAGTCCCAGATTGTCCATATTCGTGAAAGCCAGAACAAGGCGATCGATACGATCAACCGGTTGCGCGACGTGGTGACCAAGAGCCAGGCGAACATCGAGGCGCTGGATACCCAGGTGACAGGCGTCTACAACAGCTTTTTCGAGAACTACGGAAAGAGCCTGAAGGAGTACGACTCCCGCCTGAAGGACGACTCGCTGGAGGACTATTCCATCATTCGGGGAAGGTTGGAAAGCGTGAAGAAGGAGCTCGACTCGATGGGCGGCATCAACCAGATGGCAGAGGACGAGTTCAACGACGTCAAGAAGCAGTACGAATTCCTTTCCAAGCAGATGGATGACTTGGAGAAAGCCAAGAGCGACCTGGAGGGGGTGGTCGAGGACATCAAGAAACGGAGCGCGGACCTGTTCCTTGACACCTACCGCCAGATTTCCCAGAACTTCCAGGAGCTCTACCGCAAGCTCTTTGGTGGCGGTCGTGCCGAATTGCGTCTCGTCGACCCGGACCCCGGCAAGGTGCTGGAGACCGGCATCGACATTTTCGCCCAGCCTCCAGGGAAAAAGCTGGTCAACCTGACCGCACTCAGCGGAGGAGAGAGGTCGATGACCGCCGTGGCGTTGCTGTTCGCCACCTATATGGTGAAGGCGTCTCCGTTCTGCATCCTTGATGAGATTGACGCGGCCCTCGACGACCGCAACATCGGCAACTTCCTTGCCGTGCTGCAGGGGTTTGCCGAGAAGAGCCAGTTCATCATCATCACCCACAACAAGCACACGGTGTTGGGCTCCTCGTCGATGTTGGGCGTCACCCAGATCGAGGCGGGTGTCTCGACCACGGTCAGCTACAAACTGGCCCGCGTGGAAGGCAAGCCGGTCATCATGGATGCCGAGAACAAGACGGTCGACTTCACCGCTGACGGCAAGCGGAAATAGATGGGCAACCTTGACAGTTCAAGCGCCGTTACGGTATAAGCATACAGGATAGGATAGGTATGTTCGAAGCGATAAGCGAAAAGTTTTCCGACATCATGCGCGCCATGGCCGGAAAATCCAAAATCACGGAAAAGAATGTCGAAGATGCGGTAGAGGAGATCAAAGTCGCGCTCCTGGACGCCGATGTCAATCTTCGCGTCGTTCGCCGGTTCATCAACGCAACATTGGAAGAGGCGAAGGGCGAGAAGGTCCTGAAGGCGGTCAATCCCGGACAGCAGTTTGTCAAGATCGTCTACGACCGCATGGTCTCGCTTCTTTCCGATCCGGACAACCAGAAATTGGCCCTGCGTGGGCCTGATGTCACCAGCGTGCTGCTGATGATGGGTCTACAGGGTTCTGGCAAGACCACCACGGCCGCCAAGCTGGGTGTCTTCCTGACCAAGCAGGGACGCCGTCCTTTGCTTGCCGCCTGCGACCTTGTCAGGCCTGCCGCCATCCAGCAGCTGAAAGTGCTCGGCGAGCAGGCGGGAGTTCCCGTCTATACCGAGGAAGGGGCAAATGATCCGGCGAAAGTCGCCAGCGATGCCCTTGCCTATGCCAGGAAATACCAGTATGACGTGCTGATCGTCGATACCAGCGGACGCATGTACCTGGACGACGAGCTGATGAATGAGCTTGGCCGCATCCAGAAAGCGGTCAGTCCGGACGAGACGCTGTTTGTCGCCGACTCCATGACCGGTCAGAACGCCGTCACCATCGCCAAGGAATTCGAGGACCGCATCGGCATCTCCGGCGTGATTCTCACCAAGTTCGACTCGGATACCCGTGGCGGCGCCGCGCTCTCGCTGCGCAGCGTAGTGGGCAAGCCGATCAAGTTCATCGGAACCGGTGAGAAAAAGGACGATATCTCACCGTTCTATCCTGATCGTATCGCCAGCCGGATTCTCGGCATGGGCGATATCGTCTCCCTTGTCGAGAAGGCGCAGGAGACGGTCAGCCAGGAGGACGCGCTGAGGCTGCAGAAGAAACTGCAGAAGAACACGTTCGACCTGGAGGATTACCTGGAGCAGCTGGAGTCGATGAACAAGATGGGCTCCGTCGACCAGATCCTCGACATGATTCCGGGTATGAAGGGCGCCGTCGACCCCAACCAGATCGACCTGGGCGTCTTCGAGAAGGAAAAGGCGATCATCCGTTCGATGAACAAGCGCGAGAGACACGATATCCGCATCATCGGGCCGGATCGCCGCAAGCGCATCGCTCGGGGAAGCGGTACGACGGTCAACGACGTCAACAAGCTGCTGAAGCGTTTCGAGAAGATGCGCAACGCGATGCACAAGTTCGCCAAGAACAAGAAGTATCAGATGGCCATGCTTGAGCAACTGCAGAAGATGCAGAACCAGGCAGGAAGATAAATTCGATCAATTACCGTAGGGTAGGAGGAATAGAGATGAGTGTGAGCATGAGACTGAAGCGCTTTGGCGCCGCAAAAAGACCGGACTATCGCATCGTCGTGATGGACCGCAGAGCCCCGATCGACAGCAAGACATTGGACGAGGTCGGCCAGTATCATCCGGTTCAGCCGGAGGGCAAGCAGGTTGTCCTTGATGCGGAGAAGATCAAGAGCTGGCTGGTAAAGGGCGCGCAGCCCTCTGATACGGTCAGGAGACTGCTGAACAAGAACGGGATCCAGATTAGCAGAAAGCCTGAGCAGAACTAAGTTCTGGGGGCTCGCTGTGGAAAAAGACCTTGTTGAATATATCGTAAAGAGTCTTGTCGACAAGCCGGAAGAGGTGTCTGTCAACGTCGTGGAAGGGGAGAAATCCACCATCCTCGAGCTGAAGGTCGCCCAGGAGGATGTCGGCAAAGTCATCGGCAAGCAAGGCCGTATCGCGAAGGCGATCAGAATCATCCTGTCCGCCAGCGCGACCAAGAGCGGCAAGCGCGCCGACCTGACGATTCTGGACTGAGCGCATGGACGATTTGCTTGCCACCGCGACCATCGGGGCTTCCTTTGGAGTGGCGGGAGAGGTGAAGCTCTACCCGAACAATCCATCAAGCGGCCACTTGAAGAAACTCAAGACCGTGACGTTGGAGTCGCCTGATGGAACGCGCAGACAGGTGCGTATCGTTTCGATGCGGAAGGTAGGCGAGCAACTGGTCGTCAAGTTCGAGGGATTCGATTCCCCGGAGGCGACGCGGGTGCTCGCCCGCTGTGTTCTTCTGGTGCCACGGGATCAGGCCTATCGGTTGAAGGAAGGTGAGGTCTACGCGGCGGACCTGGTCGGGTGCTCGGTTACCTGGCAAGGCAAAGCCTTGGGAAAGGTGGCCTCGCTCATCGATGGACCCCAGGCATTGTTGCTTGAGGTCGAGAAGAACGACGGAACCAAGCAGTTCGTTCCTTACATGGCGCCCTTCATCGACGGGGTGGATAGCGAGGGCAAGGAAATCCGCCTGAAGGTGGATTGGATCCTGCAATGAACATCACCGTCCTTACCTTGTTTCCGGAAATGGTAGAACCCTTTTTCACCAACTCGATCATGAAACGGGCGGTGGAGAAGGGGCTGGTTTCCTATAGGGTCCTGAACTTCCGGGACTGGGCGGAAGGGCGGCACAAGAGCTGCGACGACGTCCCGTTCGGCGGAGGGGCCGGAATGGTGCTGAAGTGCGGGCCGCTGGACAAGGCGCTTGAGGCGATTGACGCCCACCGGGCGCGGGTCGTCTATGCGACGCCCTCGGGCAAGCGCTTCACCCAGGCCTATGCGGAGGATCTTGCCAAGGAGCAGGATCTGGTCTTCATTTGTGGCCACTACGAAGGTCTTGACCAACGTATCATCGATACCTGGGTGGATGACGAGATCAGCGTGGGAGACTATGTGATGAGCTCGGGCGAAGTGGCAAGCCTGGTGATCATCGACGCGCTCTACCGTCTGGTGGAAGGGGTGATTACGGACGCATCGCTTGACGAGGAGAGTTTCCGTGGAGGGCTATTGGAATATCCCCAGTATACCCGGCCGGAGACCTATTGCTCAAAAACGGTGCCGGAAGTATTATTGAGCGGTCATCATGCCCATATCGTCGAGTGGCATGTGATGCAACGGCTGGAGAAGACCGCACGGAACCGACCGGATCTCTTGGAGACCGCCGATTTGGACGTCGATGCCAGATGCCGTTTGAATCAATTGTTCGTACATACAGTAGAGGATGATGGAAATGGACGAAGAAGTGAAAGAAGTGAAGGAAGAGCAGAAGGTCGAGGAGCAGAAGGCTCCCAAGGCTTCTCTCCAGCACGTGAACGTCATCAAGGCCATTGAGGCCCAGCAGATGAAGGACGGAGTCGAGAATTTCAACGTTGGCGACACCGTCAAGGTGAACTACAAGGTCGTCGAGGGCACCACTGAGCGTGTGCAGGCTTTCGAGGGTCTCGTCATCTGCAAGAAGAACACCGGACTGAGGAAGACCTTCACTGTCAGAAAGATTTCCTATGGCGTCGGTGTTGAGAGAATCTTCCCGATGCACTCTCCCCGCATGGAAAGTGTCGAGGTCCTGCGCCATGGCCGCGTGAGAAGAGCGAAGCTCTACTACGTGCGCGGAAAGATCGGCAAGGAAGCCAAGATCAAGGAGCTGATCGTCAAGAAATAACTTCTTGCGAGAGGTTTTCAGGGCTGGGAGCAATCCCGGCCTTTTCTTTTTGCGATTTTTCCCCACCGTGATGGAAAATGCGGTACACTACTTCTTCTAAGGAGAAGGGAGCATGTGGTATTGCAAACACTGTGGACAATCGTTTCGGAGCCTGCTCGCCTTGAAATTCGGCAGATGCGCCAACAGTCCCACGGGAAAACACGAGAGATTCCTTGGCGAGACCGACGGACGGTTTGTCTGCAAGCACTGCGGACAGGCCTTCAAGAGCCTTTCGTTCCTCGTCCATGGCCATTGCACCAAAAGCCCGACCGGCGTCCATGAACCCTACGAGGGGAAACACAGCGGCCGGTATACCTGCCACTACTGTGGGGAGACCTTCGCAGACATTTTTTCCATGACTCACGAGAACTGCCTGATGAGCCCGAGCGGACATCACGAACCTGAGGAGGAATGACATTGCAAAAAGCTCAAGGAAAAGAGACAATGTCAGCTATGGATATCCAAGGACAGAAACCATCGAGGCACGGCCGTCATAAAGCCCGTGGCTCGAACAAGCAGAAAAAGCAGCAGTCGAAACCCCAGCCGAAGCGCACCCTCAGCGCGAAGGAGATGCTCCTTCCCCACAAGACGCAGGTACGCCATAGCAATGCCCCTATTCCCGAGGTGAAGGTGGTACAGGAACCTAGGCCTACCTGTCCGCTTTGCGCGGGGGTGGTGGAGAATATCGCCGAGGCGATTTCCATGCCCGATGGGCAGTACGCCCATTTCGACTGTGTGGTCAACCAGCTGAAAGAGCAGGAACATCTCGTCGAAGGCGAGTCGATCAGCTATGTGGGTAGCGGCAACTTCGCTGTCGTGCGCAAGGACGAGACGGGCAAGTACCAGATCGTCCGCAAGATTCCCTATGAGAACAAGGATGCCTTCGACGCCATGAAGAAGTTCGTGGAGGGCACCAAGGCATGACCAACCGCAGTATCGCGCTTTTCCCGGGATCCTTCGACCCCCCGACCAACGGCCATCTCGACATCATCCGTCGCAGCGCGGGCCTGTACGACAAGCTCTACGTGGTGGTCGCCGAAAATGTCGCCAAGCACTACCTGTTCACCACCGATGAGCGTAAGCACATGCTTGAGGCGATGGTGAAATCCTTGGGAAATGTCGAGGTGGTGGTCTACAGCGGGCCGGTCGTCCAGTTTGCCATAGAGCACGACGTGGGGGTGATCATCCGGGGGGTGCGGGCAATCAGCGATTTCAACTACGAGTTCGAACTTGCCCTCTACTACAAACAGATCGACCCAGAGGTCGAGGTGCTCTTCATGCCGACAAGCCCTCAGTACTTTATGGTCCGTTCCTCGGCAATCCGGGAGATGGCCTCGTTCGGACTCGACGTGGCCGCCATGGTGCCGCCCCTCGTTGCCCGTGCCTTGAAGAAGAAAAATCGAAAGAAAGCATAAGGAAACAGGAATGAAAGAAAACGTGCGTGACTTGCTCGGGTTCATCCATAGGAGCCCGAGTCCCTACCATGTGGTGAGGAACCTCGAGGAAATGCTTGCCAAAGCTGGTTTCACGAAGTTGTCCGAAGGAAAGGACTACCGCCTGGAGAAGGGCGGTTCCTATTACGTGAGCCGCAACGGCTCCGCCCTGATCGCCTTCCGTATTCCCGGGTCTATCGAGGGCTTCTCCATCGTCAGCGCCCATACCGATAGCCCGTCCTTCCGGGTCAAGGACAACCCGGAGATCAGGAAAGACGGCTATATCACCCTGAACGTCGAAGGCTACGGCGGGATGCTTCTCGCTCCTTGGTTCGACCGTCCGCTTTCCCTCGCGGGAAGGGTATGCATCGAGGAAAACGGAAAGGTTGCCTGCCGGCTTGTCAACCTCGACCGGGACTTGGTGATGATACCGAGCCTGGCAATCCACATGAACCGGAATGCAAACCATGGCATCGACTACAACGTGCAGAAGGAGCTGATGCCGCTGATCGGACAGGATGACGATTCCTTTTCGTTGCGCAAGCTTGTGGCAAAGGAAATCGGAGTTGACGAGAATGACCTGCTGGAGTCGGATTTGTTCCTGTACAACCGTGAGGAAGGGAAGGTGTGGGGCCTTGAGGACGCCTATTTCTCTTCTCCGAAGATCGATGACCTGGAGTGCGCTTACAGCGCCGTCACCTCGCTGATCGCCAGCAAGCCGGAAAAGACCATCGCGGTCTGCGCGTTGTTCGACAACGAGGAAGTGGGTAGTGGAACCAAGCAGGGTGCCTTGAGCGATTTCCTCAGCGAGACGCTGGAGCGGATTTCCCTTTCGCTCGGCTGGAGCCGCGAGGAAAGCCTCGAGATGCAGAGCCGTTCCTTCATGCTCTCCGCCGACAACGGCCATGCCGTGCATCCCAACTATCCGGAAGCGTGCGATCCGACAAACCGTCCGAAAATGGGAGGCGGCGTGCTGGTCAAATTCGCCGCCAACCAGAAATATACCAGCGACGCCCATTCCGCCTCGTGCTTGGAACATCTTCTGAGGAAACAGGGAATTCCGTATCAGGTTTTCTTCAACAATTCCAACATCCCCGGCGGATCCACCCTCGGCAACCTGTCGACCAGACATTATTCCCTGCCCACCGTGGATATCGGAGTGGCCCAGCTTGCCATGCATTCCCCCTACGAGACGGCCAGTTGCGCGGATCTGTATTTCCTTGCGCAGGCGATGCATAGTTTCTACGAGCGGGATTCTTGGCTGGTTGTTGACTCACTTGAGTAAAATCGATATGCTGACTAGGCATTTGTAAAATACAGCAAAATTTCTGAATAAGAAGAGGATACAGATATGGCAACACCGAAATACAAGACTTCCAAATCCAAGGCGGCAAGCCGGAAAGCGGCCAACATGAAACTGGCGGCTCCGACGCTGACCAAGTGCCCGACCTGTGGCAACATGATCCTGCCCCATCGCGTCTGCCCGAAATGCGGCAGCTATCGCGGCAAGCAGGTCATCCAGATGGATGCGCAGTAAGGAGTTCGCCAATGGATAAAGACGAATTGTTCAAGAAAGTGCAGAGCCTGGTCGCTGAGAAGCTCGAGATTGATCCGAGCAAAGTGACTCCGGAAGCCTCTTTCCGCAAGGATTTGGGTGCCGACAGCCTCGACACGTACGAACTGGTCTACGCGATTGAGGAAGAGATGGGTGTGACCATTCCGGACGAGAAGGCAAACGAGTTCGAGACGGTCCAGGACGCAATCGACTATCTCTCCACGCAAGTCAAATAAGCGATGGAAGAGGTACTGTCCGACAAGGCTCCCGTGCTCTCGGAAGAGAGAATCCGGGAGCTTTCTCAGTTCAAGGAAGATTGCGGAATTCCGCTTTCCGACATGTCGTTGCTCAACCTCGCCTTCGTCCATCGTTCCTATGGAAACGAGGCGGGACACGGGGTGGGCAACAACGAACGTCTTGAATTCCTCGGAGACAGCATTCTTGGACTGACCGTGGCCGAGTGGCTTTTCAAGAACCTTCCCAAAAAGCATGAGGGCGATTTCTCGAAGATCAAGAGCATCGCCGTCAGCGAGGATAGCCTTGCGGTTGTCGCGGGCAAGCTGCACATCGGCAGGTACCTGTTGATGGGCAAGGGTGAGGAGCGTAGCGGCGGACGCACCAAGAAGGCGCTGTTGGCCGACTGTGTCGAGGCGCTTTTTGCCGCATGCTACCTGCAATGCGGGTTCGAGACGACCCGGACCTTTATCCTGAAGTACCTGGTTCCCCAGATCAACGCGGTTGTCTTGAACGGGTACCACCACGACTTCAAGACAAGCCTGCAGGAGTTCGTCCAGTACTATTGGAAGAAGGTTCCCTCCTACACGCTGGTGAAGAAGACGGGGCCGGAACATGCCTTCCAGTTTTTCGTGACGGTCTCCGTCAAGGACAAGGTCTACGGGCCTGCCGAGGGTACGACCATCAAGAATGCCGAACAGATGGCGGCAAAAATCGCCTACGACGAGCTGAACATCGCCGAATGGGAAGAGAAGCGCAATGCGGATAAGGCGGCCAGGTAACCTGTTGCAGCCTACTGCTTTCCGCGATAGGCGAGCGCAAGCTCAAGCAGCTTCTCTTTCGTGTTCTGGGCGGGGTCCTCGATGACGCAATCAAGCAGGTAGTCCAATGTCTTTCCCAGCACCGGGCCTTTTTCCAGCCCTGCCTCCATCAGTTCCTTTCCTCCGACGGCAAGATCCTTCAGGCAGAGGGCGTCCTCTGCCTGAAGCACCTTCTTGATCCGCAGGTCCAGATCCTCTACGGTGCGGTAATCCGCCACCCCGCACATCGATTCCTCGTCGCAGAAACGCATCCGGAAAAGGTCGTCGATATGCTCCTTGCCGATACGGTTGATGAAGCGCCGGACTGCCGCGTCGCTCCAGTCGGGAGTGTAGTGGAACATGTGGTGCTCGACCAGATGGGAGACTTGCTCGACCTCCTCGTTCGAGGCTTTCAGCCGCTTGAGGATGCTCCTGGTCAGATTGGCGCCGCAGGTGTCGTGTCCGTAGTAGGTGTTGGCCACATCGTTGTAGGCGACGGTGTAGCTCTTGCCGATATCATGGAACAGGGCCGCCATGCGGACGTACAGCGGGTAGTGGTGGTTGGCTGCGACCTGGCAGGCGGCGATGTTGTGGTGGAGCACCGTGTCGTGGTGCATCCCGTTCTGCATCACCTCGCGTCCCTTGGCAAGTTCGGGAAGGATCACGTCCATGATCTTGGTCCTGTCCATCTCAAACAGTCCTCTGGCAGGGTGGTCGCTTCCGATCAGCTTGACCAGTTCCTCGTGAATCCGTTCCTCGCTGACGTGATGGAGGTTCTCCCTGAGCCGTTCCATCGCCTGCAACGTTCCTGGCTCGATCGCGAAGTCGAGCTTGCTGGAAAAGCGGAGCGCGCGGAGAATCCGGAGCGCATCTTCCTGGAAGCGTTCTTCCGGGTTCCCGATGGCCCGGACCAGGTGTTCCTTCAGGTCCCGCATTCCCTCGTGCCTGTCGATGATCGTGCCGTCCTGGCAGTCGACGGCAAAGGCGTTGATGGTGAAGTCCCTCCGCTTCAGGTCCTCGTCGAGGCTCCGGATGAAAGAGACGCTCGAAGGGTGGCGCATATCCAGGTAGATACCCTCATTGCGAAAGGTGGTCACCTCGTAGCTCTCTCCGAACCAGCGTACCGTCACGGTACCATGCTCGATTCCGGTGGGAAGCACCTTCCGGAACAGGCTGGTGACCTCATCCGGCCTGGCGTCGGTGGCGAAGTCGTAGTCGTGGTTGGGAATCCCGATCAGGTAATCCCGGATACAGCCCCCGACGATGAAGAGGTGGAAGCCTGCCCGCGTGAAGACATCCCCGAACGCCTTGATTTTTTCCGGTAGTGGATAACGCATGTCTCTATCATGGTTTTTTGGTCGCCGGCAAGTCAACTCGGTTGCAGGAAAAAGGGCTTGTCACTACAATGGTAACCCTAATATTGTCTTGCATACGATAGGGGGATATATGTTTCGTCCGGTAAGCACTAAAGTCAACTTCCCTGAGATGGAAGAAGAGACACTGGCATTCTGGAAAGAGAACGACATTTTCAACAAGTCCATCGAGCAGAGACCTGTCTCTTCCGATTTCTCGTTCTATGACGGGCCTCCGTTCGCCACGGGCCTTCCGCATTTCGGCCATTTTGTGCCGAGCACCATCAAGGACGCCATTCCCCGTTATCAGACCATGAAAGGCCACCGCGTGGTCCGTGGCTGGGGCTGGGACTGCCACGGCCTTCCCGTCGAGTACGAGATGCAGAAGACGCTGGGCGTTTCCGGCTACTCCGAGGTGGTGAAGTACGGCGTCGCCAAGTTCAACGAGCAGTGCCGTTCCATCGTCCTCCGCTATACCAGCGAGTGGCGCAAGACCATCGAGCGCATGGGCCGCTGGGTCGATTTCGACCACGGCTATCGCACTATGGACCCCAAGTATATGGAGTCCATCTGGTGGGTCTTCAAGACGTTGTATGAGAAGGGGCTGATCTACGAGGGGTTCAGGATCATGCCCTATGATCCAGGGCTTGCCTGTCCGCTCTCCAACTTCGAGGTCGCGTTGGGCGGCTATGAGAACGTCACCGACCAGGCGGTCACCGTCCGCTTCAAGGTGGACGGCAGGAAGGACACCTATTTCCTGGCTTGGACGACCACCCCGTGGACGCTTCCCAGCAACCTTGGCCTGACCTTCGGGCCTGATATCGACTATGTGGAGGTCGAGGACCAGAGCGACAAGAACCACTACATCCTCGGCAAGGCACGTATCGGCCATTATTATACCAAGCCGGAGCAGTACAAGATCGTCGAGGAGCACAAGGGTACCTACTACAAGGGCTGGAGATATGAGCCTCTCTTCCCGTACTTCGCCAGTCTGAAGGAGAAGGGCGCCTTCGTCTGCATGACTGCCGACTACGTCACCACCGAGGACGGATGCGGCATCGTCCATACCGCCAATGGTTTCGGCGAGGACGACTACAACACCTTCAAGGACCAGTATCCGCAGGTGCCGGTCGTCTGCCCTGTGGATGAGGAGTGCCGTTTCAACAGCGACGTGCCCGACTACCAGGGCCGCTTTGTCAAGGACTGCGACAAGGACATCATCGCCCGCCTGAAGGCAGAGGGGAAGCTGGTCAAGAGGGAGAACTACCTTCACTTGTATCCGTTCAGCTACCGGACCCATGGTCCGCTCATCTACCGTGCCCTTTCCTGCTGGTTCGTCGACGTGCAGAAGATCAAGAAGTCGATGCTGGACGCCAACAGCAAGATCAACTGGATTCCCGCCCATATCAAGGAAGGGCGCTTCGGCAAGTGGCTTGAGGGAGCCCGTGACTGGTGCATCAGCCGCAACCGTTTCTGGGGCAATCCGATTCCTATCTGGAGAAGCGAGAACGGCAAGTATGTCGAGGTGATCGGTTCCATCGAGGAGCTGGAGAAGAAGTGTGGACGGAAGGTGACCGACCTGCACAAGCACTTCATCGACGACCTGACCTGGAAAGCCCCCGACGGGAGCACGATGCACCGTATTCCCGAGGTGCTCGACTGCTGGTTCGAGTCCGGTTCCATGCCCTATGCCCAGCTGCACTATCCGTTCGAGAACAAGGAGTACTTCGAGAAGCACTTCCCGGCTGACTTCATCAACGAGGGACTGGACCAGACTCGTGGCTGGTTCTACTCGCTGACTGTCATCGCCGCTGCATTGTTCGACTCGCCGGCCTTCCTCAACTGCATCGTCAGTGGCCTTGTGCTCGCCGAGGATGGCAGGAAGATGTCGAAGAGCCTGCACAACTATACCGATCCGAACCTGGTCATCGAGAAATATGGCGCTGACGCGTTGCGTTTCGGCCTGCTCAACAGCGCAGTCGTCAAGGCCGACGAGGTCAAGTTCTCCGACTCGATGGTGCAGGACGTCCTGAAGGGACTGCTCATCCCCCTGTGGAACGCCTATTCCTTCTTCGTCACCTACGCCAACATCGACGGATACACTCCGTCCGAGACCAGGTTCGAGGACCTGAAGAATCCGCTTGACCGCTGGATCGTCAGTGTCAGCGAGAAGTTCATCAAGGACGTCTCCGAAGGTTTCGACAGTTACGACCTGCAGAAGACCTGCAGCCAGTTCGTGCCCTTCCTGGACAACCTGAACAACTGGTACATCCGCCGCAGCCGCCGCAGATTCTGGAAGAGCGCCAGCGATGAGGACAAGAAGCAGGCATACGACACGCTCTATCGCGTGCTGATGGACTACTGCAAGTGCATCTGTCCGGTCGTCCCCTTCATCACCGAGAGCATCTACCGGAACCTGAAGACCGGAACGATGCCTGAGTCGATCCACCTCTGCGACTTCCCCGTGTATGACGACAAGCAACGCGATGTCGCCTTGGAGGAGGAGATGGCGCTGACCCAGAAGGCGATCGCCTTGGGCAGAACCGTCCGGGCTGAGGGCAACCTGAAGATCCGTCAGCCGCTGGCGACCCTCTACCTGGTCGACCGAGACGAGAAGGAGCGCGCCATCCTGAAGCGGATGGAGGACTCCATCGCCGAGGAGCTCAACGTCAAGCAGGTCAAGCTGCAAGCCGATGAGAGCGGCCTGGTCTGCTACAGTGCCAAGGCCAATTTCAAGGTGCTTGGCAAGAAGCTGGGCAAGTCGATGAAGGAAGTGGCCGCCAAGATCAGCGCGCTTTCCAGTGACGAGATCGACGCCTTGCTTTGTGGAAAGTGCCTGAAGGTCGACTACGACGGTGGCTCGATCGAGCTTGCCGCGTCTGACTTGGACATCCGCCGCAGCGAGATGGAGGGGGTCAAGGTGCTGAACGACGGCACACTTACCGTCGGCTTCGATACCAAGATCACCGAAAGCCTGCTGTTCGAGGGCATGGCCCGTGATATCGTCCGCGCGATCCAGAACATCCGCAAGGATTCCGGTTTTGACGTCGCCGACCATGTCAACGTCACCTGGGAAGGCGGCGATGTGGTCAGGAAGGTCTTCGACTCGTTCGGCGACTACATCAAGGGCGAGACTCTCGCGGACAGCCTTGCCGCCGGAAGCGTCGACGCGCAACCGGTCGAGACAGGCGACGAGACCGTCAAGCTTGCGGTCACGAAGGCATGAGAAGGCTTTCCATCCTGTTCCTGTTTCTCGGTCTGCTGGCGGGATGCGCCACGCGTACCTCGCTTTCCAGCAGGCCGGAAGCATTGCTCGCTTCCCTGTATCAAGAGGGAAGCGTGCTTGTATCTGTCGATGCGGAAAGCGAACCTGCTCTGGTTTTGGCCGCGGTGGGGGACGAGCGGCTTGCCCGCCGTATCTCCCGTGTCTCTCTCTTGCTTGGACAGGACCACTATCCGCTGGACGAGCATGCGGGGAAAACCATCCTGGTCGAGGGGGATTTTCCATCGGTCGCCATCGGTTTCGTCATGGGTTCCATGGAAGGGTACGAGAAGCGGAAAGGGGGCTATTGGCAGGGAGCCGCCTATGCGGTCGGCCTGCTGGAGAAGAACCTTTTGCTGGTCACCGACGGCTCTTGGCTTGAAGAGGCAGAGCGGATTCGGATGTTGCCCTTGGCTTGGGACCCCTTGATTGGTTCTGTCCTTCTGAGTCCGATCGGCGTATACGCCAAGAGGCCGGTGACGTTCTTTCCTCTGCAGGCGGATCTGACCGAGGCTCTCCTGTCCAGCATCGACACGGTGACCGCCGGGTGCAGGAGGGCGAACGGATCGATGACAAGTGATGTCTCGATTCTGATGGCGGATGAGAAGAAGGCGGAAGCCCTGGGCAAGATCCTCCGCTCTGGCTATGTGCGGCAGCTGCGTGCCAGCGGACAAGCGGTCGACGTGGCAAAACTCCGTACGATGTTTACGCTGAACGGAAATTTGCTTACTATGAGACAGATAGAATTACCAGATGTGGACCTGCAGATGCTGCAGGTCGCGTTTTGAGGAGAATACAATGCCATTTTATGAGTATGAGTGTGATGCGTGTCATGCTACCATGACACTCGAGCAGTCTATCGCCAACCACAAGGCCCCGGAGGTCTGTCCGAAGTGCGGAACCAAGGGAACGGTCAGACGGGTATTCACCGCTGCGGCGGTCGAGTTCAAGGGAAGCGGCTGGTACTGCACCGACCATCACAGTCCAAGTGGAAATGTCGCGACGGGAAAGAAGGGGAAATGAAATGGACGAAAACACGAAAAAACGCATTCTTACCGGCGACCGGCCGACCGGACGTCTCCATCTGGGCCACTACGTCGGTTCCCTGAGAACGAGAGCCGAGCTGCAGGACGCGTACGACGAGATCATCGAGGTCGCCGACGTGCAGGCGCTGACCACCCACTTTGAGAAGCCTGAGCTGATCAAGCAGTCGATTCTCGACGTGACGATCGACAACCTTTCCGTCGGCCTCGACCCCGACAAGGTCACGATCTTCCAGCAGAGCCAGATTCCCAGCATCGCCGAGCTGACCATCTTCTACTCGATGATTGTCAGCTGCAACCAGCTACGCCACAATCCGACCATCAAGACCGAGGCGAAGAACTATGGCTATACCGACCTTTCCTATGGGTTTCTCGGCTATCCGGTCAGCCAGACGGCAGACATCACCTTCTGCAACGCCCACCTTGTTCCGGTCGGAGAGGACCAGCTGCCCCACATCGAGCTGGCACGCAAGATCGTGCGCAAGTTCAACGCTCTCTACGGTACTTCCATTGTCGAACCGGAGGCCAAGGTATCTTCCACGGGAAGACTGAGCGGTCTTGACGGAAACGCGAAGATGGGCAAGAGCCTTGGCAACGCCCTCTATCTGTCCGACACGCCAGAAGAGATCTGGAACAAGGTGAAGGTGGCGGTCACCGACCCCGCCAAGATCCACCTGCATGATCCCGGGCATCCAGAGGTCTGCAATGTGTACAAGTACCACTGCGTCTTCAACAAGGAAGAGGCTCCTGGTATCTCGGAGCAGTGCAAGAAAGGAGAGCTTGGCTGCGTCGCCTGCAAGAAACGGCTGAACGCGGTGCTCAACAACCTACTGGATCCAATGCGCGAGCGCAGGGCCTACTATGAGCAGCACCCTGACGAGGTGAAGGATATCCTCGCCAAGGGCAACAAGCGGTGCAACGAGATCGGCAACCAGAACCTTGCTGAGATTAAGGAGAAGATGCACATCCTGGTCAAGTGACGGGGATGATTTCGATGGCGGGCGCAGGCCCGCCATGTTCTTTTCAAGGAGGGAAGGTGATGGAACAGCGGACCATGCAGGTCACCCCGAGCGTGGGGGACTTTCGGAAAGCCATGTATTACGCGCTAGTGATCCGTTACCATCGCCCTTTCCAGATCCTTGCCATCGTCCTCGGATTCACGGTCATCTACGCTTTTGCCGGCGCATGTGGCTTGGGTACCCCAAACCCGATGGTGTTCTGCATCGCAGGAGCCTATCTCGTCTGGGCGCTGGTCATGGCCTGTGGGGTGGAGCGGCAGATCCAGAGAAGTTTGCGGCAAACCGGGAATCCTGTCGGTGCGGACGTCCGGTTGGTAGCGACGACCCATTCGCTTGCCTGGTCGATTCCTTCGCTGATGGCCCATGGCGATGTGCAGATGGCACGTCTTTCGGCAGTTTTCCATATTTCCGGATTGTTTCTCGTCTATCTGGATGCAAGAAGCACCCTGTTGATTCCTGAACGGGACCTTTCCCAAGCGGATATCGATTTCCTTGATGATGCTTTCCGCAACCGGCTGGGTGGGCGGTTCTACCAGCGTCACCGTCGCTCGTAACCGGGAGCAAAGAGAAGGTCCTGTCGATGCAGGACCTTCCGTTTGATCAGCCTGCCGTTTCCGGCTCGCGATGTCTCTTCCCGTCGATTGCGGTGGAAACCTGGGTGAGAACCATGACGATGGCAATCAGGACGATGCCGATGATGTCGGTCTTGGTGCCAGGAACCACCAGCGCCAATCCTCCTGCGATGGAGACACATCTCAGAAGCGGTTTCACAGGTCCGTTGAGGTAGCCGATGAAGCCGGCGCCGATTCCTATCAGTCCGATGATGGCGGTGACCACCATGGGCAAGGCTTCGAGGAAGGTGCCTCCAATCATGATCATCTTCGGATTCATCGCGAACATGTAGGGAATCAAGAAGGCGGCGATGGCGAGCTTGGTCGCGTTGACGCCCGTCTTGAAGGCGTTGCCCCCTGCAATGGCGCTTCCCGCGTATGCGGCCAGGGCGACGGGTGGGGTGATGTCGGCGACAATGCCGAAGTAGAAGCAGAACATGTGCGCCGCCAGCATCGGGATGCCGGCACGGATCAGGATAGGAGCCGCGATCGTACTGGTGATCAGGTAGTTGCTGGTGGTGGAGACTCCCATTCCCAAAATCAAGCTGGTGAACATGGCGCAGACCAAGGCCAGAAAGACGTTGTTTCCAACCAGATTGAAGATACCGGCTCCGATGCGCTGTCCAAGGCCTGTCAGGGTGACCATGCCGATGATGATGCCGGCGGTGGAACACGCGGTGGCGACGCTGATGACGCTTCGGCCTGCCTGGGGCAGGGCCTTGAAAATCTGGAAGAAGGGGACTCTGGTGTTCTTTCGCAGATACGGGACAATCAGGCAGATGAGACAGCCGTACAGGGCGCTGCGGGTGATGGTCAGACCGCTGAGCATGAAGTAGATGATGCAGGCAAGCGGAAGGATCAGATGTCCCTTTGCCCGCAACAAAAGAAGCAGTCTTGGCAGTTGCTCCCGTGGAGTTCCCTTCAATCCAAGCCGTTTTGCCTCGAGATGGACACTGATCCAGATGCCGATGAAATAGAGTGAGGCAGGGATGATCGCCACTAGGATCAACTGGCGATAGGGGATGCCGCAGGCATCACTGATCAGGAAAGCCGCGCTTCCCATGACCGGGGGCATGATCTGGCCGCCGGTAGAGGCAGCGGCCTCGACTGCTCCGGCGAATTCCGGCTCATAGCCGAGGCTCTTCATCAATGGAATGGTGAAAGTGCCGGTGGAGACCGTGTTGGAGACGGAGGATCCACTGACCGTACCTTGCAGCGCGCTGGAAAGGACTGCCACCTTCGCTGGACCTCCTGCGGCCCATCCTGCCAGGGAGTTGGCCAGGTCGATGAAGAACTGGCCGATCTTGGTCTTCTCAAGGAAGGCGCCAAAGAGGATGAACAGGAAGATGTAGGTCGAACAGACCCCGAGGGGGTTGCCGATGACGCCCTCGGTGGTGATGAACAAATGGGTGATGATCCGCTTCAGCGCGAACCCGCGGTGCCGCAGGAATCCGCCCATATACTTGCCCACCATCCCATAAAGGAAGAAACAGGAGGCGATGATGACAATCGGCGGACCGACGACGCGCCAGCAGGCAAGCAGCACCAGTGCGATGCCTAGACCCGCCATGACGGTATCCACCATGGTGTACGCCCCGGCACGGAACTGCAAGGGTTTGTAATTCACGATGAAATAGCCGACCGTGCAGACAAACAGGAATGCGAACAGGCAGTCGTACCAGGGTAGCTTGTGCCTGTCCGCATGCTTGGTCGCGGGGTAGAGCAGGAAGGCGAGACTGATGGCGAACCCCAGATGCGTATAGCGGAGGATCTGGAGCGGCACCTTGTTGGAAATCGACGCGTACAGCTGGAAAAGCGCGAAAACCGTCAGGATGACAGAAATGACGTTGTCCCCCGTTGGGGAGAAAATCTTATACTTGGATTCACGGTCAATCGCCGTAAGGTCGATTGGTTCCGTTGCAGGCTTGTTTGACATGTGCATGTTCCTATTGTTGTCTGAAAAGGCAGGAATCCCTTAGGAATCCCTGCCTGTCCAAGAAGATGGTTACTTCAGGAAATCAGGAATTGCGAGTCCCTGTTCCTCGTAGTATTTGCGAGCGCCCGGATGCAAGTTGGCGGGGATGCCGTTGAGGGCGGAATCGATGCTCATGTACTTCGCCTTGGCGTTGATTGCCTGGATCTCACCGAGGTGCTCGTAGATAGCCTTGGTGAGTTCGTAGATGGCTTGGTCGGAGAACTTCTCGTTGACAATCAGCATGCACTTGACCGCGACAGAAGTGATTGCATGACCGACATTGTAATCGTCGCTCGGCGTTTCAAACCTAGCGTAGTAAGGATACTTGTCAAGCAGGATCCGCATATGCTCATCGTCAATGGACAAGACGTCGATATTCTTGTTCAGAGAGAGCTCCATGACGTTTCCATTGGGGAAGCCGGAGCAGAGAAACATGGCGTCGAAGGTGCCATCCTGAATTCCATTTTTCGCTGTAGCTTGGTCGGCGAAGGTTTCGTTGATATCGTCATAGGTCATGCCGTAGGCACCAAGGATTTGCCGTGCCGCGACCTCATATCCGCTTCCGACCGCGCCGACACAGATGTTCTTGCCTCGCATGTCGGCGACACTCTTGATGCCGCTTTTCTTGGAGACGACCATCTGGACCATTTCGGGATAGCAGGCGGTAATCGCGTACAAGTTGGTGATAGGCTTGCCGTTGAAGAGCTCGATGCCATGCAGGGCATAGCTGTAGACGTCGCTCTGGATCATCGCGAACTCGTTGTCTCCGCTGCCGACAAGGCGGGCGTTCTCTGTTGAGCCACCGGTGGCGTTGACGGTCAGGTTTGCCCCCGTGGCCTGATTGACCACCGTGCTGAGAGCGGAGCCGAAGGCATAGTAGTTCCCAGTAGCTGACCCAGTCCCCATTAGGTAACTGCCACTAAAGTGTTCCTCGAGCTTCCCGGATGATGCCTGTTCCGCGCCACCATTGGCGAAAAGTCCAAACCCGACATGTATTCCGACAGCAAAAATGGATAGGAAGTCCGAAAATAATGGATAATGTGTCCGCCTGAATCGGATACAGGGAAATGACAGGCAATCCGCAGGAAACGGATAGCTTCTCCGGCATGGATGGATAATGCGATAGGATGTGATGCGGCTCGTATGGGCCGTTATTTCATTCTATCGGAGGTAGTCTATGATAAAGGACTACAGGCAGCTGATGCTGCTGTCGAAGAAAGGTCTCTCCATACGGCAGATAGCCAGGATGGCAGGATGCAAATGGGAGACGGCAAGGGATGCGCTGGAGCGCATGAGGGAAGCCTATGGATCTTTGGATGCCATTCCACCCGAGGCCACATCGGATGACATAAGGGACATGGTCCGCACGAGGCATGAGACGCAGGACGGAGGGTATCTGCCGGTCGACTGCGACGAGATCCTTGAGAAGCGCCGGCACGGGACTTCGATGGATAAGCTGTGGGCCGGCTATGCAAAAGGAGCCGAGAAGCTCGGGAAGAACGCATACAGAAGATCCCGGTTCTGCGAGATTGTCGCTGATTATGCCTCGAGAAAAGGCATAGCGGTCAGCATTGAGAAGGTGCCGGGGATAAGATGCGAGGTGGACTGGGTCGGCGACAAGGCGCACATCACCGATGTGGATACAGGGGAGCTGCTTCCGATCCACATATTCGTGATGGCCCTTCCATACAGCAGCTACTTCTACTGTGAGGGCTTCTTCGATGAGAGGATGGGCTCGTGGCTGACTGGCCATAAGCATGGCTTCGAGTTCTTCGGAGGGGTCCCTGTGGTTCTCGTTCCCGACAACTGCAAGACAGCTGTCACGGAAGGACGCAGAAGGTTCTATGAGGAAGTGGTCCTGAACAGGAAGTACAGCGATTTCGCAGACTATTACGGCATTGCCGTCAGACCTGCGCGCATCCGCCATCCGAAGGACAAGAGCGTATGCGAGAGAAGCGTGAGGATCATAGAGGATGACATCATGCCGGAGATGGAGGAGCTGGACATCTATTCCCTCGATGAATTCAACAGCATCCTCAGGAAGAAGCTGATAAGAAGGCTGGCAAGGCCATTCTCCAAGCGCTATGGTTCCCGGACCTCGATATTCGAGGAGGAAGAGAAGAAGACGCTGCTCCCGCTCCCTGTTGCAGGATACCACTCATACACCGAGAGGGAAGCAGCTGTTGGCAGGGATGGGTACATACAGTACTCATGCGCCTTCTACAGTGTACCTCCGCAGTACATAAAGAAGAAGGTCATAGCGAGGAGCTACGAAGGCAGGCTCTACATCTATGATGATCATCGCATGCTGATAGCCGAGCATCCGATTGCCTCCCGCAAGTGGCAGAGGGTGACGGATCCGGAGCATCAGAGATACGACCTTGCGCTCTACGGAGGCTATTCGAAGATGGAATTCGACAATGCTGCCCGCTCCATAGGCTCAGGCATGTATGAATGGGTGCAGCAGGTGAAAGGGAGATGGGAATGCGAGGCCGATTCATACAGGACGCTCCTGGGTGTCTTCTCATGGATAAAGCGGTTCCCTGCGGACATTGCGGAAGCTGCGGCACAGCAGGCGCTGAATTCAGGCATATTCAGCGTGAGGGGATTCAAGGCGATCGTCTCCAGATGCATCGCAGAAAGCGAGAAGACAAGGCAGGAGAAGCAGAACATCAACAGCATCTACATCGCACACAAGGAGGATGACAATGGATACGAAGGATAACATACTCTCCATCTGCGACTCCCTTCATGTGCTGGGGCAGCAGAAGGCAGCTGAGGACATACGAATGATAGCCGAGAAAGGCAGGCCTTCCCTTGAGGATCTTTCGTCATGCCTCCGCGATTGTGCTGCAAGGTTCTCGAATGAGAGATTCGAACGCTATGCAAGACGGGCAAAGATAGGAAGCCTATGCTCCTTTTCTGACATCATCGATTCCCCGGAACGCAGGCTGGACCTGGAATACATCTCTGAGCTGAATTCTCTTGGATTCATACGTAGCGGCTTCAATCTCGTGATCTGGGGACCTCCGGGAACGGGCAAGTCATGGATCGCAAGGATGATTGCCACATCCGCATGCGCGGCCGGGCTACGCACGAGGTGGACGTCGTTTCCTGTTCTCTATGACCAGCTCCTAAGGCTCTACAGGAACACAGATGGACAGACGCTGGACAGCAAGCTCATGTACTATTCGAGATTCGATCTGCTGTGCATCGACGAATTCCCGAATGTCTCAGAGATGGACCCTTTCCTTGTGCAGCAGATGTTCAACACGTTCTCCGAGAGAGGTCATTCCATCCTCCTCTGCATGCAGTGCCAGCCGGAGAAGATGGAGGAGTTGTTCTCGATAACGAGCATAGGACAGTCCATAAAAGGACGGATCCTTCAGAAGGCAAAGAGGCTTCATCTCAGCGGCACTGATCTCCGTTTGACGGACGTTTCATAAAGGATTCTACGATTCCTGCGGATAGGTTCTCCGAACTGGGGCGGACAACCTATCCGTTTTCAAGCGGACATGTTCTCCTTTTGGGGCGGAAGAAAACACCCGACAGAAATGATGAGAGCAAAGCTCACAAGCTTTTTCACATGAGACCTCCTCATAATGTAATGACAAAATTCTAACATATTTCTCATAAATAAGAGGGTCAGATATGGAAATTGCCTGTTCTTTTTTCTTCTGTGTCTTTCCAAAGAACTCAAAATTCGTATAGGAATCTATTGGTTTTTCGCATCAAGCCGCTCTTTGGCGATTGCCAGCATCAGCTTGATCCGGTTCTCCTGGTTCACATGGCTGGCCGACGGGTCGTAGTCGATCGGGACGATATTGGCGTCGGGCACCTTTTCGCGCACCGCATGGACCATGCCCTTGGCGACGATATGGTTGGGTAGGCATCCGAACGGCTGGGTGCAGATGATGTTGGAATACCCAAGGTGGACCAGCTCCATCATCTCTGCCGTGAGCAGCCATCCTTCGCCCATCTTGACTCCGTAATCCAAGAGATCCCTGTCGTATTCCTTTTCCTTGAGATACGGTGCAGGCGCGATGTAGCAGTCGTGTCTCTTGATGGCGTCGATCATCTTCTTCTCTCCTTTGTAGAAGAATTTCAGGACACGTTGGGTGATGACGCTCTGCAGGAAGAGGTGTCCGTAGTATTTGCGGTCGAGCCTGGCGTTGTCAAAACCGTAGTAGAAGAAGTTCATGACGTTGGGAATCATCACCTCGCAGCCGTTTTCCTCGAGGAATTTCTGCAGTTGGTTGTTGCCCAGGTCGGAATACTTCATGTAGATCTCGCCGACAATGCCGACTTTGATCTTCGGCACCCGTTTGACCGGGATGGCGGCGAATTCGTCGACGATTTGTCTGAAGTTCTCGTCCATGTGCCTGCCAAAGTAGCCGTGGTTGGACTTGAACTTCGCACCCATGATCTTGACCCAGCGCTGGATCAAGGCGTCCGTGTCTCCCTTGTGGGTCTCGTAGGGACGGGTCTGGTTGGCGACGGTCATGATCAGGTCGCCATAGACCGCCGCGGCATAGGCCTGCGCGACCATCAGCGGGGTCAGCTTGAAGCCCGGGTTCTCATCCATTCCCTTGAAATTCAGGCTGATGACGGGGACGTAGTCAAAGCCACAGGCTGCCAGCGCCTTCTTCAGAAGGAACAAGTAGTTCGAGGCACGGCAGCCACCTCCGGTCTGGGTGATCAGCAGGGCGACCTTGCGGGTGTCCCACCTGCCACTCTTCAAGGCATCGATGAACTGGCCGATGACCAACTGGGCCGGATAGCAGATATCGTTGTTCACGTAGCGCAGCCCCTCGCGGATCACGTTCGGTCCCCTGTTGTCGAGCACCTCGGTATGGTAGCCATGGTTGGCGAAAATCTCCCGCTCGAGCGCAAAGTGGATCGGGAGCATGTCTGGGGCGAGGAGCGTGTAGTCCTTGCGCATCTCCTTGGTAAACGGCTGGCTCATTGGTTGTTCTTCTCCTCGATGGCCGAGAGCAGGCTGCGGAGCCTGATACGGACCGCTCCCAGATTGGTGATCTCGTCGATCTTGATCTGGGTGTAGATCTTGTCCTTCTGCTTCAGGATGGCACGTACCTCGTCGGTGGTCACTGCGTCCAGACCGCACCCGAAGCTGACCAGCTGGACCACCTGCATGTCGTTCTTGTCCAGCGTGTATCTGGCGGCGTCGTACATGCGGGCGTGGAAGGTCCACTGGTTGAGTACCCCGCGTTTCTCGTAGCCCATCAGCGGAGCGAGGGAATCCTCGCTGACCACGGCGCATCCAAGCTGCAGCATCAGCCTGTCGATGCCATGGTTGATTTCCGGGTCGTTATGGTAGGGGCGTCCTACCACCACAAGGATCGGCATGTGTCTCTGGCGCGCCAAGGTGATGATTTTGGCCGCCTGGCTTCGCACCGCCTTCTGGTAATCCCGGTAGGCCTGATAGGCTTTGCCCGATGCCTCCCGGATTTCCTTCATGGTGAACGTTCCCAAATCCTTCAGGATGGCGCTCATCCGTTTGGGAAAGTAGGCCTCGTCGCCTAGGGAGACAAAGGGATCCAGGAACCGCACGTGTCCCTCGCTCAGCTCGGGAATATTGTGTTGGATCACCTGCGGGTAGTAGGCGACGATCGGACAGTTGAAATGGTTGTCCCCCTTGCGCTCGTCGACATTGTAGGAGGAACAGGGATAGAAAATCGTCTTGATTCCCGCCTGTATCATCTCCTCGATGTGCCCATGGACCAGTTTGGCAGGGTAGCAGATCGTATCGCTGGGAATCGTCGCCTGACCATCAAGATAGGTCTGCCGGCTGGACTGCCTGCTGACCAGCACCTTGTAGCCGAGGGACGTGAAGAAGGTATGCCAGAAGGGAAGGAACTCCCAGTTGCCCAACACCATCGGTATGCCGATTTCTCCCCGCTTTCCCTCCTGCGGCTGGAAATGCTCCATGTAGGTTTCCTTGAAGGCCATGATGTCGAGCACCGTCGGGTCCTCGATGAAGGCGGCAGGGTTGGTCATGCGCTCGCACTTGTTCCCGCTGACCATCCGTCTGCCTCCATCAAAGGTGTTGACGGTCAGCTGGCAATGGTTGGTGCACCCCTTGCACTGCATGGTCCTCGTCGTATGGACGAAGCTTTGCAACTGCTCCAGATCCAGCATCGTCCGTTCCTTCGGAGCTTTCTGGTGCTGCCGCATCGCATAGAGTGCGCAGCCATAGGCGCCCATCAGTCCCGCCTGGTCGACCCGGACCACTTCGGTCTGCAGCTCCTGCTCGAAAGCGCGGAGCACCGCATCGTTCAGGAAGGTCCCGCCTTGGACGACGATATGGCGGCCGAGGGTGGTGGCGTCAGTGGAACGGATCACCTTGTACAGCGCGTTCTTGACGACGCTGATGGCAAGGCCGGCAAAAATGTCGGAAACCTGGGCACCATCCTTCTGGGCCTGCTTGACCTGACTGTTCATGAAGACCGTGCACCGGCTTCCCAAATCGACCGGACGGGTCGACTGCAGGGCGAGCCGGGCGGCTTCTCCGGCACTATAACCGAGCGCATTGCTGAAGGTCTGCAGGAAAGAGCCGCAACCGGAGGAGCATGCCTCGTTCAGGAAGATATCGTCCACCGCGCCATCGCGGATCTTGAAGCATTTGATATCCTGTCCGCCGATGTCGATGATGAAATCGACGTCAGGCATGAACGTGCGCGCCGCGATGAAATGGGCGATTGTCTCGACGATGGAGTATTCCAGGTTGAAGCCGTTCTTGACCAACGCCTCTCCGTAACCGGTGCTGCAGCCCTTTTGCAGATGGACCTTGGGGTACTTGCTCTGCACGTCGATCAGGAACTGGCGGACTGCCTCGACGGGGTTTCCGTTGTTGTTCTCGTAGCGGCTGTAGAGCAGGTTTCCCTCGGGGTCTACCAGGCAGCTCTTGATGGTGGTCGAACCGGAGTCGATGCCGACAAAGGCATCCCCCTCGTAGGTCTCGATATCCCGTTTGGGCAACTTTGCCTTGGCATGCCGTTCCTGGAACGCCCTCAGTTCGGATCCGTCCTTGAACAGCGGTTCCAAGGAGGAATAGGTCCCCTTGTTGGTATAGTTGGACAGTTCGTTCCGCAAGCTTTGATAATCGGTCTCTCCCGCTCCCGGAGCGAGGGCGGTGCCCAGAGCGACGTAGTACAGGGAGTTCTCCGGACAGAGTCCATGGGTGTGGAGCGCCCTGTCGAAACAAGCCCTCAGTTGGCTGAGGAAGGTAAGGGGGCCGCCGAGGTAGACGACGTTACCCTTGATCGGACGTCCCTGGGCGAGGCCGCCGATAGTCTGGTTGACCACCGCCTGAAAAATCGAGACGATGATGTCGCTTTTCTTCGCCCCTTGGTTGACCAGGGGCTGGACGTCGGTCTTGGCGAAGACGCCGCAGCGGCTGGCGATCGTGTAGCTTTGGGTCGCTTCCTTGGCCAGGTCGTCAAGCTGGTCGCTGCTCAGGCCAAGCAGGCTCGCCATCTGGTCGATGAAGCTGCCAGTCCCGCCGGCGCAGGTGCCGTTCATGCGGACCTCCAGGTTTCCGTCAAGAAACAGGATTTTCGCGTCCTCGCCACCAAGCTCGATGACGACGTTGCTGCCGGGCAGGTATTTCAGGACGGCGGTACGGGTGGCGTAGACCTCCTGCACGAAGGGCAGGTGCAGGTTCTGGGCCATGCCCATGCCTGCCGATCCGGAAATGGAAATAGCGCATTTCCGGTCCTGCAGCAGCGGCCGCATCTTCTCGAGCAGGCTCAATGCCGTCTCGGGGATTTGGGAGTAATGTCTCTGGTAATGGGAAAAAAGCAAATTGCCCTGCTCGTCGAGCAGGACGCACTTCATCGTCGTGGATCCCACATCAAGTCCGAGTCTCACGCTTCTGCATCCTTCAGTTCCGTACCGTGTACGTTGAAATCGATGGCGACGGTCTCCTGGACCGCCTTCTGGAGCAACTCGTCCATCTGCAGGTCAAGGAAATGCCTGCTCGCCGTTTGCTTGTCCGGGTGCACCAACGGGTGCTTCGGGCTGAAGACCACGCAACAGTCCTCGTAGGGGAGGATCGAGGTCTCGTAGGTACCGATCTTCTTGGCCAGATCCATGATTTCCCCCTTGGACATGCCTACCAAGGGCCGGAGGACCAGCCGGTCGCTCATGCTGTCGGAGAAGGACATGGAGTCCAGCGTCTGGCTGGCCACCTGGCTGAGGGCCTCGCCGGTGACGATGGCGGTGGCATCTTCTTTCTCGGCGAGCATGTTGCCCACCTTCATCATCGCCGCCCGGAACATCAGCGTGGTCTCGTCCTCGGGCGCATGGTCCCTGATCCAGAGTTGCTGTTCGGTGAATGGGACGACATGGAGCCGCATGCCCTGGTTGTAGGGGGCGAGGATGCTGGCGAGTTTCTTCACCTTGTCCAGCGCTTCCTGGCTGGTATAGGGGTAGGCATGGAAATAGACCGCTTCCATCTTCAGGCCGCGGCCCGCCATCTTGTAGCAGGCGACAGGGCTGTCGATGCCGCCGGAAAGCAACAGCATCGCCTTGCCGGCGGTGGTGCAGGGCAGTCCGTCCGGACCCGATTGCGGAGAGGCATACACATAGGCTCTGTCGCGAATCTCGCAGAACAGACGGAACTGCGGGTGGTGGACATCCACGCGCATGCCCGGATAGGTGGACAGCACGATGCCGCCGAGCTTGCTCTCGATGTCATAGCTGAGCATCGGAAAGAGCTTGTCGCTCCGTCTTGCCTCGACCTTGAAGGTTCCCGTCCCGGCGTCGAACGGAGGCTGGGCGATGACCTTCCGGGCCGTCTCGACAATCGCATCCCAGTCTTTCTCGCAGGAAAGGCATTTGGAGTAGCCGACCACGCCGAAAGTGGTGCGGAAAGCCATATCCATGATTTCTTCGGGGCACTCGTTGGTGATGTCGAAATACAGGCGTCCCTTCTGCTTGTGCTCCTCGCTGTGGTAGGGTTTCAGCTTGCTCTTGATATTCTGCTTGAGCCGCTTCTCGAAGAAGCCGCGGTTCAGTCCTTTCAGGGAAATCTCGCCCATACGGACGAGTATCGACGTATAGTTGTCCATCATGCACCTCCCAGGATGGAGAGAAGCGTGTCGCAGAGACCTTCCACCTCTTCCGTGGTATTGTCGGTTCCGAACGAGATCCGGATCGCCCCTTTGGCAATGGACGGCTCCTGCCGCATCGCCATCAGGATCGAGCCCTGGTGGCCCTTGGCGTTGTTGGAGCAGGCGGATCCCGAGGAAACGCAGTAGTCCTTGTCATAGAGCATCCGGGTCAGCACCTCGCTTGGAAGCTTGTCGTTGCTGATTGTGAGGATGGCCGGCGAGGAGTGTTCCTCGGGGGTCACGAAATGGATGTGCGGGCAGGTGGAGAGGCGCTGCCTGACAATCGCGTTCAATGCCCGATAGGTGGCGGCGTGGGTTTCCAGGTGCTCCACCGCGTCGGCGATGGCGACCGTCATCGCCTCGATGCCTGGCAGGTTTTCCGTCCCCGGCCTGAGCGCCTTCTCCTGTTCGCCGCCACGGCTCAGGGCGGTGATGCCGGCATCCTTGTTGTACAGGAGCCCGACCCCCTTGGGTCCGTGGAGCTTGTGGGCGCTGAAAGCGGCGCTGTCGACACCTAACGCATGCAAGTCCATGGGAATTTTTCCCAGCGCTTGGGTGGCGTCGGTATGGACATGGATCTTGCGTCCGATGGCATGTTCCTGCTTCCTGACCACCTGGACGATCTCCTCTACCGGCTGGATGGTGCCGACCACGTTGTTGACCAGCATGCAACAGACCAGCCTTGTCCGCTCGGTCAGCACGCTGGCGATTTCCTTCGGGTCCAGGAAGCCACCAGGAGCGTCAACGGTGACGATATTCCATCCCAATCGTTTCAAAAGCCTGGCGTAGCCTGTGACAGCGCTGTGCTCGATGGCGGGGATGACGATGTCCCCGGGCTGCTGGGCCCAGAGATAGTTCTCCAGGATGATGCCGTCGCTTTCCGTGGCGCAACTGGTGAAGGTGAGCGTGGATGGTTCCACGCGTAGCAGCCGGGCGATTTCCGAGCGGTCTTCCTCCAGCCTCTTCCTTGCTTTCAGCCCTTCCTTGTGGAGGGACGAGGGATTCCCCCACCAAGCGGTGGAGGCGCGGTTATAGGCGTCGAGTGCGGCGTCACTTATCCTAGTTGTTGCTGCGTTATCGAAATAGGCCATAGATACCTGCTCTGAATATGTACCCAATAACGGCAAAATAAGCAAGGACAAGGAGCCTTCGCTTGTAACAGATGGCGTAAACTGGTAAAAAATATGAAGCTATGGACGAACTTTGGAAAACGACGCTGGCCGGAGGAAAAACGACCACCGTCCTGATTGCGCGGGGTTTACCGGATCTATCCCATCACCTAGGGGAATATGGGCGTAACGTGATGTGGGTGTTCGACACCCATACCGCCAAGTTCTTCAAGCAGCTTCCCCCGAACAACATCGTGCTGGAAAGCGGCGAGACGAACAAAAACATCAACAGCCTGCTGCGGATCATGGGCAGCGCCGCCGACTATGGGATGGCCCGTGACAGCCGTTTTATCGGCTTCGGCGGGGGAGTGGTCTGCGACATGGCGGCCCTGGCCGCATCGCTGTACATGCGTGGTTGCCGCCTGACCTTGGTGCCTACCACGCTGCTGTGCATGTGCGACGCCACCCTCGGGGGCAAGACCGCCATCGACTTCCAAGGCAACAAGAACCTGATCGGCAGCTTCTATCCTGCCGACGAGGTGCTGGTCTGCACCGACACGCTCCGTACCTTGCCCGACAAAGAATACCACAATGGAATGGGGGAGATCCTGAAGCATGCCCTGCTCAGCCCTGATACCGAGCTGTACAAGTTCCTGTTGGCGCACCGCTCCGAGATTCTGAAGCGTGACCAGCAGATCGTGGAGAAGATGCTGGAACTTTCGCTGGCCGTCAAGCGCTTCTATCTGGAGCAGGACCCGACCGAGACCAAGGGAATCCGGCAGATGCTGAACCTGGGACATACGTTCGGCCACGCGCTGGAGTCGATCAGCCACTTCGGAACCTTCAGCCACGGAGAGTGCGTCGCCTGGGGGACCTGCAAGGCGCTGGAAGCCGGCATGGAGGCGGGCGTCTGCGACAAAGGCTTTGGCGAAAGCGGCATCAAGCTCTTCAAGCTCTTCGGCTACGACACCGATTACCGCATCGGACGAGGCGAGTGGCTGGAGTACCGCGAGCATATCGCCCATGACAAGAAGAAGGTGGACGGCAAGATCCGTTTCGTCATCCCCGAGAAGCAAGGATCCTGCCTGCTGATGCCATTGGCGGAAACGATGATCCAGCATTTGGTCATCCAGCAGTATTCTTGATTCCTAAGGGACAGCCAATCTCCCGAGGCCTGCGCCCTGGGGCGCGGCTCAGTCAGCCAGTTTCAGCAGACGTTGCCGCGCCTTCTTGGCGATACGGATGGTGGTGTCGTCTCCTTTTTCCGTCAGCCTGTCAATCAGGTCGCCCAAGGAGAAGAGAGAGGTGTCCAGAGCCTCGCCGAAATCCCTGCTTTGGGTGAAGCGGAATGAATCCCCGCTGCCTTCGAGCTGGATGAAGCAGAGCACCCTGCGGTCCTTGTGGCTCTTGACGAACTGAAGCAGACAGCCGAGTTTGTTCGCCAGTTCTTCGGCCTGGTCGATGGTGAAGGCGCCCTTCGGCACATTGTCGTAGATGATCGGGTGGAGCGGGATCTTTCCGTCCAGGTCGAGCAGGGTATAGAACTTGCTCGGGTACTCGACATAATAGGCTCCGACCTGCAGGGTCGCAGGGAAGTTCTTTGCCCGCTTGGTTGCCTTCTTGTGCTGTTGGGCCAGATAGGAAAGCTCCCCGGCGGGGATGACCACCAGCTGCATGCTCTTCTTGCCGCTGGTATGGACCGTCTCGAACTTGTGGCGGTAGATGGTCATGACGTCGTTGCCCTTGCGGTAGTCTCCTTCAACCGGCATGTGGGCTTTCCTGGTGCCATCCTGGTAATAGGCGTCGTCGTCCTTCCTGCCGCGGACCATGTCGGTCAACCGCTTGGCAAGCCCGGGCTGGATTTCGTCCAGCCACGACTCTTCCAAAGGACTGACCGAGCGGGCATACATGCGGCTGGTCTCGACGATTTCGCCGGCGATGATGAATTTCGGAAGGATGCGGAAGTAGGCGGAACCCGGATGGATGAAGATCTGGCCTGCGGTCAGCGACTGGTAGACGTTCCGCTCGCTCTTGATGCAGATGTACTGGGACAGTCCGCTGGCGATGCAGATCAGGTATTCTTTCGGAGTGCCCGAATGGGAAAGCGGAAAGCCGATTTCCCCGCAGATGTCTCCCAGCTGCTCGGTTACGTGGACGATTTCCTGCATGCATTGGTAGTCCAGGTAATACTGGTGGCAGAACGCCTGTTTCTTTTCCAGGGTATCCCCGGCCTTCAGATACCGTTCATAGACATGCAGGAAGGTGACGAAATCCCCGTATCGTGCGTCGCTGAACGATCTCTGGGCGGCGCGGGCCTGTTCTTCCTCGTCCGCTGGGAACAGGAAGGGCGTCTTGCTGGAAAGGAAGGCGACGGCGACCAGGACTTGCTCGAGGACGTCGGGGTAGCGGAGCAGGCTCTCGACAATCACCCGTGAATGGCGGGGGAGCAACGGGAACTTGCACATCAGCTCTCCGACCCTGGTCAAATGACGGGTCTCGTCGATGGCGCCAATGAAGCGGAGCGTCGCCTCGGCACTCTGGATCGCGCTGTTTTTCGGACGGGTAATGAAGGGAAAGTGCTCGTAGTCGTAGATTCCCAGGTCGCTCATCCGCAGCACTACCTCGCTCAGGTCGGTGCGGAGGATTTCCTCGGTGGTGAAGGAGAATCGGCTCTCGAAGTCCTTTTCCCCGTACAGGCGGTAGCAGACACCAGCCCTGGTGCGGCCTGCCCGGCCCTTGCGTTGTTCGGCGCTGCTCTTGGAAACCGGAAGGGGTTCCAGCGCGCTGGTGAAGTTCTTCTGGTTGTAGAAATTGATCTTGGCGATGCCGGAATCGATGACGGTGGTGATGCCGTCGATGGTGATCGATGTCTCGGCGATGTTGGTCGCGACGACCACCTTGGTCTTGCCGGGAGGAGTGGGGGTGAAGACCGCCTCCTGCTGCTCCTTGCTGAGCCGGGCATAGAGCGGGTAGATGACCAGCTCCTCGTTCGGGTCATGTGCGAGCAGGTTGGAGACGGTACGGGTGATGTCGAACTCGCCGGGCTGGAAAATCAGGATATCCCCCTTGCCCTTGCGGCTCTTGACGATCTTCCAGATGGTCTCGTTCATCTTCTCCGTGTCGAAGGGGTTGACCGGCTGGTAGAAGATCTTGACCGGGTAGACTTGGCTCTGGATGCTGACCACCGGACAGTCGTCGAAGAAATGGGAGAAAGCCTTGGTGTTGATGGTGGCGGAACTGATGATCACCTTGAAGTCCTCGCGCTGGGAGAGCACCCCTTTCAGCAGGCCGAGGATGAAGTCGATGTTCAGGGACCGTTCATGCGCCTCGTCGACGACGATCACGCTGTAGGACTTCAGCAGCGGATCGGCCTTCAGCTCCTGCAAAAGGATGCCGTCGGTCATGATCTTGACGCGGGTGGAGGGAGTCGTCGTGTCGGAAAAACGCATCTTGTAGCCGACGTAGGAACCCTCTTGGTCGCCTAGTTGCCGTTTGATGAAGTCGCAGACGCTCAACGTCGCTATGCGCCTGGGCTGCGTGATGCCGATCGACAGGGCGTCGGCGTACCCGGCCTCCTTGAGGATCAGGGGAAGCTGGGTGGTCTTGCCGCTGCCGGTCGGGCTTTCGACGACAATCACCTGATGGCCCGCAAGGCCGTCAAGGATTTCCTTTCGATGCTGCCATACGGGAAGGCTCTTGAAATCCATTACGCCAAGCCTTCCTTGATGGTCTTGACCGCCTCGTCAAGGGTGACCATCTGTCTGGTCTCCCTGCTCCGCAGGTCTTTCAGCGTCACCTTGCCTGCGTCATGCTCATTGCTGCCGCAGGTAAGGGCGAAGGGGATGTGCTGGAGTTCCGCGTACTTGAACTGGACGCCCATTTTCTTTCCCTCGGGAAGATACAAGTCGACATGGAGTCCTGCACCGCGCATCTTTGCCGCAAGCTCGTTGTACCAAGGTCTGAGCTCTTCGTCCATCACCATGACCAGCACGTCGGCAGCCCTGCTGTCGCCCAGCATGTTGCTGTCCAGCTCGCCCAAAGCCGCCATCAGGCGGTCCAGCCCGATCGAGGAGCCGACACCAGGCAGTTCCTGCTTGGTGTAGAGGCTGGCAAGATTGTTGTAACGGCCGCCACTGCAGACCGAGCCGAACTGGTCCAGTCCATTCAGGAAGGTCTCATAGACGATTCCCGTGTAATAGTCCAGACCGCGGGTGATCGACGGGTCGTAGACGAAGTGGTTGGCGATATGGGCGCTTTCCAGATATCCGTAGATTTTCCGCATGCGCGCGGTGTGCTCGTTTTCTCCACCGGCAAGCATGGCAAGTCGCTGCAGTGTTTCCAAGAATGGTTCCTGCTGGTCGTCTTTGGTGATGAAGCGCATCACCGCCTCGGCCTTGGCCTCGTCCGCGGTGATTCCGGTCAGGCTCTCCTTGACGGAGGCTGCGCCGACCTTCCTCAGCTTGTCCACTTCGCGCAGGATCTCCACCGCCTTTTCCTCGACACCCAGATGGGAGAGGAAGGCGTTGAACAGTCCACGGTGCGCGATATGGAAGGTGTAGCCCTGGATACCGAGCATGGAGAAGGAGGCGTCCATCATCGACAGGATCTCGAAATCGGCTTCCGCATTGTCGACGCCGACGATGTCGAAGTCGCATTGGGTGAACTCGCGGAAGCGTCCTTTCTGCGGGTTCTCGCCCCGCCACACCTTGTCGATATGGAAACGTTTGAAGGGAAGGGGCAGTTCGTTCAGATGGGCCGCCATGAAGCGGGCGAAGGGCACAGTCAGGTCGAAACGCATGGCGACCTCGCGCTCGCCATTGTCCTTGAAGTGGAAGATCTGCTTGTCGGTTTCGCCGCCGCCTTTGCCGAGCAACACCTCGGTGTATTCCAACACCGGCGTGTCGATGGGCACGAAGCCGTAGGAGGAGAACATCTCCTCAAGCTTCGCGATGATCGCCTTTTTCCTGATCTCGTTCTCCGGCATGGAGTCCCGGAAACCCTTGAGTACGCGTGGTTCTATGATTTTTCCGTTTGGCACGGTAATGCGCTCCTGTTGTCATTCTGATTCGATTCGTGTTACAAACCTTATATCAGAAAATCTTAACTCTGGAAATAGATACACCTTTTCGAGCAACGCGATGTTAATCAGATACAAACAAGATACGAAAGGGAAAAGCGTTCCCTTCGCGAAAATCTACACGCCGGCCGAGCACCATATCAATCCCGATTTGATTGACAAGGATGCCTACTGGGCCGTGCGCAAGTTGCAGAACAGCGGCGCCGAGGCCTACCTGGTCGGTGGGGCGGTGCGCGATCTTTTGCTTGGACTTGTCCCCAAGGACTTCGACATCACCACAAGCGCCAGCCCGCGTCAGATCCAGCGGATGTTCTGGAACGCCCGCATCATCGGCCGCCGGTTCAAGCTGGTGCACTTGGTCTTCGGCGACAAGATCATCGAATGTTCCACGTTCCGTAGCGGGGAGATGGCGGAAGATGGGTCGAACAACGTATTCGGCAGCGTCGACCAGGATGCCAAGCGGCGGGATTTCTCCATCAATTCCCTGTATTACAACCCTGTCAACGGGCAACTGCTGGACTTCAACAACGCGATGGCCGATTTCCGCAAGCGCAGGATCACCAGCATCATCCCGCTGGACCAATCCTTTGTCGAGGATCCCGTGCGGATGGTCAGGGCCTTGAAGTACTCGGTGACCACCGGTTTCAGGCTCCGTCTGGATATCTGCATGGCAATCAGGAAATATGCTTCCGAGCTTGGCAGAGTCTCCACAAGCCGCTTGACCGAGGAGACCAACAAGATCCTTTCCAGCGGCCATTCCTATGAGATATTCAAGGCCTTGGAGCGCTACCGGCTGTTGGTCTACATGCTTCCCTGCTTCAGCATCTACTGCAAGTATCCGGAGGTGAAGAAAAGTCTTGCCGTTCTGGATAGGAAGGTGATGGACGCCAAGAACGGAAAAGGGGCGGAGGTCTCGCTTTCCGAGCAGATCAAGTATCTGGTCCAGCCGATGGTGGTCCTTGCCGGCAAGGAGGAGATGACCAGCGACGAGCGCTTCCACGAGGTCTACCGGCAAATCAAGGTGCTGGTCAATCCGATGACGCCGCCCAACTACGAGGTGGAGGGAGCCGTCAGGGCGATCCTCAGCGAGCAGGGCTACAAGATCCCACGGACCAAGAACCGGGTGGTGAAGCAGAACCGTCCCCAGGCGCGTGGCGGGCAAAGACGGGGAGCTCCGGTCCGTCGCAACAGGAAGCGTGCGGGTGGAGGTGCGAGACAGGCATCCGTTCCTGTGACGGCACAGGCGGCGACTCCGCAGACAAGCGCCGAGGCGCATGACCTGTAAAGGTCCCGGTCACCCCCATTCCTCGATCTCGATCGATACCGAGGCGATGAAGATGGAGCTGCTCTTCTCGAGCGAGTCGGCGATGAACTCCTGCAGCTCCGTCAGCGTGCTGGCGATCTGGTGTGCCATCGGCATGCGGAGCCGGATGGCCAGCACATAACCTTCCGGGCGGACGATCGAGCTGACCGAGACCACCTGCAGCTGGCTGTCGAACTCGGACAGGCACTGGGCGACCATCTGTTTCAGGGCAACGTCGCTGATCCTCACCTTGGTGTATTTGCTGAACTCAGGACGGACGATCGTCTTTTCATATTCTTTCTGATTGCGGGCGACCGGATTCTTCTTTCGTTTCAGGAACACCTTCAACGAGTCATAGACAATCTGCGGATATTTGCGTGTCACCTCGATGGTGGGCACCGGAATGACATGCTTGCCCTCGGCATACCGGCTACGCATGGCCGCCTCGATTTCCGCCTTGGTGGCGATATCCTCGATATGCAGGATTTTCTCCGGCTGGGGAAGCCCCAGACGGAAGCAGATCTTGAACACCATTTTCTCAGAGGTCCCGATGATCAGGATCTTCCGGTACTTTTCCTGGCGTAACGCCTTGACCACGCCGTCCCGGTGCGCATCGTCGCCGAACACGGCGCAACGCACCGCCCCCAGCATGCTGTCGGCACGTTTTGCCGAGCGCCCGGCGATGATGCGGTCCCCTTTGATCAGGAGTCCGTCGTCTATGATCAGCTGGCAGTGGTACTGGTCAGCGATGATTTTCGAACGAAAGCTTTTGCCTGTACCGCTTTTACCCACCAATGCCATCGTTTTTGGCTTGGTGATCTGGAAAAAGAGGTACCGGAATATGCGATTCATACGCTGTATCATACAATATGTATGGATATTTGCAAATCAGCGTACATGTTCCGGATGAAAGCGGGCAACAGCATACAAAGAATCTCTATGCATGGAAAACCGTATTTTTGTCACAACAGACAAAACAAAAGGAATATCAATTGGCGTTTCGCGCTGGTTTTGCGGGGAAGGATGCCGATCCGGTGGCATGATTTGCATGATTTTGCAGTTGTTCATGCCATTTCAATATCATATAATAAGCTTTGATTGTATCAAAAGGAGAGTGTGATTCATGAGAGCACCTACGTTTCCGAAAGGTGGTGTGCATCCCGCAGATAAAAAGAGTCTCAGCAAGGACAGACCCATCGAGGTCCTGCCTGTGCCGGGCGAGCTCCTCGTTTCCTTGTCCCAGCATCTTGGCGCGCCAGCCAAGGCGCTGAAGGCGAAAGGCGACCATGTCGGCAAGGGAGAGAGGATCGGAGAGGCTGCAGGATTCATCAGCGCTGACGTGCATAGCCCGGTCAGCGGGACCATCACCGATATCAGACCGGTACGGCTCGCAAACAGCGTTCTGTGCGACGCCTATGTGATCAAGCCGGACGAGAACCAGCCAGAGTGGCCGGACGAGCGGTACGACTGGAAAGGGCAGAGCCCGAAAGAGCTTCTGGACCAGATCAAGGAGTATGGAATCGTAGGTATGGGTGGAGCGACATTCCCCACGCATGTCAAGCTTTCCGTGCCGCCCGACAAGCAGGTGGAGGCGGTTGTCGTCAATGGAGTCGAGTGCGAACCCTACCTGACGGCCGACTACCGGCTTGAGCTGGAGCATGCCCGCGAGGCGATGGAAGGGGCGTTGATCGCCCAAAAGATCACCCATGCCAGACGAGTGATCATCGGCATCGAGCTGAACAAGCCTGACGCCATCGCCCATTGCAAGGACGTCATCGCAAAGGAAGGGCTGGAAATCGAGGTGATGGGACTCCAGATGAAGTACCCGCAAGGTGACGAGAAGCAGCTCTTGAAGGCGACGCTTGACCGGGAAATCCCCTCAGGCAAGCTTCCTCTGGATGTCGGGGCGGTGGTCTGCAACATGGGTACCTGCTACGCCATCTATCAGGCGGTCGTGCTGCATCGCCCATTGGTCGAGCGGGTCGTCTCGGTCACCGGCGAGTGCATCGAGAATCCCAAGAACCTGCTCTGCCCGATCGGGACGAAGGTCGGCGACCTGATTGCTTTCTGCGGCGGGTACCGCAAGGAGCCGGAGAAACTGGTCAATGGCGGTCCGATGATGGGCTTCGCCTTTTTCAGCACCGATACGCCGGTATGCAAGGGCACCAGCGGCATCCTCGCCCTGGAAGCACAGCCGCAGATCCGCCAGAGCCCGTGTCTGAACTGCGGCAAATGTCTGGCCGCCTGCCCGATCGGACTGGCGCCGAACAAGCTCTACCGCTTGATTGTCCGCGGCAAGTATGCCGAGGCCATGGAGAATGACCTGATGGACTGCAAGGAGTGCGGATGCTGTTCCTACAGTTGTCCCGCGGGTCTCCCGCTGGTCCAGGCGTTCAAGACAGGCAAGAAGCTGGGGAGGAAGAAGAAATGAATGCACCGACTTTGACGGTATCGGCTTCGCCGCATGTACATTCCCGGCAGAATACCGCTTCGATCATGTGGACGGTCAGTGCCGCCCTGCTCCCCGCAGCCTTGTGGGGAATCTACAGCTATGGGCCGAGGGCGCTGTGCGTTCTGGCCGTGTCGGTAGCCACCACCGTCCTTTCGGAGCTCTTGTGCGACAAGCTGACCAGGCAACCATCGACCCTGTGGGACGGCTCTGCCGTCCTCAGCGGGCTCCTTGTCGGCATGAACATGAGCCCCTCGATCCCGTTTTTCATCCCGATTATCGCTGGCCTTTTCGCCATGCTTGTGGCCAAGTGGAGTTTCGGAGGGCTGGGGGCCAACTGGGCGAACCCCGCCATCGCGGGCCGGGTCTTCGTTTTCTTCGGATTCACCAACGCGATGAGCAGCTTCCGCCTTCCCGGCGCGCTGGGACGTGCGCTTGGCGCTGACGCGATCGGTGGAGCGAGTCCGCTTACCTACCTGAAGGGCCGCCTGGTCGACGGCCTTGCCAGTACCGACGTGCTCGGCGGCAGCGGTTATCCATTCACCCAGTTCGCGGCGAAGGTGGCCGATATGTGCAACCTCAGCCCCTATGTCGTCGACGCTTTTATCGGCAACATCGCCGGTTGCATCGGAGAGGGAAGCTCGTTGCTGCTCCTTGCCGGTGGTATCTTCCTGCTCTGCAAGGAAGTGATTACCTGGCACATTCCGGTCGCCTATCTGGGAAGCTTCGCCCTCCTGAACTGGCTCTTTGGCGGTTTCGCCCATGGTGCTGGTTTCGCCCAAGGCGAGGTCTTGATGCCGTTGTTCACCGGAGGTCTCTTCCTCGGCGCCTTCTTCATGGCCACCGACTATGTGACCACCCCCTGCACCCACAAGGGAGAGGTGATTTTCGGTATCGGTTGCGGGTTCTTTACCTTCCTGTTCAGGAATTTCGGTTCCATGCCGGAAGCTGTTTCCGTGTCGATCCTGATGATGAACATCGTCACGCCGACCATCGACAGGTATGTGAAGAACCGGAAGTTCGGCTACGTGAAGCCGGCAAAGAAGGGGGCTCAGGCATGAACAAGGACATGGGAAAGAACTTGCGTTATGGAGCCATCCTGCTGGCCATCTGCGCAATCTGCTCGCTGGCTCTCGCCGTGGTGAACCAGATCACCCTTCCGGTCATCCAGAACCACAACGCCAACGCCAAGGCACAAGCTCTGGCGCCTCTGTCTGGTGGCATGACCATCGGTGACGAGACTCCGGTGGGCGGGGACGAAATGGTCTCCAGCTATTACCCCCTTTCCAAGGGTGACAAGGTTGGGGGATACATCCTGACCCTGAAGGGAAGCGGGTACGGTGGTGAATTCACCTTGCTCGCCTCCTACCTGACCTCGGGAGAAGTCATCAGCGCCAAGATGCTGAGCGACAGCGAGACCCCTGGTCTAGGCAAGAAGAGCGAGGAGGACTGGTACATGGAGATGTTCCGAGGGACGGGCACGGCGGACAGGCCGGTTCCGACCAGCAAGGGCATGCTCTCCAAGGCAAACTCCGATGCGGTCAGCGGGGCATCCGTGACCTTTGGCGGCGTTAGCAAGTGTATCGCGTATGGGTCCGCCTACGTGGTCCGGAAAGGAGGTGCGAAATGAGCGGGCATGTGAAAGAATTCACCAAGGGGTTCTTCCGTGAGAACCCGACGTTCATCGTCTTGCTCGGTCTTTGCCCGACATTGGGAACCACCACGATGGTGGCGAACGGCATCGGCATGGGTCTGGGAGTCGTTTTCGTCCTCTTCTTCAGCAACATCATCATCAGCCTCTGCCGGAAATGGATTCCTGCGTCCATCCATATTCCCGCCTACATCGTCATCATCGCTTCGCTGGTGACGTTGCTGCAAATGCTTCTGGAGGCCTATGTCCCCTCGCTGTACGCATCCCTTGGCGTCTACCTGCCGCTGATTGTCGTCAACTGCATCATCCTCGGCCGGGCAGAGGCTTTCGCTTCCAGCCACGGTGTCCTGGACAGCGCCCTTGACGGGCTCGGCATGGGCATGGGGCTTACGATGAACCTGACGGTCATCGCCCTGATCCGCGAGGTGCTGGGCGCCGGAACCATCACGCTCTTCCCGATGGGAGGGTGGAATGGTGTGATCAATGTCCCCATCCTGCACACCACCCCGTGCCGCGTCATGACGCTGGCTGCCGGTGCGCTGTTGCTGATGGGCTATCTGCTGCCGGCATTCAAGGCTTTGATCAGCCTGATGACCGCTCCGAAGGAGGCCACCAGATGACCATCATCGCGATTCTGCTGACGTATATCTTCATCAACAACTTCATCTTGGTGCAGTTTCTCGGACTGTGCCCGTTCATCGGCGTCTCCAAGAACAGCGAGAACGCCATCGGAATGGGAGCGGCGGTTACGTTCGTGACCGCCATCACCAGTACCATCTGCTGGTGCGTCTACCATTGGTTCCTGGTGCCGTTCCACCTTGAATACCTGGAAACGCTGACATTCATCCTGGTCATCGCCAGTCTGGTGCAGTTCGTCGAGATGGTGATCAAGAAGATCAGTCCCCCGCTGTACAAGGCGCTTGGCATCTATCTGCCGCTGATCACCACCAACTGCGTGGTTCTCGGCATCGCGATCATCAACATCACCAACCAGTACAATGCCATAGAGAGTTTCTTCTCCGGCCTTGCAGCCGGGCTTGGTTTCACCCTTGCCATCATCCTGATGAGCAACATCCGCGAGCGGCTGGAGTTCAAGCCGGTCCCGAAGATCTTCCAAGGGGTTCCGATCGCGTTCACGTCCGCTGGCTTGATGGCTCTTGCCTTCATGGCCTTCGACAAGTCGCTGTTGACCAACCTGCATTTGGTCTGAGGAGGAAGGCATGGGTGCTATTATCAGTGCGGTAGTGGTTGTCGCCGTCATGGGCGGTCTGTTCGGGTTCCTGCTTTCCTGGGCCGAGAAGAAGCTCGCGGTCAAGAAAAACGAGAAAGAGGAGGCTCTCGAGGCAATCATGCCGGGGGCCAACTGTGGCGGGTGCGGCTATGCCGGTTGTGCCGCGTATGCCGATGCGGTCGCCAGCGGCGAGGCTCCGATCGGTCTTTGCAATCCAGGGGGAAGCGCCTTGGCCGCGAAGATGGCAGAAATCATGGGGGTCGCCGCTCCTGAGACCGAGCAACGCAAGAAGGTCGCCCACGTCTTCTGCAAGGGTGACTGCAACGTTTCCAAACAGGACTACACATACCAGGGGATCAGCGATTGCAACAGCGCGGCCTTGCTTTTTGGAGGCGCCAACACATGCAAGAGCGGGTGCATGCGCCTTGGTTCCTGCATCGCCGTCTGTCCGGTGGGCGCCATCAGCAAGAATGCCGAGGGCCATATCGTCGTCGACGAGGATGCCTGCATTTCCTGCGAGAAATGCACCAAGGTCTGTCCGACCGGCGCGATCCGGATGTTGTACGAGGACAGCGAGTTTGTGGTAGACTGTTCCAGCCATGAGAAAGGCGCGGTCGTCAGGAGCCAGTGCTCGGTCGGTTGTATCGGGTGCATGATCTGCCAGAAGAAGTTCCCCGAGAGCGGATTCTCGGTTGACCGGTTCCTTTCCTCCTTTGACCAGACTGCCAGCCATGGCCAGGCCGAGCAGGCTCTTGAGGCATGTCCGGTAAAGGTCATCGTCAAACGATAAGGTCGTATGCAGATACTCTTTGGTGGATACAGCCAGATAAGCGCAGGCACCCCTCATAGCGTCTATGAGCGGGTGCTTGAGTCTGTGCTCAAACCGCTGCTGACTTTGATCTACCACTCGAGTGACGCATCCTTTTCTCTCGCCCTTTCCGGGGCTGAGATGGAATGGCTCGACACTTCGCACCCCGAGGTCAACATGTTGATCCGCGACCTGGTCAAGAAGGGAAGGGTCAACATGATTGGTGGTACCTACTGGCAGGGAATCCTCTCCTTGTTGGCGCCAAAGGACCGCAACGCCCAGATCGAGAAGGCGACCACCGAAATCCGCAGGACCTACGGGGAGCGGACCAACAGCTGTTTCTGCTATGGGCAGGTGTTCTCTCCCTACCTGCTCAACACCCTCTCGCTCTGCGACATGTCCAGAATTCTGATCGGTCCCTGCAGCGGCAGTTGCAGCTTGGGTTGCGAAGAGCCCTTTGTCATGCACGAGCTGGACAAGCGGATGGTGGTTCTCCCGATTTCCAGCATGGCCAGCGCCTTGACCAAGAAATATGCCCAGCAGGCCATTTCCTTCGCCGTCTATCTGAAGGAGATGGAGATGTTGGTCCGGCAGGAAGAGGAAAAGGACCTGATTTGCTTTCTCAACCTGGACCAACTGTCCGAGGGAGGAATCCAGGCTGAGGAGACGGTCGAGCTGTGCAGGCTTTTCTTCTCACAACACCCGGTCGCCATCGATGCTTTCGACGGAACCAAACGTGTCGGCTATCAGTGCGACGGCTGGTATGGGGATGATTGCCAGCACTTCGGGGTACCCTGCTTCAACACCCTTTTCCAGAGGGACGAGACGATGGGGCAGCTGTATGGGCGGTATGTGGTGTTCAACGAGATCGCCAAGAACTACAAGCGCAACCGCGAGGTGAAAAAGCAGATCGAGAAGTACGCGAACAAGGCGGGGACCGGTTCCCCCTACATCATGGACGCCTCGGCCTCCATGCTCCGGCAGGAGACAAAGCAGTATTTTTCCCGGCAGATCAGCGAGGCGGAAAACCTGCTTTCCCGCGAGATGGATTTCCAGTTTCCGGAAGTCTTTGATTACAACAGGGATGGGATTGACGAGTATCGTTGCTCCAGCAAGAACCTGAGGTGTCTTTTCAGCCCAAAGGGCGGTTCGGTAGTCGAAATCTCCTATCTGCTGACCGGAAACAACTTCGCCATGGCAGGCCTTCCGCTACGTGACTGCGGAAAGGTCAATTCCTCGTTCGCTCACGGTGAGGGAATCCGCATGCCGCTGATGACCGACATCGTCCTCAAGGAAGGACAGGATCCCACGACCCTCGATTTGGGACCCGAGTCCTCTGGCGACCTGTCACGCCATATGTATATCGTCGACGAGAGCCAAGGCGTGAAAGGGGAGTACGGCTTCTCGATCAAGCACGGAAACCTGCTGGTCGACAAGCGTTACCGGCTCAAGCAGAACACCCTGATCGCCGACATATCCCTCACCCACATCGGCAAAGAGGGGCCCGCCAAGGGTTCCTATGGGCTTTCCTGTCCGATCACGGTGCTTCCTGACCACGATGAGGTTTCCATTACCGTCAACGAGGAGCCGGTCAGAAGATACCGTCCTTCCAGTGATGCGGAACAGGTGGTCGAGCACGTCCATTCCTCTCGCGCGGTCGGGATGATGACGGCGACACTTTTCAGCCCGATGGCCTACACGTTGGTCAAGGAACGTGTCTCGATCCACACCCGCACGGTTCTCGGTGACGAGGATATCACGCTGTTCCACCTGATGGTGCCTCTCTGGAACTTCAACCTGAAACCTGGCGAAAGCGTCACGTACCATCTTGGTTTCCGCATCGAGAAGAACAGCTGAGGTTTGTTGCATCTTTTCCCTCCCATCAAGTATGATGGGTACATCATTATCAATAAGGAAGTCGTCTATGTTTATCCAGAATAAAGCCATGTTTGAAACCATCAAGGAAGAAGCGTACCAAGAATGGAGGCGTCTTTGACAACTCCGACATCAAGAACCAGATCGCGCAACTCGAGGCCCAGACAGCCCAGGACGGCTTCTGGAACGACAAGGAAAACGCAAACAAGCTTTTCGGCAAGCTCTCTGACCTGAAGAATTCCTATGAGCCTTGGAAAGAGCTGGTCGCGAAGGTCGACGAGACGCAGGAGCTGATTGACCTGTATGCCTCCGAACCCGACGATCCGGACACCCAGGCGCAGATCGACAAGCAGATCCAGGACCTGAACGAGGATTTCCAGAAGCTCAGGCTGAAGACCATGCTCTCGGGCAAGTTCGACAAGAACAACTGCTTTCTCTCCATCCATGCAGGCGCCGGCGGGACCGAGGCTTGCGACTGGGCCGGCATGCTGGAACGCATGTACCTGCGCTACTGTGAGCGCAACGGCTTGAAAGCCGAGGTCGAGGACGAGCTGGAGGACGAGGAAGGTGGCGGCATCAAGAGCTGCACCATCCATATCGTGGGCGATTACGCCTACGGCTATCTGAAGGGGGAGGCGGGCGTCCACCGTCTGGTCCGTATCAGTCCTTTCGACGCTGCCAAGCGCCGTCATACTTCGTTCAGTTCCGTCTATGTCTCTCCGGAAGTCAACGACGACATCGAGATCGAGCTGAAGCCCGAGGACTATCGTCTGGACACCTACCGCTCCGGTGGTGCCGGTGGCCAGCACGTCAACAAGACCGATAGCGCCGTCCGTATCACCCATTATGCCACCGGTATTGTCGTCCAGTGCCAGAACGAGCGTTCCCAGTACATGAACAAGGATATGGCCTTCAAGATGCTCCGCGCCAAGCTGTACGAGTACTACGAGCAAAAACGCAAGGAAGAGCACGACAAGAATGCCATCGCCAAGAAGGAGATCGCGTGGGGCAGCCAGATCCGCAGCTATGTCTTCCAGCCCTATACGATGGTCAAGGACCATCGCACCAACTTCTCTGTCGGCAATATCCAGGCGGTCATGGATGGCGACATCCAGCCCTTCATCGAGAGCTTCCTTGTCTGGAACAAGGAAAACGGGGTGCTCGATTGAGGCATCGATGGCTGACGCTCGCGCTCACCATGCTTTCCTGCGCTTCCTTGTGTGCCGCCGACTGGCGGATCGCCAGCATCACGGCGAATGAGGAAGCGGGCGCATTCCATGCGTTGGTTGTCCGTCAGGTCGGCCACCATCTGACCCAATCCACCCTCCATTATTCCGGTTGGGAGGCCGAAAGGGGAAGGCAGGAGCGGGAGTGGGCGGTCTGGCAGTCTTGGTCGAAGGCCTATGAATCCCTGACGCTTCCCTCGTGGGGGGAAGCGTCTTCTGTCTCTACAGACACCTTCCCTATGGAGGTCGAGCTGACCGAGGTCACTCCTGACCAGACGCTTCTGTCCCTCGCAGAGGAAGGAAATCTTTCCTGGTTTTGCGATGCCTATGGCTATGACGAGGTGCTGCTTGACGAGACCACGAGTGTCGGCGGAAGGGTGCGCTGCCGTCTTTCCAGCTACGTGCGGGCGACCGATCAGCTTACCTTGCTGGTCGACAGGTTGAGTTTCCGGGAGGACGCAAGCGACCTGACCAGCGACGTCGTCCTGGCATTGCTGGGTACCCATCGGCAGGATCCGGTCAGCGCGATCGTCCTTTCCGGCGCTCCCCCCGCGGTGGCGGTCACGGTGGACGGTGTTTCCTCCCAAAGGGACGCCTTCCTTGTGGTCCTTCCTCCTGGCCGCCATACCATCGGCTTGAGTGCCAACGGGTATGAGCCCAGGAACGTGGAGGTGGAATGTCTGTCTGGCCAGAGCCTGGATCTGGATGCGACGCTCCAGCAGGCCCGCCTTGCCTCGCTTTCTGCGGCGAGCAGGCAGGGAGTGGTCACCTGGTTTGTCGACGGAACCAAGCAAGGGACCGCATCATCGCTGACCTTGGAGGATCCGACGCTTCCGTTGCTGGTCACCGCACAAAAGGATGGTTTTGCGACCTTGAGCCACCAGCTGACCAAGGAGCGGGGAATCGTCGATTTTCAGTTGAGCAGGGATTGGACGCGGGATCCCAACCTTTCCCGCAGGGTGCAGAAACAGTTCTACAATGCCTTTGTATCGCTGATCTTCAGTGTGGGTTTGACGCTTGCGTATCCCACTTTGTATAACGTATATGGGGATGGAGATTACCTGAGCGGGGGTCTCTATGTCGCGTTCCAAGGGGCTGCTGTCATGAGCGCCATCAGCCTTGTCCGCTCCCTGTTCACCTATTCGGTGACCACCATGCAGCATTGATTGCCAAGAAAAGGACGACGAAATGTTCAGACAATTTGGAGAGAAGCTCAAGGCGCTGTTCAGCCGCAAGACCTTTGACGAGAACTACTTCGAGGAGCTGGAGGACCTTCTGATCGAGGGAGACCTCGGTCCCAAGATGGCCGGGCAGATCAGCGATGAGGTGCACGAGGCGGCCAAAAGCGCCAGACCGAAGAGCAACGAGGAACTGCAGTTGCTGGTAAAGTCGTTGCTGAGGGACAAGGTGAAGAGCTTTGTGCCGGTCGTGGACGACAAGAGTCCCACCGTGTTCCTGATCCTCGGGGTCAACGGAGTGGGCAAGACCACCAGCATCGCCAAGCTGGCCCATCTGTACCAGAAACAGGGCCACGAGGTGGTCCTCTGCGCTGGCGACACGTTCCGCGCGGCCGCTATCGAACAGTTGGAGGTCCACGCCAAACGCCTGGGGGTACGCATCATCGAGCAAAAGAACGGAACCGACCCGGGGAGTGTCGTCTATGACGCGATTACCAGTGCCCAGGCGAAGGGAAAGGGCCTTTTGCTTGTCGACACCGCCGGCCGCATGCACACCAAGGAGAACCTGGTCCGCGAGCTGGCGAAGATCGACAAGGTGATCCGCGGCCGGGGCATCGATGACGCGCACTACAAGAAGTTCCTGGTAATCGACAGCACCACCGGTCAGAACGGGGTCAGCCAGGCGGAGCTCTTCAATGCGGCGGTTCCGCTGGACGGGCTGATCCTGACCAAATACGACAGCCTTTCCAAAGGCGGCGCGCTGGTCCAGATCGGCGACAAGCTGGGCATCCCCGTCTCCTTCGTCGGGACTGGGGAGGGGTATGACGACCTCCATCCCTTCGACAGCGAGGAGTTCCTCGACACGCTGGTGGGACTCCAGCACTGACATGCGCTTGGCGGTGGCGGCAGCTTTGATCCTGGCTCTTCACCCTCTTTCCGGGGCGAGCGTCCAGGCAGGCGTGCGCTATCGCCCGGACGGATCGCTCTTGGAGCGGACGACAGGGGAAGGGAAGGAGCAGTTCTCCTACGACCCGGACGGCCGCCTGGTGCAAGTGCGTCTTACCGGAGCCGACGGCCTCGAGAGCATCACCTGGTACAGCTACGATTTGCGTACCGGGCGTCTCGCCTTGGTGCAGGAAGCCGACTCAGTCACTTGGTTCGACAATCGGGAGATAATCTCTCTTGCCGACGGCAATTCCTTCGAGCAGTTTGAGAAACTGGGAGATTCCTATTATTTGCGCAGCCACATCGTCGACGGCATGGCTGACCGAAGGCAAGGTACGGTCACCATCGACGAGGAGGGGAACCTGGTCCATCAGCGGCAGGAAGACGACAGGACCATCACCGAAGTCTACGACAGGAAGGGAAATCTGGTCGAGGAGACGGTCACCCAAGGGGGAATCGTCACCCAGAAGAGCGAGCGGAGCTACGACGAGACCGGACTGCTGGTCTCGGATACCATCTCCTATGGGGACGGCAGGAAGGAGCAGATGCGCTATGAGAAAGGTATCCTGACGGAGCAGGTGGACTTGCAGGACGGGAAGGTCGTGAAGGAGACACGTTTTCTCCCCGCCCGGGTGGAGACGGTCTACTCGGAAGGGCTGCCCTATGCGAGGATTACCTACAAGGCGGATGGCCGGAGTGTCGGAAAGGTGGAGTATCTATGAACGTCAGACGTCTGCTGGTCGCCCGCTACGGTTTTTCTCCAGAAAACCACCACCGCCAGAGCAATATCCGCATCGTCATCTCCCTTGCCTTTTCCATGGCGGCCATGCTGGTCATCCTTTCGGCCATGCACGCCCTCGCCAGCGCCCGTCTCTCGGATATCCGTACCTACGAGACCTTTGACCTGCAGGTGCCGGTCGCGGACAGACAGGCAGGAGAGCTCCTTGTCAAAGAGCTTGACGTCCAGGATCACATCGACGCATTCCTGGTCGCGGAGGAGCCGGCCTTGCTGAGCGGGGGTGCCGGGAACCGGATGGTCCGGATCCGCTATCTGCCCAGAGATCTTGCCTGGTACGACAACTTGTCCTTGCAGGGGGAAAAGGGATGGATGCCTTCCTCGCTTGTCGCATGGAAATGTGGGTTTTCGATTGGAGGGGTGATGGAGATCTCGACAATCGGGCAGGGGAAGCAGGCCAGGGTGGTGCCCAGGCGGGCTAGCCACCAGGTCTCCGGCACCTTCGCCAGCAGGGACGCCACTCTGGATTCCCAGTACGTCCTGGCATCGATCGACGAGGCTCCGCCGACCGCCTCGTGGTTTGTCGCGGTGGTGACCGACCTGGATACCGCACGGGTCAAACGGCTGATTGCCAAGGCGCATCCGGACTTGGATCCTCAATCCTGGAAGGATTTGCGTTCTTCGCTCTACGGGGCGCTCCGGCTGGAACAGCTGGTGGTCCGTTTCGTATTTCTGGTCTTGCTCCTCGTCATCCTCCTTTCGGTCCGGCGTGGAAATGAACGGCTGGTCAGCCGCAAGCGGCGGGAAATCGGGACATTGCTTTCCATGGGGTTGTCCAAACGTTCCCTTGTCGCCGTGTTTCTGGAGGAAAGCCTGGCTTCCACGTTGCTCGGGCTCCTTTTGGGACTCCTTCTGGGCTGTGGGGTCATGCATGTGGTCAACAGGATGGGCGGCACTGCCTTGCTCTATGGCCTGCCTGTCCTTAAGGTCGACTGGATGCCCACCATCCTGGTTTCCTTGTCTGTGTTTGCCGGATCCTTGCTCATGGCCTTCCTTGGCATGCACAGGACTGTTTCCCTTTCGTTGATGGAGATGTTGCGCGATGACTGAATATGTGCTGGAAGCTTACGGAATCACCAAGTCCTATCCCGAGGCGAACGGACAGCTCCTCCCGATCCTGAAAGGAGTAGATGTGTGCCTCGAGCGTGGAAAGAGCTATGCGATTGTCGGCAATAGCGGGAGCGGCAAAAGCACGTTGCTGGAAATCCTGGCGACCTTGCTGCCTGCGGATTCCGGAACCCTCTCCATCATGGAACGTGATGTGAAGAGCCTGAATCCCGCGGCTCTCGCCACCTTGCGCAACCGTGCCCTGGGATTCATTTTCCAGAACAGCCAGCTGCTGGGGGATTTCAATGCCTTGGAGAATGTGATGATGCCGCTGTTGATCAAGGGGGAAAACGCGTCTGATGCGAAGCGGAGGGCGACGGACCTCTTGGTGCGGGTCGGGCTTGACCAGCGGCTATGCCACAACCCCGACCAGCTCTCCGGTGGCGAGCGGCAACGGGTGGCCGTCGCCCGTGCCCTTGCCTGTCGACCTGCCATTGTCTTTGCCGATGAGCCGACGGGAAGTCTGGATGAGAGGAATGCCAAGGTGGTGGAGGATCTGCTGCTTGATTTGGCCGGGGAAGGAAGGTTCACCCTTCTTCTGGTGACCCACAACAGGCTCTTTGCCGAACGGACCGACCAGGTCTGGCATCTTCGTGAAGGAGTACTTGCATGACGTTCCAGGGACTGGTTTCAAGCCATATGTGCCGGGAGCGGAAACTTCGGGGGCAGTTTGTCCTGTTGTTGCTGATTTCCTTTCTGGTGAGCTATGGACTGGTCTTTGTCAACTCGATGGTCGAGGGGATCCAGCAACGATATGTGATGCTGGGGGACGGGGAGATCACCATCCAAGGAGCCTATCCGGAGGGGGAGCAGGTGGTGCTTGCGTCTGCCTTGATCTATGGGACCGACGCGGTCAAGCCAATCGCGCTGAAAGGGGTAGGAGCCGGGTATTTTTCCGATGAGCGGAAGGCTGCCCTTCGCTCGCTTTCCTTTGCAGGGGAGCAGGATGCCCACAGCGTGACGCTTGGCAGGACCTTGGCAACCGAGCTGGGACTCCGCCTCGGAGACCGTGCCTTGGTCGTGATTGCCTTCGAGGACAGTTTCCGGCCGGTGCTGTGCAAGGTAGGCGGCATCTACGATTCGGGTTACGCCGAGCTGGATGCCAATCTCGCGTTTCTGCCATCCAAGGCATTGGACCCCTATGGATTTCCCGTCCAGACCGAGTTGGTCGTTGGAAAGGGATTGGAACAGACTTTGGATCGGATCAGAAAGGAAGGGTATTCCGCCCGTGCCTGGTACGAGGAAGAGGATGACCTGGTGGAAAACCTGGTCACGAGCCGGAAACTGATTCTGGTTGTCTTCTGTGTCATCATCCTGCTTGCCGCCTATTTCGCCAGCGAGTTCGCCTCGGTCTTGATCTATGACCGGCGAAGGGACATCGCCCTGCTTTCCTTGTTGGGAAGCACGCACCGTTCGATCATGAGGGCATTCATCCGTGGTATCTGCATTTTGGAGAGCGCGGCCGTCTTCCTAGGGCTTGTCCTCGGTATTGCCGTCTCTTTTCTTTCCCGTCCCCTGCTGGGAGCCGTCGCCGACTACGGGTTTCCTTCGCTGACCTATTACTTGCTGACCTTCACCATCAAGGTGCCGTTCGGACAGCTGGTGCTCGTCACCCTTTTCCTGCTTGCCGCTTCGGTGGTTTCGGCAACCATCGGTATTCGTGGAATCCGGAGAATAGAACCTCTTTCGCTGGTTGCATAAGGACAGAGAAGCCCCCTTTTGCTATACTGTCGGCATGAGTTTTGAAGTATTCGCTCTTGGTACGGGCGGCATGCAGCCGCTTCCCGGTAGATTCCTGACCAGCGCCATGGTGCGCCGCGAGGGAGAGCTGTTCCTGTTTGATTGCGGGGAAGGGACCCAGGTCTCGCTGAAGATGTTGGATTTGCACTGGAAGAAGATCGACAAGATCTTCATCAGCCACATGCACGCCGACCATGTCACGGGACTCCCGGGAATACTGATGCTTTCCAGCCAGGTCGACCGCGAGACCCCATTGACCATCTACGGACCTCCGAAACTTGCCGAGTATGTCGAGTCCTCGCGCAGGATCCTGGACATGTACATCAACTACGAGATCATCGTCAAACCGGTTTCCGAAGGAGTGGTGGTCGACGAGGCGGAATATACGGTCAGCGCCTTCCGTCTGGAGCATACCAAACCTTGCTGGGGCTATGTGCTGCAGGAGAAGATGCGTCCGGGAGCCTTTCATCCCGAGGCTGCCACTGCCGCGGGGGTTCCGGTGGGACCGATGTGGGGGCAGCTGCAGAAAGGGCAGAGCGTCACCCTGCCTGACGGGAAGGTCGTGACTCCAGAGGAGGTGATGGGTCCTCCCCGCAAAGGACGCAAGTTCAGCTATGTGACCGACACCCTCTACCTGCCCAGAATTGCCGAATTCGTCAGGGACAGCGACCTGTTGCTCTGTGAGGGAATGTTCACTGCGGAGCTCGAGGAGACGGCCCGGGAGAAGAAGCACATGACCAGTGCGCAGGCCGGCATGATCGCCCGTGACGCCCATGTGAAAAAAATGGGACTGTTGCATTACAGTCCCCGGTATAGCAATGGTGAATTGAAATATCTGGCCCGCGATGCCCAAGCCGTCTTTCCAGACGCGATACTGACCCGGGACCGGATGTCGTTCGACATCCCGCTGGAGGATTGACCCTCAGGCTTTCGCCTCTCCAATGAGGATGTCGCTGTCGATGACACGGCCGCTACGGGAGGCGTAGCCCAGCTTCAGCTCGTTTCCCGGCTGCTCGGTCCGCAACGTCTCGACCACCTTGTCCATCACCTCTTCGGTTTCCTCTTGGTTGAAGAAGGGGAAGATCATCGCTTCCGTGCCATCATCCAAGGTGAAGGCAAAGGCGCTGGGGTCGATCAGGCTGGCGATGCGCTCATTGGTCTTGGCCCGGCCCGCCTCGTCGCTGCTGGTGGCGAGCACCAGGGTCAGGTCGTAGTCCATGTCGGCGGCGCTTTCCAGCTCGTTCTCAAGAATGGATGAGAAGGAATCCTCGACGCTCTGGGTTGCGGCAGGGATGGTGACGGTCGGGCTGATTGCGGTCTCTTCGCTTTCAGCGACAATCGGCTCCTCCGTCTTTGCCGGTTCCTCCTTTGTTGCTTCAGACAGCGGCTGGGAGAAAACCATGTTCTGGCTCTTGAGTCTGGCCGGGTCGTCGCCGGGAAGGCGGGAAAGCGGCTCGTCATAGGCGTTTGGCGGAAGTTTGTCGACCTGGTCGGCATACTCGTCATCCCTGCGGTGGGCCACCATCACGCCAGCCTGAATCATTACCAGCCCGATCAGGATGGGGAACAACTTGACCATGACATCATAGATTTGCTGTTGGCTGATCTGGTATTTCGGAATAAGGTAGGCACCAAACGCGTAAACTAGCGCTCCCAGCACCAGCACTGTGATTACAAGGCTCGCGAAAACTTGCTTGCCGTAGCTTTTCCTTTCTGCCATCTCGTCCTCCGGATATGTACATGGTCCCCGTTTCCGAGTACCATTTCGATTATACGGTTGGCGTCAATCAATGACAAGAAAGAAATGGATGGCTTCGGCTTTTATTTTCCTGATTACTCTGCTTTTGCTGGAGATTTGCATCGGAACGCATGGTCTGACCTATATCTACGCCATGAGACAAGAGGTCCGGGAGCTTGCCTACGAGGCGCAGCAGAAGCAGGTGCAGGTCGACGCGCTCCTTTCCCGAAGCCAGAGCATGGCGGCAGGGGAAGGGGTCCAGGATGCCGCCTTCAAGCTGGGCTATCAGCGCGAAGGCGAGCAGGTCTATTTCTTCGACCAGCCAGGGCTCCAAGAGCCGGTTCCCGTTGTGGCGGCAAAGGCGAGAGTCTCCCACTATGTGCATTTGCCGCTCTGGGCGAACGCGCTGATTGCACTGGCGGTCGCCCTACTGAGTGTGGTACTCTTTGTGGCCGAGGAAAGGAGGAGGGTTTCGTATGAGTGACAAGGAGTCGAACGTCTGCTATAAAAGTCAGGCTGATGCTCTGGATCTGACTGTGCGGATGTTGGACGAAGGAAAGGTGCTTGTGCTTCCCTGCGATACCATCTATGGGCTGTGCGCAAAGGTGGGGAAGACGACGATGGAGGCGCTGTACGCCCTGAAGGAACGGGACCAGCGCAAGCCGTTCCTCCAGCTCGCCACCCTCGAACAGGCCGAGCGGCTCTGCGAGGTGCCCGAGGACATCAAAGCGGTTTGGCCTTGCCAGCTTACCGCAATCATGCGCAACCGGGACGGGAGCGGGAAGACCGCCATCCGCGTTCCTGACGATCCATTCCTGCAGAACGTGCTTTCCCGGCTGGGTTCCCCGATGTATTCGACCAGCGTCAATATGTCCGGCTCCGCAAGCCTGACCAACATGACCGACATCATCTATGCCTTCAACGGCAAGGTGGACCTCTTTGTCGTCGACGGAGAAATGCAAGGCACCGTGCCCTCGACGTTGATCGATTGCACGGTGCGTCCCTACCGGATTCTCCGCAGTGGCGGCTATGACGCCACAAGCCTGATCCGTTGATCAGTTGCTGATTTTCCTCGCTTCCAGATAATACCGTTTCTCGGTGGCCTCTCCCATGCTGAATGTCTTGCGTGGGAAGGCTTTGTCATGCCTGATGGTATCGAAGAAGGTTTGTTTGGCGATATCAGGCAGGACGAGTCCGGCGTTTCCGGCCTCTTTGGAAAGCTTCTGGACGATTGCCGTCCCATGGACGTAGTCGACCGTCGTCTTCCCTTCGGAGGTGAGGATGTCGATCACTTTCTGCAGGGTTCCCGCGGCGATTGCGCAGACTGGATCCTCGAGGATGAAGAGCTTGGGTCCCTCGCTGTCCACATAGCCGAACTTCTGTCCTTTGACAGCAGGGTCGTTGACTGCCGCGCAGAGCGTCTCGAAATCCGGTTCTCCGACGACCTTTCCTCCGGAGGCGAAATTCTCTACCGTCTCGCAGAAGGTGTCGAAGTCCACGTGGAACAGGACGCGATGGATCGGTTCAAAGGTCAGTCCGTCGTCATGGATGTTTTCCAGTTCGACCAGGCAGAAGCGTCCGGGGTCGTTTGCGCGCTGCGCCTCGGAAAGCGTCGTTTTCCGATCCTCCCAGCAGCTTTTGGCGGTGGCGAGGCTGTGGTTGCCATCGCCCATGGCGAAGAGCAGGGGATTCTTCGGGTCGAGGGCTTCGTACAGCTTCTCGAACCCTTTGGCGACCAGTTCCAGGTCCTCCGCCTTGTCGACCAAAAAGCCTTCGATGGACCCGCCGCCAGCCATCAGCTCTGTCTCGTAGACCTTGGTCAGCTGGTCGCGTTTGGCCGCCAGGGCTTCGATGATCTGGCGTTCCGCATCATCGATCAGCACCATGATATGGGGGATTTCCAGCACGGCGTTCTTGCGGATTTCCTTGCGCGGCGGAATGCGGGAAAGGATGGTTCCCTCCGTGGCGCGGATCAGGCTGGTGCTCTCCTTGGAATAGTCGTATTGGTCCAGGTCGAGGGCTGCCATCAGGCCCCAGCGGCTATGGCCGATGGCTGTGGTGCGGTGCACCAGCAGGAAGGAGTGGGGATAGGTGGCGAACAGCTGTTGGTCCAGATACTGCCGCATCGTCTGGTCGATGCGCTTGATGCGCTCCTCCTTGTCCGGTTCTTCCAGGTAGACTTCGGGATAAATCAGGTGGAGCGTGGAAGGGGCCTGGCCCACGTACTCCTCGACCCGTTTCCAGTACTCCGGCTCCGAGGTAAACTGGTCGCAGGCCACCACGGCCCATCTGGAAAGGTCGACCGACTTGACCGGAAGCAGGATATCTGCTGGTCTCAGCCCGAGTTTCATGAAGCGTTCATCTATGGTTTGCATACAAGCAATTCCTCCTCGGACAGTGTATCCTGATTCTCGGCCCTTGCAAACGAATTTGTGCTGTTGCTCCGGCTCCCTTTCCGGTGGTATGCTGGATGCATGTTGCAGACACAGAGACTTCTCGCTTTTTCCTCCAGGGTGCACACGTATCTCCTTCTTCTGCTCTGTTTCTTTTTTGTCGCTTTTCTTGGAGGCAGTTATTTCCCGGTTGATGAGCGTTACATCGACTTGCTGGTGCTCTGCCATGAGTTGGTCTGCTGGACCATCTATCTGATGGGTGTCTGGATTCTGGTGCTGGCGGGAATCGTCACCGTGCTGGCCGGAATCTTCCCTCTGAAACTCTGTCTGCTGGACGTGCTGCGGGTCGCCATCGCGTTCGGCATATCCTATACCATCTCTTTCGCCCAGCATCTGGTCGGGCAGGGAATGGTCATCGGTTTGTGACCCGAAGGAAGGAAACACATGTCTATCTGCGCGCTCAGAGGAGCCACGGGAGTCAGTGAGGACAGCCCCGAGGCAATCGTCAAGTCGGTCAGGGAATGTTTCGAGGCGCTCTTGGCGGAAAACCATCTCTCCGAGGCCGACCTTGCCTGCATCCTCTTCACCATCACCTCGGACTTGCAGAGCAAGAATCCGGCTGGAGCGCTCCGTGAGAGCGGCCATGGCTCATGCGTCCCGCTGTTCTGCATGCAGGAGCCTGAGATCAAGGGGATGATGCCTAGGTGCGTCAGGATCCTGTTGGTCCTGAAAGAGGAGAGAAGCGGTCTGGTGCCTGTCTATATCAATGGCGCGGAACGGCTTCGCCCGGACCAGTTTCCGGGAAATGGCCGGACCGAGACGAAAAAAATCCACGGATAGCGCGATCCGTGGAAGCGACAAGCCGACTATCGGATTTGAACCAATGACCGTCTGATTACAAATCAGATGCTCTACCAGCTGAGCTAAGTCGGCGTTTCGTGTGCAAGCATACAGGAAATGGATTCCCTCTGTCAAATCGCGTGCCGACAGTTTTTTTGCAAAATGTATTGACTAAAGCGAAGGGTTGCGGGTACAGTCACTCTTGCTTGAAAGCTTGGAGAGGTTCCCGAGTGGTCAAAGGGGACAGACTGTAAATCTGCTGCTTATAGCTTCGAAGGTCCGAATCCTTCCCTCTCCAATCAGGTCTCTTCTTCGGAAGAGGCCTTTTTTGTGATTGGGTGGTGGATATGGGGTGTTTCTACGATCGGGGGTTGAAGTTCTCCTGCAACGGCTGCCGATATTGCTGTGGCGTCGAACCCGGATACGTCTTCCTGTGCGAGGCCGATATCGCCCGTCTGTGCGCATTTCTCCATATGGAGCGCGGCCAATTCCTTTCCACCTATTGCAGGCGAACCGCTGAATCGGGCTTCCGCTATTCCCTTTTGGAAAAAACCAGGAATGATTGTATATTTCTTACAGAGAAGGGATGTGCGGTCTACGAGGCGAGGCCGGTCCAGTGCCGGACCTATCCATTTTGGGATACGATTGTGAAGGACCGGCAAAGCTGGGAGGCCGAAGGGGCTTTTTGTCCCGGCATCAATCATGGCAAGACACATTCCAAACGCGAAATCGAGGAGCAGATGGCGATGAGCATGCTCCGCCACATGGGAGTTTGGGAATAGGGCATGGCGAGTTTTTCCGACGAGACACTCCAGAAAATCCGGGACCGGATCCTGGTAAGCGACGTTGCCGCCAGGTACGCGAAGATCGAGCACCGGGGCAACGAGCTGTGGTGTTGCTGCCCCCTGCATGGCGAGAAGACCGCCAGCATGGTGCTGCACGACGACACCGGCTTCTTCCATTGCTTCGGATGCGGCCGGAGCGGCACCATATTCAACCTGGTGATGGAGATGGAGAAGGTCTCGTTTCCCGAGGCGGTCAGGGAACTGGCCAAACAGGCGGGAGTGGAACTGGAGCAGCTCAGTCCCCAGGAGGTGGAGCGGAACAAGCAGAAGGAGGCGATGTTCGGACTGTATGACCGCCTGGCCACCTACTGCCACAATGTCCTGCTCAAGAGCAGGAACACCGCCGTGGTGCGGGCCCGCGGGTATCTGGAGCACAGGGCTGTCGCAAAGAACATGTGGGAGAGCTTCAATATCGGCTACATGCCCGGAGCCGACTTCCACAAGGAACGCGATTTCTCCATTTACGAGATGCTCAAGGGTTTCGGCTATTCCGAAGAGCTTCTTTCCCAAAGCGGTCTGTTCAGCAAGAACCACCCCGACTACTGCCTGTTCACCGGCCGCATCGTCTTCCCGATCAGGGATGCGAAAGGCAACACCGTCGCTTTCAGCGGCCGCGACCTCACCGGGCAGAGCAGGGCGAAGTACATCAACTCGTCCGACTCTCCCATCTTCAACAAGCGGGAAAACCTGCTTGGCCTGTACGAGTCGCTTCCGCTGCTCAAAGGGAAGGAGAGTCCCCGGAGGATCATCATCTGCGAGGGAAACTTCGACGTGGTGGCGCTCCACCAGGCAGGTCTCGGCTATGCCATGGCCTCCTGCGGTACTGCCTTCACCTTCGACCATACGCAGGTGATGAAGCGGTACGCGGACAAGGTCACCTGCCTGTTCGACAGCGACGACGCCGGGCAAAAGGCGACAACCAAGGCGTTGGTCATCCTCCAACAAGCCGGTCTGGTGGGAGATGTGGCGCGTCTGACGCTGGGGAAGGATGCGTCCGAGGTATTGCAGGAACACGGAGCCGAAGCACTGCGCAATGAGCTTGGCAGGACAAAAGATGGCTTTACCTATCTTGTCGATTCGGCTGTAAGTCGTTATGATATAATGTCGTCTGATGCTAAACTGGGCGTAATGGACGCCGTGTTGCCCTTTTTGGAGGTGACGAAGAGCCAGATCGTGCTTGATGACCTCCTGGGAAGACTGGCTCTAACGCTTGGTGTGGAAAAGGATTCCGTGAAGGCGGATTATGCAAAGCGCGCCCATAGCGACGCTCGGTATCCGTCGCATCGGGTTCCGGAAGAGACGCCATCGGAAGCATGGGCCGAAGGAGATGAAACGGCTTCTCCGGTCCCTGACGTGGTTGCCAGACCCATCAGACCATTGTTGACCAACAGCATCGACATCGAGCTCCGATGCATGCTGTATGTCATGAACAAGCGGTCCTTGTTCGATGAAGTGAGGAGCCGGCTGGAGATTGGCGATATGCGCAATAACGAGGCGCGCGAGCTCTACCGGGTCTTGGAAGACGTGAAACGGGAGGGTGCTGGAGAGGTCAGCAACGAATACATTCTCAACAAGATTTCTGATCCACAGATTGCAAGTGATGTGAACGCCTCCTTCTCGATGAAGGAATTCACGACCGATGTCGAAGAAAATATCCAAGAAGCACTGGTTCGGATCAAGATTCGGAACCTGGATGACAAGAGAACCGAAATCAGGGGCCTGCTGCAGATAACGCAGTCAGATTCCAAAGAGGTTGCCCGCCTGGTCCAGGAACTTCTCGAGCTGAACGCCAAGGTGAACCAACTGAGGGAACAGCTCAAGCAACAGGCCGCCGCACAGAAAAAAGTTAACAATCAATGAAGAGAGAATTGAGGTAGCATGCTCGAAGACAATGTTCGTGAGGCCATCGTCAAGGCGATGGTGAAGAAGTACGCAGAAACCCAGTCCGTGACCCGTGACGATATTCGTGCCGCTCTTGGCAAGAAAGCCACGGAAGATGATGTCGAGGATATCGTCCAGTCCCTGGCGACCGATGCCAACATCCCCTTGAGCGATGAGGGCGGAGATGTCGACGACGAGTCTTTTGAGAACGGCCCCAGCGAGGAGGACCTCGCGGGAGAGGACGAAGAACTCGCAGCCGAGCAGGAAGAGGACGCGGAAGACCTGCTTCCTGATGACGAGGATATGACGCTCGACTCGGTGCCGGACTTTGACGAGGATGCTTCCCGCGCCCAGGACGATAAGAAAAAGGGCGACGATGACGATGCCGACAAAGACGAGGAAGAGGAGGAGGACGAGGAAGACGAGGCCTCCTTCCAGAACGGCTGGCAGATGAGCAACGACGACGACACTGTCGGCGGTGGCGAGCGTATTGTCGACATATCCTCCCTGGACGACCACGACGGACCGCAATCCCATCATCAAAACGTCATGCTGGGGACCGACAGGGCAGACACCAACGGTGACGACCCGATCCGTCTGTATCTCAAGGAAATCGGACGGGAGAACCTGTTGACGGGCGACCAGGAGGTGGAGCTTGCCAAGAAGCTTGAGCAGGGCAGCGAGATCATCAAGGCGGTCATCCGTGACAGCGGCATCATGATCACCCGCTTTTCCAACATCCTGCAGACGATCAACACCAAGATCGACGACGAGGAAGGCAATTTCAGCCCGAAGGACTACAAGGAGCTGATCACCAACCAGAAGCGTTACTCCCAGTATTACAAGGCACAGCTGAAAGCCCTTGGCCTTGAGAAGCCGTTGAGGAACTACGTTGCCAGCAAAGAGCAGAAGAACTCTTCCGGCAAGAACATCTTCAATGACGAGGAGCTGAAGAAACAACGCAAGGTGTTGCTGGAGAAGCTGGCCAAGGTCAAGCTGGAGCAGGAAGAAATCATGGCCTTCACCCAGGACTTCGTCGACGCCGAGATCAGGATCAAGCAGTGCAACGAGACCAAGCAGCGGTATGAGAACAAGTTGCAGATTTCCAGCGCCAAAGACCTGAGACAGCTAGGCCGTGACCTGAATACCAGCAGCAAGTGCAGGGAAATCGAGCAGAACCTGCAGCTCTCCGCCGATGAGATCAAGGAGAACATCAGCCAGTTGCAGCACACCGAGAAGCAGCTGAAGATGATCGAGTACCAGTTCGAGGAGTCCACTGACGACATCCTCGTCCATGCCGAGAAGATCAAGACGGGACAGAAGATGATGAAGGAGGCGAAGGACAAGCTGACCAAGGCCAACCTGAGGCTTGTCGTATCCATCGCCAAGAAGTACACCAACAGGGGCCTGCATTTCTTCGATTTGGTCCAGGAAGGAAACATCGGGTTGATCAAGGCGGTCGAGAAGTTCGATTACCGCAAGAAGTTCAAGTTCTCGACCTATGCGACCTGGTGGATCCGCCAGGCGATCACCCGCTCGATCAGCGATCAGGCCCGTACCATCAGGGTGCCCGTGCATATGATCGAGCAGATCAACAAGGTGGTGAGGGAGAGCAGGATCCTGATGCAGTACCTCGGCCGCGAGCCGACGGACGCTGAGATCGCGGAACGCCTTGGCTGGACCGAGGAGAAGGTCAAGACGGTGAAGAACGTCGCCAGGGAGCCGATCAGCCTCGAGACGCCGGTTGGCGAGGAGGAAGATTCGCTTCTGTCGGACTTCATCGAGGACAAGGATGTGCAGGATCCTGCCAAGCAGGCGGCGTTCGCCTTGTTGAAGGATTTGCTCAAGGGCGTGCTGGAGACGCTTCCGGCCAGGGAGCAGGAGGTCATCCGCATGCGCTTCGGCCTGGATGACGGCTACCCGCTCACCCTCGAGGAGGTCGGTCTGATTTTCGGAGTCACCCGTGAGCGAATCCGCCAGATTGAGGCGAAGGCCCTTCGCCGTCTGCGGCATCCCAAACGCAGCCGCGTGCTGAAGGACTTCGTATGACGAAAGAGGATTTGATTCCGGTTGTCAGGCAACTCGCGGCGAAGGCTTTGGTCAAGACCCCTTTGGGCGTCGATGACATCATCGACGCTCTTGGCGGTAGTTCGAACGCGTTGCTCCAGGATGTGGCGAAAGTCTACCGCATGCTGAAGGAATTGAAGGTAGACGTGACCGACGATGGAAGGATCCGGGCCTACGAGGAGCAGCATGCGGGAAAGGACATGGCCGGCGACCTTGTCAAGGCGGGGCTTGGGTTCCTGCATGTACTGAAGAAGTAAGGCTTCGTCATTGACACAGGAAACGCTACGGTTGTATTTTGATATGGCTGTACGCGTTGTGTTGATTTGTAGTGTTCCAGGAGAGAAACATGGAAGAAGAGAAGAAGACGGTGTTTGAAAAACTGAACCAGCTGCAGGATGTTCTGATGCAGAAGTTCGCTCTCGAGGATGAGATCGAGCAGCTGCCGAAAAACCTGAAGATCCAGCAGGAGCAGTTGGCCTTGGTCAACAAGGAATATACCGAGGTACTTGCCGCTTCCCAGAAGGCACAGGACGACCTGAAGAACCTGCGCTTCGAATATGAAGACGTGGTTACCCGGAGAGAATCCTCCGAGAAGAAGATGGAGACCATCGCCACCCAGCGCGAGTTCGAGGCTCTCGAGAAGGAAATCAAGGACGCAAGCGCCAGCGAGGAGGAACTGCTCAAGCAGGTCCGTGCCAAGGAACAGGAGTCCAAGGAACTTGACGCCCAGTGCGAGGCCAAGAGTGCCGAGCTGAAGGCCCAGCAGGAGCAGGTCGACACCGAGAGCGCCAAGATCGAGAGCGTGACCAGCGAGAAGCAGGCCAGACTCGCCGACCTTGAGGCCAAGTGCAGAAGCTACATCGACGACAAGATCAACGAGGAGCTGTACGAGAAGTTCTGCACCATCGTCAAGAGCAAGCATGGCAAGGGCATCGTCCCCATCCATGGCGTCGTCTGCCAGGGGTGCCATATCGTGCTCCCGATCCAGTTTGTCAATGACGTGCGCAGTGGCGAGAACATCGAGTTCTGCCCGTACTGTTCCCGTATCCTGTACTATGAGGAAGTCGAGGGCGCCGAGGAGCAGTTCACCTCTGTCGAGAAGGAAGACGTGGAGGACGACGAGCAGAATAGCGAGGGTAGCGGTCTTTCCGAATTCGCCGACGAGGGCGAGTTCGACGATATCGTTTGAGCTTTTTCCGGTAGGATAGATGATCGCAGGGGGGTCGCCCCCCTGAGGAAAGTCCGGGCTCCAGAGGACAATGGCGCCGGTTAACGGCCGGTAGCGGTAACGCTCAAGATAGCGCCACAGAAAACAAACCGCCCGCAAGGGTAAGGGTGAAAAGGTGGGGTAAGAGCCCACCGCGTGGCTGGTGACAGCCATGGCAGGGCAAGCCTCGCCAGGAGCAAGACCAAGTAGTAGTCTGGGTGGTCCGCCTATAGGCTACGGGTAGGTCGCTTGAAACCACGGGTAACCGTGGTTCTGGATAGATGATCATTGATACAGAACCCGGCTTATTGCCTACCGGATTCTTTTGATAAGGATGGAAGAACGTGGGAAAACGAGTACTCCTTGGTTTCATCGCGTTCTTCCTTTTTCTTTTTCCCCTCTACGCAGCCAGCGACCTCCAGCAACTCTATGAGGCGGGAGAGTACCGCAAGGTGATTTACGAGGGAAGGTCTCTGCCGATCGACCAGGACAGGCTCCTCTGGGAATCTGCAAGCTATGAAGCGCTCGGAGAACACAGGGCAGCCTATGAAACCGCACTGCTTGGGTTTGTCTGGGACCTGGAGGCAAGTCCCGAACGGACCCGGCTGGGCAGGCTTGCCATGATCAACGGCTTTGCCGCAGGGGATCCCCAAGGAGTGCTTGGGTTGATGGCGGAGGTGGATCTCGACCAGGAGAGTGCCGAGGCTTGTTATCAGGCGGCTCTCCAGCTGGGGAAAACCGAGACGGCAAGAAAGCTCTTCGACACCTGGTTGCGGTCGACGGTGAGCGACTATGAGTATGCGCTGATGCTGGTGGGAGGCGGGGTTTCCGTCTCTGACGTGCTGGATGCCTCGCACGGGCTGTCGCCTAAGGAAAAGCTTGCCGTCTATCAGGCGGTCGCGAGGCGCACGCTTCCGGCCGGCGACCTCTCGCTGCTCATGCAGGCTGCCGAACTGCTGGAGGGCGAGGATGTGGAGCGCAAGGGCTTGTATACGCTTCTTGCCGACTTGGCGGAACGGATGAATCAACGCGTGCTCGCACGGAGATACCGGACCCAGGCGGGAGGATAAAGGATGTCTATGTATCATACGTATGAACAACTGAAACAGGATCTTCTCTTGGTGCGGAACCCGGCAAGATACTGTGGTGGGGAGTACCATCTTGGCGTGAAGCACGTGCAGGAAGGGGACCTGCATGTGGCGGTCTGCTTCCCTGACTTGTATGAAATCGGCATGAGCAACCATGCCATGCGCATCCTCTACGACCTGTTCAACCGCATGGAAGGGGTCTGCTGCGACCGCGTCTTTGCCGTCGCTCCGGATTTCGAGAAACTGCTGAGAGAAAAACAGGTTCCGCTCTATACCTTGGACGAGGGACGTCCTTTGAAGGAGCTCGACCTTTTGGCAATCAGTCTTGGCTATGAGCTCTGTGCCACCAACATCCTGCAGGTGTTGGAGCTAGGCGGTATCCCGCTCCACACCGGGGAACGCGGGGAAGGTGACCCGATTGTCATCATGGGAGGGCCGGCTTCCACAAACCCGGCGCCCTTTGCCAGATTCATCGACTTCTCCTACATCGGTGAGGCCGAGAACGGCATGGAGGAACTGGTCGGAATCATCCGCCGGGGCAAGCAGCAGGGCAAGCCGAGGAAGGTGATTGTCGAGGAGTTGAAGAGCCTTGATTTCCTCTGGTATCCAGGCAAAAAACTGGCCTTGCGGAGGATTGACGAGCACTTTACCGACACGGAAGACAAGCTTTTCCAGTACTACGTGGTGCCTGGCTTCCAGGTCGCCCAGGATAACGGCATCGTCGAAATCATGCGCGGTTGCCCCAACGGTTGCCGTTTCTGCCATGCGGGGCAGTACTACAAGCCGTACCGGCAGAAAAGCCAGGAGGTGATTCTTGCCCAGGTGGAGCAGAATGTCCACCAGTTCGGTTTCCGCGAGGTAACCCTTTCCTCGCTTTCTTCGGGCGACTATCCCCATATCAAGGAACTGATCCAGAATCTGAACAACCAGTATATGGCCGAGCATATCAGCTTCAGCCTTCCCAGCCTGAAGGTCAGCACCTTCAACCTGGACGTGCTGGAGCAACTGAGCGAGGTGCGCAAGAGTGGCCTGACCTTTGCCATCGAGACCCCGATCAAGGAATGGCAGCAGTCGGTCAACAAACTGGTCGACGTGGAGACGATCATCGACATCATCACCGTCGCCAAACAGCGGGGCTGGAAGCTGGCCAAGTTCTATTTCATGGTCGGTCTTCCTTTTGTCGACCGGGCGGTAGAGAACCAGGCGATTGTCGATTATCTTGCCAAAATCTGGGACGCGACCCATATCCACATGCATATCAACGTCGGGACTTTCGTTCCCAAGGCGCACTCGCCCTACCAGTGGGCCGCCCAGCTGACCGAAAGCCAGTCCTACGAGCAGCTCTCCACATTGAAGCGGATGGTGACTGCCCGCATCCCTGGCACCAAGCTGAGCTACCACGAACCGTTTACCAGCTACATCGAGGGGTTGGTCAGCAGGGGGGACGGACGGTTTGGGGACGTCATCGAGCGCGCCTACCGCAAGGGTTGCCGCTTGGACGCATGGGACGAGTATCTCGACAAGGATAGCTGGAGAGAGGCGATTGCCGAAGCAGGTTTCCCGGTGGACGAGAAGATCTGCGGGGGATTCGACGTGGACGAGTCGCTTCCCTGGGATAGTGTCTCGCTCAGAGTGGGCAAGCCCTATCTGAAGAACGAATACCTGAAGGCGAAAGAGCGGCTCATGACGGTCCGTTGCGATCTTGACTGCCAGCACCAATGTGGTGCCTGCAGCAAGCGTTTCCCTGTCCAGGACGAGAAGAGCCAGGACATCAGGCTCCTGCCGAAGCGCGTGCTTCCTACGCTGCCGGTCAGACAGGTGGTCTTCACCTACCGCAGGGACGGAAGGGCCTTGTACATCAGCCATATCAACGCCATGAGGAACTGGGAGATGGCATTCCAGCGCAGCGGTCTTTTCATCCAGTTCACCCAAGGCTTCAACCCGAAGCCACGCATGGAGTTCGTCAACCCGCTTTCCCTGGGCTTCAAGGGAGAGGAAGAGGTGATGATGGCGGAAATCGGCGTGGTTGACGGACAGGGCGCCGAGGTGATGAGACAGAAGCTGCAGGAGTCCTTGAACGAGGGGTATACGCTGCTTGACGCCTTCATCATCCCGCCCGATACCAAGACGGGCAGGAAGGAATCGCTGGCACCTTACATGACCGGGTCGCTCTACCTGGTGGATACCTTCGGGAAGGAACCTTACGAGAGCGCGCTTGCCAAGAGCGAGTTCGCGACCAAGGCGGGTGAGGGCCGGTGGTCGGTGAAGACCCCGGGAGAAACCAACCTGGTCAAGAGCGTCTTCGGCAAAGATGTGGACAAGTTCAAGGTGGCAAGCGACATCTCCATCACCCGTACAAAGCTTTTTGCGGGCAGCTGGGACGACGATTTCCTTTCCTTCTTCCGCAAGAAGTACCCCGACGCCTAAGCAGGCAAAGGCAGGTGGCGCGCGAGGACCGCTTCGTTTTGTTCGAGGCGGTCCTTGCTCTTCAGTAGGTGGACGGCTCCTTGTGGCCTGGTCGTTTCGGCTCCTTGGCCTTGACCTCGTCCCACAGGTCGTTCATCTCCTTTACGTGCTCCTTGTCCAGCGGCACCTTGCGCTCCTGGCTGAGCTTGTCGACCTTGTTGAAACGCTCCTCGAACTTGCGGTTGGCCCGGTAGAGGGCTGTGGATGGGTTGACCCCCAGGTGCCTGGCATAGTTGATGACGGCAAAGAGCAGGTCGCCGACTTCCAGCTCGACCTCGTCAGGGACGCGGTCCAAGGCGGTGTCCGCCTCGATTACCTCGTCCAGCTCCTCGCAGACCTTGTCGATCACTCCCTGTTTGTCAGGCCAGTCGAAGCCGACCTTTGCCGCTTTTTTGGAGATTTCCTTGGCACGCTCAAGCGGGGGAAGGGAATCAGGCACTTTGCTGAAGAAGTTGTCGGAGGCGGGCTTGCGTCCTTCGACGTTCTCCTTGATCGTGTTCCACTGGTCGAGCACTTCGTCCGGCGTGGTGGCGTGGGAGGTGTTCGAGAAGACGTGGGGATGGCGGCGGACCAGTTTCTCGCAGACTCCGTTGATGGAGTCGACGATATTGAAATCGGGTTTCTCATTGTGCATCTCCAGCAGCATCATTACGTTCAACATGATGTCGCCAAGCTCTTCTTGTTCCCCGCTGGGATCCTGTTTGTCCAAGGCGTCGATATATTCGTAAGTCTCGTCCTGCACGTTGCCGGCAATCGATTTTGGGTTCTGCTGCCGGTCCCATGGGCAACCTTCGGGACTACGGAGCATGGTGACGATATGGAACAACTCCATAAGGGCGTCGGAAAGTTGCTGTTTCCTTTCAAATGTATACGGAATCATAACGTAGGTATCTCCAGCTACAGGATACCGAATTATGGTGTCGTGCTCAATCGACTGCCTTCCTGAAGAAAAAACCAAAAAAGCGACGGAATCCGCGCGGAAACATCTGCCGGAGCCCAAGTCTCTATGGTATCATGCTTACAAAACTGGGGACTTGTATGGAATCAGGGGTGTTGTGGTATGAGAAACTCCGGCGCGACGTCTGCTACGCTGGCCAGCCAAAAGAAATTTTTGATCAGATTTATCCGGAAATCCAGGAAAGCAATCGCCGGATCATGGCTCGCATAAGCAGCTTGGGATTCCTGATTGGTCTTGTCCTTTTCCTTTCGAGTTTCAAGGAAGGAGTCCTCGTCCCCAGCCGCATCGTCTATGCTGCAATCGTGGTAGGCAGTTTCCTGTTGAATGCCATTTGCCACAGCAGACTCAGAGCGCATCCCAACGTGATGCGCGTCACGGCGTTGTGCATGGTCTTCTTCCTGCTGATGGTGGGCATGTACATCGCTTTCGTGCCGAGCACCCTTGGCGATCGTCCCGCCATCTCGTTCATCAGCCTGATGGTCGCCATTCCATTGATGCTGACCGACACCGTATGGGTCATGACCATCGTCCTCTTCTGTGCCTCGTCGATTTTTCTCTTTTTGTCCCATATGCTCAATTCGCCGGCCGTCTTCCTGGCGAATGTCACCAATGTCTGCGCGTTCGGCGTGCTAAGCCTGATGTTCTTCTCGGTCATGAGCAACAGCACTGCCCAGAGAATTGCCGACCATCGGCATCTGGAAGAGGAGAAGGAGAAGAACACCAAGATCCAGACCAACATGATCATGGCCCTTTCCTCCATCATCGAAGAGAACACCGAGGCCAATAACGGCATCAACGGGTTGCGGAGCGAATACTTGCTGGTCGAGATCCTGAAGTCGCTGTCGAGGCGGAAACCTTATCGGAATCTTGTCACCGACGCCTATATCGAGAACGTGAAGAAGGCCTTTCCGTTCAGAGAGATCGGCCGAGTTCGGAACATGCGGTACGGGCTTCCCTACCAGGAGCAGTTCTCCAAGGCAGATCTTTCCCGAATCAGGATCAAGTGCAAGGAAGGCGGCGCCTTGATCGAGCGGACGTTGGAGGGGCTGCAGGATGACATGATCGCCAGCATCGCCAAGAACATGATCCTCTACAGCCATGAGAACTGGGATGGTACCGGTCTTGAGGGACTGAAAGGCGAGGAGATTCCGTTGGAAAGCCGGCTCGTCAACCTGACCGAGACCTTCGACGGGTTGACCAGAAGCGGACTGTCCGAGCCCGAGGCGATCAAGCTCACCCAAAGCCGTGTCGGCATCTGGTTTGACCCGGCTTTGGTGGACGCCTTTTCCGAGGTGACGGAAGTCTACCGCAATCAGGGCAGGGTCGATTCCTGAACGAAACGGTGCAGTGGTTCCGGACGGGGGAGGCAATGGCTTCCCCTGTCTTGTCTAGGGATTATTTTGTTGCGGGATGTTGCAAACAGCCGTACACTGGAAGGGAGGTCGCAAGACCCCCCATGTGCCGGATGCCGGTTGATGACCAAACGGCCCATGGGTGTGACAAGCGCAGGACAGCCGATACCTGCCGATTGGAGGCTTCTTATGGCTATGTTGCTCAAGCATGCGCGCGCACTGTGCACCAGCATGGAGGAACCGATCCTCAAGGATGTCGACCTTCGGATTGAGGGTTCCGTCATCTCAGAAATAGGAAAGGAGTTGCGGGAAGAGGAGGGGGACACGATTCTGGATTGCCGTGGCTGCGTGGTCATGCCCGGCATGGTGAACTGCCACCACCATTTCTATCAGACCTTGACCCGGAATCTTCCTGCGGTACAGGATGCCAAGCTCTTCGACTGGCTGGTCTACCTGTACGAAGTCTGGAAGCACATCGACAAAGAGGCGGTCACCGTCTCCAGCGAACTCGCAATCAGCGAACTGCTGAGAACAGGGTGTACTGCGACGACCGACCACCATTACCTATACCCAAGGGGGTTTGATGGCGACATCATGGCCCTGCAGTTCGATGCGGCCGACAGGCTCGGCATCCGTTTCTCTCCGACCCGAGGGTCGATGAGCAAAAGCCGGAAGGATGGAGGCCTTCCTCCTGATTCCGTCGTCCAGACGGAAGAGGAAATCCTCCGGGACAGCGAACGTTGCATCAAACAGTTCCACGACTCTAGCCCGATGGCCATGCACAAGATTGTGCTGGCTCCCTGCTCCCCGTTCTCCGTGACCAAGGAATGCATGAAGGAGAGCGCTCTTTTGGCAAGACGGTATGGGGTTCGGCTCCACACGCATCTCTGCGAAACGGTGGATGAAGAGGATGACTGCAGGAAAGCCTATGGTTTGAGACCTTTGGAGTTGATGGAGGAGTGCGGGTTGATCGGGCCAGATGTCTTCTACGCCCATGGCATCCACTTCAATGATGAGGAGCTGAAACACCTCGCCGAAACCCACACAGGTATCTGTCATTGTCCTGCGAGCAATATGCGGCTGGGAAGCGGTATCTGCCGGACGAGGGAGATGCTTGACCTTGGCATCAACGTCGCACTCGGGGTGGATGGTTCCGCAAGCAACGATTCCAGCGACATGCTTGGCGAGGCAAGGCTTGCCATGCTGCTGGCGAGAGTCAAATACGGTTCCACCGCGTTGACCGCTCGTGAAGCGCTGAAGATGGCGACTGTCAATGGCGCCAGGATGCTGGGCTTCGAGAAGGTAGGAGAGCTGCGGAAGGGCTGGGCTGCGGATATCGCCGTCTTCGATGTCGATGACCTGGCCTACGCTGGAGCCCAGAGTGACCCGCTTGCCGCGCTGGTCTTCTGCGGCGACAGCCATATCGCGAAATACACCATTGTCAACGGCAAGATTGTCGTGGACAACGGCCACGTGGTGGGCATCGATGAACGAAGGCTGACCAAAAAGGCCAACGAGGTCGCAAAGAGACTCCTGGATTGCAGGGAGAGCGAGAAATAAGGGCTTCCGACAGGAGGCAGTCCCGTCATGAGGGCTGTCTCTTGTCGTGATGATTTTCTCCTGCAAATCCGGTTGCATTTGTGTCCACGGATGTGCCAACTTTCTCGATACCCATCCATGTGGAAAGCACTCGCAATGGAAAGGCAGGCCAGAGAGCCGACGGCGATCGGACCGTGGGAAATCCGACCCCAAAAGCAACAGCATATGAAAATTAGGTCACAGAAAAGTGATTCCTGGATTGAAACACTGGAAAACATGCAATTTTTTTGTTTATTTGATACAATTTGTTTATGCAAAAATAAATAATTGATTCTAGTTAACAGAATATACATTATATACATTTTACCTAAAAACCTGGAATACCCCTCTTGCCATTCGGACTACAGGGAAATGGAACCCATATAGGTCAGCTCGGACCAGAAGATGTTGTTGAACTCAGAGTTGCTGTTGGGGCTGATGCAGAACGCCGCGAACAGGTGTATGTATGCTTTGTCGGAGATGTTTGCATAGTCCTTGTTCGTGTAGGAACTTTCGGTGGAAACATCGGTCGCGGCGACGAACGGCCGGCCATTGTACCGGTAGAGCGTCAGTTCGCTCTCGCTCGGATATCCGTTGAATTCATAATCGCTGCCACTGAATGTCAGCTTCAAGGCTCTGTTGGCAGCCACGTTGCTGTCCGTAACGGCTGTCGTTTCCAACGCGATGTGGGTGATATTGGCATTCAGCGCGTTCTTGCCATCTTTCAATCGAATCATGTAGTACGGCGCGGAAAACGACGACTGTTTGGATTCTCCTTTTGCGCTTAACAGATAGAGATATTGGGTTTCCGAATTGTCCGAAAAGGAAAATACCGTATTGTTGTCGGTCGAGAGCGCGATTCCCTGGTATCCATTGATCCGGTAGATGCCCGTAAACCGCGATATCGCGGCGTCGACTGCGTATTTGGAAGAGCTATTGGAAATCACATAGAAAAAAGCGATGGAAGGCCCGTCACAGTTCTCCAGCAAACCGCCCAGCGACGTGTCATCCTCATCCTCAATCAGTTTCAGGAAGCCGATATTGATCTCATCATAGGAAGAACTGGGTTCGAACGAATATTCCGGACACAGGATGTACTGGGGCATGCCACAGCTGGATACGAAAAAGGCGGATAGAAGAACCAGCGCCAGTGTCGCTTTCCTCATTATCCGCCCTCCTCTGGTTTTGAGAAAACCTTCGTCAATATGCAAGAATCGCAGTCTGGGCAAGCCTCGCATATTCGCTCGACGGGAACTGGTCGATCAGCTGCTGGTAAGTCGCCTTTGCCAGCTCGTTCTGGCCCTGTTTTCCCTGCAACCTTGCCTGGTTGAACAAGGCTTTCGGCGCCTCAGGAGCGTCAGTGCCGAACTCGTCCCACACACGGGTATAGTACTCCAGTGCCTGGTCCTCGTTACCACTGTCCTCGGCTACCACTGCGGCGTTGAACAGTGACAACGGTCCGAGGTAGGTGTCTTTCTTGGCGTTGTAGATAGCCATATAGCCAGCTTCAGCGCTTTGATAGTCCTTCTCCTCAAAGGCAATCGTCGCAAGCATATACTGAGCCTTCAACGAAGGATAGCTCTTGCCTTTGGCAAGGCTGCCAAGCGTATCCTTGAGCTCCTGCATGCCGTTCTTGTAGTCGTCGCTTTGCGGATCCATGGCGACCAGTTCGCTGTAACGGGTGGTCGCTTGGTCGATCTTGTCGAATGCCTTTTCCAGGTTCTTCGAATAGACGGCGTTGAAGATCAACATGACTACCAGAACCAGCACAATCGCAAGGCCGATGACCATCAAGGCAACCTTGTTTCTACCAAGAAACCTCGTTACCTTGAACTCAACTTGCTCGGTCGCGGTCACTCCCCGCAGTTCTGTCTCATTCGTATTGCGTTTCATGTCTCAAACTCCGAACGTGCTTCAAAGACAACACAGGCGGCCGTTTCTTGCCGCCTGTGTCCTCAAAGAAACGTTATTTGTCTTCCTTGGTCTTCATCAGATCGGCGAGAGTGAAACTCTCCGAGTCATCTTTGTCTTCAGAGATGTACTTGGCGATTTCGCTCTGCTCGTTCTTTCTGATCATTTCCTTGATGGAGAGGGAGAGCTTCTGGGTCGTCGGATTGCACTCCAAGACGGCAGCGGTGACCGTGTCGCCAACCTTGAACTTCTTCAGAACCTCGTCGGTGTACTCTTCATCCGGACCAACCAGATTGAACTTGCTGATCAGACCCTCAATATCGCCAGGCACCTTGACAAACACACCAAAGTCGGTGACGTTGCTGATGGTACCAGTGATGTTGCTGCCCTTCGGGAAGTCATGACGGAGCTGCAGCCACGGGTTGCCCTCAAGCTGCTTGACACTCAGTCTGATTCTTCTGTTCTCGGGCTCGACCTTGGTGACCACGACGTCCAGAATATCGCCTTCCTTGCAGAAGGAAGCCATGTTCTTGACCTTCTTGGTCCACGAGATGTCGTCGATATGGAGGAATCCGTCGATACCCTCTTCCAGATTGATGAAGGCGCCACTGTTGGTGACCTTCACGACCGGGCGGGAGAGCGTGGTTCCGACAGGATAGCGCTCGCCGATGGTGTCCCAAGGATTCTCCTGCAGCTGCTTCAAGCCGAGGGATACCCTCTTCTTGTCCAGGTCGTAGCCAAGGATCTTGGCCTCGACGACATCACCGACGTTCAGGACCTCTTTCGGGTTGTTGATGTGCTTCGTCCAAGACATCTCGGAAATGTGGGCAAGGCCTTCGATGCCCGGCTCCAGCTCGATGAAGGCGCCGAAGTTGGTGATCTTGGTGACTTTCTGCTTGATGACATCACCGACGTGATATCTGGCCTCGAAGGTCGTCCAAGGATCCTCGCTCATATGCTTCAGGGAGAGGTTGATCTTCTGGGTCTCCGGGTCGATGTTGATCAGTCTGAGCTGGACAACCTGGCCCTTCTTCACGAAATCTTTTGGACGGGTAACGTGGCCCCAGCTCATATCGTTGATATGGAGCAGACCGTCAAAACCACCCAGATCGATGAATGCTCCAAAGCTGGTGAACGACTTCACGACACCCTGGACTACGTCACCAATCTTCACGTTCGCGAAGAACTTTTCCTTATTTTCCTTGATTTTCTGGTCAAGATACTCGCGGCGGTTCACCACGCTCTTGAGCTTGGTGCCGCTGTGGAACTTGTCAATCATGAAATAGTCGGAAACGCCGAGCAAAGACTCCGGGTTCTCGACATGCTGGACATCAGCCTTGGAAAGCGGGCAGAACCCACGGTAATCGCCACCGAGATCCACCTCGTAGCCACCCTTGATGACCTTGTCGAACTTGCCCATGACCGGGGTATGGTTATCGGCTGCGGCCTTCAATTCGTCCGTACGCTTCTTGAAGTCGGCCCTTTTCTTGGAAACGACGATAGACCCGCCCTTTCCTTCCTTGTTGATGACGACGACCTCGACCTTCTCTCCCACCTGGGGGATATCCGTGAACTCCGAAGTGGAAATTCTTCCTTCGGATTTGTAGCCAACGTCCAAAAATACCGTCTCGTTGTTTACCTGGACAACAGTACCGGTCACGAGCTGACCGTCTTCGATTTCATCAAGAGATTTGAGATTCTCGTCCAACATCCGCTGGATTTTGGTTTTCTCTTCATCCATCTTTTCTTCTTCAGCCACTTGATTTCTCCTGATCCTTAAATTCTATTTCCTATCGTTTTTACACGCAAAAATAGCAGATAACACTCTCTCACAAACCTGTTCTATAGTCAAGTACGATGTATCGATATAGAGGGCGTCCGCAGCCTGCTTCAAAGCGCCTACTTTCTTGTTCCTGTCGATCTCGTCTCTCTCCTTGATTGCCTGCAGGACCGACGCGAAACTGCCGTTTTCAGGGTGTTGTTCCAGGCGCCTTCTCGCCCGTACCTCCGGCGTGGCGTCGAAGTAGCATTTCACCTCCGCGTCCGGGAAAACCACCGTCGTGATGTCGCGTCCTTCGGCAATCACATCCATCCCCTCGCTGACCTTTCGGAGTTGCTCGTTGACATAGGCTCTCAAAGGCGGATAGGTGCTCACCTTCGCGACCGCCCTGTCCACCTCGGGGGTATGGAGTTTGTCCTCGACATCCTGCCCGTCGATGGCGATGGCGCCATCCTTGATGGAAAGCTTGATTTTCTTCGCGTTCTCGAGCACATCCTCCAGATCATCGGTGCTGCGTCCCCTCACCTGCTGGTTGTAGGTATATGCCCGGTAGAAGGAACCGCTGTTCAGGTAATAAAAACCACATTTCTGCGCAATCATCCTTGCGATGGTGCTCTTTCCCACTCCGGCGGGACCATCAATCGCGACTCTCATCACTGACCTCCTTGTACAGGCTTTGGACTTCCCACTGTTCTAGGCGACGGTACTGGCCGAGTTTCAACTCTCCCAGCTCGATCTGGCCGATGCGTATACGCTGCAACTGTTTCACTTCGTAGCCGAAGTAATCGAACAGCTTGCGGATCTCTCGGTTCTTGCCCTCGGTGAGGACGACACGGATGACCCGGTTGAAGACCTGCGAATAGCTCTTGATCTTGTAAGGGGACCGGGAATCCTCAAGATAGATGCCTCTGTGCATCTCCGCAAGGTCACGCTTGTCCACCGGCCTGTCGGTCTGGACGATATATTCCTTCTCGATCTCGTGCGACGGGTGCATGACCGCGTTGGCCAGCTGTCCGTCGTTGGTGAACAGGATCAGGCCGATCGAGTCTTTGTCCAGACGGCCCACATGGAACAGCAGGCTCCGGTCAGGAATGTCGATCAGGTCTCTGGCGTACAGTTTGTTGAACGGGTCGTAATTCGCGCAGACATACCCTTTTGGCTTGTTCAGCGCAAAATAATACGACTGCTCGCTCGGCTCGACAGGCTGGTCGTCCAGCATGACGGCATCATCCTTGTCCACCTTGGTCCCGAGCTCGGTCACCACACGGGTGTTCACCTTCACTCTTCCACTGGTGATCAGGGTCTCGCAACTGCGACGAGAGCCGCAACCGCTTTTGGCAAGGTACGCCTGCAGGCGCATCGGGTATTCAAGTTTCATCGTTCTTCTCCTCGTTGTCGGATTCCGTGTCCGTCTCTTCCTCTTCCTTCGTGTCGGGTACCGTCTCGAAGCGTTCCTCGTCGATCTCGCTCAAGCGAGGAAGCTCGCTGATGGAAGAAAGATGGAACTCGTACAGGAACTTGCGGGTGGTGCCGTACAGGCAGGGGTGTCCGATGACATCCTTGCGTCCGACTACCTTGATATATTCTCTCTCCCGCAGGAGTTTGACAATCGTGTCGCTGGACACTCCACGGATATTGTCAATTTCCCTGCGGGTGATTGGCTGGCTGTATGCGACGATGGACAACGTTTCCAGGGCCGCCTTGCTCAGACGCCGCTCCACTTTCTTGCCGTAGCAGGTGCGGAGCTTGTCGTACAGGTCGCTGGAGGGGGTCAGCAGGAAGCCCCCCGGGTTCTCGTTGACCGTAAGGCCATGCATGTAGAGGTTGTAGTGCTCTCCCAGCTCGCTGACTGCGGCGTCCAGTTCCTTGCCGCCCAATCCGGTCATCCGTTCCAGCTTCTCACGGTCGACAGGCTCATTCTCCAGGAAAAGGATCACCTCGACCATGCGCGCGTCCTGGCTGAGGATCGGCCCGCTCACCTTACTGGTCTTCGTCTTCGTCATCGTCATCCTCCTCGCCATCGAGGTCGATCATCTCATCCTCGCTTTCCTCATCATACTGTACTTGCCGCTGCGGCATCCCTGGCTCTTCCTCATCCTCCGGCAGGTCGTCATCATGGCTGTGGGCCTGTTCGGTCGCCGCGTGCTCGGGCCCGATCTGGGTTCCCTCAGGTTCCTCGAGGGTCATGCCGCTCTCCACCATCTGGTCGTACTGGTCGTCGATCGCGTCAGCCATCTTCGCATCGATCTCCGGAGTCTTCTCAAGGGCCCGTATGGTAATCGTGCCATAGGGCTCGTCCTGATGGATGGTGATCTTGTGCCAACGGCAACATTCCAGGATCGCCATGAAGGCGCAGATGATGTCCAGCTTGCTGTCCAGGTGGACGATGACCTGTTCCAGCGTGATTTCCTCATGGGTCTCAAGCAGCTCGTCCATCAGGGCGATCTTCTCGCTGATGGAGACGCTTTCATAGACGTTGAAGAGCTTGTCCGCCGAGATGTTCTTCATCAGCTTGCGGAAGGTCTCGAGGAACGTCTGCGGGGTAACCCCGTCGAAGAGCTCCTCGTCGCTGAACGGAAGGAAGAAGTCGTTCTCCTTGCGCATGACGACGAACTCGCCGTTGTTGCCCCCGGAGAGCAACTGGGTGTATTTCTTGAACTTCTGGTATTCGATCAACTGGTCGACCAGCTCCTTGCGTGGATCCTCGTACTCCTCGTCGAACTCCACATCCTCAGGCAGGAGCATCCTGCTCTTGATGGCCAAGAGTTGGCTGGCCATCTTGTAGAAGCTGGAGAGCACGCCGAGGTCCATGTCCTGGTGGGCGGAAAGATAGGCAAGGAACTGGTCGGTAATCTGGGCGATCGGAATGTCGTAGATATTCACTTCCGACTGCTGGATCAGGTACAGGAGCAGGTCAAGCGGTCCGTCGAACTTGATCGTCGGAGCCTGAAAAGTCTTCCCATCCTGGGTAGTGAATCGCACTTCCGTTTCGGCCATAGGGATACAGTATAAAAGGAAACCCCGTCACTGGTCAAAGTGGCGGGGCGCTTGCCGTTCAGGTCTCATCATCCATCGAGGGCAAGTCCAGCGGATCGTCCTCGATCGGTTCGTCCGTGACACTCCCCTTCGCTTCGCCGGCTGCCGGCGGCTCCTGCTTGTCCGGACTGAACATCCTCTCGCGCAGCTGCTTGTCCAAGGCCGCGGCGACATCCGTATGTTCCTTCAGGTAGTCGACCGTCTTGTCCCGGCCTTGTCCGATCTTCTCGCCATCCAAGCTGAACCAGGATCCGCTCTTGACGATCAGACCGTACTTCATGGCGGCGTCAAGCAAGCTTGCCGTGTAGCTGATGCCTTCGTTGAACATCAGGTCCAATTCGACCTTCTTGAATGGCGGGGCCACCTTGTTTTTCACGATTTTCACGCGGATGCGGTTTCCGACCACCTCGTCCGCGCTCTTGCTGATTGTCTCGATCTTGCGCACGTCCATGCGGACCGAAGCGTAGAACTTCAGGGCGTTCCCGCCGGTGGTGGTCTCAGGGTTGCCGAACATGACGCCGATCTTCATGCGGATCTGGTTGATGAAGATGATCAGGGTATTGCTCTTGGCCAAAAGACCGGTCAGCTTCCTGAGCGCCTGGCTCATCAACCGGGCTTGCAGGCCCATGTGGCTGTCGCCCATCTCGCCATCGATTTCCGCCTGCGGGGTCAGCGCGGCGACCGAGTCGACGACGATGATGTCCATCGAGCCGGAACGGACCAGCGTCTCGGCGATGTCCAACGCCTGCTCCCCGCTATCCGGCTGGCTGATCCAGAGCTGGTCGATGTTGACGCCCAGCTTCTTGGCATAGGTCGGATCCAAGGCATGCTCGGCATCGATGAAAGCGGCGATTCCGCCGGCCTTCTGCGCCTCGGCGACAGCTTGCAGGGCAAGCGTCGTCTTGCCGCTGGATTCGGGTCCGTAGATTTCGACGATGCGGCCACGGGGATAGCCTCCGATACCCAGCGCCTCATCCAGCATCAAGGAACCGGAGGAGATGCATCCCACGTCCAGGACGCGCTCGTTGTCCCCCAGACGCATCAGCGAACCCTTTCCGAATTGCTTGTCGATCTGCGCACGCGCCGCTTCCAGAGCGTCCAGCTTGGCCTGGTTGTTGGTTTCCGTCCCTTTCGGGGCGACTGGTACAGCTTTTTTTGCCATATGAACTCCTCTACTTCTCTACTACCGTTCTTTGAGCGGAATCGGTGCGCTCCGGTGTTTTTTCCAGCACAAAGGTCTGTGGACCGATATTGGTGTAGCTGACCAGCATATGGGCCCCGAAGGACCCATGCTGGACAGGGATGCCCTTTGCCTTCAGCAGGTCGATCGCCTTCCGGTACATCGATTCCGCCTTCCCTGGCTCCTCGCTGTAGTCATAGCTGGGACGGTTGCCCTTCCGCAAATCCGCGCACAAGGTGAACTGGCTGACCAGGAGAATCTCGCCGTGGACGTCAAGGATGGAAAGGTTGGTCTTCCCGTTGGCGTCATGGAAGATCCGTTCCTTCGCTATCTTGTCGGTAATCCAGACAAGCTCCTGCTCGGTATCCCCTTTCTGGACTCCGAAATAGACCAGCATGCCCCGCTCGATCCTGCCGACAACGGCACCGTCGACTGTCACCTTGGCGTCGGCGACATCCTGCATGACGCACCTCATGAGCGGCAAGCCCCGTCTGCCAGGCGGATCATTTTGTCGACAAAAGCCAGCCGGTCGTCGGCACCGAAGAAAGCCGAGCCGCAGACCGCGACATCGCTGCCGGCCGCCGCGATATCCGCGACAGTGCTCAGGTTCACCCCTCCGTCGACACTGATCAGATAGCCGTATTCCTCCTCCTGCCGGATATGGGCAAGCTCGCTCACCTTCTCCAATGTATGGGGAATCAGCTTCTGGCCGCCGAAGCCAGGATTGACCGTCATGACCAGCACCAGGTCGACCATGTCGAGAATCGGCTCGATCATGCAGACCGGAGTCGAGGGTACGATGGCGACACCCGCCTTGCAACCGTTGCTGTGGATCATCTGCAAGGTGCGGTGCACATGGATGGTGCTCTCCGCCTGGATGGTGATGATGTCGCAACCGCTCTGGGCGAACTGCTCGACGTAGCGCTCCGGCCTGTCGATCATCAAATGGGTATCGAACACAAGGGGCGAGCAAGGACGCAGGTCCTTGATGAATTTGGATCCAAAGGTGATGTTCGGGACGAAATTCCCGTCCATGACGTCCAGATGGATCCATTTCGCCGCGGTCGTTCCAATCGAACTGACCTCTTCCGCGATATGGGCGAAGTCTGCCGAGAGGATACTGGGTGAAACAATGAGTGGCGTATCTTCCATAGTTGAGGTTATACCAGCTACGAACCCGTTTGGCAACGGAATCCTTTTGAAACCAGCTATTGTTTGTATAGTAGAATTCCCAAAGATGGAATTTTTCCTTGCTTGCCTGTTTCCTTTTGTTGCGTTATACTGAGGATGAACGAAAGAAGAAACATGCTCCGAGCGATCCTGGAGAGGATTGCCCGGTTTGTTTATTCTCTCAGAATACGCCTAATTTTACATGCATGTAAGGAATATCATTTTTGGAGGGTTCACATGAAACTCAATCAAATCCGGGACGTCCTGTCTTCCAGTTGGGACCGCACGAAGGCCGAAGCGTTCACCCTTTCCTCGTTCCAGGAGGTGGATCAGGCGTTGGCCGGTCTGGATGAGGATGGACAGTCGGAAATCCTGCAGGAGTGCGACACCTACCTTGCGTCGAATCCGAAAAGCATCGTCGCCATGTACGCAGCCGGATCGATCCAGCTGGTCCGCCATGGGCAGGAGGACAACCTGAACCTCCTCAACCTCGCCGAGACGTTCCTCGCCCTGGGCAAGCACGACGAGGTGCAGTTCCTTTGCGGCAAGATTCTCGCAGTAAGCGAGAACCGCCATGCCCTGCGCATCCTTGCCAAAGATTACGAGAACCTTGGCAAAGAGGAAGAGAAGTTCAAGCTGTATGAGCGGCTTGTCCGCGCCGACCATGACGAGGTGGGTATCGTCCGCGAGATTGCCGACCGCGCCAACGAGGCAGGAGACAAGGAAAAGGCAATCACCTACTACAAGGTGGCTTTTGACCGCATCCTGATCCGACAGGAAGTCAACCTGATCAGGCCGTTGTTCGACAACCTGTTCAAGCTCTGTCCGGAGCAGTTCGACTACTTTCTCAGCATCGCCGGCAAGGTCGGCGTGCTTTCCACCGCCACCGCCATCGCCCTGCTCAGGGACATGGAGGGCAACAGCAAGGGCGACGTCGACCGCAGGATCACCTGCGAGAAGAAGATCCTCGGCCTGGACCATGAGGATGCGCTTGCCCGCAACAATCTGGTTGCCAGCTACAAGAAGAAATATGCCGGACACAGCCGCTTGGACACTTGTCTGAAGGAAAGCGGCCTATCCAGGCCGGGCAACCATGACATCATCCATGCCATCGAGGACTTCGAGAAGAACATCTCCTTCGACAAAGGAACCTTCGTCTACCAAGGTTCCCGCAACCGCATCGGACGTATCCGCTCGATCAGCGTGAACGAGGTCGTCATCGATTTTCCTGGACAGAAAGACGGCGGCACCAAGATGACTCCCGCGATGGCGTTCAAGAGCCTGAAGGCTTTGCGGAAGAGCCACATCCTGGTCCTGAAGGGTTGTGTCAGCCACGAAAAGCTGGCCCAGAAGACCATGGAGCAACCCCAGTGGATGCTCGACATCCTTCTGTCCAGCTTTGATGGCAAGTGCTCCTTGAAGCAGATGAAGAAGGAGCTGGTCCCGGAAGTGCTCAGCGACAGCCAGTGGTCCGCATGGTCCAAGCAGGCCAAGGACCTCTTGATGAACGACGTCCATTACGGCGTCTCTCCGGATGACGACTCCTTCATCCTCCGCGAGACGCCGATCAGCTACGAGGAAAAGCAGCTTTCGATCTTCAACGCCCATGACAAGTTCTACGACAAGGTCAAGGACCTGAAGAAGTTCATCGCCGACAAGGGCAATACCGACAGCGAGTTCTTTTATGAAATGGTGAAGTACTTCGGCAACATCCTTGAGAACCGGAAGGACGAGGTGGAACTGGATGACGAGATGCTCGGCTCCTACCTGCTTCTGGACGACCTTCTGAACCATCGGAAGATGACCTTCATCAAGATTCCACCAGAGGTCTCGTTCCTGAAGCTGATCGGCAAAATCGCCAATCCGGAGAAGATTCCCGCCCTGTTCGGCAAAATCGAGGACGCGGACCTGAAGAAATGCTTCATCGACTGGACCGTGGAGACCCAGCCCAAGGACTGGAGCGAATTGCTTTTGAAGCTCTTCCCCTACTACCTGAACACCTACATCCCCTCGATCTACACCCGCAAGAAGAAGGGGCAGCTCTTCATGTCCGTCTACCAGACGGCCGTGGACAACTACCGAGACAATGCCAACACCCTGATCTACCTGATCAAGGCGTCCTCCCCTGCCGATTGGGCGAAAGCCGGCATCACCATGGAGAAGTTGCTCTACACCAAGCTGACCCTTCTCTCTTTCCTCAACCAGAAAGTCGAGGCCAGAGTAGACGGACAGGAAGCCGGTGCCAACGCGAAGATCCTATGCGAGATGCTCTTCGGAACCAAAGGCAAGAACGCCACAGAGGGTGAGGTCTACACCGCGATCAAGGCTGGCGACGCCAATATCGCCCGGAACATCAACAGTCTGGTGCAGAGCTGCGCCGGCTTGGATGAGGGTGAGAAGATCAACGTCAAGTTCCAGATTCAGACGCAGTACCCTGACCTGGATCTGGACAACAGGAAGACCGACCTGAAGAGCGAGTCCTTTGTTCCGACCGGCTGGTTCTGCACCAGCGAGTCCCTTGCCCGGAAGAAAGCCGAGCTGGACCACATCCAGCATGTCGAGCTTCCCGATGTAGCAAAGGAAATCAGCGATGCCCGGGCCAAAGGCGACTTGCGCGAGAACAGCGAGTACCAGTACGGCAAGGACAAGCGCCACCTGTTGCAGAAGAAGGAAGCCGAGCTGAAGGCCGAGATCGACAAGGCGATTGTCGTCGACATGTCCAAGGTCGACCCCTCCAAGAGCGGCTTCGGCACCGTTGTCGACGTGACCAACCTGAAAAGTGGAGAAAAGGCCACCTACACCATCATGGGACCGTGGGAAAGCGACCCGGAAAAGTATGTGATCAACATCCTTGCTCCACTGGGCAGCGCCTTGTGCAACCACAGCGTCGGAGACACCTTCGAGTTCCAGATGGGAGACCAGACGGTCACCTACCGCATGGATGCCATCAGGCTTGTCAAGGCCTGATGGTTTCTTGCAGTCTGCGAGCGACGGGAGAGCCGGGGCAAGGACCTGGCTCTCCTTTTCTGTCAGCCTCGCGCCACCGTAGCCCAAAGAGCCAGCAGGTAGAGGTCGGCCAGAAGGCCGAGCAGGCTGGTCATGAAGCCGGCATACGCGTTGTCGTCCACCTTCCAGTATTTCCCCGCAAGGAACAGGCCGTAGCAGCCAATCAGGATGCCGCTGACAACCGGCATGAAGAAATGGGGAATCAGGATGCTGAAGGTACCCATCAGGAGGGAGAGGCGTCCGTTGCGCTTCGCTTTCATCTCCGTATTCATGCCGAACCTCCCCTGCTCGCGAGCAACATCAGCACCGTCGTCCAGAGTCCGATGACCACGCCAAGGATATCCAAGACAAAGGCGGTCCTCGCCTTGCGGTGTCTCTTGTAGATGCCGTGGGTCAGCCAGACGCCATAGGCCCCCATCAGCATGCCGAAAATCCCCATGGTCGGCTCGAAACTGGGCAGCAGTACGGCAAGAAAGCTGAGAATCAGCAGGAAGTTCATGCGTCGTTCGCTGGAGGCGGGATTATGGATCTGGTGATGTTCCTTCTCGTAGAGCAGGTGGTTCTTGCCATCCGCGTCCAAGATGGTGACGTATTCCAGGGCAAGCAGCCGGTCCTTGCAGGCTCCCACCTGCAGGTACTCGGCGACCTTGCGCCCGATTGCGACCGCCTCCATCTGCGCGGTATTCTTCTCGTCCAGTTCAAGCGGATACTCCCCGCTGAGCAGGATTGGTTCTCCTTCTCCCTGCTTCTGGTCCTTCGTGACTTGCGTATAGCCGTCCGCCTCGACAAGCCACCGTTCCCCTTCCCGGGAAATCCGGAGGGTAAGCAGCTTCACCGCTTGGGGTATCCCGTCGTTGACCAGCTGGTTCAACCAGGTGATGACTGTTGGTTTGCTCATATGGCTCCATGATACTCAAGATTGCTTGCTCCGGAAACGTGCCATGAAGGGAATCCTGAAGAGGATGTAGCTGGCAAGCACCAGCGCCACGCCGACCAGCCCGTACAGGCAGGTGGCCAGGAAGCTCTTCAGGGAAGAGCCTTCCTGCCAGTAGGTCAGATGCAGGTTCCAGAAGAAAAGACAATAGAGCAATACGGGAATATTGGCAGCGACCACCTTTGCCAATGCCTTCCAGAGCCGGAGGTCATGATGGATCTGGTAGATGTCCCTCATCACCCAAAGCACGGCGGCCAGCGCGCAAAGGAAGGAAAGGCCGTTTGCCAATGGCAGGGACAGGATGCCGAGGCCGAAGTGGATGCCACAGACCGAAATGGCGATATCCAGCGCCGTCTGGAGCACCGAAAGCGCCAGCGCTGCGCGGTATCGTCCGGCACTATAGCAGAAGCGCTGGAGAAATCCATACCAGGCGACCGCCACCATTCCCAGAGAAAACACCCTGACGACAAGGGCGGTCTGCATTGACGCCTGAAGGGTGAAGGCGCCGCTCTGCAGCACCGAACTGACCGCGCTGTCGCTGAAACAATACAGCAGGATGGTCGAAGGGACGAGGAGCGTGGCAAGGTATTCCAGCCCTGTTCCCACCTGCTTGGCCAGAAGCTGCTGGTCATGGCGGGCATAGGATTGGCTCATCAGCGGGAAAAAGACCGTGCTGATCGCGGTGAAGAAAATCCCATAGGGTGTCTGCCAGAAAATGGTGGCGTTGCTGAATGCGGTCACGCTTCCCTGTTCCAGCTGGCTGGCAAGGGAATAGGAGACTTGTTGCCCGGCTACCTGCAGCAACGAAGAGCAAAGCACCGCAAGCCAGTGTCGGATCACTGTGGGAAAGGCATCACCATGGAACCTGAGCCTCAGCCGGAGCCGGTAGCCGAGACGTCTCAGCCAGACATACCAGAAACCCAGTTGGAGGATTCCCCCCAAAGTGACGCTGTAGGCCATGCTCATGGGGCCGAGCTTCTCGTGAAATACCGAAATGCCGACAATCGTGGTGATGGAAAAGACCAGAGGGGCGAAACTCGAGGCGAAGAACTGTCCGTGGACCTGAAGCATCCCGCTGAAAATGGTCCCGAGGCTGATGGCGGTGAGGAACACCATGAAAAACGGCAGCAACCGCGCGCCAAGCGCCACCTGCTCGACGGAGAAATCGGAGAAGAACCAGATGAGCGAGCCTCCAAAACGGATGGAAAGCAGGTCGAGAATCAGGAACAGGACCAATTGCCAGGTGAAGAGCAAGTCCATCAGCGTGGAAGCGTCATTCTTTCTGCCCTCCCCGATTTCCCTGGAGAACTCGGGAATGAAGGAGGAGCTCATCGCCCCCTCGGCGAAGAGCTTTCGGAAGTTGTTGGGGATGTTGTAGGTGAAGTTGACCACATCACCCACCGCACCGGAACCAAAGGCCGTCGCAATCACCCGTGCCTTGACAATTCCCAGCAGCCTGCTCGCCATCGTGCAGAGCATCACCACCAGGCTGTGTTTCTCCGTTTTTGCCGCCATCGCGAATCTTGTCCCTGCTCAGCGCTTCCCGCCGTTCGCGTAAAAGCGGTCCAGATAGTCCTTCTTGAACTGTGCGAAACGGTCTTCCCTGATTGCCTGCCGGACCCGCCGCATCAAGCGCTTGAAGTAGGCAAGGTTGTGCTCTGTGGCGAGCATGCCGCCGAGCATCTCGTTGCATTTGATCAGGTGGTGCATATAGCCGAGGGTGTACTCCTTGCAGCAGGTGCAGTCACACTCGGGGTCGATCGGTTCCTGAACATCGGCCCACTTGGCCTTTTTCAGGGTGACTACCCCGTCATCGGTGAAAACCGCTCCATTGCGGGCCATACGGGTCTGCAGGACGCAATCGAACATGTCGATGCCATTCTCTACCGCGTCGAGAATGAAATCCGGCGATCCGATTCCCATGACGTACCTGGGTTTGTCCGCCGTGACGAACTGGGTGGTATAGGCCAGCATCTCCCGGAAGGTTTCCGGGCTCTCCCCGACGGAAAGACCGCCGATGGCGATGCCGGGAAAGTCCATGCCGCTGATGACCTCGGCGCTCTCCTTGCGCAGGTCCTTGTAGAAGTTGCCCTGGCAGATGCCAAAGAGGTTGCCGGGAAACTGCCCGCCCAGCTGTTCCTTCCTGGCCAGGCAACGGGAAGCCCATGCGTGGGTCACCCGCATCGCATGGACCGCATCCTTGTAGGGGATGTCGGGTTTGGTGCAGATATCCAGGCACATGGCGATATCGCTGCCGATGACACTCTGGATGTCCACCACCTTCTCGGGGGTGAACTCATGCCATGAGCCGTCGATATGGCTCTGGAACCTGACCCCGTTCTCGCTGATCTTCCTCAGGCCACTGAGGGAGAACACCTGGAATCCGCCTGAGTCGGTCAGGATGTTGCGGTCCCAGCCACAGAACGTGTGGAGCCCACCGTACTTCTTCAGGATCTCGGTCCCGGGTCTCAGATACAGGTGATAGGTGTTGCCGAGAATCAGGTTGAAGCCGATCTTGCGAAGGGTGTCGTGATAGATTCCCTTGACGGTGCCGTTGGTGCCGACCGGCATGAAGACCGGTGTCTCCACATCGCCATGGGGAAGATGCAGGACGCCAAGGCGCGCGGCACACGAGCCGTCCTGATGGAGTTTCGTATAAATGCCTTGCATGTGCTTTCCTTACGGGGCTAAAGGCCCCAAGACTGGATTCAACAGTACCATAAAGCCGGCTGTTCGAATAGCTTCTCCCTCAAAGGAAACGCCGCAGCAACGATTGGGAGGCCAAGACGAAGAGCGGGGTAATCGCCATCGGCAGCAGCATGCCCGCCACGGGACCCACCACCCCTTGCCTGGCGAGGATCAGCGACATCATCTGCACCACATAGTAGACCACCGCGAGACAAAGGGAAAGGATGATGGTGAAAAGCAGCACGTTCTTCTTGAACCGGTAGTTCATCGTGCAGGCGATGAAGAGCATGACCAGTGGAGCCAGGCAGCCCAACATCCGTTGGCTGAAATCCACCGCATAGCTCTGCCATTGGGCGTGGTCGAGTTTCTGCATGCGCGCAAGGAACTTCCTGGCGACCGGAATGGACATGGTCTTGATGTCGGAACTGTTGTCCTTGAGCAACTGTGGCTCCAACGTGAGCCGGTCGATGGTATAGGTGTCATGGTGCTCGCGCTCCACCGCCATGGTTTCCATGTCGACCTGGATGCTATCGACATCCCGAAGCAGCCAGCTTCCATCATCCTGATACGTGGCGCTACGGGCATCCACTCTTCCCTGCAGCTGGTGACGCGCATCCAAAAGCACCACGGCGACCCGGTCGGCCCTTCTGCGTTCGTCAGTGTAGCGGGCCGCATGGAAGACATAGCCCTGCTCCCAATCGCCCAGCGTGATTTCCTTTTTGTCCCGGGTACTGTTGACCCCGATGATTTCCGTCTGCACCTGGCTGAGGACATGCTGGGCCGGGATATCCCACCACTCCTGGACGGCAAACTGCAGGATACAACAAAGGATACCGGCCAGCAGGACAGGAAAGACCAGCCGACGCTGGCTGTAGGTGGCGTTGTACAGGCAGATCAGCTCATTGTTTGCCGACAGCTGGCTGAAGGTATAGGCTGCCGCAAAGAGCAGCGCGGGAGCGAAGACAAGGACTATCGACGAGGGGACGTAGAGCACCGCCAGCCGAAGCAGGTCCTTCAGGGGCGTCTGGTTGCGCAGGAAGGCGTCCAGGTGCTGGAACATCTGTACCGACACCAGCATCAACGTGCACAGCGCCGTAGTGCCTGCCGCAGTCTTCACGAGAGTGCCGAGGATGTACTGGTCCACTTTTCTCATTTCGGCATCCTCCACAGGGCGACCAGTCCCGCAAGACTCATGACCACGTCGGGCACCCACATCAGGAACAGCGGATTGACCGGCGTGCGGTAGATGTTGATCTGGGCGAAAAAGAGCAGGTACCAGTAGGCTACCGCGCTGAGCATTGCCACTCCAAAGCCGATCAGACGGCCGTGCCTGACATGCAGGTATGCCAATGGAAATGTCAGGAAGACCAAAAGGAAACAGGCCATGCTGAGGGCAAGCTTCTTCTGTTTCTCTGCCCGGTAGTACTGCAGGTAGAAGACAATCGGGGGATGGGAGCGGAGTTCGTCAATCTGGTCGAGAGCCTGGTTGTAGGCGGAAGGACTGTCGGCCTGACGGGCGGTATCATACAGCCTGCGCATCGTCTGGTCGTTCTTCTCCCAATCCTGCTCGAGGGCGATTCTCCGTTGGCTGATCCGATTGTTCAACTCGTGGATTGGAAGCTGGCTCGGGGTCGTGGTGGCGACCTCAGGAACCTGCTGCGAGAAATCCAGGTAGAAAATGGCGCGGTCGGCTTTTGCGAGGTTCAGCGAATCGTCGCCCGATGTACTGGCAAGCAAGGAGGCGTCATCCAGATCGAGGGCATAGATGAAGCGCAGGGGATCGACCATGGAAACCGATGCGCTGGGGGCGCTGACCACCTGCTTTTGTCCAGCCGAGTCGAAGAGCACCAGGTCGTCGACCGAATTGCCGCTGGCGAGCCCGTTCGCCAGTACCTGGTTGCCGATTGAATTGGAGCCATAGCTGGTGATTTCCAGCGTCGGTAGCTTCCGCATCAGTTCCATGTAGAGGTGGCGGTATCGGTTATGGCTTTCGGGCAGGACGACATCTGCGGTCAGGAAGGTAATCAGGGAAACCACCAAGGAACAGGCAAGAATCGGGCGGAACACGTGCCGGAGGCTGATGCCGCTGGAGCGAAGCGCGAGGATTTCGTTGTTGGCGGAGAAATCCCCGAGGACCATGGCGCTTGCCGTCAGGCTGCTGAAGGGAAAGGTGTAGAGCAGGAACTGGGGGATCGCCAGGGTGACCAGCTTGAGGACGCTCAGGAGCGAGACGTTCTTCACCAGGATGCGCTGGGCGATCAGCAGGATCTGGTTCACGAAGAAAATGAAGAAAAAAAAGATGAAGGCGACGGCAAAATTCGCCAGATAGGAGCGTCCCACATAGGACGATACCAACGAGTAGCGGCTTCTTGCCATGGCTGCCTACACCCCCGTCGATCCGAATCCTCCCCCACCACGCTCGGTCTCGTCAAGACTCTCACAAAGCTGGAAGGTGGGCTGTTCGTACCGGCAAAACACCATCTGGGCGATCCGGTCGCCAGGCTTGATGATGAAGTCCTCGCTGCCGAGGTTGACCAGGATGACCTGGACCTCGCCGCGATAATCGCTGTCAATGGTTCCTGGAGCGTTCAGGACGGTGACGCCCTTCTTGATGGCAAGACCGCTGCGAGGCCGGACCTGCGCCTCGACCCCCTGCGGAAGGGCCATGGCAAGACCGGTAGGAACCAGAGCCCGCTGCATCGGCTTCAGGACCAGGTCGTGGCCGGTGCAGGCTGTAAGGTCACAGCCTGCACTGCCGACTGTCGCATAGACAGGGAGTTTCGCTCCCTGCCGTACGACTTGGAAACGTACCGTCATTTGTTCTTCTGTGCATCGAGCGCGTCGATGTAGGAAAGGTTCAGACGGTTCTGGCGGTCGATCTCGATCAGCTTCACGGGAATCTGGTCGCCGACATGCAGGACATCCTCCACGTGCTCCACTCTCTTGTGGGAGAGTTTGGAGATGTGGCAGAGTCCTTCCTTGCCAGGGAGGATTTCGATGAAGGCGCCGAAGTCCATGATACGCTTGACCGTACCCTGATAGATCTTGCCGACCTCGGGTTCCTCGACAATCGAGTTGACCAGTTCCTTCGCCTTCTGGGCGGAAGCGCCGTTGGGTCCGTAGATCGTCACGGTTCCATCATCGTCGATGTTGACCTCGGCTCCACTCTGCTGGGCGATTGCCTTGATGGTCTTTCCACCGGTACCGATGACGGCGCCGATCTTCTCCTCGTCAACCTTCATGGTCAGGATCTTCGGAGCGTAGGGGCTCACTTCCTTCCTCGGCTCGGCCAGGCACTGCTTCATGATGCCAAGGATGTGGAGACGGCCGACACGGGCTTGCTCCAGCGCCTGATGCATCAGTTCCGGAGTGACGCCTGCGATCTTGATATCCATCTGGAATGCGGTGATGCCCTTCTCGGTACCTGCGACCTTGAAGTCCATGTCTCCCATGTGGTCTTCCTCGCCGCAGATGTCGCTGAGGATCTTGTAGCGCTCATAGTGCTCGCCCTCGGTGATCAGGCCCATGGCGATGCCGGCAACCGGGGCCTCGATGGGGACGCCGGCGTCCATCAAGCTCAGACAGCCGCCACAAATGGAAGCCTGGGAGGAGGAGCCGTTGCTCTCCATGATGTCGCTGACGACACGCGTGGTGTACGGGAACTTCTCCTTGCTCGGCATGACTGCGAAAAGAGCGCGCTGGGCGAGGTGTCCATGTCCGATTTCGCGGCGGCCGGTGGTAAGTCTTCCGGTCTCGCCGACACAGAACGGCGGGAAGTTGTAGTGCAGCATGAAGTTGCTGTAGCTCTTCTCTCCGTCGATGTCGTCGAACATCTGCTCGTCGCTGGCGGTGCCGAGCGTGGTGGTGGCAAGGCTCTGGGTCTCGCCTCTGGTGAACAGGGCCGAGCCATGGGCTCTCTGCAGCACACCGACCTCGCAGGTGATCGGGCGGATCTCATCGAGCTTTCTGCCGTCGATGCGGATGTCGCGGTTCAGGATGCCATCGCGCAGCGTGTCCCTCTCCAGGTCGTCGCACATCAGTCCGACAGCCTCCAGACGTTTCGGGTCGTCCCCGATCAGCTCTGCGTAGGTTTCCTTCATCTTGGCCTTGACAGCCTCGATGGCCTCAAAGCGGGCCTGCTTGCCCTTGGTGTAGGTCGCCTCCTTGATCAGCGGCCGGGCCTCGTTCCTGATCGGCTCGAGCCAGCTGTTGTCGGTAGTATCCTCGAAAACCGGCAACTTGGCTTTTCCTGCAAGCTCCTGCAGCTTGGTCTGCAGCTCGCACAGCTCACGGATGACCGGCTCTGCGGCGTTGATCGCGTCGATCATGGTCTGCTCGCTGACCTGCTTGGCGCCACCTTCGACCATGGTGATGCCGTCATGGGTTCCGGCGACAACGATGTCCATCTTGCTGTTGTCAATCTGGCTGAAAGTCGGGTTGATCACGTACTTGCCGTCCACCAGGGCGACACGCACGGCGGCAATCGGCCCGTTGAAGGGGATGTCGCTGATGGTCACTGCGGCGCTGGCGGCGATGATGGCCACGATGTCCGGAGTATTGTTCTGGTCGGCGGAGACGACGGTCGGGACAACCTGGATCTCACGGCCGAAGGCCTTGTCGAAGAGCGGGCGCATAGGACGGTCGATCAGACGGGAAACGAGAATCTCCTTGTCCTTGGGCTTGCCTTCCCTCTTCATGAAACCGCCAGGAATCTTGCCGGCGGCGTAATAGCGCTCGTTGTATTCCACGGAAAGCGGAACGTAATCAAGCGGCTCGGTCGGTGCAGCACCGCAGCAGACGGTCGCGATGACGGCGCAACCGGCATACGTGGCGAACACTGCTCCATTGGCTTGCTTGGCGATACGGCCAGTCTCTAGGACGAGGTCGTTGCCGCCAATCTTCATTGATACTTTCTGTACACTCATTTTGTTTTCCTGTTTCCTATTTCGTTCTTTCGTTCTTTTTGTTCTTTTCCGGCGGTCATATAAAAAGCTCCTGGCTATTGGTTGTGATAGCCGGAGCCTTCTCGTATGACCGCCTTATTCCCATCTGTGGCGCAAAAGCTTATTTGCGGAGGCCAAGATCCTGCACGAGCTTGCGGTACCCTTCCAGATCGGTCCTCTGCATGTAGCCAAGCAGTCTCTTTCTCTGTCCAACCAGAGTGAGCAGGCCTCTCTTGCCGTTGGTATCCTTCGGGTTTCTCTTGAAGTGCTCGGTAAGGTCGTTGATGCGTGCAGTCAGCAACGCAACCTGGACGGCGGTCGAACCGGTATTCTTCTCATTACCGCCGAATTTGGCGATAATCTCTTCTTTCTGTTCCTTCGTAATCATGTGCCATACCTCTGTATCAGATAGAGTTGTTCGATATCCACGGGAAAAACGTCCACCCGTTCCGCTTGCAGGACGATATCCGTTGTGGTCAACCGCGCCACGACAGGAATCCTCGTTCCATCGGCAGTCAGGGCCTGAGCAACATACGTGCCACAAGGTGGCAGAAGCTGTTCAAGTTTCTCGAGAGGATACCACAGGCATCCATCCCGGTTTTCGGGGGCAGCGCCCCTGAGGTCCAGGCTGTAGTACCTGCCGAGCATCTTCTCCACCAGGGGAAGATCGCCCGTTTTGAGTGTGTTACGGACCAAGGAGCTGCTCACCCGTTCTCCACTGTCCAACCGGACGTAGGGAGGAATCAGAAGCTTGTTCCCGGGACCGCGTCGGTTCAGGTATTCCTGCAGCTGTTCGGGACCGGCACACGAAGCCGGAGTACCGCAGCGGAAATCGACACCGACAACTATCCCCTTCACCGTACAAATCGTACCGAGAAGGTTCAAGAACTCAACACCAGTGAGTTTACTGAAATCGGAAGAAAAGTCAATGACAACCAGGTAATCAACCCCCAATTCAGCAAGAAATTGCCGTTTCTGGACCTGACTCATCAGCAAGGGGGCTTTCTCCCCTGCCGGAACCTTCGGATTCCGGTTGAAGGTGACCACCATGCTCTTCCATCCGTTGCGGTGGGCGTACGTGACGCAGGTGGTGATGATTTCCTGGTGTCCGCGGTGCACTCCATCGAAGACGCCGATGGAGCAGACCATGGGTACCGCGCTCAAGGTGCCGCTTTCCACCAGGTGCTGGAAATCATCCGTTTGCATGTAGTTCCTCCGGGACGTGGCAGATGATGCGCCGTTTTGCAAGGTCGACGACCCAGCGCAGATATCCACCCGCGTAGACGGCACCGTAGGAGATGGATCGCTTTCCATCGACGGGAACCAGCCGGTCGCTGCACTTGCCGTGTTCCATCATCCGTATGTCCTCGTACGCGACTTCCATTTTGCCCACGTGGGGCAGGCGAAGCAAGTACTCTCCGGTGCGGTTGAAAGCAGCGGAAAGGCCTTCCCTGTCGTCGCAACCGACCGCCTCGTCTACCGAATACGGTCCGAGGCTGATCCGACGGAGCATGGTGACCATGCCGCAGGATCCCATCGCCCCAGCCAGGTCCCTGGCTATCGAGCGGATGTAGGTGCCCTTGCTGACGGTGATGCGTGCCTTCATGGTGTGGGCATCGGCCTCGGTCACCAGAAAGTCGTGGATGGTCACCGTGCGGTGAGGCATTTCCACGCTCTTTCCCCGGCGCATCAGCTTGCTGGCCCGCTCCCCTCCGACATGTACCGCCGAATAGAGCGGAGGTGTCTGGTCGATTTCCCCGAGGAACTGGCTCCTGATGACCTCTTCCAGCCGTGACGGGTCGATACCCTCGCCCCTCTGGACGATGGTTCCATCCGGATCGAGGGTGTCGGTCTCCACGCCAAAGCGGAAGGTGGCCTCATAGCTCTTGTCCAGTTCGGAGAACACTTGGTTCAAATGGGTCATGCTGCCTGTCAAAACGACAAGCAGGCCAGAAGCGAACTTGTCGAGAGTCCCGATGTGGCCTGCTTTCGGATCGATGCACCGTTTCGTCTCCCTCAGGGCGGCGAAACTGGTGATTCCCGGTTTCTTGTCGATCAACAGAATCGATGCGTTAGTTCCCATGCTTGGAGAGCGAATCGAGGAGCCGATCCATTTTCTCCCCCTCCTGGAACCCGACATCGCGCTTGAAAGTCAGCACCGGTGTGTTCTTTGTCCGCATGAAGGCTCCCAGACGCTTTTGGATGAAACCACGGGCACTCTGAAGGGCTTGGACGCATTTCTCCACCTTCTCCTCGTCAAAGGGCGCGGAAACATAGACGGTGGCGTAGGCGTTGTCGGTCGAGAGGACCACACGCGTGACACTCGTCAACGAGGAGAGGTCATGGTGTTTGATATCCCCGTTGACGATCATCATGCTGATGCCTTCGCTGATCTTCGCTTCAAGGCGTTGCTGGCTGTACTGGCTCACTGTCTGGCCTCCAGTTGCTTCGCTTCCTCGGCTGCCTGCGGAGTCATCGTGTCCTCAAGCTTGCGGGCGACCTCCTGGGTGCCGACGATTTCAAGCACATCTCCGACCTGGAGGTCCTGGAAGTTCTCCAGACCGATACCGCACTCGAACCCCTCGGCGACTTCTTTGGCGTCGTCCTTGAAGCGCTTCAAGCTGCTGATCTTGATGTTCTCCTTGTTGATCTGGATGTTGTCGCGGATGACGCGTACCATGGCGTCCCTCGTGACCTTACCGCTGGTGACCATACACCCGGCGATGACACCGACCTTGGGCACCCTGAAGATGTTGCGCACCTCGGCGGTACCAAGGTCGATCTCCTTGGTGACCGGGCTGAGCATGCCCTCCATGGCCGCCTTCACGTCGTCAACCACATCGTAGATGATATTGTACTTGCGGATCTCGACCTTCTCCTCGGCAGCCAGTGCCAGCGCTCTGGGCGTCGGTCTGACGTTGAAGCCGATGATCAAGGCATTCGACGCGCTCGCCAGCGTCACATCGCTCTCGATGATGGCGCCGGCCGCGGCACGGATGACCGCCAGCCGGATTTCCGGCGTGGAGAGTTTCTCCAAAGACTGCTGGAGAGCCTCGACGGAACCCTGCAGGTCTCCCTTGATGACCAGGTTGAGGGTCTTGATATCCCCTTCCTTGATCTTCTCGCTCAGGTTGGAGAGGGTCACCTTGTTGGTGTTCTCGGTGGCACCCAGTCTTTCCAGTTCCTGGCGCTTGGCGCTGACCATACGGGCCTGTTTCTCGTCCTCGGTGACCTGGAACGGATCGCCAGCCTTCGGAATGGAGGAAAGACCGATGATCTCGATCGGGGTAGAAGGTCCAGCCTCCTGGATTTTCTGTCCCTTGTCATCGAAGATGGCACGAGCGCGACCTGCGTAGATTCCGGCGCAGTAATAGTCTCCGACGTGGAGCGTGCCTTTCTGGATCAGGACGGTCGCCACGGTACCGCGGCCCTGCTCGATGCGGGCCTCGAGAACCCTGCCCTCGGCGCGGCAGTTCGGATTGGCCTTCAGCTCCATCATCTCCGCCTGCAGAAGGATGGTGTCAAGCAAATCGTCGATACCGAGCTTCTTCAGTGCGGAAATCTTGCAATAGAGGGTCTGGCCGCCCCACTCTTCCGGCATCAAACCGATATCGGAGAGCTGCTGCATGATCCTCTCCGGCTTGGCGTCGGGGAGATCGCACTTGTTGATGGCGACGATGATGGGTACATTTGCCGCTTTGGCGTGGTCAATGGCCTCGCGGGTCTGCGGCATGACCCCGTCATCGGCGGCGACAACCAGGACGACGATGTCGGTCACCTGGGCTCCCCGGGCACGCATCATGCTGAACGCGGCATGTCCCGGAGTATCGATGAAGACGATATCGCCCTTGTCGGGGATATTGACCTTGTAGGCACCAATGTGCTGGGTGATGCCACCATACTCGCCCTCGGCAACGTGGGAGGAACGAATGGCGTCCAGCAGTTTGGTCTTGCCGTGGTCGACATGGCCCATGACGGTGACAATCGGTGCGCGGGGAACCATATCCTCGGGATTGTCATCGTCATTCTCGATGATCGTCTCGTCATACAACGAAACCTTGTGGACCTCGCAGCCGTACTCATTTGCGATGATTGAAGCGGTATCGTAATCGATCTGCTGGTTGATCGTCACCATCATGCCCATCTTGAAGAGCTTGCTGATGATCTCATTGGCCTTCAGGTTCATCTTCTTGGCCAGATCGGCAACGCTGATCGAGTCCATGATATCGATTTTCTTGGGCACAGCGGCAAGACGGGCGGCTTCCTGCTCCTTCTTCCGTTGAAGCTGGAATTCAATCTCCTCGTCTTCTGTACGCTTCTCGAATCCCTTCTTGCGGCGGTTGGTACCCTTGCCGTTACGGATATCCCTCTGACCGAAGGCATCCTGCGGCCGGCCGGCTCCCTGCCCGCCACCCATCGGACGTCCCCCAACACCGGGTCTTCCGCCGAAACCGGGGCGATTGCCAAACCCGGGGCGGGGACCGAATGACGGACGATTACCTGTTCCCGGCCGGTTGCCAAAACCGGAACGGGTATTGGCGTTCTGCCCATATGGGGCGCGGTTGCCATAGCCCTGACGGTCTCCCGTCTGTCCGGCGCGCTGGCCATAGCCAGGCCTCACCTGGCCGCGGTTGTAGGTGCCATAGTTGTTTCCATACTGGTTGCGGCCGGCTCCAAAGGAACGGTTGTAGCCGTTCCCGTTCTGGCCAGGGCGATATGCCGGCCTGCCGCCGACGATACCCACCTGTCTCGGTCCGACGGAAGGAACCGTGGAACCCTGCTGGTTGTAGCCATTGTTCTGGTTCTGCCAATCATTGTGGTCTTTGATGGACTGGCCCTGTCCGGGAACCGGAGGAAGATTGGTGGGACGAATGATGGTCGGACCCGTATGCAACGGGTTGATGATCGTCGGTTGCGCCACGGGAGTCTTGACCACGGGCGTCGGAGCCTGCTGGGGTTGCCTGACGACAGGCTTCGCCGGTGCAGGCATGGCGGCAGGAGCCGGTTTCGTCACAACGGGAGCAGAGGCGGAAGCCACTGGCGCCGGTTTTGCCGGCGCAACAGGGACTTCCTGCTTTTCCTGCGGAGCAGGATTCGGCTGGCGTACCACGACCACCTTCTTCTTCTTGATGACGACCTTGCGTTTTTCCACCGGAGTCTTTTCCTCCGGCTTGGCCTCGGGTTCTGCGGCGACCTGTGGGGCGCCCGTCTTGACCACATGTTTGATCAAGATAACCTGGCTTTGTTTCTCTTCCGTCTTGTGCTCTTCCATTCTTTCCTCTACTCTCTCCGTCAAACTTCCTCAAAAGAAAGACCGGTACCGCAGTGCGGGCATACCTTCATGTCCGGGGTAACGGGCTGTCCGCAGTTCGGACAGACGTACTCGGTCTCTTCATTCTCATCTTCCACGATATCGATGTTCTCGCTGATCACCTTCTTGATCTCGGCGATATCTTCGGCGCTCAGGTCGGTCATGGCAGCCTGGTCTTCCGGCGTCAGGCTGATGAAATCCTCGACGCTGTAGATATCATGGAACTGCAACTTCTTCAGCAGCTTCTCGTCAAGCGGCAGATCCGCAAGAGGAACCTCGTCCTCGGGAACACCGCTGTTGTCTGCGGCAGCCGGCTCGGCGGAAATCCCGGCAGCACCGGTCTGGGCTGGCTGCTGGACGTCCGTCTCGCCCTGTTCCTCTCCCCCGAAGATGCTCTCGGCTTTCTCTCGGGCAGCCTGCGAGATATCCATCTCGTCGAACTCTTCCTGGGTCTTGACCTCGATCATCCAGTCGCACAGCTTGCTGGCAAGGCGGACGTTGACACCCTGCTTGCCGATGGCGAGGGCCTGCTGGCTCTTGTCGACGATGGCGACCGCCTGGAAGACGTTCTTGTCAATCACGACGATGTCCTTCACCTCGGCCGGTGCCAAGGCGTTGCGGATGTAGTTGACCGGATTGGAGTCGTAACGGACGATGTCGATGCGTTCTCCCTCGATCTCGTCCATGATGGTCTTGATCCGGTTCCCCTGCAGACCGATGCAGGCGCCGATGGGGTCGATATTCTCATTGCGGCTGACAACGGCGACTTTGGTCCTCATGCCGGCCATGCGGACCACCTTGACGATGTCGATCTGTTGCTGCTGGATTTCAGGAATCTGCAGCTCGAACAGCTTGCGTACAAGCTCGGAGTGGGTTCGGGAAAGGATGACATGTACCCCGTGGTCGTCTTCCTTGACAGACTCAACATAGCAGAGGATCGAGTCGTTGACGCCGTACCCATCGTAGTTCTCCCTCGGGCTCTGGTTCCGGTTGGGGAGCAGTCCTTCAATCGTGCCGATGTTGACCCAGATGTCGCCGTTGGGCATCTGACGCAGGAAATAGCCCTTGATCAACTGGCCCTCTTTATTCTTGTACTCGTTGTACTGCTTGTCATTGGTGATGCTGCGGAAGGACTTGCGGGCATCGGTCCGGGCCTGCTGGATGCTCTGGCGCTTCAAATTCTTCGGGTTGAAAGGAATCAGCAACTCGTCCCCGATGTCGCACTGCGGATCAAGTCGTCTGGCATCCTCAAGGGAAATCTCGATGGGATCGATCACGCCGTATTGCTCGCCGTCGACGACGGTCTTCTGGACAAAGACATCGATGTTGTCATGGGCGTCATTCCAACGGACGACACAGTTCTCGTAAGGCTTGTACTGCTGCTTGTACGCGTCCTTGATGATGCTCTCGACGGTACTGAATACCAGGTCCTCAGAGATACCTTTTTCTTCCATCAATGCCTTAATGGCGCTTCCCATCGTTTCCATGGGCTCAACCGGTGCGGTCTTGGTGCTTTTTCTACCTGCCATCTTTCCAATCCTCCTCGAGATACTCCAGCTTCGCTTTCTGGATCTGCGCGATGCCGAGCTCAAGATGCTCCAAGGTCTCCTTGCCCTCCCCGACACGGACTTGGTCGAGGGATAGCTTTTCGCCGTCGAATCCGGCAATTTTGCCGGTAAGCCAGGAGGCACGACCTGTATCGTACACCTTTACGGACCTCCCTGTGAACAGCTCGAACTCATGCGCGTCCTTGATGGTCCGAAGCATACCCGGGGTCTCGACGGTCAGGAAAACATCCCTGAGCGGTCCAGCCTCCTCCATCGCGACCGGATAGATCGCATGGTATGCGGCATCGCAATCCTTGCTGGCCGCATCCCCGCCAATGCGGGTGATTGCGACTTCGAGCTCGACATTCCTACCACGGTCGGCCTGACGGATCTCGACAATCGCCAGACCAAGCTCGCGCACCAGCGGCTCATACAGCACAAACAGCGGATCTGAAGTGATATTCGTCTTTTCCATAATTTCGATACACTATAAAAAAAGGATCCGCTTTTCAGCGATCCTTCAACCATGTGAGATTCTAGAAGGCTTGCGACATCCTTGTCAACCACATCTAATGATCCTGTAAGCATTTTTCTCCACCACCCACGATGGTTCGGCGCGTGCAGGCAAAAGATCGGAAAGAGATGCTATACATGTGTAAACATATCGGTGCCGTCAGGCAGGGGCACCGGAAAACAAGTCAGAGAAGTTTGAAGGAAACGGTCCGGCGGGTGTCGGCCAGTTCATCCGGGGCAAGGGCGCGGTTTCCGTACCAGGCCTCGCCGCTCTGGTTGTCGGTCGGATCGTTTCTCCACGGACCGGCAATCAGCGATGGGCCGGGAGCCAGCATGGTGGTGCATGGCACCCGCATCACGTCCAGGTTCCCGAAATAAAAGCCTGAACCAAGAAGATTCCCTTTGCGCAACGCCCCTCCTCCGAACGAGCAGTCTGCATAGAAGGTTCCGTCCAAGCCTGGAACCTGGAAGGTGGCCCAGTCATGGTTGCCCACGCTATGCGGAGTAACGTACATGCCGGCCATCCAGTCGCTCCTCAGTCCGGCAATACGGGCAAGGTTGATGAAAAGTGAAGCCTGGATGCCGCAATCTCCCCTTCCGTTGGCCGCCCCGTATTCGGCAAGATTGGGAATCGTCTGGTAGCTTGGCATATAGGCGTAGGAGACATGATGGATCACCCACTGGTAAATCAGTCTCGCCTTGCGGATCGGGTTGGTTTCGTCCCCGATGATTTCCTTGCAGAGGGCTCGCAGGTAGGGGGTCGCCACCAGATAGGGGGCTTCTTCCCGGCAGTGCTGGGGCTTCACCTCGCATTTGGACTCCAAAGCGGCCAGGTCCCGGAACTTCTGGCGGTTGGTGAAGCTGTATTCGATCCAGAACTCCTCGTCCGCCTTGGGTATGCCGCGGAAATGGGCGACCCGGCGCTTGCCACGGACCGGACTCATGCTGACCAGTTGCCCGCTCTGGGCATGGATGTCAAGCTCCTCCATGAAGGGGCTGGCCACCGGAATGGGAAGGTCGGCTTCAAGCACCTGCCCCCTCATCCACGCGCTCTCCTTGACCTTGAGCCCGACATGGATGGTAATCCTCGCCTCTGCGTGACCGAACCCCAGCATCTTCTTCATCACCAGATCCCTCAGTTGCAGGTCGGCCTGGCGTTCCGGAGTGTCCTTGCCCTTGTCCAAGGTGTCCAGGAAGCGCCTGTGCAGATGGACTTTCCCATCCACCAGCGCCCAAGGGACCGTTCCCTCGCAACGTAGCAGGGAAAGCGTTTCGGCATCCAGCGTGAAGCCTGCCGCCTTGGCAAGTTCCAGCGCATGCTCCTCGTCAAAGGGATAGTCCCGAAGGAAAACGGGCAGCCGGTGTGCCTCCAAAAGCAGACGCTCCCGTTGCAGACCGTCGACCTTCCCCTCCCGCAAAAGGAAATCGATCAGTTTCTGGGCTCGTGTGACGTAGCCCGCGTCACTCAACACTCGGACATCATCCCTCAGCGGGATCAGATAGGCGGTTAGATCATTGGCTCGCATGGTCTTCTACTATACCACCAGCATCTCGCTCATGCCAAGCAAACCGCCAGACCCGTCACCGGCACCGCGTAATGCTGTTCGAGAGAAGCAATGGCTGCGCGCATCGTACTTCCTGTGGTGATCACGTCATCCACCACCACAAGCCGTCGGAGCGAGGGCAGATTCCGGTCTTCCACCTGGAAGGCGACCTGTGCCCGTCCCCTCCGGTCCTGTTGTTTCTGCACCCCGCGCGAGGTGCGTGTCAAAAGCCTTGCCACCGGCATATGCATGTTCCGTGCCAGCAAAAGTCCTTGGTCGAAACCACGGCGTCTCAGACCCTCTCCCGAGGCGGGAACCGGCACCAGGCAGGTTCCCGCTCCTGGAGGAAGCAGCGGAATCAGCAACGAGGCGAACAACCGGGACAGGTCCCGCTGCCCACCTACCTTGTAGCGTACCATCAGCTCGCGAAGCAGCCCTTGGAGGGGCCCGTAGGCCTGGTAGTGGGTTTCACAGAACCGGCATGGATAGGCAAGGCTGAGCGTCGGGCATCCGCACACCGGACACCGCTCCCGCCACAAGGAACTGAACGCATAGCCCTCCAGCACCTTCCGGCAGGAGGGGCAGGGAAACGTTGCGCTCAGACAGGCACAGACCGGGCATTCCATACCCTATCATACCGTCTTTTCTCAGGATTCCTTCAGCGCCTTCTGCATCTCCCCTACCAAGGCGAGGGCCTCGATCGGGGTGCTGCGGTCGACGTCGAAGTGATCGAGCGCGTCCCGGAGCTTGTCGTAGATGGCAAGCTCGTCCTTCTCCTCCGGCGCAGCCTCTTCGGGCGCGAAGAGGGAGGGTTGGGCATGGCTGAGCAAGTATTCGTCGTCGTGGCGTTTCTGGAAGTTCTGCGCCTCACGGATCACCCCGTAGGGGATTCCTGCAAGCTTGGCGACATTCAGCCCGTACGAGCTTTCCGCGACACCTGGAATCACCTTGCGCAGGAAGATGACTGTTCCCTTCTCCTCGACTACCTTCAGCGTCAGCTTCTGCACCTCTCCTCCGGCGATTTCCGCCAGCTCGTGGTAGTGGGTGGCAAAAAGGGTCTTGCAGCCCATGCGGGTCAGTTCCTGCATGACGGCGAAGGCGATGGCCATGCCGTCCTGGCTGCTGGTACCTCTTCCCAACTCGTCGATGATCACAAAGGAATGGCGGCTGGCAGTACGGAGAATCAGCGCGGCTTCCTGCATCTCCACCAGGAAGGTGGACTCTCCTCGAGCCAGGTTGTCGCTGGCGCCGACCCGGCAGAAGAGCCGGTCCACCGGACTCATCACCACCCGTTCGGCCGGAACGTAGCTGCCAATCTGGGCAAGCAGGACAATGAGCGCATTTTGGCGCAGATAGGTCGATTTTCCAGCCATGTTGGGGCCGGTGATCAGGCAGAAACGTCCCTGCTGTTCCTCGATATCCAGGCCGTTGGGAACAAAACCTCCCGCCGGCAGCTGGCTCTCGACCACCGGGTGCCTGCCTCCGGCGATATGCAGCACGTCTCCTTCCACGAATTCTGGTTTCCGATAGTGGTTTTTCATCGCGCAGACGGCAAGCGAGGCCAGAACGTCGACTTCGCTGAGGAATTGTGCGATTTCCAGCAGCATCGGTCCCTGGGCTGCCGTATCTTTCAGGATCTGTTCGTAGACTTCCTTCTCCCTCGCCTCGGCGGCAAAACCGCTTTTCAGGATTTGGGTTTCCAGCTGGATCAGCTCGTCGGTGGTGTAGCGTTCGGCGTTGACCAGCGTCTGTTTCCGGTAGAAGGCCTGGGGAACCTTGTCCACCTGGCCCTTGGAGACCTCCAGATAATGGCCGATGATCTTGTTGTAGGAGAGCTTCAGCGTGGAGATGCCCGTCTCTTGCCGGATTTTGTCCAGGTACGAGTCGAGCAGTTCCTTTCCTCCGCCCTTGACCTCGCGCAGCCGGTCGAGCTCCGGATCATAACCGGCGTTGACCACCTCGCCCTCGACGAAGGGCCCCTGGGTCTCCTCGTTGATGCCCTTGGATATTTCCCGCATGACGGAAAGCAACTGTTCGAGCGAACTCTGGGTGACGTTGGGCGAGAGCAGCTTCTGGTAATGTGTGGCGTCCTTCTCCATCAGTGAGAAAAAGCAACCAACCGTGCGTTGGATGCCCACCAGGTCCTGGGGCAGGGAACGATGCATGGCCACCCGGCTGGACAAGCGCTGCAGGTCAAGCGCCTTGCGCAGGATTTCGCGGACATGTCCCGTCTCCTCTTGATGGGTCACATAGAAGGTGACCCACTCCTGACGGCAGAGGATATCCTCCCGATTCCTTAACGGAAAGGAAATCCACTGTTTCAGCAGTCGGGTGCCACCGCTGGTGACCGTCTGGTCGATGGAGGAAAAAAGGGTGCATCGTTCTCCCCCATCCTGGCTGTTGGCAATCAGCTCGAGGTTTCTCTGGCTTGCCTCATCCACCAACAGGAAGCGGTCGTTGTCCACCTTCCTGTAGGTGACGATCTGCCCGAGCGAGGCGCGGGCGGTGTCTTCCAGATATCCCAGCAATGCCCCACCGCTGGAAAGGGCCGCATCGTCGTTCTCGAAGCCGAAGGCCTTCAGGTTGGTCGTTCCCATGTGCGCGGTCAATTTCTGGAAAGCCTGCTTCTGGCTGAAAGACCAGGAAGGAAGTTTTGTCACCATGGCACGGAAACCATCAATCCGGTTTTGGAACTCCTCGTCGGAAAAATACTCGTCCTCGTCGACCAGGATTTCACGTGGTTTGACCTGCTCGAGCAGGGCCAAGAGCGAGGCGAACTGCCGGTCCTTCGCCACGGTGGTCATGCAGAACTCGCCACTGGTGATATCGGCGTAACTGACCGAGAAACGGGATCCGATGGCGACAACGGAAAGGACGTAGCTGGTCTGCCTTGCGTCGAGAAAATCATCATCCACCACCGTCGCCGGCGTGACAATCTGGATCACTTCCCTCTTGGCAAGCTGTTTCGGATTCGTGGTCAGTTCCAGTTGCTCGCAGATGGCGATCTTCTTGCCTAGGTCGAGCAAGCGGCGGATATAGGACTTGGCTGCATGGAACGGAATGCCGCACATCGGCCTGCCGGCCCGATGGGTCAGTGTCAAATTCAAGAGCCGAGACACTTCCACCGCGTCGTCGTCGAACATCTCGTAGAAATCCCCGAGACGGAAAAACAGCACCTTGTCCTTGTTCTGCTCCTTGATGGCGCGGTATTGCTGCATCATCGGAGTCACTTTCTCTTCTTGCGTTCCCATGCATTCCTCTTACACAAAAGAGCCCTGCTTCCGCAAGGCCCTTTGTGCCTGACCATCAATAGATCGACTGGGTGATGGCCAAGACCAGCTTCATGCCGGAGTTCCCTCCGTTATGGAAGATGCTTCCCTTGATGAAGTGGAAGTCTCCGTCGCTCATCCACTTGGCGTTCTTGACAAGGTAGAGCCCGAGCGGGAAACCGGGAATCTTCAGCTTCAGGCCGGCACCGGCGGAGAAGTACCAGTTCAGCGAGGAGAAGCCGTCATCCCGCAGCGAGGAGATGTTGCTCACCACGCCAGTGGCGCTGGCGTAGATTTCCCAGTTCAAGACACCCACGACAAGCGGGGCCGAGAGGGAGATCTCGTTGTTCCACAGGAAGCTCTGGTCATAGACGACGTCGAAGCCGCGTCCGATATTCATGCCATCGATATAGAGCATCTCATAACGGGTGGCGCCACGCTTGGCATCGTACCAGTCCCATCCGTCACCACCGAGGACATCATAGGTATTGTTCCAATACTGGGGCAACATCACGCTGACGCTGCTGGTGGCGCCTAGGACAATCGAAGCATCCTTGTCGCCAAGGCTGTATTTGCCCACGGTCAGATATCCGCTGGCGGACGCCGTATCCTTCAGATAGTTGGAAAGACCGCCAAGAATACCACCGGCATAGGTGAACGTATTGCTCAGGATGTACCCCCTTGTAGTGTTCTCGATCAAGTCTCTGCCGTCCCAGGTGACGGTGAAGGAGAGCTTGTTGGAGAACTGCCAATCCTTGTGGTAGAGGTACATCAGGTATTCGAACGGCAGGTAGAGGTCATCGTCATAGACGGCATGCTTCAGTCCGATCGAGAGGCCGCCGGAAAGGCGCAGGTTGCCGGCATCGAAGCGGAACGTATAGCCGGAACTGTAGCTCAGAGCGATGTTCCAGTAATCGTAGCTCATCAGATAGGCGCTGGATGGGTTGGCCTCCCCGCTCTGCTCGAACTCGATGTAGCTGTCGTATCCAAGCGGATACGCCTGGTCCTTATCGTCGTCGGTGTCGTGGCCGGTATAGTAAGGGCTGCCGAGGGTTTTCTGCAGGCCGTTGTTCTTGCTGGTGCGGGAGAAGCTCAGGCTGAGCGAGTTGGACCAGGGGATATAGCCGACCCAATCGTCGCTGATGGAAAGCGAGACCTCCTGGCTGTCCGGGGACAGCGTAGTGGAAATCGAGAGGTCCCTCCCGGTCCCGAACAGGTTCTTGTCCTGCCACTGCAGGAAGCCGGAAATCGGGAAGCTGTCAACCGATCCGCCAAAGGTAGCGCCAAACTGGATGGTCATCTGGTTGCCCTCGGTGATGTTGAAGACGGGAATGACGGTGTTGGGATCGTCCCCTTCCTGCAACTCCAGCTTCACATCGGTGACAATCAGAGTGTTGTAGATGTTCTGGGCGCTCTTCTGCAGCTTCTCCTTGCTGAAGACGTCGCCTTTGTGGACAGTCAGCTCCCGCAAGAAGACGTAGGGCTTGGTTTTCGTCAGGCCCAGAAGACGGATATCGCTGATGGTGGCAAGCCCCTGTTCGTCGATGTGGATCACGTAGTGGATCGTCGAGCTCTCCTTGTCCCGCTGGGCCTCCACCTGCATGTTGTTGTGCACGTAGCCATTGTTGTAATACTGGTCGCTGATTTTGCCGAGCAGGGATTGCAGTTTCTCCTGACTGAGGATCTCGCCTTCAGGAATCGTGATCAGGTTGGAAAGCTCCTCATCGCTGTAGACGGTGTTTCCGGAAAAACTCATGCCGCCGAACTTCCACTGCTGGCCTTCGTCGATATGGTAGACCAGTCTCAGCCTGACGAACTTGTCGTTGGGATCCTCGCTGGGAATCACCTCGGTGGCCACATCGGTGACACGAGCGTCCATATATCCATTATTCCGGTAGAAGGTCTCGATATTGGTACGATCCTCGGCAACCCTGCTCTCCTCGTAATACCCGCTGATCAGGTAGTTCGCGATCCGGCTGGAAAGCTGGCGGCGCAACGTCTTGTACGGAAAGGCCAAGGCGCCGTCGAACTCCACCTCGGCGACCTTCTTCTGGCTGCCCTCGTTGATGGTGTAGGTAACGGCCGCGGTGTTTGCCGCGTCGTCCTCCACCTCGCTTTCCTCTACCGTCACCTCGTTGTAGCCATAGCCGTGATACAGGTTGATGATCGCCTGCTTGTCGTTCAGGACATTCTGCGTAGAGGCGAAGTCTCCCACATGCTGGGTGATGACGCCCCGGATACGGGCCAGCTTCATCGTCTCGTTTCCGACCACCTGGATATCGGTGATTGCGGGAAGCTCGTGGAACTCGAAGCTGAGGACCAGCTTGCCCTCTTCGTTCTTCTCGGCGTTCCCTAGGAAATAGAGGAATGCGTTTGTGGCGTACAGGTCTGCCTGCAGCTTCTGGAAGAGCTCGTCGCTATACTCCTGATTCAGGTACTTGGACTCGATGCCCTTGATCTTGGACTCTCGCAGGTTCTGCAACCCGGTATTCACAAAACCGCTGATCGGCTGACCGTTGTACCAAGGTTCTGCATCTGTTGCGACAAGCTCGAAGGCCGAAAGGACCACCAGGACCAGCGCACAAAGGAAATGGCGGAAGCGCATATGGGACATTGGGAACAAACTCCTCCATGTATTCAGAACAAAACGATGCGTTTTGTCACACTCAAGCCTATCGTATCCAAAAAGTCAATCAACGACAACTCGTTGGGTTGGGAGAAAACGGTAAAGGTACACAGTGGATTCTCCCACTCAAAGGAGAGCTCGAACTGCAATGACAGGTCATTGACGAGGAATGGGGAGTCATTGGGTTTGGTCGATCTTGGGTTGACCGCACTTAAATGCAACATTGCCTGCAGGAACATGTCGTCGGCCAGATACTTGCCAATAAAGACCGAGGTGTTGTTCAGATAACGGGCGAGCGGACTGATGGTGACCGAATCGCTTCCCGGAAGCGCGTCGATCAGGAAGTTCTGCATGATCTGGCTGCGAAAACTGAAGACGTCCAGTCCCAGGTTGCTGCGGATCGTCTCCGACAGGTTGGTCATCGGGCTGGTCTGGATCCACCCCAGGCGCTCGGCCACATCAGTCGCCATAGTGGCGACCGACGCGACACGATACAGGCTCATGCCCCCCTCTTCCGTTCCGGGCAGGATGCTGCCGCCAAGAATCGACATGATTTCCTCGGTCGATTTGGCCGGGACGCTCTCGAAGGTCGGATTCAGGTTATCCAGCGTGCTGTCGGTAAGCACCAGATAGATGTCTACCGGATTCCCGCCGGCGTCGAACTCGCGCAGCCGGGCCCGGAGGTTGAGGAACGGCTGCACTCCTCCGCTGGGCGAGGCGCGCAGCGCCATCGATCCCTCCGAGACGTAGAAGTCTTTCTGGAAATAGAAGATGTCGCCATTACGGAATACCAGCGTACCGTCCACGTTCGCCGTCTTGGTCGGGTTGTCGAAACGGAAGCGGAAACGCTCGTCCTCTTTCAAGGTGAAGCTCAGCATCGGATAATCGGTATTGGGGTAGATGATCCGGTTGTTGGTGCCATTGGTCATCAGGAAGTTGACGCTGATGTTGGCGGCAGTGTACCAGTCCGGACAGCGATGCATGCCACCGATACCGATCAACACGTCGCTGACGGTCGCCTCGCCACTGGCCAACGGCTTGGTCCCTGCGCTCTTGTTCAGACGGAACCATCCCTTCATGAATCCGGAGACCTCGACATTGGCCTCGGGGACCGGACAATAGAACTCGATGGGTTTGCCGGGAAGCCAGACCGTCACATTGAAACCAGCAAGCCCGAGTCCGTCCAGCTGCACGTTCAGCTGCGCCTGCCCTTCCACTGTCTCGCCAGTGTCGTGACGGACGGCAAAGCACTTGGTCCGCACGGTGGTCAGTTCTGAGTTGTCGACGCTGAACAGGGCGTTCTTCACCTGGATATCGTAGTCAGGCACGTAGAAGGCCCAGATGTTGAGGGAATCGCAGGAAAGCTGACCGAAGAGGTTCGGGTCCGAAAGGTTCCCGTCGACATACAAGGTCCCTTTCAGCACTCCCTCCTGGAAGCGGCAGATGGGGGTCGCGAAAAACCGGTTGACCAGCCGCAGGTCCAGATAGGCGTCGCTGAACTTCAAGGCCATCTGGTCGACATCGGCATTTCCGACAAGATGCCCTCCAAACCCGAAGACCGGGTTGATGCTCAGGTCGATGCTCTTGTCGTTGTCGTCGTAGTAGCCGTTGAGGATCGATCCGGATACCGTATAGCGGCCATTGAGATGGCTGAAATGGAAGTCAGCATCGTCAAAACCGTCAAGAGGACTTCCCAGGAAGACCAGGTTCCGGATGCCTAGGTCGACGGAAATCTCGTTGTCGAGGAAATGGCTCTCCAGCCGGCTCTGCAGTTGCTCGCTCTCATCGTTGGAGTCCAAGAAAGTCTGGATTTGCTCGATGGAGAAACGTCCCTCGGGAAGAACGTCCTGCACGGTTTTGGTAAAGGGTGCGAAATGGACCGCAAGATGGAAGAGCGCGGAGGATCCTCTCGTCTGCAGGGAATACAGGGAAAAGTCGCTGAGAAAGGAGCCATCCAGGACAGCCAGCCCGCCGTGCAGGTCGATGGAAAGGGATGCGTCGTCGATCCGGTTGAGGCCGACGTTGGCGTTCAGGTGGCTGATGGTCAGGAGATTCCCATCGAACCCGACGGTTCCTTGCAACCTGCTGTCGCCACCGACGATGTCCAGGGTTCCTGCCAAGCGGAATGCATCCTGCTGTCCTGAGCTACCGATCAATCGCAGGTTGCCGGTCCAGTCTCCACCTTCCGGCAGAAAACGGCCCAGGCCAAGGTTGCGGATGTCGACCATCGTCTCCATCCTGTCCTCGTAATTGCCCACGTAGATATCTGCACCCTGCACTCCACCATCACCCATGTGGAAGGCTAGGGTGAAGGGATCGCTCAGGCCGGAACGGATGTTCTTCAACAATGGCGTTCCCTGGTAACGGATGGCACCGGAGAACGTGGTGCGTCCATCAGCGGCGGTCAGATTGGTGAATTCGAAACGGTCTGGGGTGATGGAGCCATTGCCTTGGAAGGTGTACGTGCGGTTTCCCAGCTGGATACCAGACAGGCTGAAGTTGTCAGCCTGGAAGGACCAGTCGTCCTGGCCTGTGTATGCAATATGCAAGTCGCCGCTCATGATGGAGTGGACAAGCCGTTTCGTATCAGGAAATTGCAGGTTGTTGACCGAAAGCTGGAAGGAAAGCGGGTTCTTGATGTCGCTGACGAGCTTGACCATATCCCCGCTGCCTCCCTCCAATCTCTGGCTGCTGATGGTGTACTGCCAGGAAACGGGATACCGCATCTCCTTCACCACGAGCGAGGCGACACTGGAGAAGACGTCTTCATGGCTTTCCAGGCTTCCGGAGAGCTGGAAGTCGGGAAACTGGTTGCTGACAGCCGTGTACTGGTATCGGCGTGGTCCGACATGGAGCATGTTGACCCTGAGAAGCTGGTTGCCGCTTTCGGTGTTGGAAATCAGGAAGTTGCCGTTGGGAACCCAGTCACCTACCTCGATGTCACCCTCGAATTCCAAGCGATAGTCCTGCACGCCGATGGTGATCGAGTCGACAGCAATCAACGTGTCCTTGAAGGAGCCGCGACCAGTTGAACCGGCACGGAAGCGGAACTGGCCGAACTTCAAATCGGCCAGCGAGAGGTCATATTGGACCTGGCCCTTCTCCCCCGAGCCGCCATGCAGGTAGAAGTTGCCACGGGCGGTGGTGTCATCGTCATAATAGGGAGTCAAGAGCGGCAGGTATCTCTGCCAAGTCTGGTCAAATGCAATCAAGGGAAGCCCGTTCAGCGCGGCATTGACCGTAACCAGCGGTTTTCCGGTCTCAATCCGCTCGAGCAAAGCGTCCAGGTGGAACTCATTCCCGCTATTCAAGGCGAACTGCATCGTCCCCTGTTTGCGGTCAAAGTCCCAGTGAAGCCCTATCGTGCCGTCAAATGCCTGACCGAACAGGTTCGTGCTTGCCTCGGAAAGCACGCCGGTAGCGGCATATTCGCCACCAGCGAGTCTGCCGCGCATGCTGACATGGGTGTCGACGGTATTGCTCCCCATCGTAAGGTGCAGGTTCCCTTCGACGTCCTGTTCGGTCACCGCATAGCCGCTTCCACTGGCGTTCGCCAGCACATCGGAAAGCTCGGCGGACACATTCTTACGGGTGAAGGACGTGTGTGGCGCGCCCAGCGTCACCTCGACGTCGGTAGTCTGGGTATTGACGCTTCCCTCCGCTCTCAGGCCGGTCATCTCCAACGTTCCTTCCCCTGCATCGATGCGGATGGTGGCCTCATCGTTGATGGCAAAGGCAGCATGGTAGAGCACTCCGTCATGGGAGATGGCGAGGGTGCTGGTGGGCAGTTTGGTCGATGCTATCGGACTGGAGAATTCCAGCTGGCTCAACGAGAGTTCTCCCGTCTCGAAGTCGGGAATCTCGATTTCCGTCAGCAAATTGCTCTCCAATTGCCCGAACTGGAAAGTACCGGAAAGCAAGGGACTTTGCAACTCGTACTGGGGGGTGCGGACCGACAGGTCACGCAATGACAAGGAAATGGGCAGTTTTCCGGAAGCAATCCTGCTCTCCGCGCGTAGTTCGGCAAACGAAAAGGCGACATTCCCCTTTTTCCCCGACACGGAGGGAAACCGGGTGTAGAGGAAGCCGGAGTTCTCGAAATAAAACTGTCCATTATTGCCGCGCAAGGAGAAGCCGGGTGAGGAGACGGAGGTTTCCGGAAGCGCCAGCCGCACCGACCCGAAACGGCCGCCCTTGCGGATGAGGAAATCCAGGCTGCCGTCCGCCACGTCGACGGAAAGATCTCCCTGCACCAACCGCAGGTCGACCTGTTCGGCGCTGACACGCCAGCCGAGGCTCTTGAGCACCGGGGGCAGGTTGCTTGAGGATTCCTGTTTTTCCGATGTGTCCGATGGGTGGAACTTCTCGGGGATACGGACCGTCCCGTGGGGATGGGTGACGGTAATCGTAGGGGTTCCTACCCCGCTGGCAAGCTTGCCCATCAAGGAGAGAAACCCCTCCTGGAAGGTGATGGATTCAACCTCGATGTCCAAGAGCCCGTCATAGCTGATATCGACATTGTCGCTGTGGATCTGGAAGAAGAACTTGCGGCTGATATTGTGGAATACCACCTTGCCGTGGCTCCCCTGGGAAATGTCCGCAAAAGTCCGCTCGGAAAGGAGATGGGCGGGGTTGATGATATGAAGATGCATGACCGCACACCAACTGAGCGCGACAAAGAAAGCCGTCACTATCGCCGCACTCACGATTTCCCGACGTGTGGTATGGTACTTCATTGCAAACAAGTATACCGCAAAGCCCGTCCTTTGCCACTACGAGGAGCGGTTTACCTAATCTTTTTTTGGTTCTATACTCGCGCTATGCAGGTTCTTGATGGTTTTGTTGTCTTGGAAGGTCTGGACGGTGCGGGTACCACGACCCAGCTCCAGAAACTGGATCGGTTCCTGAACGGGAAAGGAAAAGCGCACCTGGTGCAGGCGGAGCCGACCGATGGCCCGATCGGACGTTTGATCCGCGATGTCCTCCAGCATAAACATTCGGTCCAGCCGTGGACGCTGGCGATGCTCTATGCTGCCGACCGCAACGAGCATGTGGCACGGATCGAGCAGGAAATCGCCGGCGGCAACATGGTCGTCTGCGACCGATATCTCTATTCCTCCCTCGCCTACCAGGGTGTCACCTGTCCGTGGGAGGATGTCTGGACCCTGAACCAGCACTATCCGCATCCCTCCACCATCCTCTACATTGACACTCCGGTCGAGGAATGCATGAAAAGGATCTCCCATCGCGGGGAACCTGTCGAGCTGTTCGAGCACCAGGAATTCCTGACCAAGGTCAGAGACGGATACGAGCGTGCCTTCTCCCACCTTCCGGCCGGGGTACGAATGGTCAGGCTTGACGGCGCAGCCGAACCCGAGGAGATATTCCGGAAGATTTGCCAAGTCCTTCTAGGCTGAGCAATATTTTGCAATACTTCTTTTCTGCACGAACACCCGGCATGGGTACAACGAAGCACGCCGGGTTGTTTGTTTCCTGGTTCCATGGGCCCATTGTCCGTGCGTCTTCCTGAGGAGAACCGGCCTTTGTGGAGAATTGTGCATTTACGCACCACATACCGCCACTACTGTGGCGGCTGCGGAAAAGATGCAGAGATCATCACTTGATGAACATCGCGTCTCCATAACTGAAGAAATGGTACCTCTCGTCGATGGCGTGTTGGTAGGCGCGGAAGATGTGCTCCTTCGTGCTGAAGGCGGAAACCAGGGCAAGGAGTGTCGACTCCGGCGTATGGAAGTTGGTCAACAGCTGGTCGACCACATGGTAGGTGAAGCCAGGCTTGATGAACAGGTTGGTCCGGTTCCATCCGACATCCACCCTTCCTGTCTCCGGGTTGTAGGCAGACTCCAAGGTGCGGACGCTGGTCGTGCCGGTCGCCACCACCTTTCTTCCCTCGGCCTTCGCCTGGGCGATCAGGTCGCTGGTCTGCTGGCTCACTTCGTACCGTTCCCAATGCATCTTATGGTCCTCAAGGTTCTCGGTGCGGACCGGCAGGAAGGTGCCGGGACCGACGTGCAGGGTCACTTCAGTGATCGTGCAACCTTTGGCTTTGACCCGGGCAAGGATCTCGTCGGTGAAATGCAGGCCTGCGGTCGGAGCGGCTACGGAGCCCTCCTCCTTTGCGTAGACGGTCTGATACCGTTTCTCATCAGAAAAGTCGTCCTCACGCTTGATATACGGAGGAAGAGGTACGTGTCCCAGTTTTTCGAAGAAGGATTCATCCAGCGGTTCGTCGAAGCACAGCGTACGGGTGTCGTCCGGGTTTTCCTCGGAAATCACCGCGTGGTAGCATGCCGAACCATCGGCGCTCTTGAACTGATAGTGCTTGCCCTTGCGCTGTTTCTTCAACTTGGTCGCCATCACCTTCCAGGTATGGTCGATATGCTCTTCCAGAAAAAGGAACTCCACAGTTCCGCCAGTCTCGCTTTCTCCATACACACGCGCCTTGCGCACCTTGGAGTTGTTGACGACAAGCAAGCTTCCCGGCTCGATAAAATCGGGAAAGTCCTCCATCATGGCGTCCTCATAGGCGCCCGTCTTCCGGTCCATGACCAGCAATCTGTCCTCGCCGCGCTGACGGGCGGGGGTCTGGGCGATCAGCTCAGGGGGAAGGTCAAAATAAAAGTCCTTGGTCAGCATTTGAAACGGCCCCTCCAGCGGGTCGATGAGTATCCTTCATTCCAAAAAGGGCGTAGGCCTTCGAGGTGACAACCCGTCCCTGCGGGGTTCTCTGCAGGTAGCCTTTCTGGATCAGATAGGGTTCGTAGTAGTCGGAAAGCGAACTAGGTTCCTCTCCCAGCGCGACGGCAAGCGTATCCAGACCGACCGGACCGCCTTCGTAATAGTTGATGATCGTCCTCAGGACATTCAGGTCCTGGGCGTTCAGGCCGTTGTGGTCGATGCCCATGCGTTCCAGTCCCTGGCGGACAATGTCGACGGTGACCACCCCATCCCCGAGGACCGAGGCGAAATCGCGTAGCCTGCGCAGCAGCCTGTTGGCGATTCTCGGCGTCCCCCTGCTGCAGTGGGCGAGCATGGTCAGCGCCTCGGGAACAATCGTCACGTCCAGCAGCTTGGCGCTGCGGCGGATGATGTCGGTCAGTTCCTGGTCGTTGTAGTAGTCCAGATGGAGCTGGATGCCGAAGCGGTTGGAAAGCGGGCGGGAGACTCCGCCAGCCTTGGTGGTCGCCCCGATCAGGGTGAATTTCGGGATGGGGATGCGCATTGTCCTCGCCGCGGGTCCTTGCCCGATCATCCAGTCGATCTCGAAATCCTCCATGGCGATGTAGAGCATCTCCTCCAGCGCTGGTTTGAGGCGGTGGATCTCGTCGATGAAGAAAACCGAGTTCTCCGTGATATTGGTGAGCACGCCGGCAAGGTCCTTTGGCTTGTCCAAGGCGGGGGCGTTGGTCATCTTGATCTCGGCTCCCATCTCGTTGGCGATGATCGAGGCGAGCGTCGTCTTCCCCAGGCCTGGAGGGCCAATCAGAAACGTATGGTCCAGTGGTTCACCACGCATTTTCGCGGCCTTGATGAAGATGGAGAGGTTCTCCTTCAGAGCGCTCTGCCCTTGGAAATCCTTCAGGTATTTGGGCCGAAGGATGTTTTCCTGCTCCTCTTCCTCATTCTGGGCGAGTTTTCCGGAAAGAAGACCGGGATCGGTCGGAGGCATTCCCCCGAAGGCATCTTCCTGATTGTCGGACGAAAGGCCGGAAAGCTCATGTTCCACCTGGTCGATGTCGTCAAACGGATTGTCCATCGTCTGCGAGATGCCGCTCTTCTTGCTGTATCCTCGTTTTCCGTATGTTGTTGCCATGTTCCATCACCCCAGATATTTCAACGCAAGGCGGAAGACCAACTGCTCCTGCTCGTTCATCGTCAGGGTCTCCAGCTTTTCCTTCGCTTCATTCTCTACGTGGCTGACAGCCTCGTCGGCACTCCGCCTGTCATACCCCATGGCGGCAAGGCTTTCCGCGACGGCGACAAAGCGCTTGCTCTTCTGGGAACGGGACGCGCGTTCCTCTTCCTCGTCAATGACCAGCTTGCCACGCAACTGCAGGATCATCTTCTGTGCGGTCTTGCTGCCTACGCCGGGAACGGTGGAGAGCAATTTGACGTTGCCTTCGTCCAAGGCGCGGGCAAGGTTGTCGACGGTGATGCCACTGAGAATCTTCAATGCCTGCCGGGGACCGATGCCGTTGACGTTCTGCAACTGGTTGAAGGCTTCCCGCTCCAGTTCGTCGGAGAAGCCGTAGAGCAGCATGCTGTCCTCGTGGTGGCTCAGGACGGTCAGCAGCCTGACGTTCCGCTTTTCCTCTCCCCTCAGGGCTGCAATATGTCCTTCGGTCTGCCCGCTGACAATCATCGAGTACTCGACATACCCGGCACGGAGGACCACTACGCCCTCCTTGACCGATACCACATCACCGATTACCGCATTGATCATACATGCATCCTTTGGCCAGCAATATTAAAGGTAGCCAGCGTGAGCCCCACTGCCAAGGCGTCAGCCGCATGGTCCGGTTTCGGAATCTCCTTCAGGCCAAGCAGAAGCCGGACCATCTGCTGTACCTGGTTCTTGTCCGCCCTTCCCGTCCCGGTGACGGTCGATTTGATCGTCATGGGGGAAAAGAGCCTGACGGGAACTTGCTGCATCGCCAGCTGGTGGCTGATGGCGCCAATGACCTTGGCTACCAGTATGGCGGATTGGCTGTTGGTGATATTCTTGTCCGCTTTAGAGCGGGTGAAGTAAATATCCTCGATACCACAATACTGGGTATGGTAATGATCCGCAACCTGTCCAATCGCGGTCGCAATCGTATGGATGCGCATCTGCTCCGTCATGTCAGGACTGGTCGTGATGACACTATAAGAAACAGGCCGGTGGCGCAGTCCGTTTGTATCGACTACGCCCCAGCCTGTATTCGCGAGTCCTGGATCGATTCCAAGAATCAGCATCTCTCAGTCTTCAGGGTCCTCGTAATCATCCGGCAAATCCAGGTTCGTGTAGACGTTCTGGACGTCATCCAGATCTTCGAGCCGGTCAACGATCTTCATGACCTTCTGGGCATGCTCCTTGTCCAGTGCAACACGGTTGTCGGAAACCATTTCGATGGAACCGCTCTCCTGGGTGAAGCCGGCCTTTTCCATGGCATCGAGCACCTGCTGGAAGTTGCTCGGGCTGGTGGTGACCTCGATCACGCCGTCGTTGGTGACGACATCGTCGGCACCGGCCTCCAAGGCCGCTTCCATGATCTGGTCCTCGGTGTATTTGGTGGAGTCGTAGTCGATGATGCCTTTGGTGGTGAACATGTAGGAGACGCTGCCGGTCGCTCCAAGGGAGCCGCCATTCTTGGTCAAGGTGGAGCGGACATCGCTCGCAGTGCGGTTCTTGTTATCGGTAAGGCACTGGATGATGATGGCGACCCCGCCAGGAGCGTAGCCTTCATACTGCAACTCCTCGAACACGGTGTTGCCAAGCTCGCCGGAACCCTTCTTGATGGCTCTCTCGATGTTGTCCTTCGGCATGTTCTCAAGACGGGCCTTCAGGATAGCGGTGCGCAGGGCTGCATTGCTTTCAGGATCGCTTCCGTTCTTCGCAGCAACGGAAATCTCTTTAATCAGCTTAGTGAATTTCTGACCGCGCTTCGCGTCAGCAATTCCTTTCTTGTGTTTGATGGTAGACCACTTGCTATGGCCGGACATGTAGAGACCTCTTTCGAAAAAAGAATTTTAACTTGGTTACTGTACTATACGAGCAGACAGATGGTCAAGGATGCCTACAAGGCCTCCGCCAGACAAAGGAGCACCCGGTCGAGCACCATCATCCCCTTCTCCGTCAGCGCGAAACGGCGTGGGTCGTCGACGAGGAGTCCCCTGCCGATCTTGCCTACCTGTTTGGCGAACAGATTGTCGAAAGAGCAGCCAAATCGGGACAGGAAGCGCGCTTTGTCGATTCCCCATTTCGTCCGCAGGCCGGTAAGCAGATACTCTTCACACTCTTCCTGGCGGGTCAGATGCTCGCTGGTGTATCCGCTTCCCACTGGCCCTTCGGCATATTGGCGCAGATCTTGACTGTTCTCCGTTGCATCCATTCCTCCATCGATCCTGGGTTCCCGTCCAGCCGCATGGCTTCCGAGTCCCACATAGGGGTCAAGGTGCCAGTAGTGCAGGTTGTGGATGCAGTACGCTCCGTCCTTGGCGAAATTGCTCACCTCGTAGTGCTCGTAGCGGTTCTTCTCCAGGTATTCCCACAGCGTGTACAGACAGTCCGCCTGCTCGTCCTCGCCCGGCATCCGGATCTGTCCTTTTCTCACCCTGCGCTCCAGGGCGGTACCCGGCTCAAGGGCCAGGCAGTAAAGGGAAAGATGGTCGGGGTTGCTCAGTGAGAGCAGCCGGCCGACATCTTCCACAGAGTCGGCAATGGTTTGGCCGGGGACACAGGCAATCAGGTCGAAATTGACGGCAATGTGGTACTTCTTCTGGAAATACCCGAGGCGTGCGACTCCCTCAAGGGTCTGGTTCCGGGTACTGGCCCTTCCGAGGGTCCGCAAGGTCTTCTCGTCCAGGCTCTGCACTCCCATGCTGACCCTGCTTACCAACCCATCGCCGAACAGCGGCTCGTATGCGTCGGTCAGGGACTCGGGATTCATCTCTATCGTCGTCTCCCTGCTTTCGCCTGCATCTTCGAGCATCGAGACGAGCGCCTCCGGAGGAAGGGAGCACGGATTGCCACCCCCGAGGAAGATTGTGTCGAAACTGCCGTACTTCGCCCTTGCATGCCGGATTTCCTTCCGCATCCGCTCCACATATGCCGGCCATAGTCCCTTCCAGTGGGTCTTCGGCTCGCTGTAGAAGGCACAATAGGCGCAGCTTGCGGTGCAGAAAGGAAGATGCAGGTAGAGGGACGGAACCATCTTACTTGTTGGCGAGATAGGAAATGCGATGAAGAGGCCAGAAGCGGAAAAGCACCCTGCCGTTCACGTTCTTCTGCCAGACGGGACCGAAATAACGGCCGTCCCTGCTGTCATCGCGGTTGTCGCCAAGGGGCAGCACCTGGTCCCTGCCGACGTAGATGCCGTTGGCATATTTGGCATAGGCGCTACGGGCCTCGCTGTCGGCGGGATTCAGGAGGGCCATGGCCCTGGTCCGGGATTCCTCGAACTGATAGAAGTCGTCCGGGTAGTCCTTTCCCGCCATTGTCGACTGGTAAGCGTTCTTGATGTACTGGGGAGCCAGGTTGATATCCAGGCCGCTGTCACGATATCCGGCCAAAGTCCCCCATGCCTTGATGCCTGGGTATGCCGCGGAGTCAACCGAGCGATGCGGCGCAGTGGACAGTCCGGCGTCAGCACGGAATGCTTCTTCTGCCTCGTAGGTGGAGGACCCGGCCTTGCGGATGCTCACGTTTCCCTCGTCGAAACGAACCACTTCTCCCGGAAAGCCGACCGCACGCTTGACGAGCAGGCGCTCGGCAGGGGATCCGTCCTCGTTGCGGTCGATGTTCACCAAGGTGAAGGTTCCACTATAGATGAACTGGGACAAGACGTTGAAGACAACCCCCTTGTTGGGGTATTCCGGGTTGTAGAAGGTGATGATGTTGTCGCGGTGGACCTTGCGGTTGTCGGTGAATATTTTCTTTCCTGCCGAGTACAGTTCGGTTCCATAACTGTTTTTCCCGACAAAGACCCGGTCTCCGATTTCCAGCGTATGGACCATGGAGGGGGACGGAATGACAAACAGCTGGAACAGATACTGGTTGATCAGGATGACGACGATGATGGCGAAAAGCAAGGCGTCAATCCAGCCCCAGAGCTCGCCGAGGAACGTCCTGGGCTTCCTGTTGTCGGCCTCCCATTGCTTGACCGCCTTGCGGTGAGTCAGGAAGGCTTCCGTGCGCCTCTCTATGAAAGAAAGGAAATGTTCCATACCGACCAAGCTACCACAACAGCGCGCAGTTGACAAGTTACAACACAGAAAGTACCTTGAATGGGAATATGAAAAAGCACCGTGAACTTCCAGAGGTGGAGCCTGTGCGTCTCAAACCGGTATTTGGGATTCGTCCAGGTGTCTATCTTCTTGTTTTGTATACAATAATCATAGTTTTGTGCATCTTTCTTGTCTGCTTCCTTCCCGGAATCGTCAAAGGGGGCCGGTTCGTCCATTTCTCCCTTCCTGTCAGCGATGCGGGGCTGGAGATTGATGGCGTCTATCAAGGCGCCGCCGATTACCAGTACTTTGTTCCCAGCGGGACGCATACTGTCAAAGTCTCCAAAGCGGACCAGACACTTTCCGAACAAAGGATCTCGGTTGACCATCCCCTTTTCCTGACCTGGCTGATCCATTACCATCAGGACGCATCCATTGCCCTTGGCAAGGTAAGCGACCAAGCCAAGCAGGCGGTCCTCAGGTTCGACTTGCAGGAAATCGCCCGGTACAGCACGGTCAAGGACTACGACCTGGTTACCGTCTACCCTCCCCTGTATGCCAATCTTGTCAGGGACATGCAGGCGCTGGGAATCGACGACAGCGACGCGCTTGATCTCGCCGCCCAGTTTATCGGCTCCAAGGAGATGTTGGACGAGGCGGGTTCCCTGCATGTCTCTTCCCCGCTCTTCCAGGCAGCGCTTGATGCGGCAAGAGCCGGGGACGGACAGGTTGGGCTTCGTGCCAGCAATATCGATATCACCGGCAAGAGAACCTCGCTCGACGCAGGCCTGTTCACCCAGGCCGGTATCTCCTACCCGGATGCCACCTTCGTCATGGGCGACCGGTCGACCGACAAGAGCAGTGCCGGCATCCAGGTGACCACCGGACCATTCACCATCGCCACGACGCCGGTGACCCAGTACCAATGGGCGCTTTTCATGCAGGCGCATCCGGAATGGTCAAAGAGCGCGGTGCATGATGACGCCTACCTTGCCGGCGAGGATCCCTCTGTCCTTGTTCCCACAAGCACGGCGGTGACAGGGGTGAGCGCCAAAGCGGCCGACGCCTTCTGCGCCTGGCTTTCCGAGGAAACCGGCAAACTGGTATTTCTTCCCAGCGAAGCGCAGTGGTCCCTCGCAGCCATGGCAAGCAGGAGCCGTGCCAGCCAGAAGAGTCTGGAATATGTGGATGATGGCAGCGATACCGCTACCGGCATGTTGGGAACCATCTGGCAGATAACCTCCACTCCCTACATTCCCCTTGCCAGACTGACCGATTACGCGAAGGTCCAGGCCTTAGCGGAACGTTACCAGGTTTCCAACGACAGGGTGGTCAAGGGTGGATTGATGGCGGGCAAACAGAGCAGCCGCAATACGGTGGGCGCCATTCGCGTGGATGATGCGAGCGAGCTGGTCGGGTTCCGCATCGCTTGGATGGATAACTAAATGGGTAAGATCGACAAGACAGCGTTCAAGCTGATACAGAAGAACAAGAAGGCTTTCTTCAACTACGAGATCATCGAGGACCTGGAATGCGGCATCTCCCTGGCCGGCACCGAGGTCAAGTCAATCCGACAGGGAAAAGTCTCCTTCGGTGACAGCTATATCACGGTGGATGACAAGGGGCTGCTGCTGGTCGGCCTGACGATCCAGCCCTACACCTTCGGCAACCTGTACAACCATGATCCGAAGCGCAACCGCAGACTGCTTGCCCACAAGATGGAAATCAAGCATCTGAGACGCAAGGTCGATGAACGGGGTTTCACTTTGGTTCCGACCGAGATCTATCTGCGCGGCAACCTGGTCAAGCTGAAGGTCGCCCTCTGCCGTGGCAAGAACGTGCACGACAAGAAGGAGACGATCAAGGAGCGGGACCAGAACCGCGCCATGCGTCGCGAACTGAAGGAACTGCAATATCGCTAGAGGAAATGGCCCCTCCACGACGGCGGAGGGGGTTCCCGTAGGGACGTGACGCCGACTCAGTCGGCGAACAGTTCCTTGATCTCGAAGCGCTTCACCTTTGCCGTGGTGGTCAACGGCAAAGGCTTGTAGGTTACGGTCACGCGGGTGATTTTCTGGTAGGAATGGAGTTCCTTGTTCACATCTTCCACCAGCGCTTCCATCCGCTTCTGTATCAGACCCTGATAATCGTCCGGGTGTTCCTTCTGCATCTTTTCGGTGTATTTCGGCTCTGGGTAGATGACCGCCCTGACTCCTTCGGTCTTCAGCGCCTTGTCGACCGTGTAGCCGATGATGGCGATGATGCCGATCTCGTCAAAGAGCTGGAACTTGTCCTCGATTTCCTCGGGAAACACGTTTTTGCCACCTTCGGTGACGATGATCGAGCGCTCGCGTCCGGTAATCGTGAAGAAGTTGTTGGCGTCCAGATGCCCGACGTCACCCGTATTCAGCCAGCCGTCTTCGGTAAGGACCTCCTTGGTTGCCTCGGGGTTCTTGTAGTAGCCCTGCATGACGTTCGGTCCCTTGATGTACATGACGCCATTGCCGTTTTCGTCTGGATTGACAATCTTGATCTCCTCTTGGGGAAAGATGGTTCCGACAGCGTCATACTTGTAGTGCCACGGCGGGTTCAGGTTGGTGATCGGGCTGGCCTCGGTCAGGCCGTATCCTTCCACGAAGTCGATGCCCATCTGGTTCCAGAGGCGGTAGGTGCTTTCCGGCAACGGCCCCGCACCGCAGATGCAGATGCGGTTGGTGTCCATGGACACCTGGGCGAGGATGCCCTTGAACAGGTGCTTGCCGATATTGATTCCTGTCAGTTTCTTGAATGCGCCAGAGAAGGTCATCAACCCGCGTACGACAGCGTAGACGACGATTCCCTTCTTCCGAATGCCCTCCATCAACGCCTTGATCATTTTGTTGTAGAGCATTGGCACGGCGAGCAGCATGGTCACCTTCCCTTCCTTCAGTTCCTTCAGCATCTGGGTGACGGCAAGACGCTTGCCGAAGACCGCCGACGCACCAACGGAAAGAGTCTCCATCAGCACGGCTGTCATGGTGTAGGCATGGTGGATGGGAAGGATGACGTAGAACACGTCGCTTTCGTACAGTGGCATGTAGTAGGTCACAAGGAAGGTGTCGCTGGTGATGTTGCGATGGCTGAGCATGACCCCTTTGGGCGTACCGGTGGTGCCGCTCGTGAAAAGGATTGCGGCAGTGTCGTATTCGTTCGCATGATAGCGGGGCACATCCTCTTCCTCCACCAGGTCAAAGAGGTAGGTGTAATCAGGGTCACCCTGTTCCAAGGAGAATTTGCCCTTCAGGCCGACAGAGCCATCGGCATCGATATTCCGTATCCGGTCCCTGTCGATGAACAGATAGGTCGCTTCAGCGAATTTGAGCAGCCGCTCCATGTCGTTGTCATGCAGTCCGAAATCCAAGGGGACGACAATCGCCCCACTTTTCAGGATTGCCAGGTAGGCAATCGCCCATTGGGGACTGTTTTTCCCGCTGACAGCAATCTTGTCACCTTTCCGGATGCCGCATCGTTTCACCAGATAATTGCTGACCTTGCGGACTTTTTCCTGTACCTCCGCATACGTATAGTGTTCCCGCTCTGGAAAAATCGAGGTGAAACAGGCGTTGCCAGGAAATCTTTTGCATGAGAGCTCGAACATTTCCACAACTGTGGGCCACTCTCCTGAGAAAGCTTTTCCGCGATACTCGTCAAGGGGCGCCAACGGGTTTCCCTTGATAAAAGGATATGCAGGCATTGGGTTCCTCTCCCTTTTCTTGCAATCCGACTAAAAGTCGGACATGTGTTACAAAAATTGGTTTATGACACTTATACAAGTAATGTCAATAAGTATTATGATTTTATTTATTTACTTTATATATAAGATGATATATTTTATTTTAAATAAAAAATTATTTTTTACATTTATACATAAGAATAAATCTTAATCAACTAAACAGAAATCAAATTTTTTGTATAAATAATAATACAAATGCATAGAAATCTAGTGCATAAATTTTTCAAATAATCAAACTATGAGTTCGTTATAAAAATTGAAATGATTATATATTTCTATAAAATTAGAGAAATTATAAATCAAACAATCAAGAAAATAGTATTGCAATTTTCATGCATATAAATTTCAAAAAATTCATATGCATTTATAATGCTATTTATTTGCATATCAATATAGTGCACAAATATTTTTTAGACTTACTTTATACAAGTAAGTACTTGCAAATACTGCAAAAACAAGTTATTATCTTTATATAAATAAAAATAAATAGCATTTTTCGTACAATTTCTCATCTAGTTGTTTGCACTGATTGCACAAACAATTGCACATAGAGAACAAGAATCTTCTGAAGAGGTGTCGGGCATGGCGCAAGCATCGTTCACATTATGCAGGGTCCCCCATGGGGAGCGCATGTATTGGTACGCCCTGTTCAGGGATCCGAAGACCGGCAAACGTACCAACAAGAAGAGCGTGGAAGTATTGAAGAAACGGCTCGGAGACTACTCCCCCGCACCGGTCACCAGGCGAAGCGAGGCAGAGGCAATCTGCGTGCAGGCGCTTGAGCAGGATATGGTCTTTCGGAAGAAGGACGCTTTGCGTTCCACGAAAGAACTAGGAGCCTATCTTTCCCACTTCTTCGATTGGGAAACGAGTCCCTACATCCAAAGAAGATTGCTGCTTGACCCGCAAGGCATCTCGAAAGACTACATGCACACCAGAAAGAATCTCGTCGATACGCATGTAGTGCCGCTTCTGGAGAAAGGCGCGCTTTTGAGCGATGTCTCCTTGAGGCAGCTTGAGGATTTGCAATTCAGGCTGGTGAAAGAGACTAGCCTTTCCAAAGGGACGGTCAATATGGCGATGCAGGCGGTGGTGATGGCGCTGAAGGAAGCACAGCGGCGTGGAGACATTCCCGCCACCACCATGCTGGCCATCGCCCCAATCAAGGCGCAACCCCGGGTACGTGGCATCATGACGGATGAAGAGACCTCTTCCTACCTTGCATACGCGAAGAACCAAGACAATCCACGCCTCTATCTGTCCGCAGCGCTTGCGTTGTTCACCGGTATGCGCAGCGGCGAGCTACGGGCGTTGACCACCGGACAAATCAAACCGGGATTGATCGTGGTCGACCGTGCCTACGCCGACCAGCAAGGAACGAAGTGCCCGAAGGGAAAGAAAACCCGTGTCGTGCCTTGTCCGCAGTTCCTCTGTGACCAGTTGCTTGCGTTTGCCCACACGAATCCGTATCGATGCAAAGAAACACTTGTGTTCTGGAGCCAGAAGAGCGGAGGACATGTATCCTCGCACTATTTCTGCCAGATTTTCCATTCCTGCCTTGCAGGGAGTGGTATCCTCACGTCAGAAGAAATCGAACGCCGGTACATCACCTTTCACTCGTTCCGGCACATGGCAAACACCCTGCTTCGTGGCTCAGTGGACGAGTATGTCCTCCGCCTGACCATCGGCCACTCCAGCGAGCAACTCTCCGATATCTACACCCACCTGTCCGAAAAGGCTTTCAACAGCGTCCAGGCGGCACAGCGGGCAAATATCCTGCCGTTGCTCCAGAAGGCAGGTCAAGATGGCGCATGACGCAGGCATACGGCCTGCATGGAATCACTGAACGGATTTCCCCGGTTTTTGCTCCACTGGTTTCTTGCAGAGGTCTTTCACCACTTCTCCTGCGATGATCAAGCCCGCGACGGAGGGAACGAAGGCGACGCTTCCCGGGATGTCACGTCGATCGGTGCACTTGTGGGTGGAACCTGGAGGACAGACACAGTGGTAACGGCAACTGACTGCCATATCCTCGATAGGCCTGGTGGGCGGCTCGGTGGAATAGAGGACCTTCAAGTGCTTGACTTGCCGCTTGCGTAGCTCGCGCCGCATCACCCTTGCCAGCGGGCAGACGCTGGTCTTGTAAATGTCGGCAATCCGGAACTGGGTGGGATCGAGCTTGTCCCCAGCCCCCATGCAACTGATGATCGGGACGCCGCAGCGCTGGGCCTCCATGATGATCTGAAGCTTCGCGGTGACGGTATCGACCGCGTCAACCACATAGTCGTACTCGCTGAAATCAAACTCGCCGGCGTTCTGGGGAAGGTAGAAACATTTGCGGATCTCCACATTGGCATGCGGGTTGATGTCCAGAATCCTCTGTGCCATCACTTCCGCCTTGTACTTGCCCACCGTGGAGACCAATGCGACCACCTGGCGGTTGATGTTGGTCAGGCAGACTTTGTCGTCGTCAACCAGCACGAAGGAACCGACACCGGTCCGTGCCAACGCGTCGGCACAGTAGCCGCCGACTCCCCCGATGCCGAAGATGGCGACCTTCGACTGATGCAGCTTCTCCATATTCTCGGCGCCAAGCAGCAGTTGGCTGCGTGAAAACTGATTCAATGCCATGGTATTTCCCTATTGTCCCCTATCCTATCAGACACGGCCCCGCACGGATACTGCAGAAGACACAAAATGGCACCTGAACCGATTGCTTCAGGTGCCGTGCATTGGAGGTGCTGGGATTCGAACCCAGGTCCAAACGTGCCGTCCTATGACGTCTACGTGCGTAGTCACTGATCTGTATTTCGGATACCGCTCGGTCCAGTGGCGAACGTACTGGTACCCTATCCTGCTTGCATTTCCCCGGGAACCACAGTCCTTTTCCCAGGTTAGCCCTTGTTTTTACAGGTGTCAGGCGCTTAAGAGCGGCAGCAACCTGGCCTGCTTGTCATCACTGCAATCAGGCAGCGAGGGCAAGTACTGCTTCGTCGGAGACGAACTCGTCTTCTTTCTTGGCAGATAATTTTTTTGCTAGTTTCAAGAGTTGGCGCTCTGCCCGCAGCCATAGACCCAGTCTACCGCCTGTCGAAACCAATACACCCCCTTTTCAGGGTACCTTCCACTATACCCATAGTTGCTACTTTTGGCAACTCAATAGGCACATTTCTTTCGTATGGGAAGCGTGTCCAGCCACCTGTCCAAAGTGGAGAACACCTGCTCGAGATCGGAGAAGAGCAGGTCTGCCGCATCATCCTGCATGGTCGGTTGCGCATTGACGATGACAAGCTTCGCCCCATGCCGGCAGGCCAAGACGGGGAATGAGGCGGCGGGCTGTACGGTCAGGCTGGAACCAAGGACCAGGCAGAGGTCGCAGGAACTGAATTCCTCATAGGCCCGGTTGAGGATGTAGGAATCCAGCGACTCGCCATACAGGACGATATCCGGCTTGACCACATGGCCGCAGACATCGCAATGGGGCACGTTTCCTTCCTGGACAACCTTGGCTACCGCCTCGTAGGGGAAATACTTGCCGCAGTTCGGGCAATGGTGGTGGGCGACAGAGCCATGCACGTCATAGACCGCCTTGCTGCCAGCCCGCTCGTGAAGCATGTCGATGTTCTGGGTGTAGAGGCTTCGCATGTAGCCCATGCGCTCCATCTTCGCCAACGTGGTATGGACGATGGTGGGCTGGTAGTGCTCCACGTTGTACCATACGGCCTTTGCCCATTGGTAGAAAATGGAAGGCTCGCGCTCGAAAAAGCCGATGGAGACGATATCTTCCACGTCCATGCCATGCCACGGGTCGGTATACACCCCATGCGCTCCCCGGAAATCAGGGATGCCGCTCAATGTCGAGACGCCGGCGCCCGTAAAGACGCAGGTAGACCGGGAAGCCTTGATCATCTCTTCCAGCCTTTGGATTTTCGGCTGGAATACCTCTTCTCGTTCGCTAAACTCACCCATCGACCTTTTCCTCCCCGACAAGCGTTCCCTCGAAGGTGTTTCCCTTGATACCGGTCAGCTTGACGTTCAGCAGGGAACCGACCGGCGCGCAGGTCTTGACCACGACCATCTCGTCATGCTCGGTGTGGCCAAGCATCTCGTTCCCATCCTGCTTGCTGATCTGGGTGAGCAGCACTTCCGTCTCCTGACCGATGCGCTTCTCATGCTCTTTTCTGACAATTTCCGTCTCAAAGGCGATCAGCTCGCTAAGCCTGCGATGCTTGGTGTCATCATCGATCTGCCCTTTCATCTTCGTCGCCCGTGTTCCTTCACGGGGGTTATAGTAATACATGAAAGGTTCAATCGCCTTCATGTTTCCCATCACCTCGAGCGTATCATGGAACTCCTCTTCGGTCTCGCCGGGGAACCCCACCATCACGTCCACCGCGAAGGTGATGCCGGGCACCTGGCCACGCATCTTGTCCAGAAGGGTGACGAACTGCTCCTTGGTGTAGTGCCTGTTCATCAGCCCCAGCACTCTTGTGCTCCCGCTCTGCAACGGCACGTGCACATGTTTGGCCACATGCTTCTCCGTGGCCAGGACCTTGATCAAATCGTCAGAGAAATCTTTTGGATGGGGGCTGTCGAAGCGAACCCAGCGGATGGTGTGGCAACGTTCCGCAATCCGGCGCAGCAACTCTGGGAAAAGCACGATTCTTCCCTCTTCCTCTGTGGAATGGTAGCTGTTGACGTTCTGCCCCAGCAGCGTCACCTCGCGCACCCCTTTTCCCTCAAGAAAATCGATTTCCCTGAGGATGTCTGCGACCGGACGGCTTGTCTCGCGCCCCCGGACATAGGGGACGATGCAGTAGGTGCAGAAATTGTTGCAGCCATTCATGATGGGCACGAAGGAAGAAACATCACCCTCGTGGTAGGAAAGATGGTCGAACTCGTAGGTGTCGCTTTGGGTGAAACTGCCGTCGGTCGCGATATCCAGGATCTTCTGCTTGTCGTTGACACCCACCACATAGTCGACCTGCGGAGCCTCTTTCTGCAGCTCGTCCAACAAGCGCTGGGCCATGCAGCCGGTGACCACCAGCGTCAGAGGGTGGCTCTTCTTCACATGGGCGAAGAAGCCAAGACGGCCCCAGATCCTGCTCTCGGCAGTCTTGCGCACAGAGCAGGTGTTGAGAATCACCACATCGGCGTGTTCCGCCTCGTCGGCTTTGGCCAGTCCATTGCCAAGAAGTCTCGCCTCGAGCGCGTTGCTTTCGGCGATGTTCATCTGGCACCCATAGGTCTCAATGAAAAAGGTTTTCTTCAGCATGCAAGAGCCGCCTTCAAGGTATTGTACATGAGCATGGCGATGGTCATCACACCGACCCCTCCAGGAACAGGGGTGATCGCGCTACACTTCGGCGCGACCTCGTCAAAGGCGACGTCGCCGACAATCCGGTAGCCCTTCTTTTTCGTCGCGTCGGGAATGCGGGAGATGCCGAAATCGATGACCACGGCACCTTCCTTGACCATGTCCGCCTTCAGAAACCCGGCCTTTCCCACCGCCACCATGACAATGTCGGCACCCGAGGTGATTTCAGAAAGGTGCTCCGTTCTCGAATGGCAGAGCGTCACCGTGGCGTCCACGCCCTTCTGGACCAGCATGGCCGCCATCGGCTTGCCGACAATATTGCTGCGCCCGATGATGGCGACGTGTTTGCCGGCCAGAGGGATCTGGTAATACGACAACAGTTTCATCACTCCATAGGGGGTGCAGCTCTTCATGCCATCCATACCGATGAGAAGCTTGCCGACGTTGACCGGGTGGAAGCCGTCGACATCCTTCTTCGGGTCGATTGTCTCGATGACCTGCTGTTCGTCCAGTCCTGCAGGCAGTGGCGACTGCACCAGAATGCCATGGACCGCAGGATCTCCGTTCAGCTTCCTCACCAAGGCCAGCAGTTCCTCCATGCCAGCCGTCGCGGGGAGATGGTAGTCCAGGTGGCCGTAGCCGAGTTCCTCGCATTTCTTGTGCTTGGTATGGACATAGGTCTGGCTGGCCGGGTCGTCTCCTACCAGTATCACTGCCAAGGTCGGCTGCAAGCCTGGATGCGATGCCAGTGTCTCGTGTATTTCCTGATAGACGGAATCCGCTACTTCTTTTCCTGTCAAAAGGCGCATGGGTACTCGCTCTCCTTCTTTGAAACTCTACAGGAAAACCATCATTCTTTACAATGGAACTTGTTGCCATTGAAGACGAAGCAAAGTATTGTTAAACTCGAATTATTGTGAGGTACGCTGTGAAGAAAAAAGTAGCCATTCTGGCTCTCAGTCTTTTCCTTCCCTCCATGGCATTCGCCGCTACCGATACCTACCGGACCGGTAGCATGATCTTTCATTTTGCGGCCGGCACCAGCATGCCTGGCTTCATTCATTTCTTTGGCGATGCGGAAGGTCTTGATTCGGATTACTGGCTTTGGGGCGAGGATGACCATGCGACGAAACTCAACTGGGGCGGGAATTTCTCCTTAGGTTTCGAAAGGTTCACCTCAAGCACCCTGAGCCTTGGCGGAGAACTCGGGTATGACTTCAACTACTGTGTCAACGACGACCTGTTCACCGCTGTTCCCCTCCAGTTCAAGTTGACCTGGTATCCGGTGCAAGGCACCGTCGACCTTCCGGTCAGCCTGGGAATCGGTACCGTCTACGAGCGCTTTGGCGAAGACAAGTCGATGCTGAACCTCTCGCTCAGCCTGGACGTCGGCATGAATTTCTACATCTGGGAACATTGGGGCGTCGGCATCCACTCCGGCCTATGGCTGATTCCGGAATTCAACTACAATTCCGGCGACCAAGAGAATGACGGAGTGCTCGGTCTCGTACCGATCACTCTCTCGGTCTCGTACAGGAACCTGTAAGGAGCAAAGCACTTATGAAGATCAAACATTTCCTTTATGCGGCGCTTCTCGCGGTGTTGCTGGCATCCTGCGACGGCTCGGTCCTGGTCGAGGTCGTCACCGCCGAGGATACCCCTGACAAGAATTACCAGAAGATTCTCGGAGTAGTCAGCGGTACTGTGTACTACCAGAACAAAAAGGGGCTTTTCTCCAACTCCAGTTCTTCTGAACAGGGAAGCGACATCTACAGCAAGGTGCTGAACGGAGAGAACACGCTTGTTGCCAACAGCAATGGCGCATTGGTCCGGTACAGCTGCCTGTATGGCAGCCAATACCTGCTCTATTTCCAGATATACTGGAATTCCAACGACGGATACCGGAGCACAATCGGCCTGTATGACCTCAGCTCTGGCACCAATTACCCGTCTGTCCCCCTGAACGTCACCGGCGTCACCGCAACTTCCGATGGCTATTGGATCAAAGGTCTTCACGAAGATGGCGGTTTGGTGGTCTTTGACAAAGCGAACAACAAGGTCTACCTCTGCTATCCTGCAACGGTCAATTCCTCTGCTGTCACCTTTACCGCCCTGACGGACAGCGATTCGGTACTTGACGTCGCCAATACCAGCAGCATGCAATACGAGGTCGGCGCATACTTCTTGCAGAGGACACAGGCCAACACCTACTCGATGATGACGAGGGTCCACAAGGTGAACAACGACGAAGAGGATGACGACGATCATGATACGGACCTGTACTTCTTCAAGTGGAACAGCGGAGTTCCCTCCTTGCTGGCGAAAAGCTCAGGCACCCACCCCTATCGTCCCGCCAATTTCGTCATCAACTCCTCGGGGACCGCGGCGTACGTCCTCTGCACCAACGGCAGGCTGTACAAGTACAGCTTGGATTTGGATTCTAAGACCGCTACCAAAATCAACTACTATAAATCCGGCGGTTACTCGTCCGGCGGTTACTCGTATGGGACAGGCTGCATGATGTACTACATCTCGAGCGGTGGCAAGGAGTATATCGTCACCAAGCCGAACTACAAGAGCAGGGCCATCATCGTCTTGGAGTTCACCGAGGACACTGCCGGCACCACGGAAATCGCGGACTTTGACGACAGCTCGCTCCGCAAGGGCTTCGCCTATCGTCTGGACAGCGATTTGATCAACTGTTTCTATGAGTTGCGTACGGACGACAGTTCAAAGAGCAAACTGCTTGCCGGGACCAACGAGAGCGGCATGGTATCGATCATCATCAACTGGGACAACGTGACCAACAACAGTTCCAGCAATGGATCGACCAGCGCCAGCGAGCAATACGACACTACGCTAAATTTGCTTCCATGACGAAAGGCCTTGTCCGTGGCGGGCAAGGCCTTTTCCATATCCTAGTTCTTTTTGCAGACAGCGTCATGGATCTCGATGATATTGGCGGCCATGCCGAAAACCACTCCGTTGACCAATATGCCCACGAGCAAGGAGACCAGCATCGAAACCACCCCGCATACGGGAGCCGGCCAGCCGATCTGTGCGGCATTGTCCACCCCGCTCCGATATCCAAGCACCGCTACAGCGACCAACGTGAGCACCAGGGTGATGCGCAGGCAACCACGGAAAATCTTTGCCAAGAAATGAATCATTGCAGTCTTACCTCCCGTCTCCTTTCCGAGACTCGTATTTGGTAAACAAAAAACGATCAAGGGAGGTTTCATTGGATTGTCGCACGCAAGAAAAATGAGGTCGTTTTTTTCTATGAATAACAGCATCCCCTCTCCCGACTTCCGCAGGCAGATAGGCGAAAACGGATTACAACTCATTGTGTCTGATGAAGTTATATGCCGTTTCCGTTGTTTTTGTGTTGTATACCGTCAGTACGTCTTTTGTGTCGCCCCCTCAGCTTTTCAGATGGCCGTGCCGCAACACAGGTTCTGATAGGAGCCATCGGACAGCAGCGCGAGGTCGGCTTTCCGCATGTCTGTAATATGACACCTGGGCTGTTTTGCCGTCGAATAGATTTTTCAGATGACAGTTCTGATGTAGCGTGTTCCCCGGCCTGTTCCAACCTTGCGTATTTGTCCATCCCGAACCATCTGTCCAAGGACGGCTTCGACGGTGGTCGCGCTTACATCAGGTAGGATTTTGCAGACGTCCGCTTTTGAAATGGGGGTATGTGAATCCAAAACGGTCGCTTCACCCCTTGCCTGTTTCGTCACCTTTCGGCTTCCCACCACAGCGAATCAGCCATGACTGATCCGAAAGCTTCGTTCCGGACTTCCGTTTGCCTTTGCGGCCATGTGGCTTTATCACAAAACCGTTGTCCCGGAGCCTTCCCAGCTGGCGTGCCATAAAGGCTACACGGTCGTCCGACAAAACTCGGAGCGTGGCACGCTCAGTTGTCGCCACGAACCTCGTGCAGGATCCGTCTCACCTCGGGATCGCCATACTGCTCGTCGATCTCCTTGCTGGTAAGGCCAACGAACTCATGACAATTGTAGTGGATCCATCGATCCTCATCAGGGCTTTTGATCACATGCTTGCGGCAGTAGTAATCAGGCTGGATCGGAAGCGGCTCACTGCTTTTGTAGACCGGCAGCTTGTAGTCGTACACCGCCACCTTCAGGTCCTCGCGGGGAATACCATGCTCCATGATTGTGGTGGCAAGGGCATTGACGGTCTTGCCGGTATCGAAGATATCGTCCACCAGAAGGACTTTGTCGCCGGTACGCAGATACTCGGGGGAATAGGTCCATCCGTCCACCATCACCTTGGTCTGGTTACGGAGAAACCCGTAGCTTCTGGCGACAACCGCGGCATAAAGCACAGGTTTCCCCTGCTCTTTCAGACGCACCATCTTATAGTACTCGCTGAAGACATTGGCCATGTAGGCTCCGCCACGGAGGCTGGCATAAATCACGTCGGGGACGAAGTGGTCGTCCATGTACATGTGGTTGACCAATTTCAGCGCGTCGTCACGAATCTTGTCGCCAGGAATGAACTCCTTCTCCATACATCCTCCTCAATCGGTCACGGTGAGAATCTCAAGCCCGTTATGGGTGATTGCAATCGTGTTCTCCCAGTGGCAACTGGGCTGTCCGTCGGCAGTGACCTCGGTCCAGCCATTGCCAAGCTGGCGGATGTTCTTCGTGCCGAGGTTGATCATCGGCTCGATGGCGAGGACCATGCCCTCACGGATACGGGGATTCGGCATGAACGGAGAGGCATAGTTGGGAATCTCCGGATCCTCATGCACTTCCAGGCCGACACCGTGCCCGCAGTATTCACGGACCACTCCATAATGGAACTTCTCGGCATGTTTCTGCACGGCAGTCCCGATGTCCTGGATGCGTGCCCTCGGCCTGCCGGCGGCTTCGATGCCAAGGTCGAGGCACTCGGCGGTCACGTCGTTCAGTTTCTGCCATTCCGGCTTAGTCTTGCCTCCAATGACGAAGGTGCGGGACATGTCGGAAAAAAAGCCGTTCAGGTTGATGCCGAGGTCAAGGTCGACCAGGTCGCCCTCCTCGACAATCCGTTTCTTGCTCGGAATGCCGTGGATGACTTCCTCGTTGACCGAGATGCAGGCAGTCGCAGGAAAACCCTCGTAGTGGAGATATGCCGGCTTGCCACCATGGGCGATGGTAAAGTCATAGCAGAACTTGTCCATGTCCCACGTGGACATGCCTGGTCTCAGGATTTGCCCCACCTCGGCCATCATCTGCGCACAAAGATGGCAGCTCTTGCGGATGCCATCGATTTCCTCTTCCGTCTTCAATTGAATCATGTGCGAGCCTCTTCTTCCATACCGGCACCCTTCAGGGGGAAGGCAAGCGGAAGTTTCTTGCTCATCGTGTCCAGGATGCCGTTGATGAACTTATAGGTCACATCGGTGGAGAACTCCTGGCTGAGCTTGACAGCCTCATCAATGACGATGTTGGGATGGATCTCCTTGTCGTGGAGGAAGCAGAAAACCGAAAGCCTGAGGATGTTGCGGTCGACCACGTCAATCCGCTCGACCGGACGGTTCAGCGAGTACTGTCCGATCAGCTTGTCGATCTCCGCCAGGTTCTCGATGGTTCCGTTGACGAGGTAACGGGCGAAGACCTTCACCTCATCCTCCATCGACTCATACTCTTGCTCATCCACCCCACTGAAAGTCTGTGGAATGTGGCCGGCATCCAGCTGGCCATTGAAATCCATCGCATAGAGAGTCTGCAGGGCAATCTCCCTTGCCTTATGTCGTGTCTTCATTATTTGTACAGCACCTTGATTCTTGCTTGGGAACGCAAATCCTTGATCATGTCGCTTTCGGCTTTCTGGATCGCCTCCTGCTGTTTCTGCTGCTGGAGGTTCTGCTTGATGTAGTCGAAGACTGTCGCCGTGGTGTCAGGGCCGATCTTGTCGGTCAACGCCAGGAACTTGGCGTCGCCGTGGGCCAGAATCTTCACGATATGGTAGCCCTGGTTGCTGACAATCACGTCGCTGGTCTTGCCGACTTCGGTGGCAAACGCCTGGTCGACGAAGCCTTTGCCGAGCATGTTGGCGGCCGAGGCATCCTCGGTGGTGAGCCATCCGATGTCACCGGCCTTGTCCTTGCTGCCATCATCCTGGCTATACTTTTGGACTGCGGCCTCGAAGGTGATCTTCCCGCTCTTGATATCCTTGGCGACCTGGTCGAGCAAGGCCTTGTTCTGGTTGTCCTTGCTCTTGTCTCCAGTGGAGTCGAACGGAATGAAGATATGGCTGATCTTCACGTTCTCCGGCTGGACGAAAGTGGTCTTGTTGCGACGATAGACGTCATTGATCTCCGAGTCAGTCACCGTTGGAGCCTGGCTCAGCTCGCTTCCCTTCTTCATCATCAGGTACTGTTGTACCATCATCTGGTCCTTGATGTTCTGCCTGAAGTTGGCAAGCGAACCATAACGCTGGATGGCGGCCTGGTTGAACTGGTCTGCGGACAGCCCGTTGGCGGAGTACTGGTTCTGCATGGTCTTGATCTGATTGTCGACATCCACCTCCGTCACGTTGATTCCGTCACGGCTGGCGCCCTGGCGGAAAAGCTCGTCATTGATCATCACATCCAGCACCTGGATTGGCTGCACGCTGGTAGGGTCCTGCCCGGCCTGGGTGTACAGGTCCTGGTACTGCTTGACACGGTCATTCAGATCCTGGGTGGAGATCACCGTGGTCTTGGTCAAATATACGGTGGCGGCCGGATTGCTGATGGCGGCGAACACATTGCCGGTTGCAATCAGGACGCACGCGATGATGGTTGCGATACGTTTCATGAAGCGTCGTCTCCTCTTATTCGTGACTCACCTTGAGCCGTTTGCCTGTTGCCTGGGCAAAGTCAGGGCGAGCGAATACCTCGCTGATGCGCAGATACATTCCTTCCCCTTCCATCACCTTCATCAGCACCTGCAGGGTGCGCTGGCTCCTCAAACCGGATTTCCGGACAAAAGCCATGCAACGTTTACCGCTGAGCGTGCCCGCGTTCTTGAAGAATTCCCTGATGGCCGACGGAATCTTCCCACCGAAAAAGGCAGTCGACTCGGTTCCTACGATCAGGTAATCGTAAAAGGAAACCTTCTTCCCATTTTCCAGAGCCATATCGTACACGTCGACCTGGTTCCCCTGACTTTCCACTCCCCGCGCAAGGGCCTCGGCAATCGCTTTCAGCTTACCCGAATCCCTTCCTGCGCCAGCATAGAGTACACAAACTCGCATCTCTCCACCTTACCGAAAATAACAATACCGGCCGCACTCGCATGCGGTCGGTACCGGACACCTCTGGGGGACCGCTCGCTCAGTTCGCCTGAGGGATGGCAGTCTCTGCAGGTGCAGCAGCATCCGCATTCGAAGCAGTTCCGTTCCACCACTCGGTGGTCTGCTGGACCTGGTTGGTTTCCACCTGGTCAAGCAGCTTGTCGCTGGAACTGGACTTGTTCAGCATGGCGACAACCAAGGCAAGGACGATGAACGAGGCACCCAGAATCGCGGTCGTACGGTTGACGACCGAACCAATATGGGAACCAAACGCGGCATTGCTTGCATCACTGAAGATGCCGCCGAGACCTTCACTGTTCTCGTCCTGGATCGCCACGATGAAAATCAAGAGCAGGCAGACCAACACGAACAGAACCAACAGGACAACATTCAATACACCCATCTCACTCCGCCTTATTTGTCAAAGTTGACGATAGGCAGGAATTTCTCCACGGAAAGCGATGCTCCGCCCACAAGGGCGCCATCGATGTTTTCCTTTGCCATCAAAGCCTTGACGTTGGAAGCATTAACAGAACCACCATACTGTATAATCAAATCTTCTGCAACCGACTCGTCATACAAACCGGCGATCATCTTCCTGATCACCTTATGGGTGGAATCCGCATCCTCAGGGGTCGCGGTCTTCCCGGTTCCGATCGCCCAGACTGGCTCGTAGGCGATGGTGATGTGGGACATCTGTTCCTTGGCGACCCCTTTCAGTCCGATGGTGACCTGGTCTCCCAGAACCTTCTCGAGATTGCCGCTTTCCCTTTCGTCGAGCGTCTCACCGACACACAGGACGACGTCGAAACCGTTCTCCAGGGCGAAGAGCACCTTGCTGTTGATCAGCTCGTTGCTCTCGCCGTAGATATGACGTCTCTCGCTGTGGCCGAGGATCACGTCCTTCACGCCAAGGTCGGCCAGCTGGCTGGTGCTCACCTCGCCGGTGAAGGCACCGCTCTTGTGGTCGTTCACATTCTGGGCGGCAACGATGATGTTGCTTCCCTTGACCGCGTTGACGACAGCAGGAATGGAGACAAACGAGGGGGCGACCATAACCTTGCGGTCGTTGCCCTTCAGGGCAGCGGCAAGCTCGGTCGCCAGCTTTGCGGCCTCACTCGGAGTGAGGTTCATTTTCCAGTTACCGGCAATATAGGGCTTTCTCATCTCAGTTCTTCTCCAAGGCCTTGATGCCGGGGAGGACCTTGCCCTCCAGGAACTCAAGGGAGGCTCCACCACCGGTGGAGACATGGCTGATCTTGCTGGCAAGGTTGAACTTGTTCACCGCAGCGACAGAATCACCGCCACCAACGACGGTGGTCGCGTCACTTTCGGCCAGCATTTTCGCGACCTCCTCGGTGCCATGGGCGAACTCATCGAACTCAAAGACACCCATCGGTCCATTCCAGACGACGCTCTTGGCGCCCTTCAGCGCCTGGCGGATCAGCTCGATCGTCTTCGGACCGATATCCATGCCCTGCTTGTCATCAGGAATGTCGCCTTCGTAGAGGGAAACAGGAGTATGCTCGTCAAAGGAGTCCCCACAGAGGTTGTCGACCGGAAGGATGACCTTCACGCCCTTCTTCTTGGCGTCTTCCAGGAACTTCTTCGCGACGTCGACATAATCAGGCTCGAAAATCGACTGGCCGATCTTGAATCCCAGCACCTTCTTGAAGGTGTAGGCCATGCCACCGCCGATAATCATGGTGTCGGCAGTCTTCAGCATGCTCTCAAGGACAGAAATCTTCGAGGAGACCTTGCTTCCGCCGATGATGACGACGAACGGACGGGCCGGGTTCTCGAGCAACGGAGCCATGAACTTGACCTCTTTCTCGATCAGGAAGCCAGCATAGGCCGGCAGGTAATGGGCGATACCCTCGGTGGAGGCATGTGCCCTGTGTGCAGTGCCGAAAGCGTCGTTGACATACACGTCGCCGTAACTGGCAAGCTTCTTTGCGAACGCAGGGTCGTTCGCCTCTTCCTCGGCATAGAAACGGACGTTCTCCAGCAACAGGACCTGGCCGGGCTTCAGCGCCTTGACCTGGGCCTCGACCTCAGGACCGATCACGTCATCCGCCAGCTGCACGTCGCGGCCAAGGTCCTCGGCGAACTTCTTTGCGACCGGCTTCAGGCTGAACTCAGGATTCTTCTTCCCTTTCGGTCTGCCAAGGTGGGTCATGACGACCAGGCTGGCACCATGGTCGAGCAGGTAGTTGATGGTCGGCAAAGCCGACTTGATGCGGGTATCATCGGTGACCACACCATCTTTCAAAGGAACGTTGAAATCCACACGGATGACAACGCGCTTTCCGGAAAAGTCATAATCTCTAATCGTGTTCAGCTGCATAGTGCTCCTCGCTTTCGCTTCTTCTCCCAAATTTGTCTGGTACGTAAACACCACCCAACAATATACAAATTCGATGACTTGCGGTCAACGAATCTTCTTATTTCTCCTTGCAGATCCGGATGCTCAGGATCTTGTGCCCCTCGATCCCCATCACCTCGAACCGGAGCCCGTCTTCGGTAATCGACTCTCCCTTCTGGGGAATCCTGCCGAAATGCTCGAACACATAGCCCCCGATGGACTCGTTCTCCTCGTCCTTGATTTCCAGTCCAAGGGTATCGTTGACCTCGTCGATCGAGGTATGGGCGTCGACAATCCAGCTACCGTCGGAGAGATTGTGGATTTCCTCGGGAGCGTCGCCGTCGAATTCGTCCTGGATATCGCCGACGATTACCTCGAGGATGTCCTCCATGCAGATGATGCCGCTCACCCCGCCGTACTCGTCGACGGCGATGGCGATATGGACCTTTCTCCGCTTGAACTCATGCAGCAGGTCGTCAAGCCGTTTGCTCTCCGGAACGAAATACGCCTTGCGCATCAGGTCGCGCACCGAGAAGGGCTCTCCTTCGGCCCGGATGATGTCTTTGGCGTACAGGACGCCAATGATGTTGTCAATCGACTTCTCGTAGACAGGATACCGGCTGAAGCCGGTCTCCTTGATCATCCGGATGCACTCTGGACGAGAAATATCAACCGGCATGAACTGCACGTCGATACGGGGAACCATTACCTCCTTGACGCTCATCACGTCAAGCTCGTTGATTCCCTCCATCATCGTCTGCCGTTCCTGAACCTCGGCCTGGCTTTCCTGTTCTTCCTGGGTTTCCTGGGGCTTCTTGTGAAAAAACCAGCTCATTCCCGCGTCCCCCTGAGTTGTGCCAGAAGCCGTTCCTGCTTCTGGAGCATCGGCTCCTTCCCGACGTCATTGGTCTCATGGTTCTCCCCCAGCAGGTGGAGGACACCGTGGACCAGAAGCCGGTAGAGTTCCTCATCCTCGCTAACGCCGTAAGCCTCGGCATTGGACCGCATCGAGCTGAGACTGATGACCATGTCGCCAAGCACCCTCGCCTCTTCGGCCGGCATGCCGGGAAAACTTTTGTCGTCCTCCTGGACAAAGGTAAGGATGTCTGTGGGACGGTCGATATCGCGGTACTGCTTGTTCAGCTGGTGGATGGCGTCGTCGTCGACAAAGGAGACGGAAAACTCCACCGGGGTATCGACCCCCAGCGCATCGAGAATCCTGTATAGGCGGCCCTCGACCACCTGTTCGTCAATCCGTTTTTCCTCGGATGTGTCCTCATAGCTGATATCGATGATATGGGCGACCTTACTCATTTTCGTTTACGTTCTCCTGGTTGACGGGTCCGTAGACTGGCTGCTTCGGCATATCTTCACCGCTTGCGTTGGTTTCCTTCGGATATTCGATGCGGTGGTGGTTGCGGCCGATCAGGCTCTTGGTCAGCGTCTTGCTCACCACATCCAGATCGGTCAGCGAAAGGTGGCTCTCGCCAAGCTGGCCATGCTCGATCTTCTGCATGATGATCGTGTGGACCAATTTCTCGAACTTTCCCGGGGTCGGTTTCTTGACGGTATGGCTTGCAGCCTCGACCGAGTCGCAAATCATCACTAGAGCGGCCTCCTTGCTGTCTGGAAGCGGCGCGTCGTAGCGGTAATCGTTCTTGCTCACCAGGTCGGCATCGTCGCCCGCCTGGTCTTGGGCCTTGCGATAGAAAAAGCTGATGACATCGTTGCCGTGGTGCTCGCCGATAATGTCGAGAATCTCCGCAGGAAGGCCCTCCTGACGCCCCTTCTCGATGCCGGTCTTCACATGGCTCTTGATGATGGCGACCGAGAGGCTCGGCTTCAGGTCGTTCTGCTTGTTCTCGTCTCCCTGGTTCTCAACGAAGTACTCGGGATAGTCCATCTTTCCGATGTCGTGGTACAGGCCGCCAACACGCGCCAGCATGGCATTGGCCCCGATCGCCTTGGCGGACTCGAACGCCAGCTCGGAGACGTTCAGCGAGTGGTTGTAGGTTCCTACCGCCGCCATCTCCAGCCTGTCAAGCAATGGGCTGTGGCTGAAGGCAAGCTCGTTGAGCCTGTTCTCGGTCGGCAGGTTGAAAATGCTCTCGCAGATGGAGACGGAAAGGCTGCAGACCGCCACCGACAAGGTGATGTTGATGGTCAGGACGCCGATGACCGGCATCAAGGCAGCAAGGGAGACATCCCCGACTAGGCTGAGAGCCAGTTCGGTGAAGATACAGGTGATACAGGCGTAAAGCCAGTGGTAGATGTTCTCCACCTTGCGGTCGGCATGCTGGAAGAAGAAAACGCAGATGGCTCCATTGGTGAGGCAGATGAAGAACGTCATGATGGTGGAGCCTGGCAGAAGAAGCGAATATGCCGCCATCAGGAAGGCAATGACGGCCCCGTATCGCTTTTTATCGCTCACTTGGCTGACGAACAGAGGCGCAAGAATATAGGGGATGACGGAATCCTTCAGGTCATATGGCAGGGTCTTGGTATAGCGGATGATGAAATAGGCGGCCACCTCGCTCAGCAACACCGCGACCATGGCGAAGCGCAGGTACTGGTACTTCCTTGGAGAATGCGGGATGAACATCAAAAAGACGACCACCGCGCAGGCGGTAATCATCACGGTATAGACACTCCAGCCAATCAGCTCCAGCATGCTGTAGGCGGTGCGGTGGCGGGCAGCCTCCTCCAGCAGAGCCACCTGGCTGGCGGTAATCACCTTGTCCTTCTCCAGGATTTTCTGTCCTTTGGTGACCGTCACATAGATCGGGGCGGTGGCGCTCTTGGCCTGGTCGCGCTCCAACAATGTCAGGTTCCGGTCGTAGCGCACGTTTTCGGTAATCAACAGCTGCATCGTATCCTCGAGCAACACAAGCTGGTAGCCCTTGATCGAGACGGTATAGGCCTCAAGCCAGCTGGTCATGTTCTTCTCAAGGTTGTCCTTGGACGCCATCTGCTCGATGGCGACCGTCGGCCTACCCTTACTGCCAGGCATATCCTTCAACAGGAAGGTGGTGTAGCCCTGGGCACGGACCGTGTTGAAGTCCTGCTCCGAGTAGACACCACGGCCGAGCAGGTTCTGCATCGTCTCTTGGCTGGCCAGCAAAAGCTGGCTACGGTCATCGGTCGAAAGCGATGCATAACGGTCGACAATCTGCTGTGAGTCGGTCAGTCCTTCCCTCTCCAGCATTCCCCGCACCCGTACCGAGGCCTCCTCGGGACTATAGTTCTGCCAGGCATCGATGAACTGTGCCATGCGGCTGGTAGCCCGCAATGTCTCGTTCAGCGAATAGGTGAAGGTCGGAAGAACGGCGCGCTGCGCCTCCTCCAGCGCCTCCTTGGTCTTCGCCTCGTCGATGAACTCGAAGGTGGCAGGAGCATAGACGTCCTCGTCGCACAGCTCGCCCACCTGGTACTTCTTCAGACTGTATCTAGCCACCATGCTGGTGTCCAAAGAAAGCAGAATCGGTACCAGCATCGCCCCGACGGCCACGAGAACCATCAGCACCCAGCTATAGGTGGTGATCCGCTGGATGCCATATTCGGACGTACCGGTTTTTGTTGCCTTTTTCATCCATTCATTCCTCTTGGCGCGCAGTCTGAGGCATACGCGTCAATTATCTTCTGTACGATTCTCCCCCGCACGACGTCCCTGCTGTGGAAACGGATGATTCCGATTCCATTGATGTCCCGAAGAATGGAGAGCGCGTGCGAAAGCCCGCTCTGTCTTCCCCGAGGCAGGTCGACCTGGCTCTCGTCGCCCGTGATGACGGCACTGGCATTTTCCCCGATTCGGGTCAGGAACATCAGCATCTGCTCTTTCGTCGTGTTCTGCGCCTCGTCAAGAAGCACCACGGCATTCTGCAGGGAGCGGCCGCGCATATAGGCGAGCGGAGCCACTTCGATGGATCCGTTCTCCTCCAGCTTGCGCACCGCCGTCGGGCTGATCACCGCCTCCATCGCGTCATAGAGCGGCCTCAGATAGGGATTGATTTTCTGATTCAAGTCGCCGGGAAGAAACCCGAGGCTTTCCCCCGCCTCCACTACCGGTCGGGTAATGACCAGTTTCCGGCGCTTTCCGGAAAGCAACAACGAGAGGGCATGCGTCACCGACAGGAAGGTCTTCCCCGTGCCGGCAGGACCTGTGGCGAACACGATCTGGTCGCTGTCCATCAGCCTGATATAGGCTTCCTGAGCGGGACTCTTCGGATAGACCAGCCTGCCATGCACGGAGATGGTGGGGGTATCGCTCTCCGGACCCGTCCATCCCAGCGGCATCGTCTCGCCATTCCTCAGGCTCTGCCACTCCATGAAAATCTCGGCTTCCGTGATTGCCTCGCGGCTTCTTGATGCCGCCTTCAGGCGCTCGATCAACGCCTGAGCCTGGTCTCCCGTCTCGTTCTGGCTCGCGGTGACAGTCAGGATATTGCCACGCTCGACAATCTCGCTTCCGGTCAGCAGCTCGAGGTAGGGAAGGTTCCTATCCCCTGCCCCACAGACCTTTTGCATCACGTCCTGGCTATCGAAGGTAATCTGTATTTCCATACCACCTGTCAGTCACTATATACCGAGCTGGTCTCTTGCCAAGCCGAATCATTTGACTTCCGCGTCCAGTTCTCGTCCACCTTGAGCTCCGGCAGCGTCTTCCACTGGAGGAAGACCGAAATGACGGGAACCCAAGAATATTTATGGTCAGATAATACAACACTTCCTGTGTATTTGCAATTTAGGGTCCAGTCGTCCATCGAGTGGATGATCTCCAGTCCGAGGGAACTGAGGTTGAAATTCGTCTGCCGGATACCTCCTCCGAACACATCAAAAGAGCGAGCCAGGTCCTGCCACATCTCTTTCCACTGGAAAGTGTCGTTCTCGTAATAGGTGAAGAAGCTGGTGTTGGAGGATGCCATCGAGAATTTCACATCCAGGAACTCGGCGATGGAAAAACCGAGCGAGATCTTGAAGGAAAGGTTGGTCGCGTACCGGTCCTGATAGTTGACCGTCATGGTCGAGCCGAGGTCGCAAGAAAAGGTGACACGACGTTTCCACCAGACCAATTTGCCATTGGCCAAATCCACTATGGTGATCCATGTATACCTCTCCAGCTCATCGCGCGGACCGTTCCAGCTCCAGGTCGTCTTGACCGGCCCCCATGCCAGACCGGTAGAAAGGGAATTGAAGTAGTGCATTCCGTAGCTGTCGTTGTCGTTCTGATAGTCATAGCTGCCGGAGAAGGTCCAGCCGAAAAGCCTCAACGCCGCCGAACCAATCGAGGCGAATGGATACCAGAACTCGTCCGCCTTGTACTCCTGGGTCTGGTAGGTGCCCTTCACGCTGGCGGTAAGGAACCTGGTGTCCAACCCCACGGACAATGTTCCCAAATCCCTTTCCAGAGGCCCCCCCTCTTCCTGGGCCGAGAACTTGAAGGATCCGGAAAGGGTCCATGGGCCGGCTTTGTAGGTGACCGACGGCGTCACCGACTGGGTGAGCGGCGGCAACACCCACGTCATGGTCGGGGTCAAGGTTCCCTTGGGCAGGGTGAAGCTTTTGGAGAGCGCCATCTGGTGGGTGGTCACCGTGCGTTTGTTGAACGCTCCTCTGGTTGTCTCCGAGGTGGTGGCCTCCGTATCGGTAGCGCTGCTATAGGTGGTTGTCTCCGAGTACGTATAGAGTTTCTGGGTCAGCGTGTAGGAAAGGCCGATAATCGGGATGGCGCTCTTGGTAGTCGAGGAAAGGGTGAAGTCCTTGGTCTTCCGGGTGCTTTTCGAAGCATCATAGGTACTTGTGTAGGAAGGATCCAGTTCCTCGCTGAAGGTGAACCAGTTCCCGTCGGCAACCGAGTCAAAGAGCAGGGAGCCCTTGGTCTGGTTGTACCGGTACCGGGTATCCTCCCAGTCGAACGTGTTGTTCTGGCTCGAACCGGTCTGGGTCAGGTTCTCGCTGAGCGAGTAGGTCAACGCCACCGACCGGGGCTTTTTGGTCGTTGTGGAGGTGCTGGAGTGCGCCTTGAAGGCACTCTCCAGCATCGCGTTTACCAGCGGGTCGGCGGAAACCTCGCTCGCCTTTCTGACGTGTTCGGCCTCTTCTTCCTGCTCCACCTGGGTCTTGGTCGCCGGGACGTTCGTGCCTTCCTCGCGGAAGGAGAAGATGGTGCCGCCCATGGTCGCCTTGAGGCTGGGAAGCGTCACCGAGTTCAGGACATAGCCGTAGGTGTTGCTGTCGCTATCCCGCAGCCATTTGTAGGTGGCCGAGGCCTCGGCAGTGGTGACACTCAGGTTCTTGAGGAGGTTGTTGTCCCACCAGGCCGGGAGCTTGAAGGTACCGCTGGCCTTCCAGGTATAGGTGGTCACCTCGCTGGAATAGGTGGTCGGCCAGTCGGCACCCCAGAGATGGTCCATCGAGAAACTGGTGAAGCGGTTGGTGTAGGCGCGTTTCACCTTCGGATCCGAGTAGAGCGGCATCGAAAGGGTCAGGGAGAGCGTCTGGGTCTTCAGCGCGACCTCGCTTTCCACAAGGTACCGAGTCTTCGGATAGGAGCTGTAGCTGGTAAGGGTATCCTTCCCTGTCGTGGTCGTGGCGATTCTTCCGTCGAATTTCAAGGAAAGCCGCTTTCCCAAGAGATTGTTCTCGGTTACCAGACCCCCTACCAGACCGCTGTTCTGGTAGCTGTCGGCGATCAAAACCATGTAGGAGCCGCTATCCCTCGCCCATTGCTGGAACCTGCCTAGGCTTTCCCCCTGTCCAAGCGAACGATAGACCGAGCCATCCAGCACCTTCACCGCCCCGTCGTCGGTCTCCAGCAGACGCGTGAAGCTTGAGGAGGAACCATTGGAGACTCCCGGATAGGTACCATAGAACTCGAAGGTGGTGTTGACGAACCAGCCGCGGTCGCTCTCGATGCCGATGGCAGGGTTGCCCAGCATCCGGCTGCCGGGAAAGACGAAGAACGGAAGCCAGAGGACCGGAACCCGTCCAATGGAAAGATAGGCGTTCTCGATGAACATGTCGCCGTTGTCCATGACGGCGAGCTTGCTGGCGGTAATCGACGAGTAGGAGTGGACCGGGTTGTTGGTGATCGAGCCGTGGCGGAAGAAAATCAGTCCTTGGTTGGTGTCGTAAGTGATCTCGTCGCCTTTGGTGTAGAACTCGACCTTCTCGTCCTTGCTGTTGGTACGCTCGGTCTCGGTCATTCCACCGGTAATCTTCAGCAAGGAGTCCTGCCAGTCGAAGGTGATGATGTCGCCCAGCATGCCCTGCACCGCCGCATCGGGGTCCAGGTCGGTATAGACGACCCCGCCCATGGCGGAGAACAGGGTGTGGTCGGCATCGACGATCACCTTGTCGGCATCCAGCTCCTTTTCTTTCCCGCTGGTGTCCTGGGAGATGCGAATCATCGCCCGTACGTCGCCAACAAGCGTCACCAAGGAGCCGTCGCCCACCTTCCGCATCCGTTCGGCGTTCTCGATCCGCATCTGATAGCTGTGCTCGCCAGCTTCCCTTTGGGAATCCTCTCCTTCCCCTGCATCGCCGGCCAATGCCAGGAGACGGGCCCTGAGCTCGTCGTCCGACATGCCGAGGACAGCCATGCCACGCTGGCTGGCCATCTGCTCAAGCTCATACCGGTTGGCTGTGGAAACCAAGCTCCTCGACAAGGTGTCCGCATGAAGAGGAAGGCACTCCAGCTGGAGTGCCATAGCGCACAAGATAGCCAAATAGTGTCGTCTATGTGTTGCCATGCAGAATCTTATTCAGATAATAGCCTGTATAAGATTGCTTGCAAAGAGAAACATCTTCCGGGGTTCCCTGGGTGACGATCGTCCCTCCTTCGTCTCCCCCTTCCGGTCCGAGGTCGATCAGCCAGTCAGCCTGCTTGATCACATCCAGGTTGTGCTCGATCAGCACTACGGTGTTGCCTTTGTCCACCAGCCGGTTGAGCACCTCCATCAGCTTCTTCACATCGGCGAAGTGCAGGCCGGTGGTCGGCTCATCCAGCACGTACAGGGTCCTGCCGGTACCCATCTTGGAAAGCTCATTGCTCAGCTTGACCCGCTGGGCCTCGCCCCCGCTGAGAGTCAGCGCGCTCTGTCCCAGCTTGATGTAATCGAGGCCGACGCTGCAGAGGGTATCGATCTTCCGCTTGATGGCCGGGAAAGCGCTGAAGAACTGGCTGGCCTCGGCCATGGTCATATCCAGGACATCCGCGATATTCTTCCCTTTGAAAGTGACCGCAAGGGTTTCCTTGTTGAAGCGTTTGCCATGGCAGACGTCACAGGTAACAAAGACGTCGGGCAGGAAGTTCATCTCGATCTTCAGCGTTCCGTCCCCGTGGCAGTTCTCGCACCGCCCACCCGGGACATTGAAGCTGAAGCGTCCACTCTTGTAGCCCCGCGCCTTGCTCTCGGGAAGCTCTGCGAACAGGCTGCGGATCGGGTCGAAGACTCCGACATAGGTTGCCGGGTTGGAGCGCGGGGTACGCCCGATTGGCGTCTGGTCGATATTGATCACCTTGTCGATGAAGCCGGTACCGGTCAGCTTGGTGTACCCTTCGAAGGTGTCAGGCTTCTTGGCAAGCCTGCGCTTGACTGCAGGGAGCAGCACCTCGTTGAGCAATGTGCTCTTGCCGCTGCCGGAGACGCCGGTAAAGACCACCAGCTTGCCAAGAGGGATGTCGACGTCGACCCCTTTCAGGTTGTGCATCCTCGCCCCTTCGAGTTTCAGATGGTGGCCGTTTCCCCTTCTCCGCTCCTTGGGAATGTCGATGGTCAGCGTATGGGAGAGGAACTGGCCGGTGATCGACTTGGGATTCCTTTCGATTTCGGCAGGGGTGCCCTGGGCGGTGATATAGCCGCCTTCGACTCCCGCTCCCGGTCCCAGGTCGACCACATAGTCGGCCTGGCGGATCGTATCCTCGTCATGCTCGACCACCAGGACGGTGTTGCCCAGGTCCCGAAGGTTCTTCAACGTGTCGATCAGTTGCTGGTTGTCCCGCTGGTGGAGCCCGATTGACGGCTCGTCCAGGACATAGAGCACCCCGCTCAGGGCGCTGCCGATCTGGGTGGCAAGCCTGATGCGCTGGGCCTCGCCGCCGCTCAAGGTGGCGCTGGCGCGGTCGATGGTCAGGTACTGCAGTCCGACGTTGTTCAGAAAGGTCAGTCGGGCACGGATTTCCTTCAGGATTTGTCCGGCAATCTTCTGCTGGTTCTCGGTCAAGACAAGCTCGTTGAAGAATTTCAGGGAATCGCGGACGGAGAGATGGGTCGCCTCGATGATGTTCTTGCCGTTCAGGGTGACCGCAAGCGCCTCGGGTCTGAGGCGGTCGCCGTGGCAGACCGGACAGACCGATTCCTTCATGAACTGTCCCATCCAGACCTTGATCTGCATGCTCTGCGTCTCGCGGTAACGCCTCCACATCTCCTTGAGCAGGCCGGGATAGGGTTTGTTGACCGTCTCCTCGCCGTTTTTGTAGACGTAGTGCATCGTAATCGGTTCCTCGGTGCCGTAGAGGATTTTCTGGATGATTTCCTTCGGCAGCTTGTCGAAGGGAGTGTCCAGCGAGAAATGGTAGGCGGCGGCCAAAGCCTCGAAGGGGACGCGTGACCAGGCGGCATCCGGATTGTTTGTCACCACAGCCCCCTGGTTGAAGGACAGGCTGTAATCGGGAATCAGCAGGTCAGGGTCGAACTCCGTCTTGACACCCAAACCGTTGCACTCGGGACATGCTCCGTAGGGATTGTTGAAGGAGAAAAGCCGTGGTTCGATCTCGGGAAGGGTGATGCCGCAAAAAGGGCAGCTGTTCTTCTCGCTGAAAATCTGTTCGGTCTCATTTCTGTCGGAGCCGATGAAAGTGACCTTCACCAGGCCGCCCGTCATCTCGTCACAGGTCTCGATCGAGTCGGCAAGCCGTTGCCTGTCCTCCTTGCGGATGACCAGACGGTCCACCACCACGTCGATTGTGTGCTTGACCTGCTTCTCCAGCTTGGGAACATCGTCGACCAAGTACATCGTCCCATCCACCTTGACCCGTTGATACCCCGCTTTCTTCGCATCATCAAAGACCTTCTTGTACTCGCCCTTGCGCCTGATGGCGATCGGGGCGCTGACCATGATTCGGGTCCCTTCGCCATGGGAGAACACGACATCGATGATCTGGTCCACCGACATCTCGCTGATCTCCCTTCCACAGTTCGGGCAATGGGGGACGCCACAGCGCGCCCAGAGCAGGCGGTAATAGTCATAGATCTCGGTGATGGTACCCACCGTGGAACGCGGGTTCTTATGGGTCGATTTCTGCTCGATGGCGATTGCAGGCTGCAACCCCTCCATGTAGTCGACATCAGGCTTTTCCATCCGCCCCAGGAACATGCGCGCATAGGCGGAAAGGCTTTCCACATACCGTCTCTGTCCTTCGGCGAAGATGGTGTCGAAGGCAAGACTGCTCTTACCCGAGCCGGAGAGGCCGCTGATGACGATCAGCTTGTTTTTCTCCAGCGTCAGGTCGATATTCTTCAGATTGTGCTCGCGGGCACCTTTGATGATCAGCTGGTTCTGCATAGGTAACATTTGTGAATATACCGAGAGGGCAAAGGCATGTCAATGAAAGGACTTGACCGACTCCAGCAGCACCCGCTTGGCGTCCTTCACGTCTACCTTCTGGCTCAGGACACCTCTCTTGTAGAGGAATACCGAGTTCCCGATACCGGTGATCGCCAAGTCGGCGTTCTTTGCCTCGCCGGGGCCATTGACCTGGCAACCCATGATGGCGACGGTCATGGTCTTGGGAATGGAAAGCAGCTCCTGCTCCACCGAGGCGAGGAAGCCTTGGGAGTCGAAGGAACAGCGGCCACAACGCGGACAACTGACCACGCGTATTCCCTGCCTGCGCAGGCCAAGGGTCCGCAACAGTTCCACGCCTGCCTGGACCTCGGTCTCGATCGGTCCCGTAATGGAAATGCGCAACGTCCCTCCGATTCCCTCGGAAAGAAGCCTCCCCAGGACCCAAGTGGAGCGGGTCACCGAGCTGACCACGCTGCCTGCCTCGGTCACTCCAAGGTGCAAGGGATAATCGCTCTGCGCGGCGAACAGTCTCGCCGCCCGATAATCCTCGTCCGGGTCTGAGGATTTCAGGGAGACGACGCAGTTGGTAAAGCCGGCCTGCTCTGCCCAGTCCAGATACTCCAGAGCATAGTCGACCATCCTTTGGGCCGGGTCGGGGTTGCCCGTCCGTGGCAGCGAACCTTTGTTCAAGCCGATGCGGATGGCGATATCATGGTCCTTGGCTGCAGCAAATACCTCGTCGACCTTCCAGCGCGCACCGATATTTCCCGGGTTGATCCGGATGGCATGGGCGCCGCACGCAATCGCGTCCAAAGCGCATTTCCAGTCAAAATGGATGTCCGCGACCACCGGCATCGGGCTGCGCCTGCAGATTTCCTTGAAGGAGTCGTGGTCCTCGAGATGGGGATAGGAATACCGGATGATATCGCACCCCATCGTGTGCAGGGTTCCCATCCGCCGCATCAATGCGTCGATTTCTCCGCTTGCATGGGGAATCGGACAATCGTACATCGTCTGTACGGATACCGGGTTACCCCCGCCGATGAGCACATTGCCAACATGGACCAATCGCATCGTTCTGCCTCTCGGGCACCATGTTGGCAAGAAAACGTGCTTTGTGCAAGATTACTTGTCCAGCCGCACCAGGTATGAGGCAACCTCGGGATGGGCGGTATTCTCCCAGGCATAGGACAGGACGCTGGAACCGGCATTGTTGACCGCCGTCGGGTCCGCCCCGCTCTTGACCAGCATTTCGACCACCAGGCTTCCGGTCGCATACCGTGCCGCCATCATCAGCGGAGTCTCGCCGATGATATCGCGATGGTTGACGTCGGCTCCTGCGTCGATCAGGCCGGTCACCACCTGGATCTCGCGTTGCTTGATCAGGGAGAACATCAGGCTGGTCAGTCCGGTGTGCTCCTCTTCCTCGTCGATCTTGCTGCCTGCCTGCAGCAACAGGTTGATGGTGGTCATGTAGGAGTGTCCTGCCGCATACATCAGCGCGGTCCTGCCCTTGCTGTCACGGAGGTTCGGGTCAGCTCCGCTCTTGAGCAGGAGCTTGACGATTTCCGGGTCGCAGTTGTTTCTCACCGCCACCATCAGCGGCGTCTTTCCGCTGCCGCTGCGGGTATTCACATAGGCTCCGGAGAGGAGGAACTGCTCGATCTTCCGATAGTCCCCGTCCACGTAGAGGCTCGGTGCGGTAAGCCCCTGCTGCAGGGTCACCTCTTCCGCGCCGGTAGTCTGATAGGATTGCTTTCGATTGTTGAACATGTACTGCCCCCCATTTCCAGTATACCAGTATTTTTTCGGGCATCCACCAAAAAGATGACCGGCACCCCAAGAGGGAGCGCCGGTCATCAAGCCACCGTTGTCTGGTGTGTCGGCTTCAGCCAAGCATCAACATACCGAACACAAGGGTGAACAGTGCGACGGTCTCGACAATACCGATGACCATGAAGTAGTTCGCGGTACCCTTTCCCGTCTCTGCGAAAGCATCGCAGGCGCAGGCGGCACAACGCCCCTGCATGAAGGCGGACAGACCGATGGCGAGGCCGCCGAACAGGCCGACACCAAGACCAAGCAACGGATCAATGGTCGCGACCGCGTTCTTGATGAAGGTCATCAGCAGGAACCCGTAAATGGTCTGGGTGAGAGGAACACCTCCGAAAGCGACGAGGATGAAGGGTGCCGGCTTGCCGTTCGCATAGCACTTCTTCCATCCACCGACAGCCGCGGAGCATGCAGCTCCCGCGCCGAGACCAGAGCCAAGGGCAGAAAGGCCGAGGGCACACGCCATACCGATAAATGCAACGTTCATAGTTTACTCCTTGTTGTTGCCAAACAACGATGTTAGTTTTCGCTTTTCACCGTTTCCCTGAACGGATCATATTTGTATCCGGACCACTCCATGCCGAGCTGGTTGGAGAATTCCAGAATGTTGAGACGCACACCATGCACGATCACGCTGAGCAGGCACATGACGATATTCAGCGTATGCCCGAGCAGCACGATCAGCATGAAGCCGATGACACCGACCAATCTCCCCGCCCCGGCGACCCCGAGAGCCATCGAGTTGAACGACTGGCTGATGGCGAAGCCCGCCATACCAACCGCAAACAGACGGATATAGCTCATGATGTTGCTGAAGCAGCTGATGGTGTCGAGGAAGGTGGGAAGGAAGCCCATCAGACCCTCTTTGACGCCATCGGAGAACTTCTTGCCCGCGTCCTGGTTCCTGAAGAGGATGACCACCACATAGCCGACGGCGACAATCTTCAGGATTGTCATCGTATCCAGCATGAGCGGGAGTCTGACCGAGGGAAGCAGCATGGTCAGGATCAGCTGGTAGAGCACCACCAGATCGACAAACCAGGCCACATCGCTCACCCAGCTCAGGTTCTTGCGCGGCAGCTTGTACAGGACATTCATCACGCAGGCCAGCGCCAGCTGGACAGTGCCGAGGATGAAGCAGAAGTTCATCACGTTGTCCTGCACCGTCTTGGCGTCCATCACCTCGCCGCTCGCCTTCAGGAACAGCTGGGGAATGTTCGCCAGCGTCGGAATGACCAGCATGCGCAGGAAGGGCACGTGTTCCAGGATCCAGGTCGAGCCGAACCAGGTGCCGGTCACCGCGCCCCAGACGATTGTCGCGATCGCCAGGACAATGACCAGCATGTTGGTGTCGGTCCATTCCTTCTGGGCCTTGCGAAGTCCCAGCCCGGCCAGCAGGAAGACCAGTCCGTATCCGCCATCTCCGATGATCATCGCGAAGAAGACCATGAAGAAGAGCAGGAACGGAACGGAAATATCCCGTTCCCGGTAGCCCGGATAGGTACCGAGGATGTTGTAGATCGGCTGCATCAGGCTGAAGCCCTTGGGATAGCGCAGCAGGGTCGGCGGATTGTCGTCATCCTCCGGATCCTCCAACGCGTAGCCCCACCCTTCGCGCCCGGCCAACTCGGTGAACGATGACTCGATACGGGCAGGAAGGTACCCCACAAGATAGGAAAGGACGTCGTCCCCGCCCATCTCGTCGCTGGTCTTCTGGAAGATGGCGGCCTGGACGTTCACCTTCTCGGCGCGCTTCAACGCATCGAGATAGGCGACTCCTCCCTCGAGCTCGGCTTGGATGCCCTCCAGCTGCTTGCGGCTCGTCTCAAGCTCGTCGCGGAGCGTCTGGGCGTCCTTGGCCGGCAGGTCGAAGCGACGACCGCCGGGCACATAGGCATCGCTGCCAACGACGGCGATGGCCTTCTGGCCATCCACATCGCTGAGGACAATCAACGGAATGCTGGCATCCAGCGACGCCAGTTCCTTGGGCCCGATCGTATAGAAAGCCAGCTTGATGCCCTGCCTCTCCAGTGCCTTCAGCTCCTCCACATGGAAGTCGCCCCAGCCTTGGATCCGCTCGAGCTCGCGGGTATCGCCTGCCACCAGCTCGTTCAACGCCTTGCGCTGGTCAAGGAGCGCCGTGAGCCGTCCAGCCCATTGCGAGAATGCCTTCTCGTCCAGTTGTTTCTGGGGAGTCTTCTTCGCATCGCCGAACTCCAGCAAAGCGCTTTCGATCCTCGCGTAGTTCTCGGCCTGTTTGCCAATCTCGTCGGCCTTTCCACTATGCACCGGTTTCGGAGCATCCTGGACATGGACGATGCCTGCCTTGCGCAGGGCCTTGAGCATTTGCCTCTTGCGGGCGGTCTGCACGACAAGATAGACCTTTTTCATCGGTTCAATCATCGTTTAGGCCTCCCGTACCAGTTTCTTCTTGGCGATCTTACCACGGACGACCGCACTGGTCTGCTGGTCGCCGAGGTAAATTCCGATACGACGGATATTCTCCTTCGCCTGCGGAATCTTCACTTTCTCAAACAGATTGACGCGCTGCGTCGTGGTCCTGAGCTCCTTGCCCAGCAGGTCGACCTGCTGCTCCAGAGTCCGTACCAGCGCATCGTACCGTGCCACATCCCGCAAGGCGCTGAGCCCCTTGTCCACCCAGAGCGGATAGGCGTTCAAGTCATAGACGATCGGCTTGAACTCCAGCTCCTTGAAGACGGGGATCTTGACGCCGGCGATATTGCCGGTGGTCTGGACCACCTTGTCGACCTTCACCAGATGCTCGATCTTCAGCGACGGGCTGAACGCCGTGTTCTCGTTGTAGACGGCAATCCAATCCTGCATGCCGGCAACCACTGCCTTCTGCTTCGCTTTCAGCTCCTCCATCTGGCTCTGGATCTGACGGATGACCATCTGCAGTTGCTGTTTCTTCAGCTGCAGAGTCGGCAGATACCGCTGGAACTGCTTCAGCGCGTCTTTCTGGACTTTCTGCTCGTTTTTCGTCAGTTTGACGGCCATCACCTATCTCCCTTACGCCAACTTCTTTGGCCAGCGCTCGTTGATCAGGTCGCTCTTCAGTCCGGTCTCGTTTGGCTCGAAGCACTCGGCGAGGATTTCCCATCCGAGGTCAAGAGCCTGCTCGAGAGGAATATTGACCGAAAGGTCCATCAACCTGCTTTCGAACAATGCCCCATACTTCAAGAGCTTCTCGTCCCAGTCGGTCATCATGAAACCCATCGACTTCTTCTCTACCGTGTCCTTGTATTGGGCGTAGAGCTTGATCATGGCGTCCATCAGCGAACGGTGGTCGTCACGGGTGTCCTTGTTGACGTTCTGCTTCAGACGGGACAAGGAGCCAAAAGGCTCGATGTGGCCGTTCTTCAGGTAATACTGGCCCTCGGTGATGTATCCGGTGTTGTCCGGAACCGGGTGCGTGACATCGTCGCCAGGCATCGTGGTGACACCAAGGATGGTGACCGATCCGGCTCCCTCGAACTCGACCGCCTTCTCGTAGCGGCTGGCCAGGGAACTGTACAGGTCGCCCGGATATCCCCGGTTGGACGGAACCTGGTCCATCGTGATGGCGATTTCCTTCATGGCATCGCAGTAGTTGGTCATGTCGGTGAGCAACACCAGCACTTTCTTGCCGTCCAGGGCGAAACGCTCTGCGACAGCCAAGGCCATATCCGGAATCATCATGCACTCGACTGTCGGGTCGCTGGCGGTATGGATGAACATGATGGTCCTGCTCATAGCCCCGCTCTTCTCCAGCGTATCGCGGAAGTAGAGATAGTCGTCATACTTCAATCCCATGCCGCCAAGGACGATCAAATCGACCTCGGCCTGCATGGCGATGCGGGCAAGCAACTGGTTGTATGGCTCGCCGCTGACACTGAAAATCGGGAGCTTCTGGCTCTCGACCAGCGTGTTGAAGACGTCGATCATCGGAATACCGGTCCTGATCATGGTCTTCGGAGTGATACGCTTGGCCGGGTTGACCGATGGGCCGCCGATGGCGATCATGTTGTCGGTCAAGGCAGGACCCTTGTCCCTAGGTTCGCCGGCACCATCGAAGACGCGACCAAGCAACGCGTCCGAATAGGAGACCTCCATGGCATGCCCGAGGAAGCGCTCTCTCCCCTGGCTCCGCACGAATCCTGCGAGCAGGAGACGCTGCTCGATGTAATAGCTGCCGACGAGGATCTTTTCCAGCCGGTCCTCGAGCTCGTCGAGC